>NZ_JBVIRQ010000022.1:0-20660 GCF_055575955.1 Streptomyces sp. NPDC033966 | reverse complement strand
GCGATGACCGTCGTGACGACAACCGTGGTGGTGGCTTCCGTCGCGATGACCGTCCGTCCGGTGGTTTCAACCGTGACGACCGTGGTGGCGACCGTGGCGGTTTCCGTCGCGATGACCGTCCGTCGGGTGGCTTCCGCCGCGATGACCGTCGTGACGACAACCGTGGTGGTGGCTTCCGTCGCGATGACCGTCCGTCCGGTGGTTTCAACCGTGACGACCGTGGTGGCGACCGTGGTGGCTTCCGCCGCGACGACCGTCCCTCCTCCGGCGGTTTCCGTCGCGATGACCGTCCGTCCGGTGGCTTCAACCGTGACGACCGCGGTGGCGAGCGTGGTGGCTTCCGCCGCGACGACAAGCCCCGCTGGAAGCGCAACGGCTGACGCCTGAGCGCCACCTGACGAAGGCTCGGCCCCCACAGCACTCCGGTGCGGTGGGGGCCGAGCCCATTTCCGGCCGTTTCGCCCCACCCGCACCGGGTGGCGGGAAACCGCCGGAGCCACACCCGGCGATACCCGATCGGTCAGCAGCCCCTCTCCGGCTATGCTCTGGGGTGAGCACATGGAGGGCCATTAGCTCAATTGGCAGAGCAGCGGACTTTTAATCCGTTGGTTGTCGGTTCGAGTCCGACATGGCCTACCGCTCGCAGGGCGGGGAATCCTCCCCGGGACCTGCGTCGAGCGCCCCGTCCGACTTCTTCGGACGGGGCGCTTCGTCGTTCTGGGTCCGGCCGGTGGCCTGATCCCGCCCCAAGGCCCGCACGCCGGGACCCGGTCCACTGCTCCGGGCGCCGGATTGGAGCAGTTCTAGGGGCTCTGACCTGCGGTTATGTCGTTCTTTGGGGGTGTGGGCGGGTTAATTGGCAAGAGCCGTCCCCCGAATGACGTAGAGTTGGGTTTACCGACGCGGGGTGGAGCAGCTCGGTAGCTCGCTGGGCTCATAACCCAGAGGTCGCAGGTTCAAATCCTGTCCCCGCTACTCAGTACGAAGGCCCGGTTCCTTTCTGGAACCGGGCCTTCGTCGTGTCCGGGGCCGGGGCTGCTCCCGGGGCGCGGGGTGTCACCCCTTCGGCCCGGTCCGCTCGCCGTACGGGACGGCCTGCCGCCAGCCTGGAGGGGCGGGGCGCGACCGGGCGGCAGGAGAGCAGCGTGGTGGGGCTGGGCCGGCAGGGCGAGGACGGCAGCGCGGACGGCGCCGCCCGGCGGGTGGTGCGGATGCTGCCGGTGCTGCTGATCGTGCTGGGGACGGTCTTCGACCTCGCGACCCCGCCCAGCTTCACCGGATCCCCCTTCTTCACCGCGGCCCCGTTGATCGCGGCGCCGCTGTTCACCCTCCGGGCGACCGCGCTGACCGGGATCGCCGCCTCGCTGGTGGTCGTGGGCCTGCACGTCCACAACGGCACCAGCTGGAAGGTGGAGGCGCTGACCGAGCTGGCGACGGTGCTGACCGTCTCCGGGCTGGCGTTGCTGATCAACCTCGTCGTACGGCGCAGCGGCGAGCGGCTCGCCTCGGCGCGCGGGATCGCCGAGGCGGTGCAGCGGGCCGTGCTGCCGACCCCGGCCGAGCGGATCGCGGGGCTGCACGTCTGCGCCCGGTACGAGGCCGCGCAGGCCGACGCGTTCATCGGCGGGGACCTCTACGCCGTCCAGGACACCCCGTACGGCGTGCGGCTCGCGGTGGGCGACGTACGCGGCAAGGGGCTGGGGGCCGTGGAGGCCGTCGCGGTGGTGCTGGGGGCCTTCCGGGAGGCCGCGGAGACCGAGCCGACCCTGGAGGGGCTCGCACGGCGCCTGGAGCGCGCCCTGGCCCGGGAGGGGACGCGGCGGGGCAGCCTGGACGCGGTGGAGGGGTTCACCACGTGCGTGCTCGGCGAGATCCCGCCCGGCGCCGAACGGCTGCGGCTGCTGAACCGGGGCCACCCCGAGCCGCTGCTGCTGTACGCGGACGGCGGTCTGGCGGTACTGGCCCCGGCCGAGCCGGCGCTGCCGCTGGGCCTGGGCGAGCTGGCGGCCGACGGGACGGTCCCGCCGGGGGAGTGGCCCTTCCCGTCGGGCAGCACGCTGCTGCTGTACACCGACGGGCTGACCGAGGCGAGGGACGGCTCGGGCACCTTCTACGATCCGGCGGCCCGGCTGCGGGGACGGGTCTTCCCGGGGCCGGACGAGCTGCTGGGCGCGCTCAGCAGCGATGTGCGGCGGCACACCGGCGGCGGTACGACCGACGACATGGCGCTGCTCGCGGTGGGGCGGGCGGGGGAGGGGCAGCCGGAGCGCAGGAGGACCGTCCCGGTGGTGCGCCGCGACGACCCGTGAATGAGTGGAGGGGGGTCACCCTGCGTGGCCGAAAGGGCGCTCTGGGCAAGGTGCTTGACAGTGCGTCATTTTGCCGGTGTGGCTGAAGTGATGGGGGCGGGGAGGGGGAATTGCCGGAGTTGTAACTCGCTGCGGCGAATGTGGAGGCCAAAGCTGTTCGGGGCGTGGCCGATTGGTGTTAACGATCAGTCGCTTCGGCTTGGAATCATTCCCCCGCGTAGATTACCGTTCGATAACGCAGCGCGGTCGTCCCAGCCGTCGCAACGACGGCACCCGTGTGCGTTCTCGCCCATGAGGAGTGTGCCCCGGTGGCCTCCAACTCGCCTGCCCCTGACGGCATCGACGTCCAGGAGACGCCCACCGCCGGAGCCTGGGGCGAGTGGAATCCCACGGAGGACTCCGCGCGCCCGCTCCGCGGCAAGCACCGCGTCCTCAAGCCGCGCGGCGGACTCGCCCGCAGCTCGACCGTGCTCGGCGTCGGCGTGATCGCCGCGGTCGGCGCGGGCGGCATCGCCACCGCGCAGGACCGGCCCCAGGTCTCCATATCCATGCCCGACCTGCTGGGCGGGGGCGGCCACTCCGGCACCGGCGACGACGCCGTACGGACCGCCGCCGCGGCCGACTCCGGCACCGGCACCGGCGTCGCGGGCGGCACGGAGACCGCCGCGGTGCCGCAGCAGGGCGGCGACGCGGGCGCGGCGCTCCTCAACCGCATCCTCCTCCAGGCCGAGTCGCAGCAGGACGCCGACCACGCCCAGGCCCGGGCGGACGCCGAGCGGGCGGCGCGCGAGAGCGCCGCCCAGGAGGCCAAGTTCCAGCGCGAAGCCGCCGACAAGGAGGCCGAGACGGCGCGCGTCGCCGCCGAGCAGGCCGCCGCGGAGAAGGCGGCCGCCGACAAGGCCGCCGCCGAGCAGACCGCCACGAAGGCGGCGGCGGGCTCCGGCACGGGTTCCGGCTCCGGCTCGCAGTCGGCGGGCGGCTGGTTCCTGCCGACCTCCTCCTACACCCTCACCTCCCACTACGGGGTCGCCGGCTCCATGTGGTCCTCCGGCTACCACACCGGCCTCGACTTCGCCGCCCCGACCGGCACCCCCGTCAAGGCGGTGGGCGGCGGCAAGGTCATCTCCGCCGGCTGGTCCGGGGCCTACGGCTACCGGATCGTGCTCAAGCTCGACGACGGTACCGAGGTCTGGTACTGCCACCTCTCCTCGATGTCCGTGACCTCCGGCTCCGTGGGCGCCGGCGAGACCATCGGCCGGGTCGGCGCGACCGGCAACGTCACCGGTGCCCACCTCCACCTCGAAGTGCGCAAGGGCGGCTCGACGATCGACCCGCTGGCATGGCTGGGCTCGAAGGGCCTCGACGTCTGACGGACACCCCCGGCAAAGGCACGGCCTAGCCGGGGGAGGGCGACAGCTCCGGAGTCCTGGGCGCCGGTACGAAGATCCGCGCGGGCGCCGGGGCCGCGGCCTGCGGGAGCCGGCGCGGAGCGGGCAGCAGCTCCTCCAGTACGGCGGCCCGGGCCAGCGCGGGCGCGGCCGTCGCCCGGCGGTGCCAGAGCCGGTGCAGCAACTCGCGCTCCCGCTCGGCGAACTCCGGGTCCCGGCCGCCCGGGCCGGACTGCCGGGCGTGCCGGCGCAGCAGGGCGAGGGCGGCGGCGTCCGCCGCGTAACGGGACACCGCGCGGGCGGCGGGGCGGCCTCCGGTGCGGCGGGCCAGGGCGCGCGCCAGTGACCGGGCCGGCATCGAAGCCAGGGCCGGCACCTCCGCCGGACTGAGCCAGCCCGCGGCGGCGTACACCGACAGCTCGGCGGCGACGGCCCGCAGGCGCTGCCGCCGGACCCGCACGGCCAGCCACAGCAGCAGCCCGAACGCCGGGACCATCACGCAGCCGTAGACCAGGTAGAAACCGTACTCACCGAAGTGCGAGGAACCGTTCCACAGCGCGTGGGCTCCCATGGCGAGGGCCAGGCCCAGCAGGGGCAGCCCGGTCCTGCGCGCACGGCGGGCGGTGAGCGCGGCCGCGCCGAAGCCGAGGCCGGTGAGCACCGTGAAGAGGGGGTGCGCGAACGGGGACAGCACCACCCGCACGAAGAACGTCGCCGCCGTCACGGAGTCCAGTACCCGGGTGCCGTTGGCCAGGTCCTCCTCGAAGGCGTTGCCCAGGTAGAGGATGTTCTCGGTGAAGGCGAAGCCGGTGGCGGTGAACCCGGCGAGCACGATCCCGTCGGCGGCGCCGGTCAACCGCCGTCTTCGGAACACGAAGACGAGGAGCAGCGCCGCGGCCTTCGCGGTCTCCTCCACCACCGGGGCGATCGCGACCGAGCCGAGCCGGTCGGCGGCGGAGGGGTCGGTGGAGGCCGCGGCCATCCATTCCGTGGCGAAGCTGTTGGCCAGTATCGCGATCAGCGCCGCGGTGCAGGCCCCCCAGCCGAAGCAGAACAACAACTGCCGCCAGGGGCCCGGCGCGGCCCGGCCCAGCCACCGGAACGCCGCCATCAGCGGCGGCACCGGCAGCAGGGCCAGGCCGAGGCCCACGAAGAACCCGGCCGTGCCGGTCTGCTCCCGCACGAGCTCCAGGATCACGGCCCCGGTGGCGGTGAGCATCGCGCCGAGCACGCACATGCGGGCCGTGCCCGATGGGCGTGCGAGCACACGGGAGAGCGCTCGGTACACATGATGACCCTAGCGAGTGGGTCGGACACTCCGAGTGACGTTTGTCAGTTCTTGGAGTCAGGTTCGACTGCCGGTTCGATCTACTCCGCGCCGCGCCGGGCGAAGAGGAGGTCGTGGACGACGTGGCCCTTGTCCAGGCCCTGCCCCTCGAACCGGGTGAGCGGCCGGAACTCGGGCCGCGGCGCGTAGCCGCCGTCGGCCTGGGTGTTCACGAACTCCGGGTGGGCGGTGAGGACTTCGAGCATCTGCTCGGCGTAGTCCTCCCAGTCGGTCGCGCAGTGCAGTACGGCACCGGGCGCCAGGCGGGTGGCGGCCAGGTCGAGGAACTCGGGCTGGATCAGGCGCCGCTTGTGGTGGCGTGCCTTGGGCCACGGGTCCGGGAAGTACACGCGCATCCCGGCGAGGGAGGCCGGCGGGAGCATCTCGCGGAGCAGGATGATCGCGTCGCCGTTCGCCACGCGGACGTTGGTGAGGCCGCCCCGCTCGGCGAGGGCGAGCAGGTTGCCCTGGCCGGGGGTGTGTACGTCGGCGGCGAGGATGCCGGTGGAGGGGTCGGCGGCGGCCATCTGGGCGGTGGCCTCGCCCATGCCGAAGCCGATCTCCAGGACGACGGGGAGCCCGTCGAAGAGCTTCTCCAGATCGATGACCTCGTGGCCGTCGATGTCGAGCCCCCAGGTGCCCCACAGCCGCTTCAGCGCCTCGCCCTGGCCGGTGGTCACCCGGCTGCGGCGCGGCTGGAAGCTGCGGATCCGGCGCTCGTGGTGCGACCCGGCGGGGTCGGGCGCGGGACCGTCGGGGAACCGCGGCTCGGTGCGCCACTTGGGCGGCGTGTACGCCTCCGACGGGGAGTCGGGGAGGCTGGGCTGGGGGTTCAGGGGCTCAGACACAATGCGGCGATTCTACTTCGGGGCGCGGGTCTCCGCCCTTGCCCTGGCCGGGCGGTGGTCGGCCCGGGGCGTCGCCCTGCCGGGCGGTGGCCGGCTCCCCGCGTCGCCCTGCCGGGCGGGGGTGTGGGGTACGGGGTGCGCGGGGTCGGTGGCGGTGCCCTGCTGGGCGGGGTGCCGGGTGGGTGGCTGCGGGGCCGGGGTCGGTGCCGGGGTGGGGTGTCGTCCGGGACGGGCTTCGATGTTCGGCGCCTGTTCCGGGTCCGGTTGTGCGAGGTGCCTCGCGCCGAATTCATCTCGTTTTAGTCCCGGACGACACCCCACCCCGTCCCCGCCCCCGACCGGCACATCCAGCTCCGGCCGGCCATTTCAGCCTCGCGGCGCTTGAGGCGCGGGGTCCGGGGCGGAGCCCCGGGGAACGGGCGAAGGGCGGGTCGGGGACTCGGCCCCGCGCAGCGGACCCGCCCCGCAGGCCGACCCACCGGCCCCGGCGTCAAGAAGTCAGGAGCGGAGGTGCGCCAGGGCGCGGGCGGCGATCTCGCGGCCGATCGGCAGTGACGCGGTCGCCGCAGGCGAGGGGGCGTTCAGGACGTGCACCGTCCGCGGCGCCTCGCGGATGAGGAAGTCGTCGACGAGGGTGCCGTCGCGGAGCACCGCCTGGGCCCGCACCCCGGCCGCCGCGGGGGTGAGGTCCGCCTCCGTGACGGCCGGCAGCAGGCGGCGTACGGCCTCCGTGAAGGCCCGCTTCGACAGGGAGCGGTGGATCTCCCCCGCCCCGTACCGCCAGTGCCGCCGGGCCATCCGCCAGGATCCCGGCCAGGCGAGCTCCGTGGCGATGTCCCGCGGGCGGACCGTGCCCCAGCCGTAGCCCTCGCGGGCCAGCGCGGGGACGGCGTTCGGGCCGACGTGGACCCCGCCGCCGATGCCGCGGGTCAGGTGGACGCCGAGGAAGGGGAACGCCGGGTCGGGCACCGGGTAGACCAGGCCCCGGACCAGGTCCGGGCGGGCCAGGTCGTGGTACTCGCCCCGGAAGGGGATGATCCGCATGCCCGGGTCGTCACCGGCCAGGCGGGCCACCCGGTCGCACTGGAGCCCCGCGCAGTTGACCAGGACGCGGGCGCGGAACACACGGCCCGAGGTCGTGCGGACCGCCACCGCCGAGGGCCGGCGGGAGATCAGGTCCGCCTCCGCGCCGTAGACGATCTCCGCCCCGGATTCCTCGGCGAGCCGCGCCGCGACCTGCCCGTAGTCCACGATCCCGGTGGTGCCGACGTGGATCGCGGCGAGGCCCCGGACGTGCGGCTCGTACTCCGTGATCTGGGCCGGTCCCAGCTCGCGCACCGGGATGCCGTTCTCCCGGCCGCGCTGGACGAGGGAGTGCAGCCGCGGCAGCTCGGACCGCTCGGTGGCGACGATCAGCTTGCCCGTCACCTCGTGCGGGATGCCGTGCTCGGCACAGAACTTGACCATCTCGGCGGCACCGCTCACCGCGAAGCGCGCCTTGAGCGATCCCGGGCGGTAGTAGATGCCGCTGTGGATCACCCCGCTGTTGCGGCCCGTCTGGTGCCGGGCCGGCGCGGACTCCTTCTCCAGTACGGTCACCCGGGTACCCGGGGCCAGCCGTGACAGGGCATGGGCTGTCGACAAGCCGACGATCCCGCCACCGATCACCAGCACGTCGCAATCCACGCTGACACCTCCCACCCCTGCATACTGCACCCCACCACCGACAACCGGGCTACGCGGGGGCCACCAGAAGCGGCCGGGCACGCTCGCGCAGCTCCGCGACGCGCGGTTCGTCGCCGTACGGTTCGAGCCTGTGCAGCAGGTCACGCACGTACTCGGTCGTCCGCGCCGAGGAGATCCGGCCCGCGACCTCCACGGCCCGGGTGCCGGCCGCGCACGCCGCGTCGAGGTTGCCGGACTCCAGCTCGGCGACCGCGCTCACCACCAGCCGCAGCCCGTGCGAGCGAACGTACTCCTCCGTGGGGCGGGACAGCGCCTGCTCCGTGAAGCGGCGGACCTGGCGCGGGAGTTTGAGGTCCCGGTAGCACTCCGCCGCATCCGCCGCGAAACGGTCGTACGAGTAGAAACCCAGCCATGTCGGGTCGGGATCGCCCTCCCGCGAGCGTTCCAGCCAGCCCTCCGACGCCCGCAGCGCCGCCCCGGCGGCCGCCGAGTCGCCCGCCTTCGCGTGGGCCCGGGCCTCGACCAGGCGGAAGAAGCTCATCGTGCGGGCGGTGGCGAGGCCCCGGTTGCGTTCGACGGCGGCCTGTGCGAGGTCCACGCCCTCGTCGGGGAAGTCCCGGTAGGTCGCCTGGAGGGACATCGAGGCCAGGACGTACCCGCCGAGCGGGACGTCGGCGGCCGCCCGGGCCAGGCGCAGCGCCTGGATGTAGTAGCGCTGGGCGGCCTCCTGCTGGCCGGTGTCGAAGGCCATCCAGCCGGCCAGCCTGGTCAGTTCGGAGGTCGCCCCGAAGAGGGCGCGCCCCACCTCGTCGGTGTAGGAGCCGAGCAGCAGCGGCGCCGCGTCCACCCGCAGGCACTCGGGCACCATGGACGAACGCCAGTCCCCTCCGCCGTACTTGGAGTCCCAGCGGCGGGCGTCCTCGGCGGCCTCGCGCAGCTTCGCCACGTCGCTGTGGCCCACGCGCTGCGGGGCGGCGTCCGGTACGGGCCGCACGGCGGTGGCAGCGGCAGCGGAGGCGGCCGCGACGGCCGGCGGTGCGGTTTCGGGCCCGGGCTGCGTGGGCACAACGCCCTGCGCGGGGGTTTCCGGCGTCCGTCGCAGCGGGGCGGCGGTGGTGGAAGCCGGCCCGGGAGCCGAAGCGGGTGTGCGTGCCGGTGCGGGTGCCTCCTGGGCGGTGCCCGGGGTGCCCGGGGTGCCTGCGGGGCCCGGTTCGCGGGCCACCGAGCTGTCGGCCGGAGATATCAGCCACCGCGAGGCGGGCGTCGCGTAGGCGGACACCGAGAACGAACCGGCGAGCGACTGCCAGATCCCGCCGCCACCGCGCCGCCCGGCGAGGTCCAGCCGGTACAGGTCGGTCGCCGAACGCACCGCCGCCCCGATGTCGCGCGGGAAGGCCAGCCCGACCTCCGGCGCCGGATCGGCGTCCGCCAGCCCGATCTCGTGCAGCGGCACCGGACGGCCCAGCTTCGCCCCGATGGCGGCGGCGATCAGGTGCGGGGCCGCGCCCTGCGGCACCATCCCCTTGGACACCCACCGCGCCACCGACGTCTTGTCGTACCGGAGCGTCAGACCGCGCTGCGCGCCGAGGTCGTTGACCCGCCGGGCCAGCCCGGCGTTGCTGATGCCCGCCAGGGCGAGGACGGCGCCGAGCTTCTCGTTGGGCTCGCGGAGCTCCCTGGACATGCGCCACCCCTCGTCACACGCGGAACGCAGACGCCGCCGGGGCATAGGCGCCCGGCATTTCGTAAACCCAGCGTAGTTCCCCGCCTCCCAAGCGTTAAGGCCCCGACTTCCGTATGGCGAGATTGTTGTCCGTGTGCACAGTCGGTCCGGGGGTTGTGCCCCGGGCGCACGTGTCAGCTCGTGCTCCGGCCGTGTGGCCGTGCGCCCGGCCGTGCGCTCTGGCCGCTCCCGGGGCCCGGCGATTCGATGTGCGGTGCGTGGGTCGGCCCGCCGCGTGGATCCGGTGGGCCGGGGGATGCCGCTGCCTCAATCCCCGCGGGTGGCGGAACGGTCCGGGAGGTGGGAGACGCCTCCCGGACCGCGCCCCGCGGCCTCCCCGGGCTCCCCGCGCGAGGGCCCGTACCGGCCCTCAGTACGGCCGAAGAATGGCCGAAACCGACCTATGGGGCGGTGGGAACGGAACGCCAAATACCGTGTGGCCGGGGCGTGTTCGTTTACATGTGCGCCCCCCGAAGTCACTCTCGCACGCCCTTCTCGTGGCAGCATGGACCCCGAGCCACCCGGGGTCCCGCCGGCCGCGCCCTCCAAGCGCCGACGCACGCCGACGCACGTTGTCCGTGCCGTCCCGGCCGTCCGTTGCCCCGGTCATTTGCCCACGGGCTGGGGGAGGCGGCGGTGCGCTGGTTGGTCGGGTGGAGCAGTATCGCCGCGAGCTTCGGCACGGCAGGGCGGGTCCCGTCCGGCCCCGGCGGACCAGCGGACCCCTACGGCTCCGGCAACGGCCACGCCGCCGACGGATACGGATCCCCGTACGGCCGCCCGCCCCACCCCGAGCCGCCGCAGCACGGCGGCATCGCCGACGCCGCGTACGCCGACGACCCCGCCGCCCAGGACGCCGACCGCACCGTCCACCCCGTCGGCGCCCAGCTCCTGTGGGGCGACCCCGACCCGCTGTGGGCCGTCGGCGACTGGCGCCCGGACGAGATCCGCACCGTCACCGCCGACCCCGCGGACCCCTTCACCCGCCTCGCCGTCCTCGGCTGCTGCGGCGCCACCGACGCCGAACTGCGCCGCGCCCTCTACGCCGCCCGCGGCGGCGCCCTGCGCCACCTCACCGAATGGCCCGGCAGCTACACCGCCGTCGTCCAGGCCGGACGCCGCATCACCGTCCTCGGCGACCTCGCCGGTGCCCGGCCCGTCTTCTACACCCCCTGGGCCGGCGGCACCGCCTACGCCACCGCCGCACTCCCGCTCGCCGACCTCATCGAGGCACAGCTCGACGTCGGCCACCTCGCCGCCCTCCTCGCCTGCCCCGACAGCCCCGAGGCACTGGGCGACGGCACACCGTACGAGGGCGTCCGGCGCATCCCGCCCGGCCACACGCTGATCCTGCGCGAGGGCTCCCGGGAGATCACCGGCTACGAACCGGTGGCCTCCCTCGCCGTCGCCGCCCCCGAGGCCGACCCCGAACGGGCGGTGGAGGGCGTACGGGAAGCGTTGACCGCCGCGGTGCGCGCCCGGCTCACGGCTCCGCGGCATGCTCCCGAGACACTCGTTCCCGACCCCGGACCCGTGCCCGGAATGGGCCCCGCCGACCGGCGCGCGGCCCGCGGTGCCCCCGCGCCGGGCGTGGGCGCCGACCTCTCCGGCGGCACCGCCTCCGCGACCCTCGCCCTCCTCGCCGCCGGACTGCCCGGCGCCCCCGGCACCCTCCAGGGCTCCGGCTCACGGCTCCTCGCCGTCACCTTCAACGACCTCGCCACCCCGCAGGGCCGCGAGGGCGAACTCGAACGCGCCCACGCCCTCGCCTCCGACCCCCGCCTCCACCACGTCGTCGTGGCCGCCGCCGAGGAAGCCCTCCCGTACGCGGAACTCGACGGCCCCCTCACCGACGAACCCGGCCCCTCCCTCGTCTCCGCCGCCCGCGAGCGCCGCCGCCTCGCCGCCGGCTCCGCCGACCACTTCACTGGACACGGAGCCCGCCGCGTCCTCGACGCGCACCCCGCCCGCATGGCCGACCTCCTGCTCGACCGCAGACGCCGCCACCTGCTGCGCCCCGTCGCCGCCCTCGCCCGCTCCGCGCCCGCCGATCCGCTGCTCGTCCCCTTCTCCGTCTACTCGGCCGCCCGCCGCCTCGCCCGTACGCCGTACCGTGCGGGCATGGAGGCCGCCGCGGCCCGGCTGCGCGAGGGCGGTGCGGCCGTCGCCGCCGCCTCGGGGCCGGTCGACGCCTCACTCGCCGCCCTCACCTGGTCCCGGCCCGGCCCCGCCGCGGGCTGGCTCACCGGCGAAGCCCTGGCGGAAGTATCGATCCGGCTGCGCACCGCCGCCGGACGGCCCCCGCTCTCGCTGCGCCCCGGCGAGGCCCGCGCCCGTGCCCTGCTGGCCCGGCACGCCGCAGACCACCGCGTCTTCGAGCAGGCCGTGGAGGTCCGCAGCCAGCGCCTGCACGCGCCGTTCCTCGACAACCAGGTCGTACGGGCCGCGCGCGCCCTGCCGGAGTCCCTGCGCGTACAGCCCGGGGCCCGCGCCGAGATCCTGCGCAGCGTCCTGGCCTCCGCCGGGGTGCGCGAACTCCCGCCCGGCTGGGGCGCCACGGCCCACACCCCGAACGAGACCGCCACCCGCCTGGGGCTGCGGGCCGCCCTCACCTCCCTGCTGGCCCTCTTCGCGGCGCCGCTCCTCGCGGACGCCGGCCTCGTCGACGCCCGGGTGGTCCAGCAGGCCCTGATCGACGCGGCGGAGGGGAGGCCGGTGCCGCTCGACGGGCTCGCGGAACTCGTCTCGATGGAACTGTGGCTCCGCCGCCTCCTGGCCCGCCGGGGCACCTGCTGGACCGGCACCTCCACCCCCCGCCGCCGCGCGGTCCCACCCCTGGAGACCCCCCTCCCCCGCCTACCCCCCCGAGCCCTCCCGGCAGGCCGCTGACGCCCCGGCCCCCGCCAGCCCCGCCCACCAATCCCATCCCCGCCGGGCACCCTCCAGCCCCGCCGGCCGCCCCTTCCAGTCCCGCCCGCCAATCTCAGCCCCGCCGGCGTTTGAGGCGCGGGGTCTGGGGCGGAGCCCCAGAAGGGGTCCGGGCGCAGCCCGGGGAACGGAGGAAGGGCGGGTAGGGGACCTCGCCCCGCGCAGCGGCCCACCCGCAGCGGCCCACCCCGCAGCCGCCCGCGCTACCCGCCGCCCGCCCGGCCCCGCCCGCCCGGCCCACCCGGGCCCGCCAGGCCCGCCAGGGGCGGCCCCGCCGAAAACCCCCACCCACCCCCGGCAGGGGCAAGGCAGAATTACCCGGTGCGCTACCAAATCCTCGGCCCCACCAAGGCCCACGACGACACCGGCGCTCCCCTCACCCCCGGCGGCCCCCGCCTCCGCGCGCTCCTCGCCGCCCTCGCCCTCCGCGCCGGCGCCCCGGCCGCCGCGTCCGTCACCGACCTCGTCGACGAGGTTTGGGGCGACGACCCGCCCCAGGACGCCCCCGCCGCCCTCCAGGCCCTCGTGTCCCGACTGCGCCGCGCCCTCGGCCCCGGGCAGCTCACCACCGACCCCGCCGGCGGCTACCGCCTCACCGCCGCCCGCGACGACGTCGACCTCCACCGCTTCACCCGCCTCGCGGCCCTCGGCGCCGAGCAGCTGGCCACCGACCCCGCCACCGCCGCCACCACCCTCCGCGAGGCCCTCGCCCTGTGGCGCGGACCCGCCCTCGCCGACCTCCCCGAGCCCGCCCGCACCGCGTACGCCGCCGCCTCCGAGGCCCGCCGCGCCCGCGCCCAGCGGGACCGCGTCGAGGCCGACCTGCGCAGCGGCGCCACCGCCCCCGCCGAACTCCTGCCGGAGATCGAGACGCTGATCCAGGAGCATCCGTACGACGAATCACTGCGCGCCCAGCAGCTCCGCGCCCTGCGCGCCGCGGGCCGCTCCGCCGACGCCCTCGCCGCCTACGAGCGCACCCGCCGCGACCTCGCCGAAGGCCTCGGCGCCGACCCCGGCGCCGAGCTGCGCGCCCTGCACGCGGAGCTGCTCCAGACCCCGCCCCCGCAGCCCCGCGGCAACATCCGCCCCCGCCTGACCTCCTTCGTCGGCCGCGAGCCCGAACTCGCCGCCCTCGCCGCCGACCTGGACCGCGTACGCCTCGTCACCCTCACCGGCCCCGGCGGCTCCGGCAAGACACGCCTCGCCGAGCACGCGGCCGCCGCCCGCCCCGACTCCGGCTGGCTCGTCGAACTCGCCCGCCTCGACCACCCCGCGGCCGTCCCCGGCGCCGTCCTCAGCGCCCTCGGCCTGCGCGAGAACAGCCTCGTCGCCCGCGAGAAGACCGCCGCCGACGACGACCCCACCGCCGCCCTCGTCGAACACTGCGCACACCGCCGCCTGCTCCTCGTCCTGGACAACTGCGAGCACGTCATCGGCGCCGCCGCCGAACTCGCCGAACGCCTCCTCACCCACTGCCCCGGCGTCCGGATCCTGGCCACCAGCCGCGAGCCCCTCGGCGTGCCGGGCGAGTTCCTGCGCCCCCTCGATCCGCTGCCGCCCGGCCCCGCGCACCGCCTCTTCGCCGACCGCGCGGCCGCCGCCCGCCCCGGCTTCGGCCCCGGCGACGACCCGGCCGCCGTCGCCGAGATCTGCGCCCGCCTCGACGGTCTGCCGCTCGCCATCGAGCTGGCCGCCGCCCGGCTGCGGCTGCTCACCCCCCGCCAGATCGCCGACCGGCTCGACGACCGCTTCCGGCTGCTGACCGGCGGCGCCCGCACGCTGCTGCCCCGCCAGCAGACCCTGCGCGCCGTCGTCGACTGGTCCTGGGACCTCCTCGACACCACCGAACGCACCGTCCTCGCCCGACTGTCCGCCTTCGCCGGCGGCTGCGACCTGGAGGCCGCCGAGGCCGTCTGCGCGGACGGCGGGACCCGCGCCGACGTCGCCGGCACCATGGCGGCCCTCGTCGACAAGTCCCTCGTCGGCGCCGAGCCCGACCCCGACGGCATGCGCTACCGCCTCCTGGAGACCATCCACGAGTACGCCGCCGAACGCCTCGCCGAGGACCCCGCCGACGCCCGCGCCACCGCCCTCCGGCACGCCGAGCACTACCTCGCCCTCACCGAACGGGCCGAACCGCTGCTGCGCTCCGCAGGCCAGCTCCCCTGGATCCGCCGCTTCGAGACCGAGCTCGACAACCTCCGCTCCGCCCTCCACACCGTCATCGAGGGGGAACAGGACGCCGTAGGCGACGAGATCGCCCAGCGCATGCTGTCCGGCCTCGGCTGGTTCTGGTGGCTGCGCGACTACCGCGCCGAGGGCGCCGACTGGACCGCCCGGATCCTCGCCCGGACCCCCGTCGAACCGCCCGAGGGCTCACCGGAGTACTGGCCCTACATGCGGCTGCGCATGCTCCACATGTTCCTGCTCGCCGAGAGCGCCGGCGCGGACCGCTTCCGCACGCCCGAGCACCGCGAGCAGGCCGCCCGCGTCAAGGAGGCCTTCCGCCACGGCTCCCCGGAGACCACCCGGTTCCCCGGCATGCTCTGGCCCGCGATCTGCTTCCTCACCGGTGACGTCGAGCACTTCCACGAGAGCATCGACGAGTCGATCGCCAACTGCCGCCGCCACGCCGGGGACTGGGAACTCGCCATCCCCCTGCTGATGCGCACCCACTTCGCCATCGACATGACCGGCGGCCTCTGCAGCGTGGACGCGGACCTCGCCGAACTCGACGCGATCGCCCACCGCGTCGGCGACCGCTGGATCCGCGCCCAGGTGGCCAGCGCCGCCGGGGAAGCCGCTCTCTCGCGCAGCCAGTACGGCGCCGCCCGCGCCGCCTACGAGGAGTGCCTGCGGCTGGCCCGGGAGGTCGGGGCCCGCATCGAGGCGCCCTTCGCGATCGCCCGCATCGCCGAGACCGAGTACTGCGCGGGGGACTTCGACGCCGCCGAGAAACTGCTGGCGGAGGCCGACCGCGAGGCCGACGAGCAGGGCGGGGTGTACGACGTGAGCACCTTCAGCCGGTTCCTGTCCGCGATGCTCGCCCTCCAGCGCGGCGACCTCGCCCGCACCCGGACCGAGTGCGCCGCCGCCAGGGCCGCGGGCGAACGGATCAACGTGCCCGCCCAGTTCACCGCCGGGCTGGACCTCATCGAGACCGTCCTGGACGCCCGTGAGAACGGCCCGGAGGCGGGCCTGGCCAGGATCGGCACGACCCTCGCCGGGGCGGTGGCCGCGCACTGCGCGGAACGCGTCCTGGCGGGCATCGCCGAGACGGCGTCACTGTTCCTCGCCGACGCCGGCCGTCCCGAGGAGAGCGTACGCATCCTCGCGGCGGCCACCGCCTGGCGCGCGGGTCATCCCCGCTCGGTCCCGGAGGAGGCCGCCCTGGAAGGGCTCCCGGAACGCACCCTCGCCGCCCTCGGGGCGGCCGGCCGGGCCCGGGCGGAGGCCGAGGGCCGGACCCTGACCCCGGCGGAGGTCGTCGCCGTGCTCGGCCTCAGCGGCAGCTGATCACCGCATCGGCCCAGCTGGCCAGCGTCGGCAGGTGCCCCTGCCCGGCCTGCTCCACCACCAGCCGCAGCTTCGAGCGCCCGGCCAGCGGCACCTGGACCGGCACCGGGGCGTCGTCGTGGCCGAGGGCGTCCGAACGCCACAGCCGCTGCCCGTCGCCGTAGACGGAGAACCGCACCGTCCCGTCGGTCAGCAGCGACAGCCCGTCCACCCCGGCCCGCGCCGAGAAGCTCGTGCACTGCCGGTTGAGGGTGATCTCCACCGTGGAGCGGGAGTGCACGGTGATCCCCTGCCCGAACCGCTGCCCGCCCACCATCAGCCCCCACCGCTGCCACACCCAGCTGCTGCGCCAGGTCTCCAGCTCGGGACCGGTGTGCCGGCCGAGCGCGGAATGCCCGAGCCCGGCGAGCGCGAACCCCTGCGGCGGCTGCGGCGCAGGCACCGGCGGCGGTGTCGTCGGCCGGGCCCGCGTCGGCGTGGGGGAGGGCTTCGGCCGCGGGCTCGCCGGAGCGGACGGCGGTGCGGCCGTCGGAGCCGGCGCCGAGGACGCGGGGGCCGACGGCGCGGCGCTCCGCCGGGGCGGCACCGACCCCCGCGCCGCGGGCGCCGGAGCCTCCGGCGGCACCGACTCCGGTGCGGCGGACACGGCCGGCGCGGGCACCTCGGGCGCCACCGGCGCCACCACCCGGGGCGCGGGCCCGGCCTGCGGCTCGGGCTCGTCCCCGGTCAGCGCGAACACCACTCCGGCGGCAGCGGCGACCGCTATCCCGGCGGCGATGGCGGCCTTGGCCGGCAGCCCCAGCCCCTCGGAAACCACCGCCCCACCGGCCCCACCGGCCCCGGCCCCACCGGCACCCGCGGCCCCCGCCCCGGCAGCCCCGGCGCCCGCACCCGCGGCCCCCGCACCGGCCCCGGCCGACGACCCGCCCGCCGCCGCGGCGGCAGCCCCCGCACCTCCGGCGGCGACGGCCCCACCGGCCACCACCCCGGCCGCCTTGGCGGCGTACCCGGCGGCGAACCACCCGATGACCGCCACCGGCAGCAGCGCGGGAATGCCCGCGTTGACGTCCTTCAGCTCCCCGGCGGCCAGCCGGCACTTGGCACACTCCTCCAGGTGCTTGCGCAGCCCCCGCTCCGCCCGCATCCGCAGCCCGCCCCGGGCGTACGCGCCCAGCCGGTCCGCGTACCGGGCGCAGTCGCCGCCCGCGCTGAGCGCGGAACTCACATGGGCCTGGAGGTACGCCTGCTTGAGGCCCTCCCGGGCCCGGCTGGCCAGCACCGCCGTCGCGTTGGCGCTGAGCCCGAACAGCGGGGCGATCGCACTCGGCGAGGCCTCCTCGACGGTGGTGTGCCACAGCACGGCCTGCCACCGCTCGGGCAGGCTCCGGAAGGCCTGCATCGCGAGCGACCGCTCCGCTTCGCGCATCGCCCGGACATCGGCGCCCAGTTCGAGGGTGTCGTCCCCGGACAGCCCGCCGGCGCTCTCCGCACCCATGGCGGCCTGCTCCGCGAACAACGCGAAGTCCTCGACCAGATGCTCCCGCCGGGCGGTCTTCGCCCAGGCCGCGGCGACCCGCCGCACGGTGGTCAGGAGATAGGCCCGTACCGACTGGTCCGGCCCCGCCCCGCCCCGTACCGCCCCCAGCGTCCGCGCGAACACCTCGGCGGTCAGGTCGTCGGCGGTGTGCCCGTCCCGGCAGCAGGTCCGCGCGTAGCGCCGTACCGCGTCGGCGTGCCGCCGGAACAGCTCCTCGTACGCCCCGTCGTCACCGCCGCGCATCCGGGCGATCAAGTCGCCGTCGGACGGTGGGAGGTCGGTGCCCGGCGTGCCGGATGCGGCATGCCTGCCGCCGCGTTCGCGCTGGGCCGGGACCTGCCGGGCGGGCAGGCTGACCGCCCCGGCCTCGGCGCCGGTGCCACCGACGCCATCGTGGGACTCGTCCCGCCCGTCAAAGCTCATCGCGGAAGCCTCCGCACGACACACTCGAACCGGTACACCGATCCAGCGTGTCACACGGCGTCGGCACCCCGGGGCCCTCTCCGCGGCATCCACCCATCCGGGGACAATCCGGTGGATCACCGGACCGCTCCTCACCCCTTCGAGCGACCTGCCGTTCGAGGACCCCCGTTGACGAACCGGCCCCCACCCCTGCGGGGGCCGGCCCGCCAACGGCTCGGCTCAACACCACGGCTCAACAGCACTGCTCAACAGCACTGCTCAACGCCCCGGCCCAGCCGGGGCGCCGGCTCACGCCGACCGGGAGCGCAGTCCTTCGAGCAGGATGTCCAGCAGCCGGGCCGAAGCCGCGGCCTGCTGAGCCGGGTCGGGCAGCGCGGGTGCGGCGGTCGCTATCACCAGCAGCACATCGGCCACCGTGACGTCGGTCCGCAGCTCACCGGCCTCCCGCGCCCGGTCCACCAGCCGGCCGACGACTTCCAGCAGCGCGCCCGCTCCAGAGTCCTCCGCGGGCTCGTCCTCGAGCGGGGTCCGCGCGCCGACGACGCGCAGCTCCGCCGTACCGCCCGCGGCGGCCTGGCGCTGGTGCGGGACGCGGGCCGCGGCCTCGTCCGCCTCCTCCTCGGCGGCCGCGCCGACCCGCAGCACCTGCGGCGGCAGCAGCCGGCCCGCGCCGGAGGCCACGGAGGTGCGCAGGAAGCGCGACAGCGCCTGCCACGGCTCCTCCTCCTGGCCCAGGGCGGACTTGGCCTGCTCGGTCAGCCGGGCGGTCTCCTCCTCGGCTATGCGCCGGACCAGCACGTCCTTGCTGGGGAACCGCCGGTAGACGGTCCCGACGCCGACCCGGGCGCGCCGTGCCACGTCCTCCATCGGAGCCCCGTAGCCCAGCTCGCCGAAGACCTCCCGGGCCGCCCGCAGGACGTGCTCCAGGTTGCGCTGGGCGTCGACGCGCAGCGGCGTGGAACGGCCCACCCCGTGGGTGGTCGAACCCGCCATCACGCGTCCGCCGGTCTCCGCGGACAGAGCGGTGACAGAGCCATGGAAATCGGAAATGTTCATATGTATCCCCCGGTAATCACTTGTCTCCCCCCGGAGACACTCCCCGCCTTCGTGTCGAGGGGGGCCACGGTCATGAGGGCCCTGGTCCTACATCCTCGACGAGATACGAACATAGTTGAGCCAGAGTCAATTCAGAAGAGGCAGCTGCCGACCGAGCACCGCCCGATCGGAGCATTCAGCGCCACTTTTCCGCCGCAACTCCCCGGAATCACCCCCTCCGGAGCCCTGACCTGCACACTTTTAACGTGATCCTGATCTCCTGACAGGCCCGTCCCCCCACCCCCACCGGTCACATAATTTGCCGGGCCTGTGGACAAACTCCCAGCCACGTTGCGTCATGGGATGGTGAAGGCTGCTAACTCCCGGGGCGACGACCCCGGTACCCCGCCCCGCACGCGCATCCTCGTCGTCGGCGGCGGCTACGTCGGCATGTACACGGCCCTGGGCCTCCAGCGGAAGCTGAGATCCGGCGAAGCCGAGGTCACCGTGGTGACCCCCGAGCCCTACATGACGTACCAGCCCTTCCTCCCGGAAGCCGCCGCCGGCGCGATCTCGCCCCGGCACGTCGTGATCCCCCTGCGCCGCGTCCTGGACCGCTGCCGCATCGTCATCGGCGAGGCCCGGAGCATCGACCACGCCAAGCGGACCGCGACGGTCACCACCCTCGCCACCACCGAGGAGGGCACCGGCGGCATCGAGATCGAATACGACGAACTCGTCCTCGCCCCCGGCTCCGTCTCCCGCACCCTCCCGGTCCCCGGACTCGCCGACTACGGCATCGGATTCAAGACCGTGGAAGAGGCCATCGGCCTGCGCAACCACGTCATCGAACAGATGGACATCGCCTCCTCCACCCGCGACCCCGCAATCCGCGACGCCGCCCTCACCTTCGTCTTCGTCGGCGGCGGTTTCGCCGGCGTGGAGGCACTCGGCGAACTGGAGGACATGGCCCGGTACGCGGCCCGGTACTACCACAACGTCAAGCCCGAGGACATGAAATGGGTGCTGGTCGAGGCCAGCGACCGGATCCTCCCCGAGGTCGGCCCCGAAATGGGCGTCTACACCGTCCGTGAACTGCGCAGCCGCAATATCGACGTCCGCCTCGAGACCCGCCTCGAATCCTGCGAGAACCGCGTCGCCGTCCTCAGCGACGGCTCCCGCTTCCCCACCCGCACCATCGTCTGGACCGCCGGCGTCAAACCCCACCCCGTCCTCGCCGCCAGCGACCTCCCCAAGAACGAACGCGGACGCCTCAACTGCACCTCCTTCCTCACCGTCGAAGGAGTCGAACACGCCTGGGCCGCCGGCGACGCCGCCGCCGTACCCGACATCACCGCCGGCGAACCGGGCCGCGAATGCGCCCCCAACGCCCAGCACGCCGTCCGCCAGGCCAAGCAGCTCTCCGACAACCTCGTCGCCGCCCTGCGCGGCGAACTCCTCACCGAGTACGCCCACAAGTACGCCGGCTCCGTCGCCTCCCTCGGCCTCCACAAGGGCGTCGCCCTGCTCTACGGCCGCAAGCTCAAGGGCTACCCCGCCTGGTTCATGCACCGCGCCTACCACCTCAGCCGCGTCCCCACCTTCAACCGCAAAATGCGCGTCCTCGCCGAATGGACCCTCGCGGGCCTCTTCAAACGCGAGATCGTCTCCCTCGGATCCCTCGAACACCCCAGGGCAGAATTCGAACTCGCCGCCGGCGGCGGCCACCGGAACCACCCGCCCAGGCCCACCCCCGACCCCCCGCAGGACAAGCAGGGCTGACGTTGTCAGTGCCGTCGGCCACACTGGACGTGTGACCATAGGTGGGCTCACGCCTGCACACAGTGAGCCTTCGCCAACTTGAAGTAGCAGGTCAAAGGGCTGGTGTGACCGGTCCCCGGGGTGCTCGCGCTGGTCGTGGGCGGGAGTCTGGGGAGTAG
>NZ_JBVIRQ010000021.1:0-80186 GCF_055575955.1 Streptomyces sp. NPDC033966 | reverse complement strand
TCCTCGAAGTGGTACCCGGTGTCCAGGAACACCACGTCCACCCCCGGGGCGACCCGCGAGGCCAGGTGGGCGACGACCGCGTCCTCCATCGAGGAGGTCACGCAGAACTTCTTCCCGAAGGTGTCCACCGCCCAGCGCAGGATGTCCAGCGCCGAGGCGTCCTCCAGGTCGCGTCCCGCCTGCTCGGCCAGTTCTCTGAGACTCACGTCTTGAGTAGTGGTCATATCTCGTCCCCTCCAGCGGTGTTGGACTGAACACCCCGGGCCAGCAGCCCGAGGTACTTCAGCTGGAAGGCTCGGTTGCAGGCCCTGCATTCCCAGGCGCCGTGACCCGTTTCGTGGGGAAACAGGTCCTCGTCGCCGCAGTACGGGCAGTAGAACGGTGCGGCTCGCTCGCTCATGAGAGGCTCGCGTCGTTGGCGCGGCCGACCCAGGCGGCGAAGCGCTCGCCGTCCTCGCGCTCCTCCTCGAAGCGCTTGACGACCCGCTCGACGTAGTCGGGCAGACCGGCCGAGGTGACCTTGAGGCCGCGGACCTTGCGGCCGAAACCGGCCTCCAGGCCGAGGGCGCCGCCCAGGTGGACCTGGTAGCCCTCCACCTGGTTGCCGTCGTCATCCAGGACCAGCTGGCCCTTGAGACCGATGTCCGCCACCTGGATACGGGCGCAGGCGTTCGGGCAGCCGTTGATGTTGATGGTGAGCGGCTCGGCGAAGTCCGGCAGGCGGCGCTCCAGCTCGTCGATCAGCGAGGCGCCGCGCGCCTTCGTCTCGACGATTGCCAGCTTGCAGAACTCGATGCCGGTGCAGGCCATGGTGCCGCGGCGGAACGGGGACGGCTTGACCCGCAGGTCCAGCGCCTCCAGAGCGGCGACGACGGAGTCGACCTGGTCGGCCTCGATGTCGAGGACGATCATCTTCTGCTCGGCGGTGGTCCGCAGGCGGCCGGAGCCGTGCTGCTCGGCGACGTCCGCGATCTTGGTGAGGGTGGCACCGTCCACACGGCCGACGCGGGGCGCGAAGCCGACGTAGAACTTGCCGTCCTGCTGCTGGTGCACGCCGACGTGGTCGCGCCACTGGCCGCTGGGCTGCTCGGGCGCGGGGCCGTCCGTCAGCTTGCGCTTCAGGTACTCGTCCTCCAGGACCTGGCGGAACTTGGCCGGGCCCCAGTCGGCGACCAGGAACTTCAGGCGGGCGCGGGTGCGCAGCCGGCGGTAGCCGTAGTCGCGGAAGATCGAGATGACGCCCTCGTAGACGTCGGGGACCTCGTCCAGGGAGACCCAGGTGCCGAGGCGGACGCCCAGCTTGGGGTTGGTGGACAGGCCGCCGCCGACCCAGACGTCGAAGCCGGGACCGTGCTCGGGGTGGTTCACGCCGACGAAGGCGATGTCGTTGATCTCGTGCGCCACGTCGAGCAGCGGCGAGCCGGAGACCGCGGACTTGAACTTGCGGGGCAGGTTGGAGAAGTCCGGGTTGCCGACGATGCGGCGGTAGATCTCCTCGATGGCGGGGGTGCCGTCGATGATCTCGTCCTGGGCGATGCCGGCGACGGGCGAACCGAGGATGACGCGGGGCGTGTCACCGCAGGCCTCGGTGGTCGACAGGCCGACGGCCTCGAGACGGCGCCAGATCTCGGGGACGTCCTCGATCCGGATCCAGTGGTACTGCACGTTCTGGCGGTCGGTGAGGTCGGCGGTGCCGCGCGCGAACTCCTCGGAGATCTCGCCGATGACGCGGAGCTGCTCGGTGGTCAGCCGGCCGCCGTCGATGCGGACGCGCAGCATGAAGTACTTGTCGTCCAGCTCCTCCGGCTCCAGGATCGCGGTCTTGCCGCCGTCGATCCCGGGCTTGCGCTGGGTGTAGAGGCCCCACCAGCGCATACGGCCGCGCAGGTCGTTGGGGTCGATCGAGTCGAAGCCGGCCTTGGAGTAGATGTTCTCAATGCGTGTCCGCACGTTGAGACCGTCGTCGTCCTTTTTGAACTGCTCGTTGCCGTTGAGGGGCGTGTGGTGTCCGACGGCCCACTGGCCCTCGCCGCGATGACGGCCGGTCTTGCGGCGCGCTGCGGCTGCGGGGGCGGCTGCGGGCGATTCGGGGGTGGCGGCCATGGCGGATACGTCCTTCTTCAACGGCTCGAGGTGGAGGCAGGGGGGAGCGGCGGCGCGCCCCTGTCACACTGGAGTCTCTGAGCAGGTGTGGCCGATTTCCGCCCGTGTGTCGGGGTTGCCGACAGGCGGGGGGCAGTGTTCGGCCTCAGGGGGCTTGCGGGTGATCGACGCGTCCGCGGCGGCGGGGACTGCGGCGATGTGCGGCGGGTGCTGGTTCCGTCAGCGTGCCGGACAGATGGCGCTGGACATGCGGCCGAGGTCGACGTGCCGCCGACTCACCAAGGCAATTCCAGCTCCATTCATGGCCGAAGCGTGTCATGTGCCGATTGGAGGAGTCCACTACTGTCCACGATTCGGACGAAGTCGTCCCGGATCATGAGACCGCGTGACCCCGGTCACCTTTTTGACGCGCCGCCGGTGGGGGGCCCGGGCCGGTGAGTCGGCTGCGGGTGGGTGGGCCGCTGCGCGGGGCGAGGTCCCCTACCCGCCCTTCCACCGTTCCTCCCCCAGCTACCGCTGGGAGGTACCCCCAGGCGAGGCTGAAATGGCCGGTCGGGGGCGGGGGCGGGGTGGGGTGTTGTCCGGGACTGAAACGAGATGATTTCGGCGCGCGGTACCGCTCACCAACCGGATCCGGATCGGGCGCCGAACATCGAAGCCCGTCCCGGACGACACACCACCCCGTCCCCGACCCCGGCCCCCGCAGCACGCACCCCGCACCCCCCGCCCGGCCAGGGCAACGCCCCGGACCGGCCACCCCCCCCGGCCAGGGGCTACGCAGCACGCACCCCGCACCCCCGCCCGGCCAGGGCAACGCCCCGGCCCGGCCACCCCCCGGCCAGGGGCTACGCTCCCGGCCAGGGCCCCGGGGTCGGGGTTTCTTCCTTCGGTTCCGTCTCCGTCCTGAAGACCTTGAAGCCGCGGCGCCGGTAGTTGTCCATCGCCGTCGGACCGTCCTGGCTGCACGTGTGGACCCACACCCGGCGGGTCGGCTCGCGGTCCGGCCAGCGGGACGCGAGGTCCCAGGCCCGGGCGGTGCCGAAGGTCAGCAGGTGGCCCCCGATGCGGCGGCCCCGGAAGTCCGGCAGGAGGCCGAAGTACATGATCTCGACCACACCGTCGGGCTGCGGGTCGAGCTCGACGTAGCCCGCCGGGGTGCCGCGGTCGTACGCGACCCACGTCTCCACTCCCGGCCGGTCCAGCAGCTCCACCCACTCCGCGCGGGTCAGCGACAGCCGGTCCGTCCAGTGGATGTCCCCGCCCACCGAGGCGTACAGGAAGCGGCTCAGCTCCGGGGACGGGACCTCCGCGCGGGTGATCGTGATGTCCGGGCCCGGTACCGCCGCCGGGACGAGGTCCGACGGGGAGGTCATCTCCAGGGACCAGGTGGTGAGTGTGATGGTGCTCATGCCGTTCAGGGAACCACGGGCGCCGCGCCGCGGCCCAGGCGGGCCCTGATCACGGCCGGGGCGGTGGAGTGGGGCAGCAGCCGGCCCGGGTCCGCCGGGCGGATCAGCTCCACCTCGACGTCCTCCGCGAAGCGGTACGGCCGGTGCGTCAGCACCCCGGCCAGGTGCCGCCGCACCCGGGACAGTTCGGCGCGGACCGTCACCGTCCGCGTCGGGTCCCCGAACAGTTCGGCGGCCAGCTCCGCCGCGGAACGCCCCCGCGGGGTCTCCGCCAGCAGGAACAGCAGCTCCGCGTGGCGCGGGCTCAGCTCCTGGGACCAGCTGCCGGCGGCCCCGTACACGGTCGCGGACCAGGACCGGGGGCGGCTCAGGTCCAGCACCACCCGGCTCACCGCCGGCGCGGCACCCGCGGCACCCCGCGCCTCGGCCAGCCGCAGCAGCCAGCCGCCGGGCAGCGGCTCCGCCACGCAGTCGCCCAGCTGCGCGACCCACACCGGCCCGGGGCCCAGCGCCTTCGGCAGGGCGACCCGGTCGGCGGGGGCCAGCCCCGTCACCGCCGCCGTCCAGCCGTGCGGGTCCACGGCCACGGCGCGCCCGGGCAGCCGGGCCAGCAGCGGGGCCGCGACGGCCCGCAGCCGCTCCAGGGACTCCAGGTGCCGCACCCGCAGCTCCCGCTCGGCGAGCCGGGCCACGGAGCTCACCCAGGCCAGGGTGGCCGGGTGCATGGTGGCGAGCGGCCCGCTGACGTCGACCACGCCCAGCAGCCGCCCGTCCCTCGGGTCGTGCACGGGAGCCCCCGCGCAGGTCCAGTCGTGGTGGCTGGAGACGAAGTGCTCCGCCGAGAACACCTGGACCGGCCGCCGCGTCACCAGGGCGGTGCCCACCCCGTTCGTGCCGACCACGGCCTCGTCCCAGTCGGCCCCCACCGCGAAACCCAGCCGGTCCGCCTTGCGCAGGATCGACCGGTGGCCCTCCCGCCACAGCAGCCGCCCGTCCGCGTCGGCCACGACCATGATGTGCAGGGCCTCGTCCAGCGCGGGCAGCAGCCCCTCGCGCAGCACCGGGAGGATCTCCCGCAGCGGCGAGACCTGCCGGCGCTCCTCCGTCTCGGCGGCGGACAGCATCCGCGAGCGGGCGTCCCGGTCGGGGTGCACCCCGCCGGCGAGCATCCGCCGCCAGGACTCGGCGATCTCGGGGCGGGGGGCGGCCGGCGGGCGGGCCCCGGCCAGCGCCGCGGCCCGCACCCCCTTCAGCAGGCGCGTCGCCTCCCGCGCGTCCATGGCCGAGATGCGCGCCACGTCGACCGTGCTGCCTGCGGTGTGGGCCACCGGAACCTCCCCGTGCTGAACAGGACGTACTGCGCAAGCCGCCCCCCGTGGCGCACGCGCGTACTTCCCGGGCACATGCGGCGGGCGAATTCCGAGCCGTAAGGAATGCAGGGTTGCAACGGTATGCAACCCTCGCCAACCCCCGGTCACCCGACCGAAACTATCGGCACGCCGCCGAGCGGCGTGACAGCTCCTTCCTCGGGGCTCTTGGACCAGGGGTGGTGCCGAGTCGGCGCGGCGCCACCCCGGGTCCCATCTCCACGGGCTCGGATCCGGTGCTGAGCGCTCCGGCGGCCGCGTAATGGTTTGGGGACCACCGCGGCCTGGGAGCACGGTGGTTTGGGGACCGCCGTCAGCCCGTGATCCGCGCCCGTGCCACCACTCCCGCCAGGTCGAGGCTGTGCGGCAGCGTTCCGAAGGCCGCCCCCCAGTCACCGCCGAGCCGGGACGCGCAGAACGCGTCCGCCACCTCCGGCGGGGCCCAGCGGACCAGCAGCGAGCCCTGCAGGACCAGGGCCATCCGCTCCACCACCCGGCGGGCCCGGGCCTCGATCCCGTCGAGGTCGGCCAGCTCCGTCAGCAGGTTCTTGATCGCCGCGTCCAGCCGGTGGTCCGCGCCCCTGGCCAGCCCGACCTCCTGGAGGAACGCGTTCAGGGCCTGCGGCTCCCGCTGCAGCGCGCGCAGCACGTCCAGGGACTGCACGTTGCCCGAGCCCTCCCAGATGGAGTTCACCGGGGATTCGCGCAGCAGTCTCGGCAGTCCGGACTCCTCGACGTAGCCGTTGCCGCCCAGACACTCCAGGGCCTCCGCCACCATCGGCGTACACCGCTTGGTCACCCAGTACTTCGCGGCGGGCACCGCGAGGCGCAGGAAGGCCCGCTCCTGGTCGGTCCCGGCGTCGTACGCGGCCGCGAGGCGCAGCGTCAGGGCGGTGGCCGCCTCCGACTCCAGGGCGAGGTCCGCGAGGACGTTGCGCATCAGCGGCTGGTCGATGAGCGGTGCTCCGAAAGCAGAGCGGTGCTCCGCGTGGTGGACGGCCTGCGTCAGCGCCTGCCGCATCAGCGAGGCCGAACCGATCACGCAGTCCAGCCGGGTCGCCGCGACCATCTCGATGATGGTCCGCACCCCCCGGCCCTCCTCGCCCACCCGCCGCGCCCACGTCCCGGAGAACTCGATCTCGCCCGACGCGTTCGACTTGTTGCCCAGCTTGTCCTTCAGCCGCTGGATCGCGAACGCGTTCCGCGTCCCGTCCGGCAGCACCCGCGGCACCAGGAAGCAGGTCAGCCCTCCCGGCGCCTGCGCCAGCACCAGGAAGCCGTCCGACATCGGCGCCGAGCAGAACCACTTGTGCCCGGTCAGCACGTACTCCCCGGACGCGTCCAGCGGCGCCGCCGACGTCGTGTTCGCCCGGACGTCGCTGCCCCCCTGCTTCTCCGTCATGCCCATCCCGAAGAGCACCCCGGCCTTCTGCCCGGCCGGCCGCAGCCCCTCCTCGTACACGTGCGAGGTCAGCCGCGGCTCCCACTCCGCCGCGAGCTCCGGATCGGTCCGCAGCGCCGGCACCGCGGCGTGGGTCATCGAGACCGGGCAGCCGTGCCCCGCCTCGGCCTGCGACCACAGGAAGAAGCCCGCCGCCCGCCGCAGGTGCCCGGCCGGACGGCCCCAGGCGTCCGTCAGCCCGGCGCCGACCGCGTGTCCCAGCAGCCGGTGCCACGACGGGTGGAACTCCACCTCGTCGATCCGGTTCCCGTAGCGGTCGTGCGTCCGCAGTACCGGCGGGTTCTCGTTCGCCTCCCGGCCCCACTGCTGGGCCTGCGCCGAACCCGCGGTGCGGCCGAGCGCGGTGAGCTCCTCCCGTACCTCGTCCCGGAGTTCGGGGGCCGCGTCGGCGAGGTGCCGCTCCACGCCCTCGGTGAGGGGCCGGTCGCCGAGGTAGACCTCGTACCCGACGAGCGGCGGGGCCTGGTTGCTGACTGTGTGGGTGGTGGCTGCCATGCGGATACCGTAAGGACGTGCAGCCAGCAAAAGAAACACCCGAGGGGATCCCGGTACGCCCGGGAAGGCTCCACCGGGCCCGCGCCCTCTACCGCAACGTCTCCAAGCGCAAGATGGGCTGGCTGCTCCTCAAAGACACCGTCAACTCGTGCATCGAGTACCGGATCCTCGGCCTCGCCGCCGAAGCCGCCTTCTTCACCCTGCTCTCCCTGCCCCCGCTCTTCCTCGGCCTGCTCGGCCTGCTCGGCTACGTGGACGGCTGGACGAACACCCAGTCCGTGGCCAGCATCGAGGAGAACATCCTGCGCGCGGTCGGCACCGTCCTGTCCGACCGGGGCGTCAACGACATCGCCAGACCCATGCTCGACGACGTCACCAGCCGCGGCCGCCCCGACCTGATCTCCCTCGGCTTCGCCTTCGCCCTGTGGTCCGGCTCCCGCGCCGTCAACGTCTTCATCGACACCATCACCGTCATGTACGGGCTCGACGGGCAGCGGGGCATCGTCAAGACGCGGCTGCTCGCCTTCCTCCTCTACGTGATCGCCCTGCTGATCGGCGCGATCGTGCTGCCGCTGATGGTCGTCGGGCCCGACGCCGTCGTCCGCCTGGTGCCCTGGAGCACGGAGGTGATCGCCGTCCTCTACTGGCCGGTGGTCACCCTGCTCTCCATCGCCTTCCTGACGACGCTCTACCACGTGTCCGTCCCCGTCCGCTCGCCGTGGATCGAGGACGTGCCGGGCGCGCTGGTCGCACTCGCGATGTGGGTGCTCGGATCGTTCCTGCTGCGGATCTACCTGACCAACACGGTGGAGGGCCCGACCATCTACGGGTCCCTCGCCGCGCCCGTCGCGATCCTGCTGTGGATCGGCATCTCGGCCTTCGCGGTGCTCGTCGGCGCCGCCGTCAACGCCGCGATCGACCGGGTCTGGCCGTCGGTGGCCACGGCCGCCGCCCGTGAGGCCAACGAGCGGGTCCGCGAGGCAGAGGCCGCCCAGCTCGTCGCCCGTGCCGCCGCCTGGCGGGCCCTGGCCGAGGGGGAGTCCGAGGACGACGAGGACGCCGGGATGCCCTCGGAGTTCCCCGAGCGCTGGTCGAACTTCCTGCCGCCCGACGACTACACCTCCCGCCTGCGCAAGCACTGACGGCCCGGCCCGGGCCGGCGGTGTGCGCGGGGACCCGTGCGCGGCCCCCGAAGCGCCGGCCGGGACCACCCTCGGGGCCTACACGGCGTCGGCGGGCGCGAACAGCGAGACCCCGCAGCCGTCCGGGTCGAGCACCACCGCGTAGCGCTGGCCCCAGAAGGCGTCCCAGGGCTTCAGGTGCCCCTCGTACCCGGCGCCCGTCAGCTCCGCGTACAGCGCGTCCACCTCGGCGGGGGACTCGCACAGAAAAGCGAGCTCCCGGCGCTGCCCGCCGCGCTGCGGGGTCCAGGAGGGGTCGAAGGACCGGACGACCTCCTCGGTGTCCCATCCGATCCGCAGCCCGCCGGGCAGCACGGCCTCGACGTGCGGCTGTGCCTCGGCACCGGCCGGGACGTCCAGGCCGAGCCGGCGGTAGAAGGCGAGCGAGGCGGCCATGTCGGAGACGACCAGGCCGATCATGTCGAGTCGTGGAGTCATGCCCGCAGGCTAGGCGCGCTGCCGTCCGGCGGTCTTGAAGGAAACGGACATCGGGCCGGGAATCCACCCCCGGGTGGAGGGCCGGGAACCCCGGGATTAATTCGGTGGTGCGGCCTTCCGGGGCGGGCTATGGTTCCGCAGGAACGGCACACGGCGTCCTGCCGCGGCCGCCTTTGAGGATCAGGAAGCAGGAGGTGAGGACATTGATGACTGTCACGGTGACGGGCACTGCCCGCATTCAGGAGTTCATCATCGTTTCCGCCCCCGTGGTCTCCGGCTGACCTCACACTCCTCGCACCGCCGCCGAGCGGGCGCTGCCGGGGCCACCTTGTGAAGGGTTCCCCTTGACTCTCTCTTCCTCCCCGTCCCTCACCTCCTTCGGCTGGGACGAGGCATGGGCCGCCGAGTTCGCCCCGTACGCCGCCCAGGGACTCCTCCCGGGCCGTGTCGTACGCGTCGACCGGGGCCAGTGCGACGTGATGACGGAGGACGGCGTGATCCGCGCCGACACCGCGTTCGTCACCCCCCACGACCCGCTCCGGGTCATCTGCACGGGCGACTGGGCCGCCGTCGAGGCGACCGGCAACCCGCGCTACGTGAAGGCGTACCTGCCGCGCCGGACCGCCTTCGTACGGTCCACCTCCTCGCAGCGTTCCGAGGGGCAGATCCTCGCCGCCAACGTCGACCACGCCATCATCGCGGTCTCGCTCGCCGTCGAGCTCGACCTCGGACGCATCGAGCGCTTCCTCGCGCTCGCGTGGGAGTCGGGGGCGCAGCCGCTGGTCGTCCTGACCAAGGCGGACCTGGTCCCGGACCCGGCCACGCTGGCCTACCTGGTCCAGGACGTGGAGACCACCGCCCCGGGCGTACAGGTGCTGACCGTCTCCTCCCACACGGGGGAGGGCACGGACGTGCTCGCCGCGGTCGTCGCCGACGGCACGAGCGTGCTGCTCGGGATCTCCGGCGCGGGCAAGTCCACGCTGGCGAACGCGCTGCTCGGCGAGGACGTCATGGACGTCCAGGAGACCCGCGACGTCGACGGCAAGGGCCGCCACACCACCACCACCCGCAACCTGCTCGCCCTGCCGGGCGGGGGCGTCCTCATCGACACCCCCGGGCTGCGCGGCGTCGGGCTCTTCGACGCGGAGGCCGGGGTGGGGCAGGTCTTCTCGGAGATCGAGGAGTACGCCGAGCAGTGCCGCTTCCACGACTGCGCGCACGAGGCGGAACCGGGGTGCGCGGTGCTCGCGGCGGTGGCCGAGGGGGCGCTCCCGGAGCGCCGCCTGGACAGCTACCGCAAGCTGCTGCGCGAGAACCAGCGGATCGTCGCGAAGACGGACGCCCGGCTGCGGGCGGAGATCGCCCGGGACTGGCGGATGAAGTCGGCGGTGGGCCGGGCCAATTACGCGGCGAAGCGGGGCCGCTGACGCTTGGCCGGGCGGGGGTGGGGGCCGCTGCGCGGAGCCGGTCCCCTACCCGCCCTTCCCTCGTTCCCCGGGGCTGCGCCCCGGACCCCTGGGGGCTCCGCCCCCAGACCCTCCCCCAGCTACCGCTGGGAGGTGCCCCCAGCGCCTCAAACGCCGGCGAGGCTGGAATTCGCCGGCCGGGGCCGGACGCCGCCTGGCGGGCTGGAGTGCGCGCAGCGCACTTCCAGCCCCGTCTGGGGGCACCTCCCAGCGGTAGCTGGGGGAGTTTGAGGCGCGGGCGCGGTAGCGCCGTGTCTGTAGCCGCGCCCGGCGCGGAACGCCGGACTTTCCAAGCCGCGCCGGCGTTTGAGGCGAGAACGGTTGAAGGGCGGGGAGGGGCCAGGCCCGCGCAGCGACATACCGCCCGCACCCGACCCACCGGCCCCCGCCACCCAACCCGACCCCGCCCCGGGTCCGACGGCCGGAGGCCGGCGCAGCGGCGCGAAGCCGGGGAGGCCGCTTGCGGCCGAGCCACGCGAGCGGCGCGTCAAGGAGGGGACGGCCGGAGGCCGGCGCAGCGGCGCGAAGCCGGTAAGGCGCCCCCGCGCCGCACCGCGCGAGCGGCGCGTCAAGAAGGGGTGCGGCGCGTCAAGAAGGGGTGCGGCGCGTCAAGAAGGGGTGCGGCGCGTCAAGAAGGGGTGCGGCGCGTCAAGAATAGGCGGCGGGGCGTCAAGAAGGGCGGTCGGCCAGGACGGTTCCGAGCCACGCCGCCGTCACCGAAAGGCATGCGAACAGCTCCACCAGCACACTCGTCCCCACCGCCCGCATCACCGCCCGGACCGACGCCCACGCCTCGCCGTGCGTGCCCAGCCGGCGGCGTTCGCACAGGTAGATGCCGCCCACGAACCCCGGCACCGCCCCGACCACCGGCAGCAGGACGAAGCCGGCCACCGCGCCGGCGGCCGCGTACGCCGCCATCCGGCGGGTGACCCCGACACCCCGCAGCCGTCTCGGCGGCAGCTGCCACTTCACCACCTGCGCCACCAGCAGCAGGGCCGTCGAGGCGACCAGGACCGCCCACGCGGCGGTGGACCGCTCGTGCAGGGACCACCACAGCAGCCCCGCCCAGACCAGCCAGGTCCCCGGCACCCCCGGGACCATCACCCCCAGCACCCCGAGCAGCAGCACCACCCCCACCAGGAGCAGCTGCGGCAGATCCATGCGCCCAGCGTGACCGACCCCCGGCTATCGGGCCACCCAGCCCCGTTCGTACGCGTGCCAGCCCAGCTGGAGCCGGGTCGTCACGCCCGTCAGATCCATCAGCCCCTTCACGCGCCGCTGCACCGTCCGCAGGCCGAGTTCCAGGTGCTTGGCCACGCTCGCGTCCGTCATCCCCGCCAGCAGCAGGGAGAGGATCTCCAGGTCGGTGGTGTCGGGGCCGCCGTCGCCCTCCTCGGGGTGGCCGGTGACGCCCAGCCGCAGCGGGAGGGACTCCCGCCACACCGCCTCGAAGAGGCCCCGCAGCGATTCGAGCAGGCCCGACGCGTGCACCACCAGGGCCGCCGGCTCCGCCCCGCGCGCCGTCAGGGAGACCATGGCCAGGCTGCCGTCCGCGATCACCAGTTCCGTGGGGACCGCCGCCGACACCCGGATCCGTTCGCCGCGCGCCAGTGCGCTGGAGGCCTCCCGCATGCCCGTGGGCAGGGTGAGCACCTCGCGGTCGACGACCACCCGGTACTCGACGCCCCGTACGGCCGCCCGGTCCCCCGCCTCCTCCTGCGGGCCGGACACCAGCGCGCAGACCTCCTCCTTCGCGCCCAGCCGGAGCTGCTGGAAGCGCCGGGCCACGGCGCTCGCGCCCGTCACCACCTCCACCAGGTCGTGCACCGCCGGTTCGGCCGCCTCCGCCCGGTACTCCCGCGCCAGCAGCGTCGCGGCCAGCTCCGCCCGCTCCAGTTCGCTCCGCTGCCGGGTCAGCAGGGCCCCGAGGGCGGCGCCCGGCGGCGCGGCCACCCAGCGGCCGGGGTGGGCCGAGGACCGGGCCGCCAGCCCGTGGCGCTCCAGGTGCCGCAGTGCCCGCTCCGTCTGCGGTACCGGCAGCGTCAGCCGGTGTGCCAGGTCGGGCACCTCGGCCGCCCCCAGTGCCACCAGCGCCCGGTACGCCGATTCCTGGCCCTCGTCCAGGCCTATCGCTCCCAGCAACCCGTCCCCACCCCACTCCCCAGAGCCGTTCCCGGCGGGAAGCGGCCACGGCGCGAACCCGCCGCCGCCATCTTCGCCGGATCCCCCGCCCGTCTGCCAAGGCGGTATCGCCCCGGCTTCCCGGACAGCCGATCGGACGTACCAATTCCGGCAGTATGTACGGGTAGTGGGGGAAGGGGGCACGGGGTCGCGGCCCGATGGGCCCTTTTCCCGGATTCGGGGTTTTCCGCCGCCCGGTCGAGCCCAGAATGGGGGCATGAGTCAGCAGGGCGCGCAGGACTGGTGGCAGAAGCTGTACGAGGACCCCGACGCGGGCCCCGCCCCCGACCCGGGGGACACCCTGGACCAGCGCTTCCGCTCGGCGTCGGTCCTCGTGACGGACCCGGAACCGGCGGAGCCGGCCCGGCCCGAGCCGTCCCTGCCCGGCCCCCGCCGGGAGCCGCCCGCGGGGGTGGCCCCGGCCGGGGCCGTGCCGCCGCCACCGCCCGGGTACCGGGCCGCCGCCCCGCCGGAACCGCCCGCGCCGCCCCCGCCCCTGCCGCCGGCCCCGCCGGAACCGCTCCTGCCGCCGGCCCCGCCGGAACCGCCCGCCCCGCCCGCCCCGCCGGACCCGCGGGTGGCCGGGGAGACCGGGTACGCGCAGGGGGACGTGGCCGTGCCGCCCGCGCCCGCGGCGCGGCCCGAGCGGCCCGCGGTGCGGTACCTCGGCGACCGCGCCCCCACCTACGCCGCCGAGCCGGGCGCACTGCCCGCCGCCGACCCGGCCGCGCTGGACTTCCTGACCCCGGACACCGTCCTGGAGGGCGCCCGCTACGGGACGTACACCCTGCGGGCCGCCTCCCTGCGCGGGGACTCCGCCCGCTACCGGGGCGAGGCCCGGCGGGACTTCCTGCTCACCGCCCGCTTCGGCAGCGGTGACGAGGCCCTCGTGCTGGTGGTGCTGGCCGGCGGCGACCGGGCCGCCCCCGGCGCCCGGGAGGCCGCCGCCGAGCTCGGCCACCTCGTCGCGGCGGCCGTCGGGCGCAGCCGGGAGCGGCTCGCCGACGACATCCGGGCGGGCCGGCGCGAGGCCCTGCTGTCGGGGCTGCAGCGCCTCACCGACCGGGGCTACGGGCGGCTGCGGGCCCGCGCCGCCGAGCTCGGGCTCGCCGAGGAGGCGTACACCGCCGGGCTGCGCGGGCTCCTGCTGCCGCTGGACCCGAACTGCCCCCACCGGATCTGCTTCGGCGCGGGGGCCGGAGGGGTCTTCCGGCTGCGCGCGGGCCGCTGGACGGACCTGGAGGAGGACGGCGGCGCGACCGGCGCCACCGGCTTCCGGTTCCGGGCCTCCGTGGCCCGCCCGGGTGACACCCTGCTGCTCTGCTCGGGCGGCCTCGCGGAGCCCATGCGGGAGGAGAGCCTGCTCCCGGCCGAGCTCTCCGCCCGCTGGTCGCAGGGGGAGCCGCCGGGCCTGGCGGCCTTCCTCGCCGACACCCAGCTCCGCCTCAAGGGCTACGCCGACGACCGGACGGCCGCCGCGCTCTGGGAGGCGTAACCGCACGCGACATGCGTGGATGGAAGACGCACACGGCTCGACGGGGAACAGGAGAGGGCGTCCTTCCATGGCCAGGCAGAACGTGGCGGAACAGTTCGTCGACATCCTCGTGCGCGCGGGCGTGCGCCGGATGTACGGAGTCGTCGGCGACAGCCTGAACCCGGTCGTCGACGCGATCCGCCGCACGGGTGGAATCGAGTGGATCCAGGTCCGCCACGAGGAGACCGCCGCGTTCGCGGCGGGCGCCGAGGCCCAGATCACCGGCCGGCTCGCCGCCTGCGCGGGCTCCTGCGGCCCCGGCAACCTCCACCTGATCAACGGCCTGTACGACGCGCAGCGCTCCATGGCCCCCGTCCTGGCGCTCGCCTCGCACATCCCCTCGGGGGAGATCGGGCTCGGCTACTTCCAGGAGACCCACCCCGACCAGCTGTTCCGCGAGTGCAGCCACTACAGCGAGCTGATCTCCAACCCGGCGCAGATGCCCCGGCTGCTCCAGAGCGCCGTCCAGCACGCCATCGGCCGCGGCGGCGTCAGCGTCGTCGCGCTGCCCGGGGACATCGCCGCGCAGCCGGCCCCGGAGCGGGCGGTGCAGCACGCGCTGGTGACGGCCCGGCCGGCCGTGCGGCCCGGAGACGGGGAGATCGAGAAGCTGGTGCGGCTGATCGACGAGGCCGACAGGGTCACGCTCTTCTGCGGCAGCGGCACCGCGGGCGCGCACGCCGAGGTCATGGAGTTCGCCGGCCGGATCAAGGCCCCCGTCGGCCACGCCCTGCGCGGCAAGGAGTGGATCCAGTACGACAATTCGTAGGTGCGTATGTTCCTGTGGGGGCAGCGAACTCCCTTTATCCGCACAGGTGTTTGGAGCTAACGCGTTGTTCGCTGCCCGGGCGGCTCGGGTGCAACGAGGGTGGGGGCGGTGTGGCGCCGCGAAAATCTACCTCTCGGGTGTGGGGCCAGGCAACCGCTCGATGCGGATAGTTCTCTAGATCCAGATTAATCCGCATCAGGGTCGGGTCTCCTTGCGGAGTCGTGGCACCAACCGCGATTCTTGCTGGTGGGCCCGCCAGGAAGCGCGTCAGGCACTCGCCTGATGCGGATAGAGCGACGTCATGCGGATGGTTCCTGTGAAGCGGTTGATCAGGGGCGGAGGTGCGGCGCATCGTCAGCCCATGACCACTGACAAGACAGCGCCCGCACTGGACATCCGATGCGGCGGGTTCCGCATGACTCTTCAGCGTGTCCCCGTGAGGCTCTTGACTGTCCTGATGACCCTTGGTGGGTCTGCGCTCACGGCTTGGCTGACGACCCGCTAAAACGGCGTCCCCGCCCCTAAAAAAACGACACCATTCGCCACCCCTTCGAATGAACTCCTGGCTTGGGCCGCGTGCTGGACTAGTGGGTATGAAGCGAAGCGCAGAGCAGCGCCCTCAGATCGAACTCCGCTGTGGCGGACTCCACTTGACGGTTCAGCGCGTACCGGAATGGATTGTCGCGCTGATCACCACGGCAGCCGGGTCCGCCGCGACTTGGTGGACCACCCGCTAGTGCGTGATCCCACCCGCGCTCGTTTGAGGGGGCGGTGCCGACGCGGCGCAGGGTGTTTCTTCTCGTGTCGGTCCTCCATGCAGCGTCCGCCGGCCGACAGTCACATACGCAGGTAGCCTCAGTACGACAATTCATAGGTGCGTATGTTCCTGCGGAACGGCGAACTTGCCCCACCTATATGGCCGTTCGGAGTCCGGCGCGGGTCAGCTCGGGGCGCCCGGGTGCAGAGCAAGGGGGGCGGGGCTCGCGTGGTATTAGGGCGACTCCCTCGTAACCGGCGTAGGTCCGTGATCGTTGCTACGACATGATCAACACCCGACGTACTCTCGCAGTACTCGCCCTGGCGGCAATGGCGATCACCCTCCCCACCACAGCACACGCGGCCGACGGTGACCAGGCCCTGATCACCTCCCACAATGTGACGCCCATCCCTGACCAGGGCGGGTCCTGCTCCACCGCCGAGGTGAACAACCTCAAAGACAAGGCCCTGATCACCTTCCACAATTTGGATGGCAATGTCATCGACCTTAGGAGGTCAGACAAAGTGGACGCGGCAGCTTCGAGGGCAACGCCCAGGGACGGGACGCCCATCCCTGACCAGGGCGGGTCCTGCTCCACCGCCGAGGTGAACAACCTCAAAGACAAGGCCCTGATCACCTTCCACAATCCGAATGGCAATGTCATCGACGTTAGGAAGTCAGACAAAGCGGACGGAACGCCCGTGCAGGGCTGGGGCTTCACGCAGCAGGCAAACCAGATCTGGAAACTCGAACTCGTTAAAACGAACACCGTCTGGCCTCAGTACAAGCTGAAAAATGAGGCAACCGGCACATATCTGGGTGAGAGCGCGACGGGGAGCCTGAGCGACTTTTAGCCGCATGCGCGAGTGTGTCAGAACGGCGTGGTGAAGTGCCCGAAGTCGGTCCGGGTCTTCGCCTTGCGGCACGGGCGGCAGAGCGGTTGAACGTTCCCGTCCGTGTCCGTCCCGCCGAGGGCGAGCGGCTGAGCCGGCGCCTCCTCACGTCGTTTGGTGGGGCGGAGGCAGCTGAGGAACATACGTAGGTGGCCCCAGTACGACAATCCGTACGACGTCGGCATGAGCGGCCTGCTGGGGTACGGCGCCGCCTACGAGGCCACGCACGAGTGCGACCTGCTCGTCCTGCTCGGCACGGACTTCCCGTACAACGCCTTCCTGCCCGACGACGTGAAGATCGTCCAGGTGGACATCCGCCCCGAACACCTCGGCCGCCGCTCCCAGTTGGAACTCGCGGTGTGGGGAGACGTACGGGAGACCCTGCGCGCGCTCAACACGCGGGTGCGACCCAAGGAGGACCGCCGCTTCCTGGACCGGATGCTGAAGAAGCACGCGGACGCGCTGGAGGGGGTGGTGAAGGCCTACACGCGCAAGGTGGAGAAGCACACGCCGATCCACCCCGAGTACGTGGCGTCCGTCCTCGACGAACTCGCCGACGAGGACGCGGTGTTCACCGTCGACACGGGCATGTGCAACGTGTGGGCGGCACGCTATCTTTCCCCGAACGGCAAGCGCCGTATCATCGGCTCCTTCAGCCACGGCTCCATGGCCAACGCCCTCCCGCAGGCCATCGGCGCACAGTTCACGGACCGCGGCCGTCAAGTGGTGTCCATGTCCGGTGACGGCGGTTTCTCGATGCTGATGGGAGATTTCCTCACCCTGGTGCAGTACGACCTGCCCGTCAAAGTGGTTCTCTTCAACAACTCGTCCCTGGGCATGGTGGAGTTGGAGATGCTGGTTTCCGGCCTCCCTTCGTACGGAACCACGAACCGCAACCCGGACTTCGCCGCGATCGCCCGCGCGGCGGGCGCCTACGGGGTCCGGGTCGAGAAGCCCAAGCAGCTCACGGCCGCTTTGAAGGACGCTTTCCGGCACAAGGGACCCGCTCTGGTGGACGTGGTGACGGACCCCAACGCCCTGTCGATCCCACCGAAGATCAGTGCCGAGATGGTGACCGGATTCGCACTGTCCGCCAGCAAGATCGTGCTGGACGGCGGGGTCGGCCGGATGATCCAGATGGCTCGATCCAACCTCCGCAACGTGCCCAGGCCTTGAGCCCGAAGGAGTGCGGACCGTCGCCGGGGGCATGCATTCCGTAGACCTGTTCGAGACCACGGGCAGCGCGATACGGGGAGGTATGTCGTCGTGCGGGTGGGGGCGAGGACCGGGAAGACGTGGAGGACGGAGCGGCCGGTGGCGCGTGAGCCGTCGGCGGGCGCCGAGCAGGACCGCGCCGAGATGGCGCGCAGTGTGCGCCGGGCCGACCTGAAGGCGGTGGGCGAGGTCCGCCGGGCCCTGCGGGAGCTGGTGAGTCACCGCTGCCGGGGGGAGACGGCCGAGGTGGCCGAGCTGCTGATCACCGAGGTGGTCACCAACGCCCTCGTCCACACCGACCAGGGCGCCGAGGTGTCCGCGACCGTCCGGGCCGGCCGCCTCAGGGTCGAGGTCCGCGACCACGCCGCGCGCCTGCCCCGGCCGTACGTACCGTCCGCCGACGACGGTACGCACGGCCGCGGGCTGGTCCTGGTGCAGGCGCTGGCCGACGCCTGGGGCGTGGACCCGCTCGCGATGGGGCGCGGCAAGGTCGTCTGGTTCGAGCTCGGGGCCGCGGGCGCGGCCCGGGCCTGAGCGTGCGGCGGCGGGGCGCCCAGGGGGTGCCCCGCCGCCGTGCTCGAGCGGTCCGGTCAGCCGAACTGCTGCTCCAGGTCCTTCAGTTTGCGCTCCAGGGAGTCGAGCCGGGGGATCGTCTGGGTGTCGTCCTCGGCGGTGAGGTCCACCGTCCGGGGACCGGACGGATCAGGGGATTCGGTTCCGTTCACGGCCTGCAGGGAGGGCCTTCGTCGCAAGGGCAGCTGTCCCGCTTCCGATATGGCCGGCTCCGCGCCGACCGGCGCGGAGCCCGTTCCGGGGGTCAGCCCCGGCAGGTCGACCTGACGCGCCCGGGCCCGCCCGAACGCCCTGTGCTGCCGGCCCAGCGCCTTGATGCGGGCGCGGTCCAGGCGGTGCTGTTCCCGCCTGCGGTGCCGGTCCTGCTCGCGCTCCTTCTTGTCCTCGCGCACCTCGTCCACGGCCTCGTCGAGGGTGCGCACCCCCTCCAGCAGCATCAGCGACCAGGCGCCGAAGGTCTCCCGGGGGGCCCGCAGCCAGCGGACCATGCGGATCTGCGGCAGCGGGCGCGGGATCAGGCCCTGCTCGCGCAGGGCCGCGCGACGGGTCTGCTTGAGGGCCCGGTCGAAGAGCACCGCCGCCGAGAGCGACATCCCGGCGAAGAACTGAGGGGCGCCGTCGTGGCCCGTACCCCGCGGGGCGTGGACCCAGTTGAACCAGGCGGCCGCCCCGGCGAAGAGCCAGACCAGCATCCGGGATCCGAGGGCCGCGTCGCCGTGGCTGGCTTCGCGGACGGCGAGCACCGAGCAGAACATGGCGGCGCCGTCGAGGCCGAACGGAACCAGGTACTCCCAGCCGCCGGAGAGGTTGAGGTTCTGCCGGCCGAAGCCGACGAGCCCGTGGAAGGAGAGCGCGGCGGCCACGGCCGCGCAGCAGAAGAGCAGGACGTACGAGGCGGTCCCGTAGACGGCCTCCTTGCGGCGGCGGCGCTCCTCGCTGCGTTCCCAGCTGTCGTCGGCCGCGGCCTTCTCGCCCTCACGCTTGCCCCGGGCCAGCACCGCCACTGCCGCAAGCACGCCCAGGAGCAACAGGCTGCCGGGCAGCAGCCAGTCCAGCGATATGTCGGTCAGTCTCATGCGGATGTCCCTTGCCTCGCGTATGCGGCTTTCCGGGCGCCATAGTGGCGCAGCCGGTCAGTGGTGCACGTGGGTTTCGGGGCAAGTGGACGCCATCGGGGGGCGGGTCCCGTCGGATAGGGTGTTGTGGGTCGAACTGGTGCTCGTGAAGGCCGAGTTGAGTTCGAATCCACTTCATCCGCACGGGTGGGTTCAGCCGACGGCCGCCGTGAGCCGGGTGACGCGGTCCGCGTCGCAGGTGCGCGGGCAGGTCGTGCAGGTGTCCTCCGGGCGGATCGTGTAGAAGAAGCAGCAGCTCGCCCGGTCCCGGGTGGTCAGCTCCGCTCCGCCGGGGCCGGAGAGGGTGCGGAAGCCGGCGGCTCCCGTGTACGGGGCGAGCGCACCCGGCAGCAGCAGCTCCAGCTCGCGCACGGCCCGCTGCTCCTCGCCGAGCAGGCTCCCCAGGTACCAGAGCCCCTCGACGACCTCGTCGGCGGCCATCGCCCACAGCGCGCGGCGGCCGCGCCGCATCCGCGGGCCGAATCCCTCCAGCAGCGGTCCGAGGTGCTGGGCCACCGCCGCCCGCACCTCCTCGCGCAGCGCCTCCTCGCCGGGCACGACCCGCGCCCCGGGGAGGGAGGCCGCCGGGTCGTCCGGCAGGCAGGCGAACTCCTCGACGCGTACGGACATCAGCCCCCGGGTCCGGTGGAAGGCCACCCGGTCCACGGGCAGCCGGGGCACGCGGCGCTCCAGGAACCAAGGGGCCGTGATCAGCAGGCAGGCCCCCCAGGCGTACCGGTGCAGGCCGAACCCGGCGACCACGTCGGGCCGCGCCCGGCACCCGTAGTCCCGCAGCACCTGGGCCTCGTCCCACGCGAGGTGGGCGTCCAGGGCCGCCCCGCCCGCCGCGAGCTCGTGCGCGCCGACCCAGCCCACACCGCGAGGGAGGGGTTCGTGCGCGCCGCGCTCCTCGGCCCGCAGGCCCGGACAGGCGGCCGCCAGGCGCTCGTACGCACGCGCCACCGGAGAGCCGGCCGGGGCGGGTGCGGACGGGAGCGGGGCGGGAACAGCCGAGCCGGGCATGGCGGACCACCGAATCACGCGTCGTGAAGAAAGGTAAGCCTTACCTTAGCTGATCTCGGGCGGCGTGGGGAGCCCCGGGCCGCGTCCAGGTCGCGTCCGGGTCACGCCCACGACGCCCTGGGGCCCGTCACCTATCCTCGGAACCGGTCGAGACCCGGAGGAGGACCGAGTGCACGGAGCGGCCCACGCCCTGGTGTCGGAATCGGAGTACGAGGCGGTGGGGGAGCCCCTGATCCCGCCGCAGAAGGTGCTGCGCCATTCCGTGCGCGGGCAGGTCCTCGACGCGCTGCGCGCCGCCCTCGTGGACGGGGAGCTGGTGCCGGGGGAGATCTACTCGGGCCCCGCGCTCGGCGAGCGGTTCGGGGTCTCCGCGACCCCCGTCCGCGAGGCGATGCAGCAGCTGGCGCTGGAGGGGGCGGTGGAATGCCTGCCCAACCGTGGCTTCCGGGTGCTCACCCGCACCCCCCGCGGCCAGGCGGAGCTGTCCGAGGTCCGGGCGCTGATCGAAGTGCCGGTGATGCTCCGGCTGGCCCGGTCCGTGCCCGCCGCGACCTGGGAATCCCTGCGGCCGGCCGCCCTCGCCGCCGCGGAGGCGGCCGCCGAGGGGGATCTGCCCCGGTACGCGGAGGCCGACCGGGCCTTCCACCGGGCGGTGCTGTCCCTGTCGGGCAACGGCCAGCTGGTGCGGATCGCCGAGGAACTGCACCGGCGCGCCCAGTGGCCCCTGCCGGGTGCTCCGCGGGTGCGCCGGGGCGACCTGATGGCCGACGCGGCCGAGCACTCGGCGCTGCTGGAGGCGCTGGCCGCGCGTGACCTCCCGGCGGTGGAGTCCCTGGTCCGGGCCCACTTCGCCGGCGCCTAGCCCTCCGGGGGCGGCCGGTTCCGCTGCGCGGGCTGCTCCCCGCCCCGCCCTTCGCCCGTTCCCCGGGGCTCCGCCCCGGACCCCGTTGCGCTCAATCGCCGCGCGGGCTGGAATTTCGCTGCGCGAAACCCAGCCCCGCCGGCGCTTGAGGCGCTGGGGGCACCTCCCAGCGGTAGCTGGGGGAGGAACGGGCGAAGGGCGGGTAGGGGACAAGCCCCGCAGAGAGCCCGGCCCCGCGGGGCCGGGCTGCGCGGGCCCCTGGGCTGCGCGGCCACCCTGGGCCCCGCGGCCACCCTGGGCCCCCCGGGCCCGCGGGCTGCGCGGGTGGGGCTGGTGCGTCCCGGGGTGCCGCCCGGTCCCCGGTTACGCCGCAGGGGCCAGTTGGTCCGCCAGCCAGGTCGGGATGCCGCCCAGGAGGTGGAACAGGCGGCGGGCCTCCGCGCGGAGCCGGGCGGCCTCGGGTTCCGGTTCGACCTCGGCCAGGGCCGCCAGCGCCGGCGCGGTACCGACCAGGAAGCCCAGGTCCTCCCGGATCCGCAGGGACTCCGCGAAGCCCTGGCGGGCCTCGGCGACCTCGCCGTCCCGCAGGGCCAGCGCGGCCAGGTGCCGCCAGGTGAACGACAGCAGCAGGGTGTCCCCGTGGGTCACCGCCCCCGCGTGCGCGCGCTGGTACGCCGGCCGGGCCGCCTCCGGGGCGTCCGCCAGGTGCTCGGCGACCAGGCCCCGCCGGAAGTCCAGCAGCGGGCGCGTCCGCGACGCCGGGGACAGCAGCGCGGCCGCGCGGCCCAGCGCCGAGCGGGCCTCGTCGGCCCGGTCCCGTACGCCGAGCACGGTCGCCGCGTACGCCAGCTGGCCCCGCTCGCAGGCCGCCGCGCCCCGTTCGTCGTCGTCCCGGGCCACGGCCTCGGCCACCCGCAGCGCGTCCTCCGCGTCGGGCCAGCCCTGGCCGGTGAACAGGCACCGCTCCACCAGGAGCGCGGTGCGCTGCACCGCCGCCCCCGCGTCGTGCGCGTGCGGCGTCAGCAGGGCCGCCGCGTCCGTCCAACAGCCGCGCGAGCGCAGCCGCCATATCGCCCGCTGGAGGGGGTCGTCGCCCCCCGTTGATCCCGCACCGGACATGGCGGTATCCGCCACATTGCCCTCCCCGAAGCAACCAAGCAGCACGTCGTTGAGCCCTGGGGCGAAATGAGAGCACGGATCGGCTGCCTCGGCCAAGGGGTCGGGTGAACTCTTTCACAAAGTCCGGACGGCTCGTCAGCCGCCCCCGCCCGGCCCCTCCGTGGGGAGTGCGCAGATGGGAGGGCCCGGGCGTCAGCTCATGCGCAGTGCCAGGAAGAAGTCCAGCTTGTCCTCCAGGCGCGAGAGGTCGCGCGCCGTCAGCTGCTCGATTCGCCCGACCCGGTAGCGCAGCGTGTTGACGTGCAGGTGCAGCCGGGTCGCGCAGCGGGTCCACGAGCCGTCGCAGTCCAGGAACGCCTCCAGGGTCGGGATGAGCTCCGCCCGGTGCCGGCGGTCGTAGTCCCGCAGCGGGTCCAGCAGACGGGCCGTGAAGGCACGGCGGACGTCGTCCGGCACGAACGGCAGCAGCAGCACGTGCGAGGCCAGCTCGTGGTGCCCGGCCGCGCAGACCCGGCCGGGGCGGGCCGCCGCGACCCGGCGGGCGTGCCGGGCCTCCTCCAGCGCCCCGCGCAGCCCCTCGGCGGAGTGCACGGCCGCGCTGACGCCGAGGGTGAGCCGGCCGTCGTCGGCCAGACCGGCCGCCAGGGGCTCGCGTACGGCCGCCAGGAGCGCGTCGGCGTGCAGGGCGGAGTCCGGGCCCTTGTCCTCCCCGGCGTCGCCGGAGGGCGCGGGCAGCGGCACGAGCGCGATCGCCTCGTCACCGGAGTGGGCCACCGCGATCCGGTCGGACGGCTCGGGGCCGGACATCGACGGGTCGACCAGGATCTCCTCCAGCAGCGACTGGGCCACCGGGCCGCCGGGGATGTCCCCGCCGTCCCAGTCCACCCGCGCCACCACGACCTGCCAGTGCGGGGCCGCGCCCAGACCGGGGAGCAGCACCGGGGCCGCCACCCGCAGGCGGGCGGCGATCTCGGCGGGCGGGGCGCCCGTCTGGACCAGTTCCAGCACCTCCTGCGCCAGCCGGCGGCGCACCGTGCGGGCCGCGTCGCGGCGGTCCCGCTCGACCGCGATGAGCTGGGTGACGCCCTGGAGCAGGTCCAGGCGCTCGGCGGGCCAGTCGCCCGCGTCCGCCTCGACGGCCAGCAGCCAGTCCGACAGCACGCTCTCGCGCACGTCGCGGGTGGCCTGACCAGGGCCGCGACCGTGTCCCCTGATCGGGAAGAGGGAGTACGTAATACCCTGGATGGACAGCCGGTGCGGGCCCCTGCGGCCCGTCCGGACCGCCGCGAGGTGTTCGCTCGCCAGCGTCGCGCAGATCCCCGGCGCCAGCGGCTCGCCCGCTCCGGCGATCTGCCGGCCGGTGGGGGAGAGCACCCAGGCCCGCAGATCGAGGTCCGTGGTGAGCAGATCCAGCACCACATCGGGTCCGCCGCCCGCGGGGCCCGAGGTCATCAGACGCCGGTGGCGGTCCACGACCGCCGCGAGGTCGCCCGCGCGCTCGCCGGAGACCTGCCGCACCACGTACTCCGTGATGGTGGCGAATGCAACGTCCTCGTTCACCGCGAAGAGCGGCAGCCGGTTGCGCACGCAGGCCGAAACCAGATCGTCCGGGATGTCTCCCAGTTCCGCTTCGCCGGCCGCGAGGCCGGCCACTCCCGCGCTCGCGAGGATTCGTACGAATGGCTCGGAGTCGGCTGAATTTCTTCGCCATGCCAGGCCGGTGAGAACAAGTTCTCCCCCGGTCAGGTATCGGCTGGGATCCCTCAGGTCGGTCGTCATGACCCCGCGGACCGTCCGGTCGAGTTCTTCCTCGCCGCCCAGCAGCCGCAGCCCCAGCGCCTCGGTTTCCAGCAGTGCGCGCAGCCGCATGATGTCGCCGCCGATCTGTCTCGAATGTTGCCGTTGGAAATCGGGCAGGTCGTCGCATCCTGCCTTTCATACGAATCTACAAGACGAAGGAGGCCGCCAGCCAACTCCTTCATGGTTTCGGTGACTGCACCCGAGGGACACCGGGCTTGTGTACTGGCTCCACACCGCGTTAACAGCACGTGAACGACCAGTCGAGGGCCATCGGCCTCCTGGCTTGAAGTGAACGACCCGATTAAGAAGAAGAGAGCCGCACATGGACTTCCTTCGCCCCGCCAGCTGGGAGGAGGCACTCGCCGCCAAGGCCGAGTACCCCACAGCTGTGCCGATTGCGGGTGGCACCGACATCATGGTCGAGATCAACTTCGATCACCGCCGTCCGGAATACCTCCTGGACCTCAACCGCATCGAACTGCTGCGGGAGTGGGAGGTCGGCGAGGAGGTCACCAAGCTCGGCGCCTCCGTCCCGTACACCCAGATCATGGAGAACCTGCGCGCGACGCTGCCGGGTCTCGCGCTCGCCTCGCACACGGTCGCGTCCCCGCAGATCCGCAACCGCGGCGGTGTCGGCGGCAACCTCGGTTGCGCCTCGCCCGCCGGTGACTCCCACCCCGCCCTCCTGGCCGCCGGCTGCGAGGTCGAGGTCGAGTCGGTGCGCGGCTCCCGGATGATCCCGATCGACGAGTTCTACACCGGTGTGAAGCGCAACGCGCTCGCCGCCGACGAGCTCATCAAGTCGGTCCACATCAAGAACGCCACGGGCCCCCAGCAGTACTCCAAGGTCGGCACCCGCAACGCCATGGTCATCGCCGTCTGCGGCTTCGGCCTCGCGCTGCACCCCGACTCCCGCACCGTGCGTACGGGCATCGGTTCGGCCGCCCCGACCCCGGTCCGGGCGAAGGCCGCCGAGGAGTTCCTGAACGCCGCGCTCGAAGAGGGCGGCTTCTGGGACAACGGCAAGGTCATCACCCCGTCGATCGCCAAGCAGTTCGGTGAGCTCGCCTCCGCCGCGTGCAACCCGATCGACGACGTCCGCGGCACGGCGAAGTACCGCCGTCACGCGGTCGGCATCCTTGCTCGCCGCCAGCTCGTCTGGACCTGGGAGCAGTACCGCGGCACCAACGGCCGCTCGCTTGAAGGGGCTGCGTAACCATGCGCGTCAATTTCACTGTCAACGGTCGTCCGCAGGAAGCCGACGACGTGTGGGAGGGCGAGTCCCTCCTCTACGTCCTGCGTGAGCGCCTGGGCCTGCCCGGCTCCAAGAACGCGTGCGAGCAGGGCGAGTGCGGTTCCTGCACCGTCCGCCTCGACGGCGTGCCGGTCTGTTCCTGCCTGGTCGCGGCCGGTCAGGTCGAGGGCCGCGACGTCGTGACCGTCGAGGGCCTGGCGGACTTCGCCAAGCAGCGCGACGAGCACGGCCACTCCTGCGGCACCGGCGCGTGCGGCGGCAAGGGCGTCTCCACGGACGAGGCCAAGCAGTGGTCCGCCAAGGGCACCGACTCCCAGACCGGTGAGGGCGTCGAGCTCTCCAACATCCAGCAGGCGTTCATCGACGCCGGCGCCGTCCAGTGCGGTTTCTGCACCCCGGGTCTGCTGGTCCAGGCCGACGCTCTGCTGGAGCAGAACGCCGACCCGTCCGACCAGGACATCCGTGAGGCCCTGTCCGGCAACCTCTGCCGCTGCACGGGCTACGAGAAGATCCTCGACGCGGTCCGCCTCGCGGCCGCCCGTCAGGGAGAGGCGGTCTGATCATGGCTCAGGACACCCGCACCGTCGGCACGCCCACGAACGTCACCCAGAACCACACCAAGGGCGGCATCGGCGAGTCCACGCTCCGCCCGGACGGCACCCTCAAGGTCACCGGTGAGTTCGCGTACTCCTCGGACATGTGGCACGAGGACATGCTGTGGGGCCAGACCCTGCGCAGCACCGTCGCCCACGCCGAGATCGTCTCCATCGACATCTCCGAGGCCCTGGCCATGCCGGGCGTCTACTCGGTGCTGACGTACGACGACCTGCCGGCCGAGATGAAGAACTACGGCCTGGAGATCCAGGACACCCCGGTCCTGGCCAACGGCCGGGTACGTCACCACGGTGAGCCGGTCGCCCTCGTGGCCGCCGACCACCCGGAGACCGCCCGCCGCGCGGCCGCCAAGATCAAGATCGACTACAAGGAGCTGCCGCTCGTCACGGACGAGGCCTCCGCCCTCGCCGCCGACGCGCCGCTGATCCACCCGGGCCGCGACGACCACCACTCCGGTCACGTCCCGCACCCGAACATCGTGCACCGCCAGCCGATCATCCGCGGCAACGTGGAAGAGGCCCGCAAGCGCGCCGACGTCATCGTCGAGGGCGAGTACACCTTCGGCATGCAGGACCAGGCCTTCCTCGGCCCGGAGTCCGGTCTCGCCGTGCCGTCCGAGGACGGCGGTGTCGACCTCTACGTCGCCACCCAGTGGCTGCACTCGGACCTCCAGCAGATCGCCCCCGTCCTCGGCCTCCCGCCGGAGAAGGTCCGCATGACCCTCTCGGGCGTCGGCGGTGCCTTCGGCGGCCGCGAGGACATCTCGATGCAGATCCACGCCTGCCTCCTGGCCCTGGCCACGAACAAGCCGGTCAAGATCGTCTACAACCGCTTCGAGTCCTTCTTCGGCCACGTGCACCGCCACCCGGCGAAGCTCTACTACGAGCACGGTGCCACCAAGGACGGCAAGATCACGCACATGAAGTGCAAGATCGTGCTCGACGGCGGTGCCTACGCGTCGGCCTCCCCGGCCGTCGTCGGCAACGCGTCCTCCCTCTCGGTGGGCCCGTACGTCATCGACGACGTGGACATCGAGGCGATCGCGCTCTACACGAACAACCCGCCCTGCGGCGCGATGCGCGGCTTCGGTGCCGTCCAGGCCTGCTTCGCGTACGAGGCCCAGATGGACAAGCTCGCGGCGAAGCTGGGCATGGACCCGGTCGAGTTCCGCCAGCTGAACGCCATGGAGATGGGCACGATCATGCCCACCGGCCAGGTCGTGGACTCCCCGGCGCCGGTCGCCGAGCTGCTGCGCCGGGTCAAGGCCCGCCCGCTGCCGCCGGAGCGCCAGTGGGAGACCGCCGGCGAGAACGCGGACGTCCGCGCGCTGCCCGGCGGCCTCTCCAACACCACCCACGGTGAGGGCGTCGTCCGCGGCGTCGGCTACGCGGTCGGCATCAAGAACGTCGGCTTCTCCGAGGGCTTCGACGACTACTCGACCGCCCGCGTGCGTCTCGAGGTCATCAACGGCGAGCCCGTCGCGATGGTCCACACGGCCATGGCGGAGGTCGGCCAGGGCGGTGTCACCGTCCACGCGCAGATCGCCCGTACCGAGCTGGGTGTCACTCAGGTGACCATCCACCCGGCCGACACCCAGGTCGGCTCCGCCGGTTCCACGTCCGCCTCCCGGCAGACGTACATGACCGGTGGCGCGGTGAAGAACACCTGTGAGCACGTCCGCGAGGCGCTGCTGGAGATCGGCCGTCGCAAGAACGGCTCGTACCACCCGGCCTGGGCCCACGCCGAGCTCCTCCTGGAGGGCGGCAAGGTCGTCACCGACGGCGGCGAGGTCCTCGCGGACATCGCCGACATCCTCGAGGACGAGGCGATCGACCTGGAGCTGGAGTTCCGGCACCGGCCGACCGTCGCGTTCGACCTGAAGACCGGCCAGGGCGACGGCCACGTCCAGTACACCTTCGCCGCGCACCGCGCGGTCGTGGAGGTGGACACCGAGCTCGGCCTGGTCAAGGTCGTCGAGCTGGCGACCGCCCAGGACGTCGGCAAGGCGCTGAACATGCTCTCCGTGGTGGGCCAGATCCAGGGTGGTACCACCCAGGGTCTCGGCGTGGCGGTCATGGAAGAGATCATCGTGGACCCGAAGACCGCGAAGGTGCGCAACCCCTCCTTCACGGACTACCTGATCCCGACGATCCTGGACACCCCGACCATCCCGGTCGACGTCCTGGAGCTGGCCGACCCGAACGCGCCGTACGGCCTTCGCGGTCTCGGCGAGGCCCCGACCCTCTCGTCCACCCCGGCCGTCCTCGCGGCGATCCGGCAGGCGACCGGTCTGGAGCTCAACAAGACGCCGATCCGTCCGGAAGCCCTTACCGGGACCCTCTAGGACGGCGTGGTCCGGGGGCCGCCAGGCCCCCGGACCGCACCCCTCGGATTTCCGGGCGGTGTGACTCGGGAACGTCACACTTCACGCCGCACCGCCCGGAGCACGAAGTACGCAGTACCGCACCGCTCGCGGTCCTCGTCACTTGGCAGAACCCCTGCAAAAACCCCCACGTAGTACCAGCGGTCACCCCCGCACTACCCGCAGTAAACGCAGTGCACATTTCGCGTCGCCTCGGGCCGTCACCCCGGGTCGTGCAGCCAACGCAGTTTCCCAAATCCCGCGTCTCCAATCTTTATGCGGGTGCCCCTTTGAACCTTGGGAGTTAGGCACCATGACCCAATCGTCTGTGGAGCCCAAGACCACCGCGGAAGAGGCCGGCGACGGCACTCTGAACCCCGCTGGGCGTTCTTGGCTCGACCGTTACTTTCACATCACCCACAGAGGATCGAACGTCGGCAATGAGGTTCGTGGCGGCGTCACGACCTTCATGGCCATGGCGTACATCCTCCTGCTCAACCCGCTGATCCTCTCCGGCAAGGACGTCGCCGGGGACACGATGAGCCAGAAGGCCCTGATCACGGCCACCGCCTTCGCCGCGGCCCTGACCACCCTCCTGATGGGCTTCATCGGCAAGGTCCCGCTGGTCCTCGCCGCCGGCCTGTCCGTCTCCGGCGTCCTGGCCTCGCAGGTCGCCCCGCAGATGACCTGGCCGCAGGCCATGGGCATGTGCGTCATGTACGGCGTCGTGATCTGTCTCCTGGTCGTCACCGGCCTCCGCGAGATGATCATGAACGCGATCCCCCTCGCGCTCAAGCACGCGATCACCATGGGCATCGGCATGTTCGTCGCCCTGATCGGTCTCGTGAAGGCCGGCTTCGTCGGCAAGGGCCCCGAGTTCGGACCCCCGGTCCAGCTCGGTTCGGTCGGCGAGCTCGCCGGATGGCCGGTCCTGCTCTTCTGCGTCACCCTGCTGGGCATCTTCATGCTCCAGGCCCGCAAGATCCCCGGCGCCATCCTGATCGGCATCGTCGGCGGCACCGTCCTCGCGGCGATCCTGAACGCCGTCATGGACATCGACCCGAAGGCCTGGAAGAACGGTCCCCCGAGCCTCGAGGGCTCCGCGATCTCGATGCCGGACTTCTCGCTCTTCGGCAAGGTCGAGTTCGGCGGCTGGGGCGACGTCGGCGTCATGACCGTCGGCATGATCGTCTTCACCCTGGTGCTCGCCGGCTTCTTCGACGCGATGGCCACCATCATCGGCGTCGGCACCGAGGCCAAGCTGGCCGACGACAAGGGCCGCATGCCGGGCCTGTCCAAGGCGCTGTTCATCGACGGTGCCGGTGGCGCCATCGGCGGCATCGCCGGCGGCTCCGGCCAGACGGTCTTCGTCGAGTCCGCCACCGGCGTCGGCGAGGGCGCCCGCACGGGTCTCGCCTCCGTCGTCAGCGGTCTGCTCTTCGCCGCCTGCCTCTTCTTCACCCCGATCACCCAGATCGTCCCGGGTGAGGTCGCCTCCGCGGCCCTGGTGATCATCGGCGCGATGATGATGCAGAACGCCCGCCACGTGGACTGGGCCGACGCCGCGACCGCCATCCCGGTCTTCCTGACCGTGGTGATCATGCCCTTCACCTACTCGATCACCCCCGGCGTCGCCGCTGGCGTGATCTCCTACGTGGCCATCAAGGTCGCGCAGGGCAAGGCCCGCGAGATCAGCGCCTTCATGTGGGTCCTGACCGGTGTCTTCCTGGTCTTCTTCGCCCTCCACCCCATCGAGGCGTGGCTCGGCGTCAAGTAAGGCCGGCAAGTGGGCACCCGCTGACCCTCCACGCATCCGATACTGGAATCCGAAACCTCTCCGAGGAGGCCGCACATGCTGGACATCGCCGAAGAACTGAACCGGTGGGTCGAGCAGGGACGTGACTTCGCCGTCGCCACCGTGGTGGCGGTCGGCGGGAGCGCGCCCCGGCAGCCCGGAGCCGCGCTCGCCGTCGACGGCGAGGGAACGGCCATCGGATCGGTCTCCGGCGGATGCGTGGAGGGCGCGGTGTACGAGCTGTGCCGGCAGGCGATCGAGGACGGCGAGACCGTCCAGGAGCGCTTCGGCTACAGCGACGACGATGCCTTCGCCGTGGGTCTGACCTGCGGCGGGATCATCGACATCCTGGTCACCCCGGTCCCCGTGGGCTCCCCGCAGCGCGAGGCCCTGGCCACCGCCCTGCGCGCCGCCTCCCAGGGCGAGGCCGCCGCCCTGGCCCGGATAGCCGAAGGCCCGGCCGAGCTGAAGGGCCGCGCTGTGGTCGTCCTCGGCGACGGCTCCTTCGAGGGCGGCTTCGGCGGCCACCCCGAGCTGGACCGCACCATCGCCGAAGAGGCCCGCGCCATGCTCGACGCCGGCAAGACCGGCGTGCTGGAGATCGGCGCCGACGGGCGGCTCTGCGGAGAGCCCCTCAAGGTCCTGGTCGAGTCCAGCGTCCCGCCCCCGCGGATGATCGTCTTCGGTGCCATCGACTTCGCCTCCGCCCTGGTGCGGATCGGCAAGTTCCTCGGCTACCACGTGACGCTGTGCGACGCCCGGCCCGTGTTCGCCACGAAGAAGCGTTTCCCCGACGCCGACGAGATCGTGGTCGACTGGCCCCACCGCTACCTGGAGGCCGAGGCCGAGTCCGGCGGCGTCGACGCCCGTACCGTCCTGTGCGTCCTCACCCACGACGCCAAGTTCGACGTCCCGCTCCTCGAACTGGCCCTCAAGCTCCCCGTCGCCTACGTCGGCGCCATGGGCTCCCGCCGCACGCACGAGGACCGCAACAAGCGGCTGCGCGACGTCGGCGTGACCGAGCTCGAACTGGCCCGGCTGCGCTCCCCGATCGGCCTGGACCTCGGCGCCCGCTCCCCGGAGGAGACCGCGCTGTCCATCGCCGCCGAGATCGTCGCGAACCGCCGCGGCGGCAGCGGGGCGGCCCTCACCGGCGCGCACATCCCGATCCACCGGGACTCCTCGAACACCGTGATCGGCCGGATCGGCTCCGTCGCCTGAGGCGGCGCCCCGTCGGCCCGATGACAGAAGGTGCAGCCCGAAGGGTTGCGCCTTCTCGCCGTCCCGCTTACTTTACCGCCCGGTAACGACGCCTCCCCGCAACGGAGTTGAGCGGATGTCCCGGTACGGTCGCACCTCCTCGCGCATCCCCGCCCGCAGCCTCCGCCTGGCGTGCGCCCTGGCACTGGCGGGCCTCGCGGCCGGCCTCGCCCCGGCCGCCGCCGCGTCCTCCCCGGAGGCGGCGCCCACGGCCGCCGGACTGCGCGAGGTGCTCTTCGTCGGCAACAACTGGGAGGGCACCGCCGACGTCCTCGCCTCCACCGGCGACCTCGCCCGGATCGGCCGGATCAACGTGATCCCCGACAAGGAGGAACGGCTCCGGGAGATCTGGCTCAACCCCGTGAAGCTCGGCTTCTTCCTCGGTATCCGGGCCACGGCGGGGGAGGGCCACGACCAGTTCGTCGACGACATGTACACCACCCCCGACGGCTCCGCGGTGGTCGTCTCGCGCCCCAGCTTCGCCGACGTGGTCTCCGTCGACCTGCGCTCCGGACGGATCAACTGGCGCTTCCCGGTGGCCGGTTACCGCTCCGACCACATGGCCGTCTCGCCCGACGGCACCCGGGTGGCCGTCTCCGCCTCCACCGCGAACACCGTGCACGTCCTCGACATCGCCACCGGCCGGCAGGTCGGCTCCTTCGCCACCGGCGACAAGCCGCACGAGAACACCTTCACCCAGGGCGGCCGCCTCCTGTGGAACAGCTCCATCGGGGACGTCACTTCCGCCCTCGACGCGCCCTGGCTCGACTGGACGAAGGGCGACCGGAAGATCACCGTCGTCGACACGGAGACCTTCCGCACCGTCCGCGTCATCGACATGCGCGAACGCCTCGACGCCTTCGGCCGCAAGGACCTCTCCGACGCCGTACGGCCCGTCTCCTTCAGTCCCGACGAGTCGAAGCTCTACTTCCAGGTCTCCTTCTTCAACGGATTCGTCGAGTACGACGTGCCCTCCGACCGGATCACCCGCGTCAAGACCCTCCCCGAGAACCCCGCCACCGCCGCCGACCGCACCAAGTGGGTCAACGACTCCCGCCACCACGGCATGTCCATGAGCCCCGACGGGAGCAAGCTCTGCGTCGCCGGCACCATGGACGACTACGCGACCGTCGTCGACCGCGCCACGCTCGCCGAAGGGCCGCTCGTCCCCGCCGACAAGCCCTACTGGGCCACCGTCGACGGCGACGGCAAGGGCTGCGTCATCTCCGAGAGCGGCGCCGACCGAGTCACCGCCATCGACTTCGCGACCGGCGCCAAACGGGTCTCCGTCCCCGTCGGCGACCACCCCCAGCGGGTCCGCCTCGACCACGTCCCGGCGGACTGGAGCGGGCCCGCCGCCCGCCGGGCCGGGGCGGCCGCCGGGGAGTAGCGTGGGAAGGGGGAACGACCGCCGCGTCTCGCGTCCCGTCCAAGGAGAGCCGCGCATGTCCAGACCGTCCCGCCCACGGCGATTGTTCCGTGCCCGCGCCGCTCACGGCGCGGCCCTCACGTTCGCGCTGTTCCTCGGAGTCTCCGGGGCCGGCGCGGCCCACGGCGCCCCCGCCTTCGACGACACCAGCGACCTCGAAGTGGGGGACTGCTTCAACAGCAGTGCGAATCTGAAGGACTACAAGACGGACAAGGCGTCCAAGGCGCCCGAGTCGGTGGACGTCGTCTCCTGCGACGAAGCGCACCAGTCGGAGGTCTTCGCGGTCATCACCCTGCCGGAGGGATCGTTCCCGGGCGATCAGAAGATCGCTTCGATCGCCGAGAAGGAGTGCCCGGTCAAGGCCCTCCACGACTACGCGGGCCCCGGAGCGAAGATCCCGGACACGATGGACGTGTACTACTCCTACCCGACGTCCGGCAGCTGGGACTCGAGCGAGAGGGACATCACCTGCTTCGTGGCCGACTCCGGCGGCCGGACGACCGGTTCGATCCAAGCCGACGAATCCTGAGTTCGCACGGATCAGGCCACTATGGTGCGAGCGGTCCGCGATGACCGATTAGTCTCGTGATCATGGTGGACATCCGCGAGGTACCCGAGGACGGCATCGCCCACGCCCAGGAGCACGCCTACCTGGTCTTCCACGACCGGCCCGAGCCGGAAGGACGCGAACGCCACCACGCCCTGCTGAGCCGTTGCGACCGGCTCGGAGCCTACGACGGGGACGCCCTCGTCGGCTTCATGGCGGCGCACCCCTTCCGGCTCTCCGTCCCCGGCGCCGACCTCGGCTGTCCCGGCCTCACCTTCGTCTCCGTCGCCCCCACCCACCGGCGCCGCGGCGTCCTCACCGCCCTCATGGACGAACAGCTGCGCCGCGCCGGGGCCGCGGGCAGCCCGCTCGTGTGCCTGTGGGCCTCCGAGGCCGCCATCTACGGACGCTTCGGCTTCGGCCCCGCCACCCAGGGCCTCACCGTCGAGATCGACTCCACCCGCCCGCTCGCCCTGCGCATCCAGCCCGATCCGCGCCCCCTGCGGCTGGTCGACCCGGCCGAGGCTTTCGCCGTGATCGGCCCCCGCCACGAGGCCGCACGTTGCACCCGGGCCGGCCGGCCCAGCCGCAGCCCCGCCCGGTGGACCGAGGAGTGGCTCAGCGAACGGGACGAGGAGGACGAGGAGTTGGGCCCGCCCCGGATCGCCGCCCTCGGCGACCCCGGGGAACCGGTCGCGGGCTACGTGCTCTACCGCACCAAGCACGAGGACGACGGCGCGCCCATCCGCACCCCGGGCCTGGTCCGCGTCGACGAACTGGAGGCCGACACCCCGGCCGTCGCCGCCGCCCTGTGGGACTACGTGGCCTCCCTCGACCTGACCGGCACCGTCCGCGCCTGCTGCCGCCCCCTCGACGACCCCCTGCTCCACTTCGCCGCCGACCGCGACCAGGTCAGGGGCACCGCCCAGTTCCCGGCGCTCTGGCTGCGCCTGGTCGACGTCGGGGCGGCGCTGACCGCCCGGTCGTGGGCCGCGCCGGTGGAACTCGTACTCGAACTGGCCGACGTACGGCTGCCCGCGAACGCCGGGCGGTTCCGGCTGAACGCGGGCCCGGGCGGGGCGACGTACGAGCCCGCCCGCGCGGCCCCCGACCTGACCCTGGACGTGCGGGAGCTGGCGGCCTGCTACCTGGGCGGGACCCGGGTCACGGAGCTGGTGGCCGCCGGGCTGGTGGCCGAGCACACGCCCGGGGCGGCCGCGGCTCTGGACGCGGCCCTGCGCACGGAGCTGCTGCCGCACACGGCGGACGAGTTCTGAGGGGAGGGGCCGGGCCGCGGCGGCTGGGGCAGGCGTGTTGCGGTCGGGGCGGGCGTGTTGCGGCGGGGGCGGGCGAGCGGACCGCCCCCGCCGTCACCCGCCCGGCTCAGGCGGGCAGGCCGATCCGCGCCGCCGCCATGCCGAAGCCGCTGTCCAGAACGGCGGTGGACAGGGCGTCGCCCGGGCGGTGCAGGTTCTCCTCGCGGTAACGGCCCGTCATCCGGTGCCAGTGCAGGACCCCGGCGAGCCAGTCCTGGAGCTCGCCGACGTACGCGTCGAGCCCGGCGCGGGCGCCGGCGTCCAGTCCCCAGTCGTCGTAGAGCACGGGCAGCTGGTTCGCGACGATGTGCTGGAACTCCTCGATGCGCCGCGTCAGCAGGGAGTGGCAGATGTGCAGGGCCTCGGGGTAGCCGATGTCGAAGAAGTTCCGGGTGACGAGTACGTGGTTGTGCACCTCGCCCTCGAACTCCACCTCCTTCTGGTAGGAGAAGATGTCGTTGACGAGGGCCCCGGCGTCGGCCGCCGCGTTCTCCAGCGACCGGATGGTCCCCGAGCGGTAGATCTCGTCGGGGATGCCCCGGCCCTCCTGGCCGAGCCGGCACATGTACATGGTCATCTGGGAGCCGAAGGTGTGGCGGCGCATCTCGGCGTAGTCCACCGGGTCCGGGATGCGGTGGTGGAACTGGTTCTCCACCTCCCACACCCAGCTCTCCAGCATGCTCACCATGGTGGCCCGGAACTCGGCACGGCCGGCCGGGGGCATGCCCGGGGCGGTGCGCGCCCACAGGTCGGCGAGCGCCCGTTCCATCACGGTGGCCGGGACCACCGCCCCCGGCCCGTCCAGCGGCATCAGCGCGATCAGCCGTGCGGTGGCGGCCTTGGCGGCGGCCAGGTTCCCCGACTGCCCGAACACCACGGGGTAGTAGTCGTCCGCGTACGTACCCCAGCCCAGCCAGCAGGCGTTGAGGAGCAGTGCCTCCGCCGTGGCGTCGGGGTCGATGCCGGCGGAGCAGAGCGCGAAGTCGTATCCGCGCAGCTTCTGTTCGTCCCAGATCGCCGAACCCGGGTCCCCGGGCTGGGGGTCCAGCAGCCCCATCCGGCGGCACCATTCCACCAGCCCCTCGCGGGCGTGCTCCAGGTGCGGGCTGAGGGACAGCTCGTAGGGCATGCGGATGTCGGGGATGACGGAGGGCCCGGTCCTCTCGAAGGGGACGTGGGTGAAGGAGCGGCGGCGCAGTTCCATAGAGCGCCGGTTGAAGACCGAGCCGAGGTCGAAGGCGCTGGTGCCGAGCCCGCCGGGGAGGAAGGGCAGGGTCGTCCGTCCGGTGGCCCTGGCCCCCTCGTTCATGTAGCGGCTGGAGGCCATGTGCCATTCGTGGCCGCCCGACTGCCAGTCCTGCAGGCCCTTGGTGTAGGCGAGCACGGCCGCGATCTCGGCGGGGGTCAGGGCGTGATCGGCGAAGAGGCGGGGGAGCTCGGTGAGCGCGGTCTGCTCGAACTGCTGGAGCCGGGAGGTGATCAGGTCGTTGGAGATCTCGGCGGCCTGCTGGGTCGTGCACCCGAGGAAGGTCTCCAGCACCAGCACCGCGTTGGAGAGTTCCCCCTCGTCCTCCACCTCGCGCTGGTAGGAGAAGAGGTCGTTCCTGATGTGCACGGCGTCCGCGAAGGCGTCGCGCAGGACGCCCAGCGGCCGCGAGTGCGCCACCCGCGCCGGCACCTCGGCGGCCACGTACTCGACCAGGCCGGCCGACCAGGGCGCGCCGCCGACCTTGCGGCGCATCTCGATGTATTCGAGGGGGTTCGGGACCCGCCCGATGCCGATGTTGGCGAGCTCCCACATGGACTCGTCGAGCAGGTTCTTCGTGGAGAGGGAGAACCGTTCCCGCCAGTCCGCCGACATGGCCGGGACCGTACGCGCCCACAGGTCGGCGAGTCCGGCCTCGACGGGGTTGGTGGCCTCGGGGAAACCTTCCGCCAGGTCCATCGGCATGAAGGCGGGCAGCCGGTCGAGGTAGGCCTTGGCCCCGGCGCGGTCCTGGGAGCGCTTGAACACCTCGAGGAAGTGGTCGTCGAAGAAGAAGACCCACACGTACCAGTCGGTGACCAGGGACAGCGCCTCGCCGTCGCAGTCGGGGTGCGTGTACGAGCACAGCAGCGCGTAGTCGTGCGAGTCGAGATCGGACTCCTCCCATACGCCGGACCCCTCCAGCATCCCGAAGGACCGCGCCCACCGCTTGCTGTGGGCCCTCGCCTCCTCCAGGTGGGGGTTGAGGCGCGCCGGGTACGGCACGTAGAACTCCGGCAGTCGGAACGGCTGCGTCACTGCGGGGCCGGCCTTTCGTCAAGGTGCGGGGGCAGGCGTTCCGGCCCCCGCACGAGATCAGCACTGCCCTACCCCCGGCGTCGCCCGGACAAGGGGGAGTTCACCGCTTCAGGTGACGGTCGGACTGGTGTGCGGCGCCGGCGCGTACGGCGACAGCCCGGCCTCCGTGCGGAGGCCGGGCTGTCCGGGGCGTGGGCTGCCGCTACTCGGCCTCGCCCTCCAGATTGCCCTCGGTGTCCAGGTAGACCTGGCGCAGGGATTCGAGGACCTGCGGGTCCGGCTTCTCCCACATGCCGCGGGACTCGGCCTCCAGGAGGCGCTCCGCGATGCCGTGGAGGGCCCACGGGTTGGCCTCCTCCAGGAAGGCGCGGTTGGCGGGGTCGAGGACGTACGTCTCGGTGAGCTTGTCGTACATCCAGTCCGCGACCACGCCCGTCGTGGCGTCGTAGCCGAAGAGGTAGTCGACCGTCGCCGCCAGCTCGAAGGCGCCCTTGTAGCCGTGGCGCCGCATCGCCTCGATCCACTTGGGGTTGACCACGCGGGCGCGGAAGACGCGGGAGGTCTCCTCGACCAGGGTGCGGGTCTTGACCGTCTCCGGGCGGGTGGAGTCGCCGATGTACGCCTCGGGGGCCGTGCCGCGCAGGGCGCGGACGGTGGCCACCATGCCGCCGTGGTACTGGAAGTAGTCGTCGGAGTCGGCGATGTCGTGCTCGCGGGTGTCCGTGTTCTTCGCGGCGACGGTGATGCGCTTGTACGCCGTCTCCATCTCGGTGCGCGCCGGACGGCCCTCCAGGCCGCGGCCGTACGCGTAGCCGCCCCAGACCGTGTAGACCTCCGCCAGGTCGGCGTCCGTACGCCAGTCGCGGGAGTCGATCAGCTGGAGGATGCCGGCCCCGTACGTGCCCGGGCGCGAGCCGAAGATACGGGTGGTGGCCTTGCGCTCGTCGCCGTGGGCGGCCAGGTCCGCCTGGGCGTGGGCCCGGATGAAGTTCGACTCCGCGGGCTCGTCCAGGGAGGCCGCCAGCCGGACCGCGTCGTCGAGGAGGCCGATGACGTGCGGGAACGCGTCGCGGAAGAAGCCCGAGATGCGGAGCGTCACGTCGATGCGGGGGCGGCCGAGTTCGGCCGGGGGGATCGCCTCGATGCCCGTGACGCGGCGCGAGGCCTCGTCCCAGACCGGGCGGACGCCCAGCAGGGCGAGGGCTTCGGCCACGTCGTCGCCGGCCGTGCGCATCGCGCTCGTGCCCCAGAGGGACAGGCCCACCGAGGCCGGCCACTCGTCGTCGTGGTCGGCGCGGTAGCGGGTCAGGAGCGAGTCCGCGAGGGCCTGGCCCGTCTCCCAGGCCAGCCGGGAGGGCACGGCCTTCGGGTCGACCGAGTAGAAGTTGCGGCCCGTCGGGAGGACGTTGACCAGGCCGCGCAGCGGGGAGCCCGACGGTCCGGCCGGGACGAAGCCGCCGTCCAGCGCCCGGACGACGTGGGCGATCTCGTCCGTCGTGCCGGCCAGGCGGGGCACCACCTCGTGCGCGGCGAAGGCCAGGATGTCCGAGACGGCCTGCGGGTGGCCCGCCGAGACCGTGGCGACCGCGTCCGGGGACCAGTCCGCGTCCTCCATCGCCTGGACCAGGCCGCGGGCCGTCTCCTCGACGGTGTCCGCCGCCGTGCGGGTCGCCGCCGACTCGTCGAGGCCGAGGGCCTCGCGCAGGCCGGGCAGGGCGGAGGTGCCGCCCCAGATCTGACGGGCCCGCAGGATGGAGAGGACCAGGTTGACCCGGGCCTCACCGGTCGGGGCGCCGCCGAGGACGTGCAGGCCGTCGCGGATCTGGGCGTCCTTGACCTCGCACAGCCAGCCGTCGACGTGCAGCAGGAAGTCGTCGAAGCCGTCGTCGTCCGGGCGCTCTTCGAGACCCAGGTCGTGGTCCAGCTTCGCCGCCTGGATCAGCGTCCAGATCTGGGCGCGGATCGCCGGCAGCTTCGACGGGTCCATGGAGCTGATCTGGGCGTACTCGTCCAGGTGCTGCTCCAGGCGCGCGATGTCGCCGTACGACTCCGCGCGGGCCATCGGCGGCACCAGGTGGTCGACCAGGGTGGCGTGCACGCGGCGCTTGGCCTGCGTGCCCTCGCCCGGGTCGTTGACCAGGAACGGGTAGACGAGGGGCAGGTCGCCGAGGGCCGCGTCCGGGGCGCAGGAAGCGGAGAGGCCGGCGTTCTTGCCCGGCAGCCACTCCAGGTTGCCGTGCTTGCCGAGGTGGATCATCGCGTCGGCGCCGAAGCCGCCGTCCTCCGCCGCAGCCTGGATCCAGCGGTACGCCGCCAGGTAGTGGTGCGACGGCGGCAGGTCCGGGTCGTGGTAGATCGCGATCGGGTTCTCGCCGAAGCCGCGCGGCGGCTGGATGAGGATGAGGAGGTTCCCGCGGCGCAGGGCCGCGAGGACGATGTCGCCGTCCGGGTTCGAGGAGCGGTCCACGAACATGTTGCCGGGGGCCTCGCCCCAGTGCTCCTCGACGCTCTCGCGCAGCTCGGCCGGCAGCTCGGCGAACCAGCGCCGGTAGTCGGCGGCCGGGATGCGGACGGGGTTGCGGGCCAGCTGCTCCTCGGTCAGCCAGTCCTGGTCGTGGCCGCCGGCCTCGATCAGGGCGCGGATCAGCTCGTCGCCGTCGCCGGAGACCAGGCCGGGGATCTCCGCCTCGGGGCCGAAGTCGTAGCCGTGGGAGATGAGGGTGCGCAGCAGCTCGACGGCGCTGGCCGGGGTGTCCAGGCCGACGGCGTTGCCGATGCGGGAGTGCTTGGTGGGGTACGCCGACAGCACCAGCGCGATCTTCTTGTCGGCGCGCTCGATGTGGCGCAGCCGGGCGTGGCGCACCGCGATGCCGGCGACGCGGGCGGCCCGCTCGGTGTCGGCCACGTACGCGGGCAGGCCGTCCTCGTCGATCTCCTTGAAGGAGAACGGGACGGTGATCAGACGGCCGTCGAACTCGGGGACGGCGACCTGGGTGGCGGCGTCGAGCGGGGACAGGCCCTCGTCGTTCTCCTCCCACGTGCCGCGCGAACCCGTCAGGCAGAGGGCCTGGAGGATCGGCACGCCCAGCCCGGCCAGCGCGCCCGCGTCCCAGGACTCGTCGTCCCCGCCGGCGGAGGCGGTGGCGGGACGGGTGCCGCCGGCGGCGAGCACCGTGGTGATGATCGCGTCGGCGGAGGACAGGGCCTGGAGGAGCTCCGGCTCCGGGGTGCGCAGGGAGGAGACGTAGAGGGGGACGGGCTGCCCGCCCTTGGCCTCGATGGCGTCGCAGAGGGCGTGCACGAAGGCGGTGTTGCCGCTCATCTGGTGCGCGCGGTAGTAGAGCACCGCGATCCGGGGGCCGGAGGCCTGCGCGGGGGTGCGCTCCAGGGCGCCCCAGGTGGGGGAGGCGGCGGCGGGCTCGAAGCCGTGCCCGGTGAGGAGCACGGTGTCGGAGAGGAAGCGCGCCAGCTGGTCGAGGTTGGCGGGGCCGCCGTGCGCGAGGTAGCGGTGGGCCTCGGCGGCGATGCCGATCGGAACCGTGGAGGCCTCCATCAGCTGCGCGTCGGGGGCCTGTTCGCCGGTCAGCACGACCACCGGGCGGGTCTGGCCGGCGGCGAGGAGGACGTCGAGGCCCTCCTGCCAGGCGCGCAGGCCGCCGAGGAGGCGTACGACGACCAGCCCGACCCCGTCGAGCAGGCCCGGCAGGTCGTCGAGGGGGAGGCGGGAGGGGTTCGCGAACCGGTACGGCACGGGGCCGCCGGCGACGTTCGCGGCGCGGGCGCTGAGCAGATCGGTGTCGGACGTCGACAGCAGCAGGATCATGCGGCGGCAGGCCTTCCTCGGGGTTTCCGCGCCCCGGGCAGTGAGGACGGCGGGAGTTCCTGACTCACCCGGCCGATCGCTCCGCGGGGTTCACAGTGGCGGGACCGCGCCGGAATCGCACCGGGCTTCCTCCCATGTCGCCGTCCTCGGCGATGACGGGCCGAACGGCCCGTCGGAAGGTCATCTTAGGCGGCCTTTTCCCTGGCCGGGAGTGGGGGTGGGCGGGGTGGCCCCGGCGGGCGGGGTGGGATGGGGCGGGGTGGGCGTGTGGTGCGGGTGGGGGTTCGGGCGCGGCGTGGTTGCCGGGGGCTCCGCCCCGGACCCCCGCGCCTCAAACGCCGGCGGGGCTGGTGGAGGTCGGTGGGGGTGGTTCGGGGTGTGGGGGTGGTTGGGGGTGCGGGGGTGGTTGTGGTCGGTGGGGGTGGTTCGGGGTGCGGGGGTGGTGGGGGCCGGTGGGGGTGGTTCGGGGTGCGGGGCTGGATTCGGGTGCGGGCGGGGGTGGCGACGGACACAGGTCGGGGGTGGGGAATCGTGGGTATGCTCGCGGCCATGCCCCAGCCCCCCTCCGCCGCGTCGCGGGACAAACCCGCCATACGCGACCGCGGCGACGCCTGCCCCGGCGCGCTGCGGCTGCATGCCGCCGACGACGGGTACCTGGCGCGCGTCCGGATCCCCGGGGGACTGCTCACCGCCGCTCAGGCGTCCGTGCTCGGCCTCGCCGCGGACCGGTTCGGGGACGGGCACCTGGAACTCACCTCGCGCGGCAACGTCCAGCTGCGCGGTCTCGCCGACGGCTGCGGCGCCGGCCTCGCGGAGCTGCTCGACGGTGCCGGGCTGCTGCCCGCGCCCGGCCACGAGCGGGTGCGCAACATCGTGGCCTCCCCGCTGGGCGGGCCCCGTCTCGTGCACCGGGTCCGGGAGCTGGACCGGCTCCTGTGCGGCAGCGCCCGGGCGACGGGCCTGTCCGGACGCTTCCTGTTCGCCCTCGACGACGGGCGCGGGGACGTCGCCGCCCTCGACCCCGACGTGACCGTGCTCGGCAGCGGTGACCGGGTGCTGGTGCGGCTCGGAGCCGGGTCCGGTGCCGTCGAGGTGGCCGCGGGTGACGCGCCCCGGGCGGCGCTGCTGGCCGCCGAGTACTTCCTCGACGCCGCCGACGCGGCCGGGAGCCGGGCCTGGCGGGTCGCCGAGCTGCCCGACGGACACGCCCTGGACGACGGGGAGTTCGCCCTGCGGCTGGCCGCCGCCGGGATCGGCGCCGTCCGCCTGCCCGAGGCGGTGTGGCCGTACGCGGAACCGCCCCGGCCCGGGGTGCACGGCGGCGCGCTGTGCGTGCTGCCCCCGCTCGGCAGGCTCGGCTCCGCCCAGTGGCGGCTGCTGGCCGAGGCCGCCGACACCGGCGGCGGCGGGCTGCGCGTCACCCCGTGGCGCAGTGTCGTCCTGCCCGGCGCGGGCACCGACGGCTCGGCCCGGCCGGCGGCGTCCGCCCTGCTGGCGGCGGCCGGCCTGGTGACCGGGCCCGGCGGCCCCTGGCAGTCCGTCACCGCCTGCACGGGCAAGCCCGGTTGCGCCAAGTCCCTCGCGGACGTGCGCGCCGACGCGCGTGCCGTCGTGAAGGAGACGGGAGCGACGGGCGGGCTGCCCGTGCACTGGTCCGGGTGCGCCCGCCGGTGCGGGCATCCGCGCGGCACCGCCTGGGTGGACCTGGTCGCCACCCCGGACGGCTACGAACTCGACGGGCGGCCCACCCCGTTCGCAGACCTGGCGGCCGCCCTCGCGGCCGCACGCACCACCACAACACCCGCATCGCAGTGAAGAAATGAGCGAGTACACCGTGTTCGAGTACGAGAAGGACGGCGCCGCGATCTACCGCCAGTCCTTTGCCACGATCCGCGCCGAGGCGGACCTCTCCGGGCTGCCCGCCTCGGTCGCCCAGGTCGCGGTGCGCATGATTCACGCCTGTGGCATGACCGACCTCCCCCAGGACCTCGGCTACACCCCCGACGTCGTCCTGCGGGCCCGCGCCGCCCTGCACGCCGGCGCGCCGATCCTGTGCGACGTACAGATGGTCGCCAGCGGCGTCACCCGCAAGCGGCTGCCCGCCGACAACGAGGTGGTCTGCACCCTCTCCGACCCGGCCGTGCCCGCCCTCGCCGCGAAGATGGGCACCACGCGCAGCGCCGCCGCGCTCGAAGTCTGGCGCGACCGGGGCCTGCTGGAGAACTCCGTGATCGCCGTCGGCAACGCGCCGACCGCCCTGTTCCGGCTGCTGGAGATGATCGAGGAGGGCGCCCCGCGCCCCGCCGCCGTCATCGGCGTGCCCGTGGGCTTCATCGGCGCCGCCGAGTCCAAGGACGCCCTGGCCGCCCACCCCTCGGGCCTCGACCACCTGATCGTGCGGGGCCGGCGCGGCGGCAGCGCCATCGCGGCCGCCGCGATCAATGCGATCGCGAGCGAGGAAGAATGAGCGACCGTCAGGAACCGCGGGAGAACGGCGCGGTGAAGGGCAAGCTGTACGGCGTCGGGCTCGGGCCCGGCGACCCCTCCCTGATGACCCTGCGGGCCGTCGAGGTGATCGCCGAGGCGGACGTCGTCGCCTACCACAGCGCCCGCCACGGCCGTTCCATCGCCCGCTCGATCGCAGCGAAGCACCTGCGCTCCGACCACGTCGAGGAACCGCTGGTCTACCCGGTCACCACCGAGACCACCGACCACCCCGGCGGCTACCAGGGCGCGATGGAGGAGTTCTACGAGGCCTCCGCCGCCCGCCTGGCCGCGCACCTCGACGCGGGCCGCACCGTCGCCGTGCTCGCGGAGGGCGACCCGCTCTTCTACGGCTCGTACATGCACATGCACAAGCGGCTCGCGGACCGGTACGAGGCCGAGGTGATCCCCGGCGTCACCTCCGTGAGCGCCGCGGCCGCCCGGCTCGGCACCCCGCTCGTGGAGGGCGAGGAGGTGCTGACGATCCTGCCCGGCACCCTGCCCGAGGAGGAGCTCACCGCGCGCCTCGCCGCCACCGACTCGGCGGTCGTGATGAAGCTCGGCCGCACCTTCCCCGCCGTCCGGCGGGCGATGGAGGGCAGCGGCCGCCTCGCCGAGGCCCGTTACGTGGAGCGCGCCACCATGGAGGGGGAGCGGACCGGGGTCCTGGCGGACACCGACCCGGACAGCGTCCCGTACTTCGCCGTCGCCGTCGTGCCCAGCCGCATCGGCAACCCGGGCAGCGTGCCCTCCGGCCCCGGCGAGGTCGCGGTCGTCGGCACCGGCCCCGCGGGGCCGCTGTGGCTGACACCGGAGACCAGGCGGGCGCTGGCCGACGCGGAGGTCCTCGTCGGCTACACCACCTACCTGGACCGGGTGCCGGTCAAGCCGGGCCAGGTGCGGCACGGTTCCGACAACAAGGTGGAGTCCGAGCGCGCCGAGTTCGCCCTCGACCTCGCCCGGCGCGGCAAGCGGGTGGCCGTGGTCTCCGGCGGCGACCCCGGGGTGTTCGCCATGGCCACCGCCGTCCTGGAGGTGGCCGGGCAGGCCCCGTACGAGGACGTCCCCGTACGGGTGCTGCCGGGCGTGACCGCCGCCAACGCCGCGGCCGCCGCGGCCGGAGCCCCGCTGGGCCACGACTACGCCACCATCTCGCTCTCCGACCGGCTCAAGCCGTGGGAGGTCATCGCGGAGCGGCTGCGCGCGGCCGCCGCCGCCGACCTGGTGCTCGCGCTGTACAACCCGGGCTCGCGCAGCCGGACCTGGCAGGTCGCCAAGGCGCGGGAACTGCTGCTGGAGCTGCGCGCGCCGCAGACCCCGGTGGTCGTGGCGCGGGACGTGGGCGGTCCGGAGCAGTCGGTGCGCGTGCTGACGCTGGCCGAACTGGAGCCGTCCGAGGTGGACATGCGCACGATCCTGCTGATCGGCTCCTCGCAGACCCAGGTGACGCGGCGGCCCGACGGCTCGCGGGTGACGTGGACGCCGCGGCGCTACGCGTGAGCTGACGGGGCGGCGGCAGCGGCCCGGGCGGGTGACCGCCCGGGCCGGGTGCCGGGGCGGATGCCGGGGCGGTCGCCGCCCCGGGCCCGCTGCCGGGCTCAGTCCCGGCGGAGCCAGTCCAGGACCGCGTCCACCGAAGCGGCCACCGCCACGTGCTCCGGGACCGGGGGCCGGCGTACGACCAGGACCGGGATGCCCGCCTCGCGGGCGGCGGTGAGCTTGGGGGACGTGGCGTCGCCGCCGCTGTCCTTGGTGACCAGCACGTCGATCCGGTGGCGGGCCAGCAGCTCCCGCTCCTCGGCCAGCCCGAACGGGCCCCGCGCCAGCAGCACTTCCAGCCGCGGCGGCACCGGAGCCTCGGGCGGATCCACCGAACGCACCAGGAACCAGGTGTCGGTGAGGTGCGCGAAGGCGCGCAGCCCCATCCGGCCCGTGGTCAGGAACGCCCGGCCGCCGAGCGACGGCAGCACGGCGGCCGCGTCGGCGAGGGAGTCCGCGAACGTCCAGTCGTCGCCCGGCCCCGGCGTCCAGCCGGGACGGCGCAGCGCCAGCAGCGGCACGCCCGTGAGCGCCTCCGCCTCCGACGCGTGGAAACTCATCCGCTCCGCGAAGGGGTGGGTGGCGTCGACCACGTGCGTGACGTCGGCGGCGACGATCCAGCCGGCGAGCCCCGTGACACCGCCGAAGCCGCCGATCCGGGTCTCGCCCGGGGGGAGCACGGGTGCGGAGACCCGGCCCGCGAGCGAGGTCGTCACCCGGTACGGGGTCTCGCGCGCCAGCGCCTCCGCCAGGCGGCGGGCCTCCGTCGTACCGCCCAGGATCAGGACGTGCCGGTCGCCCGCCGGTCCGGCCGGCTCAGCAGACATGCCGGTCGCGCTCGGGCGAGTACAGGTGGCTGTCGCGGAACTGCTCGGCGCCCAGCGTCCGGCCCACCACGATGACCGCGGTGCGCACCAGCCCGGCGGCCTTCACCTGCGCCGCGATGTCGGACAGGGTCCCGCGCAGGATCAGCTCGTCGGGGCGGCTGGCCATCGCCACGACCGCCACCGGGCACTCGGCCCCGTAGTGCGGCAGCAGTTCGTCCACGACCCGGTCGACGTAGCGGGTGGCCAGGTGCAGCACCAGCAGCGCACCGCTGCGGCCGAGCGTGGCCAGGTCCTCGCCGGGCGGCATGGGCGTGGCCTGCTGGGCGATCCGGGTGAGGATCACGGTCTGGCCGACGGTGGGGACGGTCAGCTCCCGCTTCAGGGCGGCCGCCGCCGCGGCGAAGGCCGGTACGCCCGGGACCACTTCGTAGGGGATGGAGGCCGCGTCCAGGCGCCGCATCTGCTCGGCGACCGCGCTGAAGATGGACGGGTCGCCGGAGTGCAGCCGCGCCACGTCGAGGCCCGCCTCGTGGGCGCGTACGCACTCCGCGATGATCTCGTCCAGGTTCAGCTGCGAGGTGTCCACCAGCCGGGCGTCCGCCGGGCATTCGGCGAGCAGCTCGCGCGGGACCAGGCTGCCCGCGTAGAGGCAGACGGGGGCGGCGGCCAGGGTCCGGGCACCGCGCACCGTGATCAGGTCGGCGGCGCCGGGGCCCGCGCCGATGAAGTACACGGTCATTCTGTTTCTCCTTGTGTCTTCGTGACCGGTGCCGGCTTCGTGACCGACCACTGGGTGACCGGCATGGCCTGTCGCCAGCCCGTGAATCCGCCGACCGGCACGGCGTGCGCGACGGCCAGCTTCACCAGCTCGCCGCCGTGGCGCCGGTGGCGCTCGGCGAGGACCGCCTCCGACTCCAGGGTGACCGTGTTGACCACCAGCCGGCCGCCGGGTGCCAGCGCGGCCCAGGCCGCGTCCAGCAGCCCCGGCGCGGTCAGCCCGCCGCCGATGAACACCGCGTCGGGGGCCGGGAGTCCGTCGAGGGCCGCCGGGGCCGCGCCGACGACCACGCGCAGGGCGGGCACGCCGAGCGCGGCGGCGTTGCGGGTGATCCGGCCGGCCCGCTCCGGGACCCGCTCGATCGCCACCGCGCGGCAGGACGGGTGCGTACGCATCCACTCGATGCCGATCGACCCGGAGCCGCCGCCGATGTCCCACAGCAGCTCGCCGGGGGCCGGGGCCAGCGCGCACAGGGTCGCGGCGCGCACGTGGCGCTTGGTGAGCTGGCCGTCGTGCTCGTACGCGGCGTCGGGCAGGCCGGGGGTCGCGCCGAGCCGGGGCACGTCGGCGGTGGGGTCGCGACGGCACTCCACGGCGACCACGTTGAGGGGGTCGCCCGGTTCACGGCCCCAGTCCTGCGCGGTGCCCTCGTGGGAGTCCTCGTGCTCGGAGCCGAGCTGTTCCAGCACCCGCATCCGGCTCGGGCCGAAGCCCCGCTCTCGAAGCAGAGCGGCGATCTCGTTCGGGGTCGCCGCTCCGGCACTGAGCACCAGCACCCGCCGGCCCTCGTGCAGCGCGGCCGTCAGCCGCGCCACCGGCCGGCCGACCGCCGTCACCACCTCGGTGTCCTCCACCGGCCAGCCCAGGCGGGCGCACGCGTACGACACCGACGAGGGGTGCGGGTGGATCCGCAGGGCGTCCGGGCCCAGCTCCTCGGAGAGCGCGCGGCCGATCCCGTAGAACATCGGGTCCCCGCTGGCCAGTACGGCGATGCGGCGCCCCGCGTGCTCGGCCATCAGCTTCGGCACGGCCGGGCGCAGCGGGCTCGGCCAGGCGACCCGCAGCCCGGCGCAGTCCGCCGTCGGCAACAGGTCCAGCTGCCGGGGACCGCCGATCAGCACCTCGGCCGATGCCAGCGCGGACCGCGCGCCTGCGGTGAGCCCGGCCCAGCCGTCGGCGCCGAGGCCGACGACCGTCACCGGGGAGGGGGGTGCTGCGGAGCTCACTGCGCGGTACCTCGGGGAACGGGAGAAGGGGAATGCGGCGGACGGATCCGCAGCCTATCGGGGCGCAGACCCGGCTCCAGTGCCAGGGTGACCACGACGGACGCCGCCGCCAGCGCGGTGATCGCGGCCGTCGGCGAGGTGTACTGGGCCACCGCCCCGGCGAGCGCCGCGCACACCCCCTGCATCGTGAGCATCCCGGCGGAGTGCAGCCCGAGCGCCTGCCCCTGCGTCCCCTCGGGCAGCAGCGGTACGAGGCGCTCCTGCATCAGCAGCCCGGCCGCGTACCCGGTCGACGCCAGGGCCGCGGCGGCCGCCGCCACGACGGGACCCGGCTCCAGGACGAACACCAGGTAGGGCAGCGCCAGCAGCAGCCGCAGCGGAGCCGCCAGGCGCCCGCGCAGCCGCTCGGGCAGCCAGCGGCCCACGACGGTGTCCCCGACCAGCATCCCGGCGGCGGCGCAGCCGAAGAGCAGCCCGGCGTGCGCGGGGTCGTACGGGACGAACAGCGACTCGCAGCCCACGATCAGCCCGTTCGGCACCCAGAGGGCGAGGTACAGGGTCCGGCGGGCCGGGTCGGACAGCAACAGGGCGTTCACGCGCCGGGTCTCGGCGGGCGACGGCCGGCCCCCGGCACGGGGCGCGCGGCGGCGCAGCCCGAAGCGGACCGTGAGCGCGGCGGCCGCCCCGAGCCCGGCCGACACCAGCAGCACCCCGCGCGGGGAGAGCGCGCCCAGCAGCACCCCGCCGGCGGCGAAGCCGGCGACCTGCGTGACACCGGCGGCGACGGCGAGGAGGGAGCGGCCGAGGAGGTAGTCCCCGGGCGGCAGGATCTCGGTGAGCAGCCCGTAACGGACCCCTCCGGCGAGGGAGTCGGCCAGCCCCTGCCCCACCAGCACCGCGAACACCGCCCACAGCGGCAGCCCGGGGACCGCGAGCAGCCCGGTCCCGGCGGCGGCGACGGCGGCGAGCCCCGCGAGCGCGGCCCGCGGGGGCAGCCGGTCGGCGGCGGCCATCAGCAGCGTCGCGCCGAGCACCTGGGCGAGGGAGGGGCCGAACATGGCGAGGGCGGACAGCAACGGGGAGCGGGTCCGCCCGTAGACCAGCACCCCGAGGGCGAGCCCGCCGGTGGTGGAGGCGGCGACGCGGAGGGCGGCGGCGAGGAAGAAGGGCGCGAACTCGGGGGTACGGAGGAGGGAGCGGTAGCTGCGCGACATGCCGGGAGTCTCCGACGGGCGGCACGGGACTCCCCAGAGTTTCGCGCGGATGCGAAACGTGGGCCCGCCGGCGGTAGCCGGGGAGGGTCTGGGGGCGGAGCCCCCGGGGGGTCCGGGGCGCGGCCCCTGGGGGGTCCGGGGCGCGGCCCCTGGGGGTACCTCCCAGCGGTAGCGGGGGGAGGAACGGGCGGAGGGCGGGGCGGGGAGCAGCCCGCGCAGCGGGGGCCCCTGCCCGGGCCCCGCGTGACCTCCGGCCAGGGGCACGGCATGATCGGGGCGGCAGCCCCGGACGACCCGGGGCCCGGACACCGGCAGGGGGCGGCACACCGTGGGATGGTGGCGGATAGACACGGACGCGCTCGCCCGCAGCCGCTTCGTGGTGTCCCCCCTCGCCGAGACCACCGCAGCCCTCATGGCACTGGAGCGCCGCACCCCCGCCCACCCCGCGGAGCGGGCCTGGCTCGCGGACCGGCTCCCGCACTACCGGGCCCACCTGGCCGCCGAGCCCCTCACCGCCGCCCTCGTGCGGGCCGCCCTCGGGCGGTCGTGGATCGCCGGGTACCTGACCCCGCCGGCCCACCAGGACGGCCGTGCCTTCGCCGAGGAGCTCGCCACCGTACGCGCCGCCCCGGACGCGGTGGTCCGCACCGACCTGCGCGCCGCCACCGGCCGGCTCCCCGAGGCCCTCGACCGGGCGCGCGGCCTCGGCCCGAGGACGGCCGGACTGCTGGAGTGGGTCTGGGAGGAGGCCGTACGCCCCGACTGGGAGCGGCGCCGCCGGATCGCGGAGGCGGACGTCCTGGTGCGCACCAGCCAGCTCGGCCGGGAGGGCTGGGCGGCGGCCCTGTCGGGGATGCGGCCGGGCATGGCCTGGCTGGGCGGCGGGCGGCTGCGGGTCAACCTCCAGCAGCGGCGGCCGCGCGAGCTGTCGGGAGAGGCCGGGCTGGTCTTCGTACCGGTGACGCACGCCCACGGCTGGGTCGCCTGGACCGGTACGTACCGGCACGCGCTGGTGTACCCCTGCGCGGGCCAGCTCACCCAGCAGGGAGCCGGGCCGGCCGCGCCGCAGGCGCTCGTACGGCTGCTGGGGCCGGTGCGGGCGCGGGTGCTGGTGCTGCTGGAGAGTCCGAAGTCCACGACACAGCTGGTGGCGCTGACCGGGTACAGCCTGGGGGCGGTGGCCGGGCAGCTGAAGGTGCTGCTCGCCGCGGGGCTGATCCTGCGCCGGCGAACGGGCCGCAGCGTGCTCTACAGCCGGGTCGCGGCCGGGGACGTACTGGTGTCGGCGGCGGGTACCCCTGAGTAGGGTGGCCGCGACCACCCCGGACCAGGGCCCGCCCCGCCGCCCGCCCCCGCACGCGCCCCCGGCCGCCCCCTCCGCCCCGTCCGCGCCCCCGCCACGCCCCGGCACGCAACCGTCCGCCCCGCCCGGGGCCTGACCCGGGCCGCCCCGACGGCCGGACACTCGTCCCATGGACGACACTCCGGACAACCACACAGAATCCCCCGGGGACCACGCCGTGGTCCTCGGGGCCGGCCTGGCCGGGCTGCTGACGGCACGGGTCCTGGCGGGGCGGTTCGCCCGCGTCACCGTCGTCGAGCGGGACGAACTGACCCTGCACGGCCCGGAGTTCCGCCCCGGCCTGCCGCAGTCCCGGCACGCGCACGTGCTGTGGGCGCGCGGTGTCGAGCTGATGGAGCAGCTGCTGCCCGGCACCACCGCCGAGCTGATGGCGGCCGGCGCGGCCCTGCTGGAGTCGCCGCGCGACTTCCTCTGGCTGAGCCCCGCCGACTGGTTCCGGCCCGTACCCGGGGCCGGGATGCTGATCGGCAGCCGGGAACTCCTCGACTGGACGCTGCGCCGCGCCGTGCTGCGTGACGGCCGGATCCGGATGCTCGGCGGCCGGCTCGCGACGGGCTTTGTCGGCGGGGCGGACAACCGCTCCGTGACCGGCGTGACCCTCCGCGACGGCGGCCGCCTCACCGCCGCGCTCGTGGTCGACGCCACCGGCCGCACCTCCAAGGCCCCCGCCTGGCTGGCCGCCCTCGGCTACCCCGCCCCGGCGGTCACCCGCTACGACTCCCACCTCGGCTACTCCAGCCGCCCGTACGCCATCCCCAAGGCCGCCCTGGACGACCCGGAGCGCCGCTGGCACGGGATGTACGTACAGGGCCGCCCGGACAGCCCGCGCGGGGGAGTGCTGGTGCCGCTGGAGGGGGACCGCTGGCTGGTCACCCTGATCGGCAACGGCGAGCACGCCCCGCCCACCAAGGACCCCGAGTTCCTCGGCTTCGCCCGCACCCTGCGCAGCCCCGCCCTCTACGACGCCATCCGCGACGCCGAACCGCTGGCCCCGCCCACCGGCTTCCGGGCCACCGCCAACGAGTGGCGCCACTACGAGCGCATGGAACACTGGCCCGAGGGCCTCCTCGTCGTCGGTGACGCGGCATGCCGCTTCAACCCGGTCTACGGGCACGGCATGACGGTCGCCGCCATCACCGCCCAGGCCCTCGGCGACGCCATCCGGGGCCTGGCCACCGCCCAGATCCCGGCACAGGCACGCCGCGTCCAGCGGCACACCGTCACCGCCGCCAACGTCGCCTGGCAGATCGCCACCAGCGAGGACCTGCGCTACCCCGGCACCGAGGGCCCGCCGCCGGACCGCGCGACCCGCGTCCTCCAGGCGTACATGTCCCGCGTCCTGGCGGGCGCCAACTCCGACCCGGCCATCTCGGCCCCGTTCTTCGGCGTCCTGTCCCTGTCCACCCCGCCGAACACCCTGCTCGCCCCGGGCACGATGCTCCGCGTCCTGTCGAAGTGGCGCCTGCCCACCTCACCCCGCACCACGACGGCCTACCCGCCGCACCACGGCCCGGCCTAACCCCGGACGGCCCGCTCGTACAGTTCCCTCACTCCATCCCCGAAGTAACTGCTGTACGAAGTCACCTCGTCCCCGCCTCCGTCGCGGCCGCCGATCACCCCGATCAGGGTCCCGGCCGCGGTCAGGACGGGGCCGCCACTGGTCCCGTTCGGTACGTCCGCGCAGTCCAGCCGCAGCTGCGTGGGCCCGGAGGCCACGGCTGTGTTGGCGCACCCCAACGGCTGCTCCGCGTCGTTGGGGTAGCCCACCAGCCGGGCGGGGGCGGGCAGCTGCTGCCCGAACCGCACGGGGTGTGCCCCGGTGACGTCCTCCAGTCGCTGCCCGGGATGCCCGGGCCGGCGCACCCGGATGAACGCCACGTCGTAATCCGGGTCCGCCGACGACACCCACCGCGGATCCACATCGACCCGCGTCGGCACCCACACCCCGAACGGCGCCTTCCCGTCGGCGTACCCGGGCACGAACGCCAGATTGGTCCGGAACCCCCGCGCGTACACACAGTGCGCGGCGGTCACGACGAGATCCCCGCCCGCGGAATGCACGACACTCCCGGAACAATGGTGCTCGTCGTCCCAGTCCATCCCGGGGGAGAACAGTGCCCCGACGGCAGGCTCGGGCTCGACGTCGACCGCCTGGAGCGGCTCGGACGCCTTCCACGCGGCCCCGTCCACCGCCCGCCGTTCCCCGCCCCCCTCGACAAGGGTCTCCAGCACCCCACGGGCAGCCTCATCGGCCAGCCGCGCGTCCTGCACGTAACTCCCGCGATCGGCGTCCCCCACGGCGACGGTCCCGAACCGTCCCACCCCGAAGGCCACCCCGGCGACCACGAGCGCGGCACAGACCCCGGCCAGCACACACACCCGCACGGCCTTGCCCGTCATGCCCCACTCCCGAAGATCGCCACCACCCCCACCCCAACGGCCCCCACCCCGCCCGGGTTCCCACCCGAAACGTGTCCGCCCTCACAGCTCTCCCCGGCCCAGTACGGACGAGCGCCCCGCCGGGAGGGGCCGGTGGGGCGCTCGGGTGGGGGTGGGGGCGGGGTCAGGGGGAGGGGGTGAGCTGGAGGGTGGTGCGGGTGGAGGTTTCCTTCGTGACCTCGATGCGCGTGCCGGTGTCCGGGACCTTGACGCCGAGCTGGGGGAGGTCCGCGTTCCAGTAGGTGGCGCGGTGGTCGTCGAAGACGCGGACGCCCGGCTGGGCGGGGACGGTCAGCGAGGTGCCCGGCCTGTGGAGGGTGATGCGGTCCGTCGGGCGGGTCGAGAACGGGGCGTCGAAGGTCTGGGCGCGGGCGTTCAGGAGGCTGCCGTCCGGGAAGCGCAGGGGGGCCGGGCGGGCGTCGACCGGGAGGAGGAGGCCGTTGCCCGGGTGGGCCTTGGTGGTGTTGTCGCTGTACGCGGTGTCCCAGAGCCAGAGCAGGACGCCCTGCTGGTAGGGGTAGAACTCCACCTTCTGGTCGGTGGAGGCGAAGTTGTACGGGCCCGTCTTGAGGAAGGAGCCGTAGCCGGTGTGGCGGCGGTTCTCGGCGAAGTAGGCGCGGGGGTGCTCGGTGGTGCCGGTGCGGCCTTCCGTTCGGGACCACTTGACCGGGGTCCAGCCGTTGTCGCCCTGCTCGGCGCCGTCCTGGAGGAGGGTGCGGCCGTCGGCCGCCGTGACGCGGATGTCGTCCAGGGTGACGCCGCGGCCGTGGGTGTTGCTGTCCGAGGTGGTGCGGATCCGGAGGTGGGTCGCGGCCGCGGGGAGCGGGACCGCGAGGCCGGTCCAGGACTGTGAGGTGCCCGAGATGCCCTTGGGGGGTATGGGGGTGCCGCCCAGGGTGCCCGGGAGGGCGGTGAAGGTCTTCCCGCCGTCGGTGGAGGCTTCCGCCGTGAGGAAGTCGAAGTCCTGTTCCAGGTCGTACCAGACGCGGGCCGTGAGGGTGGCCGGGCCGGCGGCGGGGTCCAGCGGGCGGGTCAGGGTGTTGTCCATGAAGTCGCCGGTGCCGCTCCACCACTGGCGGGTGCCCTCGTAGGGGTCGGTGAGGTCAGTGCGGGTGGTGGAGGGCGGGAGGTGGACCAGGAGGGCCTGGGGGTCGTCGGTGTTGTAGCCGGAGACGCCGAGGGTGGCGCGGGTCCTGCGGCCCGCGTCGGCCTCCGTGTAGTCCAGCCAGCCCAGCTGGAGCTTGCTCCACGGGTCCAGGTCGCCGGGGAACTGCCCGGTGGTGTTGGGGCCCTTGCCCAGGTAGGAGGCCGAGGACATCAGGGACCAGAAGTTGACGCTGTTGTCCCCGTCCGAGCTGTAGAGGTCGGGCAGCCCGAGGTCGTGGCCGAACTCGTGGGAGAAGAGGCCCGCGCCGCTGTTCTCGCCGCCGGTGAGGTAGTCGCCGGCCCAGATGCCGGTGTCGCCGACCGGAGTGCCGCCGGCCTTGTTGCCCTCCGGGCCCGCGCTGCCGGCCTGGTTCCAGTACGCGAACCAGCGGTGTGCCCAGATCGCGTCCTTGCCCTGGGCGCCGCCGCCCCAGGTCTGGTCCTTGCCCGCGTGGACGACGACGAGGTGGTCGAGGTAGCCGTCGGGCTCGTCGAAGTTCCCGTCGTGGTCGGCGTCGTAGCGGTCCCACACGTCGTACTGGGCGAGTTCGGCCTTGATCTGGTCGGGGGTGCGGCCCTTCGCGCGCTCGGCCTCGTACCAGGCGGTGGTGGAGTCGCGGACCAGGTCCCAGTTGGTGCGGCACTGGCCGGGCTCGGTGCAGTTGTCGGTGCCGTAACGGGCCTCGTTGTAAGGGAGCTTGACCCAGTCGGTGACCTTGCCGTCGATGTCGTAGCGGCCGGAGGACTGGAGGTTGTAGTAGGCGCGCATGGACGCCGAGCCGGGCTGGGAGGAGAAGAACTGCTGCTGGTAGTAGTTCTTGTCGAAGTCCTTGCGCCAGAGGGTGTGGTTGTCGTCCGGGGAGGGCTTGCCGATGGTGTTGTGCAGGGGGCCGGGGGTGCCGCCGAAGCGGGGGTCCGCCTGGTCGCCGAACTCGGCGAGGATGACGAAGGCCTTGTCCTTGCGCCGCTGGGCGAGTTCGACGTACTGGTTGCCGATCTTCGCGGTGCGGGGGAGGGGGCCGGCCGTACGGGCGGCGGCGGAGTCGCCGGAGCCGGAGCCGGAGCCGCCCGCCGCGATGCCCTCCAGGGCCTGCCGGCGCAGGGCCTGGCGCTGGAGTTCCAGCGGGGCGAGGGGCGGGGAGGCGGCCTGTTCGGCGTGGCCCGCCGGAGGGGCGGGCGGGGGTGCGGTGGCGGCCAGGGCGGCGGGGGCCGGCAGGAGGGCGAGGGCGGTGAGGGCGGCGAGGGATGTCGCCGCCCCCGCCGAGGCGAGTCTGCGCAACGGAGGTGCCCTTTCGGGGAGTTCGGTACGGAGGGGCTCGGGGCGGAGGTAATATTTCACATGTCACAGGTGATGGGTAGGGGCCCTGAGCCGGTGAACGCAGCCGGGGCCGCCCGCGGGCGCGGGCGGCCCCGGCGGGCCCCGTCGCGGAAGGGTTCCCTGCGGCCGTGACCCGGGAGGGGGTGGAGTCGTTGTGCCCCTGAGGGCTCCCGGGGCGCCGGTCCGCCCCGTACCGGAACCCGAACGCACAGGGGGAGACGAGCACATGTCCCTCGAACCGCCGTACCCCGCACTGCCCCTCGACGCACCCTGGGAGCGCCCCGGCATCGGCGCCGCCGCCCCCGACGGGCCGCCGGGGCCGTGGCACCTGCCGTGGGACCGGCTCACGCCTCCCGAAGCCGCCCGGGCGCGGGAGCGGCTCGCCGGCCGGGCGTACGAGTTCCAGGCCTCCGACGCCGCCACCGGCGACCCCGTACGGCGGATCTTCACCGGTGCCCGGCTGCGCGCCGACGCCGAGCAGACCGCCCGCCTGCTCGCCCCGTACGCGCCCGAGGCGATCGTCAGCTTCGCCCCGCCCCGGCACGCCTACGGAGCCGCCGCGACCGTGCTGCTCCCCGCCGTGACCGGGCTGCCCGTGTGGTTCTGGCCCGCCGGCGACTGCCCGCCGCCGGCCGTCCCGGCCCGGCGGATCGCCGTCGTCGCCATCCCCTCCGCCTTCCGGGCCCTGGCCCGCTACCCCCGCTGGGCCGCCTCCTTCGAGCAGCTCACCTTCCTGCACGGCTCCGCCGAACTCCCGCCGGAGGCACGCAGGTTCGAAGCCGACGCCCGCGCCGTGCTGATCGAGCTGCTCGGCTCCACCGAGACCGGGTCCGTCGCGCACCGCACCGGCTGGGACCCGGCCGGGCCCTGGACACTGCTCGACGACGTCGCCTTCGCCGCGCCCCGCACCGGCGCGGAGGGCCCGCTCACCGTCACCGGGCCGCGGCTGTCGGCGCTCCCCGACGGCAGCCGGCCCGACCGGCACGAGATGGACGACGTGGTCCGCCGCCTCGGCGACCGGCTGTTCCTGCGCATCGGCCGCCGCTCCCAACTGGTACGGATCAACGGCGTCCGGTACGACCTGGGCGCCATCGCCGCCCGGCTCCGCGCCGCGCTCCCCGGCGCGGACGTGGCCTGCGTACGCGTCGCCGGCCCCGCCGGCCCGCCGCACGGGGAGGCGTACGACGTGCTCGTGGCCGGAGGCGGCCCCCTGACGGCGGACGGCGTACGGGCCGCCGCCCGCGGCCTCGGAGCCGAACCCCGCCTCGTACGCCTCGTGGACCGGATCCCGCGCGACCCCCTCGGCAAGCCCCTGCCCGCGCAGATCGCCCCGCCCCAGTGACCCCGAGAGGACGTACACCGTGAACCGGCAGCCCGAAGAAGTGAAGACGGTCCCCCTCACCCCCGAGGTGTATGCCTACCTGCTCGCCCAGGCCGAGCCGCAGAGCGAGGTGCAGCGGCGGCTCGTCGAGCGCACCCGCGCCCTCGGCGACCGGGCGGTGATGCAGATCCCGCACGAGCAGGGCGTCCTGCTCACCCTCCTCGCGAAGCTGACCGGAGCCCGCCGGATCGTGGAGGTCGGCACCTTCACCGGCTACTCCACCCTCGCCCTCGCCGCCGGCCTGCTCCCCGGCGGACGGGTCCTCACCTGCGACGTGTCGGCGGAGTGGACCGCGATCGCGGAGGAGGCCTGGAAGGAGGCCGGGCTCGCCGACCGGATCGAGCTGAAGCTCGCGCCCGCCCTGGACACCCTGCGCGCCCTGCCGGCCGAACCGGTCGTCGACCTGGTCTTCCTGGACGCGAACAAGGACGGCTACCGGGCCTACTGGGACGAACTGGTGCCCCGCGTACGCCCGGGCGGACTGCTCCTCGCCGACAACGCCCTCTTCGGCGGCGCCGCGGCGGACCCCGCCGCGCAGGGCAACGGGCTGGCCGTCCGCGAGTTCAACGCCCACGTCCGCGCCGACGACCGGGTGGAGTCGGTCCTCCTCCCGGTAGCGGACGGCCTGCTCTTCGCGCGCAAACTCTGAGGTCCCCCGTCCCCGGTCGTCAGTCGTCGGTCGTGTCCGAGACGCCGAGGTCGCGGCGCATGGCGGTCCGCATGGCCTTCAGCAGGTCCCAGATCGCGTACTGGGCGCGGGCCGCCGCCTCCATCGTCTCGCCCGGTTCGGGGGCGTCCCGTTCCAGGCGCTTGACCTGGCCATAGACCTGGTTCAGGGCGTGGTTGACGGCGCTCGCCGTCACCAGCACCGCGTCCGGGGCGATCATCTGCGCCTCGGAGTAGCGGTCGCGGTGCGCGCTCTTCGCCTCGTCGAGCGCGTCCCGGTCGGCGTCCTCGACGGCACGCTCCCTCATGACGTGCAGGTGGCGGTTGAGCGCGGTGACGAACTGCCGTGAGTCCCGGTTGAGTTCCGCGTAGCAGATGCGCCGGAGCGAGCGGCTCTCGCGGATCTCCTCCTGGGCGCGCGCGAGTTCCATCTCCCGGCGCTTGGCCCGTTCGGATCCCCGCTGGGTCAGCAGCGAGCCTCCCAGCGTTCCTGCGACGCCCGCCACCGCGATGACCACCGAGTTGAGATCCACCCACGCGCTCCGTCAAGTCCTCCGGCCCCGTGCCCGACGCACACGGCCCAGGCCGCCCAGTGTGCAGGCCCGGTGACGGCCTTGGCCGTGGGGCCCGTTCCGGCGGGCGGGCGAACCGGCCATTCAGTACGCCGCGTCGCGTGCTCGGCGCTATCGTGCCGGGCGGGGGAGAGCGACGAGGGGGCGGTGCGGTCATGCGGTTTCTGTTCGTTCACGGTACGGGGGTGCGGCGGGAGCGGCACGACGCGCTGTTCGGGCTGGTGCGGCAGCGGCTCGGGGAACGGTTTCCCGCCGCGGAGGTCGACTCCTGCTTCTGGGGCGAGCGGTTCGGCGCGGAGCTGAGCGCCGGCGGACGCTCCGTACCCGGGGCGCCGGAAGGCGCCGACGGGGGCGAGGAGGCCGCCGAGTGGGGGCTGCTGCTGGCCGACCCGCTGTGCGAGCTGCGCGTGCCGGCCGAGGCCGGCTGGGCCGGGCAGGGGGAGGGCGAGGAGGACGACCCCTTCGCGATGCCCGGCTTGCGGCCCGCCGGGGAACGGGTGCTGGAGCTCCTGCACCGGCTCGCCGAAACCCCCGGGGGCCCCGGCGACGGCCCCGACGAGCTGCGCGCCCTGCTGGACGGCACCGGCCTCGCGGCCGGGTTCCGGCCCGCGCTGGAGGCCACCGCCGGCTCCGCCGAGGCGGCCCGGGCGGGCGCCCGCGCCACCGCCGAACCGCAGGCCCGCGAGCTGGCCACCGCCCTCGCCCGGGCCGTCACCGCCGCGGCCCTCGCCGGGGCCGGTGCCGACGCCGACTGCACCGCCGCCGAACGGGACCGGCTCGTCGAGCTCCTCACCACCCGCCTCGGCGGCGGCGCCCGCGTCCCCGGGGCCCGGGCCGCAGCCGTCCTCGGCCGGCTCGCGATGCGGGTCACCACGCAGCCCCTGCTCAACGCCTGGCGCGGCTCCCTCACCGCCGGCGCCGCCCCCGCGCTCGGCGACATCCTGCGCTACCAGGCCAGGGGCGCCGGCCTGCGCGCGTACCTGCACGAGCGGATCACCGCCCGGCCGGGCCCGACCGTACTGATCGGCCACAGCCTCGGCGGCATCGCCCTGGTGGACCTGCTCGCGCTGGCCGCCGCCGACGGCGGACCCGTGCCCGGCGCCGAACTGCTCGTCACCGTCGGCTCGCAGGCCCCGTACCTCTACGAACTCGGCGCGCTCACCGCCCTCGCCCCCGGCAGCCGGCTCCCGTACGGCTTCCCGCGCTGGCTCAACGTGTACGACCGCCAGGACGTGCTGTCCTACCTCGCCGGACCCGTCTTCCCCGGCGATCCCCGTGTCAGCGACCACGAGATCAGCAGCCGTCAGCCCTTCCCCGCCAGCCACAGCGCCTACTGGAAACAGAAGTCCCTCTACGAGCGCATCGAACGGGCGGTGACCGAAGCGGGGATCGGGTGACGGCCCTCGGCCGGCCGCACCCCGACGTGAACCCCCGGCGCACCTTCGCGCTCGTCGCGGGGGTCGAGCGGTACGAGATCAGCCACCACTGGAACCTGCGCGGACCCGCCCGCGACGCCCTGCGCTTCGCCCGGTGGCTGACCGGGCCCGGCGAGGTGCCCGCCGCGAACGTCCGGCTGCTGCTGTCCCCGCTCGACGACCCCGACACCCTCGACTGGTCCGCGTCCGAGGGCCTGGCCGCGCTGCGGTCCGCGTACCGGCCCGCGACCGAGGCGAACGCCCGCACCGCCCTGCTCGACGAACTCCCCGAATGCGACGGGGACTTCCTGTGGATCTTCTGGGCGGGCCACGGCTACCTCGGGGGCGACCGGGAGCTGATGCTGCCCTGCGCGGACGCCCGCCCCGGCCACATCCGCCACCTCAACCTCGACTCCGCGCTGCGCTGGTGGCGCACCGACCTGGTCAAGCACCGGCGGTTCCCCCTCCAGGCCGCGCTGGTGGACGCCTGCCGCGTCGACGCGCCCCGCGACAGCCGCTGGAACTTCGGGAGCGCCGACTACGGCGGCGGCCACACCGTCCCCGGGCGGCGGCAGTTCCGGCTGTACGCCTCCCGCGAGGGGGAGGCCGCGCAGAACGACGCCGAACGGGGCGCGGGCCGCTTCACCGAGGCCCTGCTCGGCGAGCTCGGGGACCGGACCGTGGGGGAGGGCGCCGCCGTCCTGCCCGCCGCCGCCCGCAGCATCCACCTGGCCTTCCGGGGGCTGCGCGAACGCGGCGAGGGCTGGCAGCTGCCGCAGTTCCTCGTCGACCGCGACTGGGACGCCAACTCCTTCCTGGACGACGGCCTGCCCGGGCCGTCCCTGCCCGGCGCGCCCCGCCTCGACCAGGCGGGATGGGACGGCCTCGGCGAGCTCTTCGAGGGCCGCGACCTGCCGCGCTGCGCGTACGAGGCCTACGCCTGGGCCTTCAAGGCGGCCGGCTGCACCACCCCCGTCGACGGCGGGCTGCCCGCCGACACCCTCCTCGACGTGGTCGCGGACCTCGACGAGCGGCAGGGCGGCCGGACCGGCATGCCGCTCGCGGTGCCCTTCGTGCACTTCCTCGCCGACCGGGCCGCCCGCCCCGGCGGCGGACCCGGCGGCGGACCGGGCGACCCCGAGTGGGCGGCGGCCCTCGCCCGCTGGGTGCGCGCCACCCGTGAGCGGCTCGCGCTGCCCGCCCTGCGCCCGCCGCCCGCCCCCGCCCGCCGGGCCACCCTGCACGTGCGCCTGGAGTCCCCGCCCGGCGGCGAGGACGGCCTGCTGGCCCGGATGTGGCTGCGCGGCGAACGGACCGAGCAGGTATGGGAGTCGGAGGGCAGACCCGTCCAGCCGGCCGACGTGCGCGCCGAACTCGTACGCCGCCTCGCCGAGGGCGCCTCGGGAGCCGGGCAGCCGTACGGCGGCATCGGGCGGATCGAGTTCCACGTCCCGTACGAACTGCTGGAGACGGACTTCGACCAGTGGCCCGTCCCGCGCGGACCGGGCGGCCGGACCCGCCCGCTCGGGACGGTCCACGAGGTGCTGGTGCGCTGCCCGCAGGAACGCGAGGACACCCGCACCGAATGGCTGGGCAAATGGCGCTGGCTCCACGTCCACGACGGCCGCCACCCCGACGCCGTAGGGCTGGTCGAGGACGCGGACGTCACCGACGCCCTCGGGCTGCGGCTGGGGGCGCGGGCCGCGCCGGCCTGCGTCCTCGGGCACGTCTCCGGCAACCGTACGGCCGCCCTGCTGGATGCCGTCCTCGAAGGCGGCGTGCCCGTCGCGGTGTGGCGGCGCGGCGGCGGAACTCCGGCCGGGGGACTGCCCGCGCTGCTCGCCCCCGACGCCGGGCCGGGGGCGCCCTCGGTGTTCGGACTGCCCGCCCGCGTGCGCGAAGTGCGCCGGGCGGCCGCCGCCCGAGGCCCCGGAGGGGAAGACCGGCTGGTGTTGCTGTGGGACGATCCCGACGACACGGTCGCCCTCCGCTCCCTGGCCACCTGACCCCACCGCCCACGACCGCCCGAGAACCGGCCCGCCACGGGCCCCGACCCGAACGCACCACCCGCGAGCAGACGATGGAGGCACAGGCAGTGGCGAAGGACTGGTGGCTGTACCGGGGCGTCGGCCCCGGCGAGGAGCGCCGCACCCGGCTGGAAGCCGGAACGCCGCCGCCCTGGCGGGACTTCACCGGCGTACCCGACCCGGCCTACGGGCCGCCCGGCTGCTCCGGCGAGGCCTGGGAGCGCACCCGCAGGCGCGGCGAGGGGTACGTCCCGGACGAGCCGGAGAAGGACGTGGTCAACACCGCCCTGCACCTGCGCCGGCCGCTGCTGATCACCGGCAAGCCCGGCGTCGGGAAGTCCACCCTCGCCTACAGCATCGCCGCGGACCTGGCCCTGGGCCCCGTACTGCACTGGCCGATCACCAGCCGCACGGTGCTCCGCGACGGCCTCTACCTCTACGACGCGATCGGCCGGCTCCAGGAGGCCGGACTGGAGCAGGTCCGCGTCCCCGCCGCCCGCGTCCCCCAGGCCGCCGAAGGACCGGCCGCGGCCCCCTCCATCGCCCGCTACCTGCGCCTGGGCCCGCTCGGCACCGCCCTCCTCCCGCAGAGCCGGCCGCGCGTGCTGCTCATCGACGAGATCGACAAGAGCGACATCGACCTGCCCGGCGACCTCCTCACCGTCTTCGAGGACGGCGGTTTCGTCATCCCCGAACTGGCCCGCCTCGCCAAGGAGGAGCCCACCGTCGCCATCGGCACCGACGACGACCCGGACGCCGGGGTGGCCGTCACCCAGGGCCGTGTGCAGTGCAGCTACTTCCCCGTGGTCGTCCTCACCAGCAACGGCGAACGCGACTTCCCGCCCGCCTTCCTGCGCCGCTGCGTCCGCCTCCACCTGGACGCACCCGGACCCGAGAAACTCGCCCGCATCGTGCGCGGACGGCTCGGCGTCGACATCACCGGCGCGGACGCCGCCGAGTACCAGGACCTCGTACGCAGCTTCCTCGAACGCGCCGAGGACGGCGACCTGGCCACCGACCAGCTGCTGAACGCCATCCAGCTGCGCCTGGCCGGAGCCTGGTCGGCGCCCGCCGACCGCGACCGCTTCCTCGCCACCGTCATGCAGCACCTGACCGGGCCCGCGGCGTGATCGAGAGGCTGCTCGGCGCCTTCGCCGAAGGCGCCGAGGACGGTGCCGGACCCCGCACCGCCGTCGGCCCCGAGGAGATCGCCGACATCCTCTGGCTGGCCGCCCGCGTGGACCCGGCCGCCGCCGCGTCCCGGGACGGGGACGCGCCGCCGCCCGGCCAGGACGGCCCGGATGAGGCCCCGCAGCCGTCACCGCGCCACGACGACCCCGCAGCCGGCCGGCCCGGCCCGGCCGCGGAAGGGGCCGTCCAGCTGTTCCCCGCCGGCCGCGCCCGGCCGGAGCCGCCCCCCGCACCCGACCCCGCCGGCACCGGCGCACGGCGCGGCGTACCGCTGCGGCTGCCCCGCACCGCCTCCCTCGACGACCCCCTCGCCCTGATGCGCTCGCTGCGCCCCGTGGGGCGCCGCTCCATCGGCGGGCCGGGGGAGGAGCTGGACGAACAGCTCACCGTGGAACGCAGCATCGAGGCGATGGTCCCCACCCCCGTCCTGCGCCCCGCCGAAAGCCGCTGGCTCGACCTGGCCCTCGTCGTCGACACCCACCCCTCGATGCTCCTGTGGAGCGACCTGGTGGCCGAACTGTGCGGGGTTTTCACCCGCAGCGGCGTCTTCCGCGACGTCCGCACCTGGCAGCTCACCGGCACCGCCGCCGGCGGCACCCCGATGCTCACCCGGGGCCGCGGCGGCCCGCCCCGCAACCCGCTGGAACTCGCCGACCCCGCCGGACGGCGGCTGATCCTCCTCGTCTCCGACACCGTCGCCGGGGGCTGGCAGGAGGCCCCGCTGCTGCGCGTCCTGCGGCACTGGAGCGCCCACAACGCCGTGGCCGTGCTGAACGTACTGCCCGAACGGCTGTGGACCCGGGGCGCGGTGCGGCCCGTGCCCTTCGCCGTCCGCTCCGACCGGCCCGCCGCCGCCACCCGTTCCTGGCAGCGGGCGCCCGCCGCCCGGCGGGCGCGGGGCGGCGGGCCCGTGGTCCCGGTGGTGGGGCTCGCGTCCGGCAGCCTGGCCCGGCTCGTGCGGACGGTGTCCGGGGACGGGCGCTGGCGCCGCCTCGCCTGCCTGCGCCTGGACGCCGCCCCGGCGCCCGGTGCGGCCCCGCCGCGCCGGGACACCACCGCGCTGGAGGCGGTGGAGCGGTTCCGGGCGAGCGCCTCCCCGACCGCCCAGCAGCTCGCCGCCCACCTGGCCGCCGTACCGCTCACACTGCCCGTGATGACCCTCGTGCGGCGCTCCCTGCTGCGGGACTCCGAGCACGGGCACCTGGCGGAGGTGGCCCTCGGGGGGCTCTTCGCCCCCTGGGAGGGGCGGCAGCGGCCGGAGGAGGCCGAGTTCGAGTTCCTGCCGGGGGTGCGGGAGGTGCTGCTCGGCTCCCAGCTGCGCGGGGACGTCGCCGCCGTACGGGAACTCGTGCGCCGCCGGGTCTGGGAGTTCATGTACCGCCACCGGGGCACCGGCCCCGACTTCTCCGCGACCCGGGTCACGACGGGGGAGGAGGGCCGCCGCCGGGTCCCGGAGGGGGCCCTGCCGTTCGCGGAACGGCCGCCCCGACAACGGCCGTTCGAGGTCCGGCTGCCCGAACGGCGCGGGGTGCGGGACGCGGTCGTCCAGGTGCGCTTCGAGCCGCTGGCGGAGCCGCGCGAGGTGGGCACCCTGCTGGCCCCCCGGCTGGTGCTGACGGTCGGCGACGTGGAGCAGCCCCGGGACGCGGTCGCCTGGGTGCGGGCGGCGGACGGCAGGGAAGTCGCCTGCCGGCCCGTGTGGTGGGACGAGGCGAGCCCGCGGGTGCTGCTGCTGGAGGGCGAGACGGACCTGGCGGACCCGCGACGGTTCGTCCCTCCGGGCTGGGAGGCGCCGGAGGACCAGGGCGCGGAGGCGGAGGCCGTCGTCGACGGCTTCGGGGAGGATCAGGCCCGGCGTTCCTTCTTCGGCCACGTGCTCCTCTCGGCCGGTGCCCGCAACGGGGAGCTGCTCCGGTTCCCCGTCGACCTGGGGGACTGGCACCAGTTCCGGGGCTCCCCGGTCTCCCGCGACGGGAGGCTGGTCGGTGTCGTCCACACCGTCCGGCCCGACCGGATGGTCTTCCTCACGGCCGGGGCCCTGCTCGCCCAGGACGGCTTCCGGGCCGCGCTGGGCGCCCGGGGGCCCGGGACGGGGGTGACCGTGGCCGTGCGGGCCGGGGAGGGTGCGAACCGGCGCGGCAGCCGCCTGCGTGCGGAACTGGCCGCGACCCTGCTGCGGGAGCTGGCGGATGCCGGGATCGCCGGGCGGCCGGGGGGCGTGCCGGACGCGGAGGTCGTACGGATCTCACTGTCCGAGCCGGGCGCCTACAGCGGGGCGGGGCTGCTGCTGACGGCGTTGCCCCGGGCCGTGGCCCGCCTCTCCGAAGCGCGGCCGGAAGGGCGCCAGCCGCCGCTCGCCGTGGCACTGGTGGCGGGGGATTCCAGGGACCCGGCCGAGGATCCCGCACGGATCCTCGACAACCCCGTGATCACGGAGCGGCTGAGGACCGGGGGGCCGGGCAACAAGCAGCGTCTCACCGTCGCCCTCTCCCGCTCGCTGTACGAGGAGCTCCGCGAGCTGCTCGGCCCGCTCGCCCTGCGCGGCCTCACGCCGCTGGGGGAGGACACCGGCGGGTGGCTCGTCACCGGAGCCCCCGGCCGGCTGGCGGAGCTGCTGGCGGACGCGGAGATGTACCGCCGGGAGGAGTCCGTCTGGCCCCGCTGCACCTTCCCGGACTCCAGCGGGACCCCGCCGGAGTGCACCGGTGTCCGGCTGCCGGGTCACCGCCACTGCCTGGCCCACCTGTCGCGCCGGGAGCAGGACGCCCATCTGCGGACCCTGCGGCCCGGCTCCTCCGTCGACTTCCGGGGGACCACCTTCGAAGGCGGCCTGCTGGGGCGGGTGTTCGACGCGGTACGGGATGCGCGGACGGGGCGGATCCGGCTGGGCTCGGCGGCCTTCGCGCGGGCGACCTTCAAGGACGCCTGGGCGGAAGTGGAGCCCGTCTTCACCCGCGATGCCGACTTCACCCGCGCGGTGTTCAGCGGCGGCGCTCGTTTCGCGGGGGCGGCCTTCGGCGGGGACACGGTGTTCGACCGGGCCGTCTTCGAGCAGTCGGCGGTCTTCGACCGGGCCACCTTCGCGGCGGCGGCCGTCTTCGACCGTGCCGTGTTCCTCAAGGTGGCGCGGTTCGCGGCGGTCACCTGGCGCGGCAGGGTCTCCTTCCACCGCGCCGTCATGGAGGAGGGCGCGGTGCTGGACGGGATGACGGTGGAGGGGCGGGCGGACTTCGGCAGGGCGACTTTCCAGGGCCCGATGGCGCTCGGGGAATCCGTCTTCCTGGAGCCGGTGTCCTTCGCGCGCGTCGTGTGCGAGGGTCCGCTCTCCGCGGTCGGCAGCCGCTTCGCGAGCACGTCGGACTTCGAGTCCATCGTCTGTGAGGGCGAGGCGGTCTTCCGCGACACCCGCTTCGAGGGACCGGCGTCCTTCGGTCATGCCGTCTTCCAGGGCCTGGCGGCCTTCGACACGAGTCGGTTCGGGGGCCGGGCGAGCTTCGAGAAGGCTCTCTTCCGCGGCCCGGTCCTGGTCAAGAGCACCACGTGCACAGAAGGGGTGTCCTTCGACGACGCCGTCGCCGAGGGCATGTTCCAGTGGGTCGACTCGAAGGTGGAAACGGGAAGTGCCGGCTTCGTACGCGCCCGGTTCCAGGGCCCGGTACGTTTCGAGCAGGCCGAGTTCAAGGGCGACGCCGACTTCGGCGGGTCCGTCTTCGACGGTTCCGTCATCTTCTGGTTCAGCGATTTCCGGGCCGCTCTCACGCTCACCGATGCCGTCTTCCACGGGCCGGTCTCGTTGACCGAGGTCACGCTCCCCGAGCCGTTCCAACTCCCCGGCAACTGGACCGTGACCGAGGCGGACGTGGTGGGGGAGATCACCTCCCGCGACCGCCCGGAGCACGGCGACGACTGAGGCATCCTGGCCGTATCAGCGCCGATCACCTGCCCAGGAGCCACAGTTGACGCACGACGACCGCCGCCACGTCCCCTTCGAGCGCCTCCACAACTTCCGCGACATGGGCGGCTACCGCTCCGCCGACGGCCGGACCGTCGTATGGGGGAGCCTCTACCGGGCCGATTCCCTCGGCAAGCTGGGCGGCGCCGACTGGGACCGGTTCCTCGGGCTCGGCGTGCGGACCGTGATCGACCTGCGCTACCCCTGGGAGATCGAGGCCAAGGGCCGGATACCGGAAGCGGAGCGGTTCGCGTACGCCAACCTCAGCATCGAGCACCGCCCCTACGACCAGGCCGAGATCGACCCGGACCTCGACCCCTGGCGCTACCTCGCCGACCGCTTCGCGGAGGTGGCCGAGGACGGGGTGGACGAGATCCGGCGCGCCATCGAGCTCATCGCCGACGGCCCCGGCCCCGCCGTGTTCCACTGCACCTCCGGCAAGGACCGCACCGGCCTGATCGCCGCCCTGGTCCTGACCCTGCTCGACGTGTCCGAGGAGGAGATCCTGGCCGACTTCGCCCTCACCGAGCTCGCCACCGAGCGCCTCACCGCCGACTGGCACGCCGCCCACCCGGGCCGCACCATGCGCTGGCCCTCGTACGGCCGAGCCCCGGCCACCGTCATGGAGCTCGTCCTCGCCGACCTGACCAGCCGATACGGGTCCCCGTCCGGGTACCTCGCCGAGGCCGTCGGCATCACCGCCGGGACCACGGCCCGGCTGCGGGAGCGGCTGCTCGCCTGAAAACCAGGTGCCCCGGCCGGACCGCGCCGCCTACAGTCGCGGTGCGCGCCGCCGCCAGGGCGGTGCCTGCCGATGCCGAGCGAAGAGAAGGGGAACCGGGCCATGCGTACGAACCGCACCGCCGCCGTCGTTCCCCCCTGCCGGTACGACGTGATCCCGGTGTCCCGCAGCGCGCGGTAACAGCCGCGCGGCTGTCACCGTACGCCCGTGACGCACCCCTGAACGCGAAACCCCGCCGGCCCTGCCGCGGGGTGGACCGGCGTCCCGGGAATCGCGCCGCCCTCTTCCCACCCCAGGCACCGAAAGGCCCGGGCCATGCGCACCGACCACCGTCACACCAGCACCAGCACCGCCGCCGTACGCAACCTCGGCATCCTCGCCCACGTCGACGCCGGCAAGACCACCGTCACCGAGCGGATCCTCTTCGCCACCGGCGCCATCCACAAGCGGGGCGAGGTCCACGACGGCACCACCGTCACCGACTACGACCCCCAGGAACGCGACCGCGGCATCACCATCTTCGCGGCGGCCGTGAGCTGCGCCTGGGACGGGCACCGGGTCAACCTGATCGACACGCCGGGGCACGTGGACTTCGCCGACGAGGTCGAGCGCTCCCTGCGGGTCCTCGACGGGGCGGTCGCGGTCTTCGACGCCGTCGCCGGCGTCGAGCCGCAGAGCGAGTCCGTGTGGCGGCAGGCCGACCGGCACGGCGTCCCGAGGATCGCGTTCGTCAACAAGCTGGACCGGGCGGGCGCCGACCTCGACGAGGCCGTCGCCTCCATCCGGGCGCGGCTCGGCGCCGTGCCCCTGGTCGTGCAGCTGCCCGTCGGACGGGAGGACGGCTTCACCGGCGTCGTCGACCTGCTGCGGATGCGCGCGCTGCTCTGGAACGCGGGCGACACCTCGTACGAGACGCTGCCGGTCCCCGGGCCGCTGCTGGAGGAGGCCGGGCGCCGGCGCAGGCTGCTGGAGGAGACGGTGGCCGAACTCCACGCGGAGGCCCTGGAGGAGTTCTGTGCCGGCGACGGGCTGAGCGAGGGGACGCTGGTCCGTGCCCTGCGCGAGCTGACCCTCGCCGGGGACGGGGTGGTCGTGCTGTGCGGTTCGGCGTACCGCAACCGGGGCATCGAGCCGCTGCTCGACGCCGTGGTGGCGTACCTGCCCGCACCCGGTGACATGCCGCCGGTGCGGGAGCGGGCCGCCGACCCGGCGGAGCCGCTGGCCGCGCTCGCCTTCAAGGTGACGGCGACGGCGACCGGCCGGCTCACCTACCTGCGGGTCTACGCGGGCACCCTGCGCAAGGGGGACTCCGTGCTGGATCCGGCCACGGGCCGGACGGAACGCGTCGGGCGGATCCTGCGGGTGCAGGCCGACCGGCACGAGGAACGGGAGGAGGCGGTGGCCGGTGACATCGTCGCCGTCGTCGGGCTGAAGTCGGCGCGGGCGGGGACGAGCCTGTGCGCGCCGGAGGCTCCCCTGCTGCTGGAACCGCCCGTGGTGGCGGATCCGGTGGTGTCGGTCGCGGTCGAGGCGGGCCGGGGTACCGACACCGGGCGGCTGGCCTCCGCGCTGGCCCGGCTCGCCGAGGAGGACCCCTCCCTGGTGGTGCGGACCGACGCGGAGACCGGGCAGACCGTGCTGTCGGGGCTGGGCGAGCTGCATCTGGAGGTCGCGGTGGAGAAGGTGCGCCGTCTCCACGGGGTGGAGGTCGTCGTGGGCCGGCCCCGGGTCTCCTACCGGGAGACCGTCGTGGGCGGGGTGACCGGTTTCGTGTACCGGCACGTCAAACAGGACGGCGGCGCGGGCCAGTTCGCACACGTCGTGCTCAACGTGGAGCCGCTGGAGGAGCCCGGTTTCGAGTTCCGCTCGGCGGTCACGGGCGGCCGGGTGCCGCAGGAGTACGCGCGGGCCGTGGAGGCGGGCTGCCGTGACGCCCTCGCCGAAGGTCCGCTCGGCGGGCATCCGGTGACGGGTCTGCGGGTGGTCCTGACCGACGGGGCGACCCACTCCAAGGACTCCTCGGAGATGGCGTTCCGCGCGGCGGGCCGGTTCGCGCTGCGCCACGCCCTGCGCGCCTGCGGGCTGGAGCTGCTGGAGCCGGTCGCGGAGGTCACGGTGACCGTTCCGGACGACGGTGTCGGTGCGGTCCTCGGGGACCTCGCCGCCCGCCGCGGCCGGGTCACGGGCTCGGCCGGGCAGGCCGGGACCACGGTGGTCACGGCGACGGTGCCGCTGGCCGAGCTGTTCGGGTACGCGTCCCGGCTGCGCGGCCGCACCCAGGGCAGGGGCGGTTTCACCAGCCGCCCGGCGGGCCTGGCCCCCGTCCCCGCGGCGGTGGCCGCGACCCTGACGGCCCGCTAGCACCCCGCGGCACCCCGCGGCACCCCGCGGTACACGCGGCACACCGCCCTCGGGCCCCGTCCCGGCTTCGGCCGGGGCGGGGCCCGAGGCGTCTCCGCCCGCGTTCCGACACCGCTCTTACATACCCCCCATGGGTATGCTACGTTGCTACGCGAAGGTACCCCCCAGGGGTATACGGCAGAGGAGGGTCAGGGCAATGTCAACCGTCAATCCCCGGCGCTGGTGGGCACTTGGCGTGCTTGCCGCCGCTCAGTTCATGGTCATCATGGACACCTCGATCATCGGGGTCGCGCTCCCCGAGATGCAGAAGGACCTGGGCTTCTCCCAGGGCGAGCTCCAGTGGGTCTTCAACGCCTACGTCATCGTCTTCGGCGGGTTACTGCTGCTCGGCGGGCGGCTCTCCGACCTGTTCGGGGCCCGCAGGATCTTCGCCACCGGCTGGGTGGTGATGATCGTGGGTTCGGTGCTCGCGGCCGCCGCGCAGAGCGCCTCGGTGGAGATCGCCGGCCGGGCCGTCCAGGGAGTCGGCGGCGCGCTGATCGCGCCCTCGGCCATGACGCTGCTGATGATGCTCTTCGGGCACGACCCCAAGGAGCTCGGCAGGGCGATGGCCCTCTACGGCGCCGCCGCCCCCGCCGGCGGTACGGCGGGCGTGTTCCTCGGCGGTGTGTTCACCGAATGGGTGAGCTGGCCGTGGGTCTTCATCATCTACGTCCCGATCGGCGTCGCGACCCTCGCCGCGACCAGGCTGCTGCCGGCCGTCCAGGCCCGCCGCGGTTCCGTCGACGTCCTCGGGGCAGTCGCCGTCACCGCCGGGCTCGCGCTCGCCGTGTTCGCCGTCGTCCGGGCCCCCGAGGTCGGCTGGGGCGCCACCGCCACCGTGCTGGAGCTGATCGGCGCGGCCGTCCTGCTCGCCCTCTTCTTCGTGGTCCAGCGGACCGTCCGCGAGCCGCTCATGCCGCTCAGCGTGTGGCGGATCCCGCGCCTGGGCTCGGCCAACCTCGCGATGACGCTGCTGGGCGCCGCCTGGATCCCGATGTGGTACTTCCTCAACCTGTACCTCCAGCAGGTGCTGAACTACGGCGCCTTCGCCTCCGGCGCGGCGCTGCTCCCCATGACGGTGCTGCTGATGATCTTCATGACGGCCATCACCGCCCGCCTCATGGGCCGCTTCGGGGCCAAGCCGCTGATCGTCACCGGTCTGCTCGCCCTCGCCGCCGGGCTGGTCTGGCTGGCCGCCGTCGAGCCGACCGGCACCTTCCTCGTCGACGTCCTGCCCGCCTCGCTCGTCGCCGCGCTCGGCATGGCGCTCGCCTACATCCCGGCGATGATCGCCGCGATGTCCGGCGCCCCGCAGGAGCAGGCCGGCCTCGCGTCCGGCATCGTCAACACCACCTACAACGTGGGTTCCGCCCTCGGCCTGGCCGCGCTGACCGCGCTCGCCACCACGCAGGGCGCCGGTGAGCTGGGCAACCTGCCCGCCCTCACCGACGGGTTCAGCGCCGCCTTCATCGGCGCCGCGGTCATCGCCGCCGCCGGCGCGGTGATCACCCTGCTCGTGATGAAGGGCGACGGGTCCGCCGCCCCGGCCGCCGCTCCCGCCGCCGACGCCCCGGCGTCGCGCAGCGAGACGGCGGGGGTGTGACGTACGGGACCGCCCGCACTCACCCAAGGGGTCGCCCGACGTCCGCCCCCGGACGTCGGGCGACCCCTTTTCCCTACCCCGGCCCCGTACCCGGACCCGTCACCCCGTACCCGAACGAAAGGGAGACCCCCGATGAAGGACATCCGCACCCGCGCGGTGCACGTGGCCCACGAGCTCGAAGTCCCCGCGAGCCGGCCGCTGTCCGTACCGCTCGTCCAGTCCTCGGCCTTCGCCTTCGACTCCGCCGACGACCTGGCGCGGGCCATGGCCGGCCCCGACGGCGACTACGTCTACAGCCGCCGGGGCAACCCCACCGTGCGCGCCCTGGAGCGCACCCTCGCCGGACTGGAGGGCGGGGCCTCGGCCATCGCCTTCGCCTCCGGGATGGGGGCCATCAGCGGGGTCCTGCTCGCCCTGCTGCGCCCCGGCGACCAGGTGATCGCGCAGCGCTGCCTGTACGGGGGGACGTACGCGGCGCTGAGCGACCTGAAGGAGCGCTACGGGGTGCGCGTCGACCACATCGGCGGTGACGACGTCCGCGAGTTCGAGGCGCTCGCCGGGCCGCGCACCCGGCTGCTGGTCCTGGAGACCATCGCCAACCCCACCGGCCAGGTCCCCGACCTGCCCGGCCTGCTGGCGGCGGCCCGGCGCCTCGGTGTGACCAGCGCCGTGGACAACTCCCTGGCCTCGCCCGTCCTGTGCCGCCCGATCGAGCACGGCGCCGACATCGTGCTCCACTCCACCACCAAGTACCTCGCCGGGCACTCCGACGTCCTGGGCGGCGCGGCCGTCTTCGCGGACGACGCCCTGCGCCGGGAGGTGTGGCCGCGCACGGTCGAACTGGGCGCCAGCGCCGACCCGTTCGCGGTCTGGCTGACGCTGCGCGGGATCGCCACGCTGCCGCTGCGGATGCGCGAGCACTGCGCCAACGCGGGCCTGCTGGCGCAGCGGCTGGCGGCCCACCCCGCGGTGGCGGCCGTCCACTGGCCGTGGCTGGGAACGCACCCCTCGTACGCGACGGCCCGCAAGGTGCTCTCCGGCGGCGGCGGGCTGCTCTCCTTCGACCTGCACGGCGGCCGCGAGGCGGGCCGCGCCTTCGTCGAAGGGGTGCGGCTGGCGCGGCTCGCGCTGTCGCTGGGCGGGGTGGAGACGCTGGTCACGCACCCCGCCAGCACGTCCCACCGGGAGCTGGACGAAGGGGCGTTGGCGCACGCCGGTATCGGCCCCGGCCTCGTCCGGATGTCCGTCGGCATCGAGGACCCGGAGGACCTCTGGCAGGACATAGAACAGGCACTGCGGTCTTCTTTTGGGTTGACAAAATAATCGGCTGATTCGTAGATTGGTTCACGCCAGAGAAACACTCCTCTCCGTCAAGGGGGTTGCGTGATGCGCTACTTCGAGGACTTCCGGACCGGCGACGTCCACGAACTGGGCACCGTCACCGTCACGACGGAGGAGGTGCTGGAGTTCGGCCGGCGCTTCGACCCGCAGCCGTTCCACACCGACCCGGCGCTCGCCGCCCAGACCCCGTTCGGCGGCCTGATCGCCAGCGGCTGGCACAGCGCCTCGATGTTCATGCGCCGCTACGTCGACGGGCTCCTCGCCTACAGCGCCTGTACCGGCTCCCCCGGCGTCGACGAGATCCGCTACCTGCGGCCCGTCCGCCCCGGGGACGTGCTCACGGCGCGCGTCGAGATCCTGGGCTCGCGCCCCTCGCCGTTCAATCCGCGCACCGGCGTCGTCCAGCCCAAGTGCACGCTGGCCGACGCCGACGGGAACGTCGTCTTCAGCATGATCCTGCACAGCATTTTCGAGCGGCGGCCCGCCGAGTGCGACGTACCGCACCCCGCCGCCGCCGAGGACCCCGTGGTCCGGGTCCGCTCCCTGGCCTGATCTTCCCCCCCGCCCGCCGAGTGAAGGGAGCCTCCCGTGGAGGCCGTATCACGCACCGCCCAGTGGACCGCCGCCGCGCGGGCCCTGGAAACCGAGCGCGAGGACCGGCTGTTCGCCGACCCGTACGCGCGCACCGTCGCCGACACCATCGGCTTCGACCTGCTGGAGCGCTACGCCGGCGCCGGCACCGTGCCGTTCCTCGCCATCCGCACCACCTACCTGGACCGGGCCATCGTCCGCGCCGTCCAGGACCACGGCATCCGCCAGGTCGTGTTCCTCGCCGCCGGCATGGACACCCGCTTCTACCGGCTCCCGTGGCCCGACGGCGTCACCGTCTACGAACTCGACCGGCCCGCGCTCCTGGAGGCCAAGGCCGAGATGCTCGCCGGTGAGCCGGCCCCCGCCGGACGCACCCGCGTCACCGTCCCCGTCGACCTCACCCAGGACTGGACGGGCCCCCTACAGGAAGCCGGCTGGCGCGCCGACCAGCCCGTGCTGTGGGTCGTCGAGGGCCTCCTCTTCTTCCTCCCCGAGGACGCCGTGCGCGGCCTCATCTCCACCCTCGCCGGGCAGTCCGCACCCGGATCCGTCCTGCTCGGCGACGTCATCAGCAAGGCCGCCCTGCAGAACCCGCTGTCCCGGCCCTTCCTCAACTGCCTCGAAGAGGACGGGAACCCGTGGCTCTTCGGCACGGAGACCCCCGAGGACCTGCTCGCCGAATGCGGCTGGGACGTGCGCGAGGTCCGCCAGCCCGGCGAGGACGGCGCCGACTTCGGCCGCTGGCCCTACCCGGTGCCCGCCCGCAGCGTCCCGCGCGTCCCGCGCTCCTTCCTGTTCACCTGTGACCTCCCGACCGCCGAGGTGAAGGCAGCATGACCGCCGTCCACGACTTCCACCAGCGCGTCATCAGCGACGCCGGCGCCGCCGTGCGCGGCCTGACCGTCGCCCTCGGCGAGCGGCTCGGCCTGTACCGGGCGCTGGCCGAGGCCGGCCCGCTGACCCCCGCCCAGCTCGCCGAGCGCACCGGGATCAACACCCGCTACGCCGAGGAGTGGCTGCACGCCCAGCTGAGCGCCGGGTACGTCGGACGCGACGCGGCCGCCGGCACGTACACGCTGCCCGCCGACCACGCCCCCGTACTGGCCGACCCCGACGCCGTCACCTACGCCGCCGGGTTCTTCACCGCCCTCAAGGCCCTCTACGGCACCGAGGACCTCCTCGTCGACGCGTACCGCACCGGTGAGGGCGTCGGCTGGGCCGAGCACGACCCTGCCCTCGACACCGGCATGGGCAGCTTCTTCCAGCCCACCTACGAGCACCGCCTCGTCCCCGAATGGCTGCCCGCCCTCACCGGGGTCACCGGCAAGCTGGCCGCCGGCGGCACCGTCGCCGACGTCGGCTGCGGCGTCGGCCACACCACCCTGCTGATCGCCAAGGCCTTCCCGCAGGCGACGGTCCACGGCTTCGACTACTCCGAAGAGGCCGTCTCCATCGCCCGCCGGCTCGCCGACGAGGCCGGACTCTCCGACCGCGTCGTCTTCGAGGTCGCCTCCGCCGACGACTACCCCGGCACCGGCTACGACCTGGTCACCTTCTTCAACGCCCTGCACGACATGGGCGACCCGGTCTCCGCCGCCGAGCACGTCCACAAGTCCCTGGACGCGGACGGCACCTGGATGCTCGTCGAGTCGAACGTCTCGCCCGACGACATCGACACCCAGACCCCGGCCGCCCGCATGTTCATGGCCCTCTCCGCCGTCATGTGCCTGCCCGTCGCCGTCGCCCAGCGCGGCCCCCACGCGCTCGGCAACCACTCCGGCGAGAAGGCCTTCCGCGCCATCGCCGAAGAGGCCGGCTTCACCCGCTGGCGCCGCGCGACCGAGACCCCGGTCAACGCCGTCTACGAAGTCCGGCCGTAGCCGCCGCACCCCGGCCCGCGCCGCGAGGGACCGCCCGGCGGCCCCGGCACCACCACACACCCCGAGGAGTCACCATGGGCGTCAGCGCCCCCCTGCCGGTCACCGACCGGTTCCTTGAAGTCCTGGAACGGCTCAGCCACCGCTCCATCGAGGAGTACTACAACCCCTACCAGCAGTTCGACTGGCCCGAGAAGCTCGACGAGGGCCGCATGTGGATGACCCCCGAGCTGCTCACCGTCTACGGCACCCCCTTCTACGAGGAGCTCGGCGAGGAGACCCTCCAGCGCCTCTCCAAGTGGGAGAGCATCAACTTCTACAGCCTCAACGTGCACGGCATCCGCGAACTGCTCATCGAGGTCGTCGGACGCATCCACATGCCGGGCTTCGAGGTGCCCTCGGACTTCTTCCACCACTTCATCGGTGAGGAGAACGAGCACATGTGGTTCTTCGCCGAGTTCTGCCGCCGCTACGGCGACAAGATCTACGGCTCCACCGCCCTGCGCGCCGACTCCGCCTGGGAGCCGGAGGTGGAGAACTTCCTGGTCTTCGCCCGCATCCTGTTCTTCGAGGAGCTCGTCGACCACTACAACACGCGGATGGCACGGGACGAGGACCTCTGCCACACCATCCGCGAGGTCAACCGGATCCACCACCAGGACGAGTCCCGGCACATCGCCTTCGGCCGCGAACTGGTCTCCCTGCTCTTCGACCGGATGCGCCAGGCCGTCCCCGCCGCCCGCGTCGCCGAGGTCGAGGCGTACCTCAAGCGGTACGTCGTCTACAGCCTCAACTCCCTCTACAACCCGCACGTCTACCGCGACGCCGGCATCGCCGACCCGGTGGGCCTGCGCAACGCACTGGTCGCCGACGAGCGCCGCCGGCCCTTCGAGCGCAAGACCATCCGCAAGCCGCTCGGATTCTTCCTGAAGACCGGGATCTTCACGGACGACGTCCTGCCCGTCGTCTGAGAGTCCCACCGCCGTCCGAGAGGTGACTCCCCATGACCACCATGACCACCGCCGCCACCGCCGCCGCCCCAGACGCCGGCACAGACACCAGGGGCCTGCCGTCGCTCGGCCCCGAGGGCACCGCCCTGCTGCGGCTGCTCGACGACACGTTCGAGAGCTGGGGCGTCCAGGCGGGCGCCCGCTCGATGACCATGCCCCCGCTGCTGCCGGCCGCCGACCTGGCCCGGCTCGACTACTACGACAACTTCCCGCACCAGGCCGTCGTGGCGGCCCCGCTGAACCTGGACGTCCGGGAGACCAGCGAGTTCTGTGCCGACACCGGCTGCTTCCCCTGCGACGCGCTGGAACCGGCCGCCCTCGGCCTGCCGTCCGCGTCCTGCTACGCCGTCTACATAGACCACCAGGGCCGCCCGGCCGCCGACGACGAGCTCGTCACCGTGGTCGGCTGGTGCTTCCGCAAGGAGGCGCACTACGAGGGACTGCGCCGCCAGCTCGGCTTCCGCATGCGGGAGATCGTCGCCATCGGTACCCGCGAGCACGCCGAACAGCACCTGGCGACCTTCACCCGGCGGATCAACGCCTTCGCCGAGGCCCTGGACCTGCCGCTGAGCCGCGAGGCCGCCTGCGACCCCTTCTTCGACAAGGGCAGCTCCAAAGCCGTCCTCCAGCGCCTGACCCCGGTCAAGCACGAGTTCCTGTACGAGGACCTCGCGATCGCCTCGGTCAACACCCACCGCAACTTCTTCGGCGAGCGGTGCGAGATCCCCCTCGCCTCCGGCGGCGGCCCCGCGTTCACCAGCTGCGTCGCCTTCGGCCTGGAGCGCTGGCTGTCCGCGCTCACCCGCCGCCACGGCAGCTGGGGTGCGGCGACCGCTGCGGTCCTGCGCGCGAACGCGGCCGGGCCGGCGATCTGAGGTGCCGACCCGACCCGTCGCCGCCCCGCCGGCGGGCGGCCTGGGCTGGGCGAACCTCGGCATGGACATCGTGTCCGTCACCCGTGTCCGCCGGCTCCTGCGCCTCTACGGCGAGGACTTCTTCCAGCGCATGCTCACCCCCGGCGAACTCGCCGACTGCCGTACCTCCGCCAAGCTCGACGTACTGAGCCTGTGCGGGCGGATCGCCGCCAAGGAAGCGGCGTTCAAGACCCTGCGCGTCCGCGCCGTGTTCCTGCCCTGGCGGGACATCATCGTGCGGCGCTCCGAGGGCGGCTGGCCGCTCGTGGAACTCCACCGGTCCGCCGCCGAGATGGCCGAACGGTCCGGGATCGCCGGGATCACCGTGACCATCAGCCACGACGTGGACTACGCGGTGGCGGTCGCCGCCCCCGTACTGGACCCGCTCGCCGTCCCGGAGCCCCTCCCGGAGCCGGGCCCCGCCCCGGAGCCCGCCCCCGCGCCCCCCACCCCACCCGTACACCGCACTTCAAGGAGAGACACCATGTCCGACGGTCTGCAGCTCGTGAAGAACTGGCTCCTCGCCCGCCACGAGGAACTCGACGACATCGCCGGCGACCTCGACCTCATCGAGACCCGGCTGATCGACTCGCTGTCCTTCGTCGAGTTCGTCTTCCTGCTGGAGCAGCACAGCGGCCGCGCCATCCAGCTGGAGACCCTGGAGGTCGACGAGATCCGCACCCTCGACGCCATCCGCACCCACTTCTTCACCGCCGAGGTGAGCCAGGCATGAGCAAGCGGCTGTTCACTTCCGAGTCCGTCACCGAGGGCCATCCCGACAAGATCGCCGACCGGATCAGCGACACCGTCCTCGACGCGCTCCTGCGCGAGGACCCGGCCTCCCGCGTCGCGGTCGAGACCCTCATCACCACCGGCCAGGTCCACATCGCCGGAGAGGTCACGACGACGGCGTACGCGCCGATCGCCGAACTCGTCCGGGGAGCCATCCTCGACATCGGCTACGACTCGTCCAAGAAGGGCTTCGACGGCGCCTCCTGCGGCGTGTCGGTGTCCATCGGCGCCCAGTCCCCGGACATCGCCCAGGGTGTCGACACCGCCTACGAGCAGCGCGTCGAGGGCGAGGGCGACGAGCTCGACAAGCAGGGTGCCGGCGACCAGGGCCTGATGTTCGGCTACGCCACGGACGAGACGCCCGAGCTGATGCCGCTGCCGATCCACATCGCGCACCGCCTCTCGCGCCGCCTGTCCGAGGTCCGCAAGAACGGGCAGATCCCCTACCTGCGCCCCGACGGCAAGACCCAGGTCACCATCGAGTACGACGGTGCCAAGGCCGTCCGCCTCGACACGGTGGTGGTCTCCACCCAGCACGCCGCCGACATCGACCTCGACTCCCTCCTCACCCCGGACATCCGGGAGTTCGTGGTGGAGCACGTGCTCGCGCGGCTGGCCGAGGACGGCATCAAGCTGGACACCGAGGGCTACCGCCTGCTGGTGAACCCGACCGGCCGTTTCGAGATCGGCGGCCCGATGGGCGACGCCGGACTGACCGGCCGCAAGATCATCATCGACACGTACGGCGGCATGGCCCGCCACGGCGGCGGCGCCTTCTCCGGCAAGGACCCGTCGAAGGTGGACCGCTCGGCCGCGTACGCGATGCGCTGGGTCGCCAAGAACGTGGTCGCCGCCGGCCTGGCCGCGCGCTGCGAGGTCCAGGTCGCGTACGCCATCGGCAAGGCCGAGCCCGTCGGCCTCTTCGTCGAGACCTTCGGCACCGGCACCCTGCCCGACGAGCGCATCCAGGAGGCCGTGTCCGAGGTCTTCGACCTCCGACCCGCCGCGATCGTCCGCGACCTCGACCTGCTCCGGCCGATCTACGCCCAGACCGCCGCCTACGGCCACTTCGGCCGCGAGCTCCCGGACTTCACCTGGGAGCGCACCGACCGCGTGCACGCGCTCCGCAAGGCAGCCGGGGTCTGACATGCGAATCGCTGTCACCGGATCCATCGCGACCGATCATCTGATGACCTTCCCCGGCCGGTTCGCGGACCAGCTGCTCGCGGACCGGCTGGACCGGGTCTCCCTGTCGTTCCTCGCCGACAACCTGGAAGTGCGGCGGGGCGGGGTGGCGGCGAACATCGCGTTCGGGCTGGGCGTGCTGGGACTGCGCCCGTCGCTGGTGGGCGCGGTGGGCGGGGACTTCGAGCCGTACCGGGTGTGGCTCAAGGACCACGGGGTGGACACCGACTCCGTACGGGTGAGCGACACCCGCCACACCGCCCGCTTCGTCTGCACCACCGACCGCGATCAGAACCAGATCGCGACCTTCTACGCGGGCGCGATGGCCGAAGCCCGCGAGATCGACCTGCGGGAGGCCGTCGCCCGCCGCGGCCGGCCGGACCTGGTCCTGGTCTCGCCGGACGACCCCGAGGCCATGCTCCGCCACACCCGGGGCTGCCGCGAGCTCGGCATCCCCTTCGCCTCCGACCCCTCCCAGCAGCTGGCCCGGCTCGGCCGCGACGAGGTGCGGGAACTGGTCGACGGCGCACAGCGGCTGTTCACCAACGAGTACGAGTCCGCCCTGCTGTGCGAACGGTCCGGACTCACCGAGGAGCAGGTCCTGCGGCGCGTCGGCTCCTGGGTCACCACGCGCGGCGAGTACGGCGTACAGATCCGCAGGGCCGGCCGCGAACCGCTCACCGTGCCCGCGGTGCCGGTCGGCCGGGTCGTCGACCCGACGGGCGTCGGCGACGCCTTCCGGGCCGGCTTCCTCGCCGGCACGGCCTGGGGCGTCCCCGAGCGGTACGCGGCCCGGCTGGGCTGCGCGGTCGCCGCGACCGTGCTCGGCCACACCGGCACCCAGGAGTACCGCCTGGAGCGGGAACCGCTGCTGGCCCGGCTCCGCACCGCGTACGGCCCGGCCACCGTGACGGAACTGTCCACACACCTGGGGGCCCTGGAATGAGACGGCCACTGTCGCAGGAGCTCGCGAAGCGCGTCGTCGTCGCGGACGGCGCCATGGGCACGATGCTCCAGGCCGCCGACCCCACGATGGACGACTTCCTGGGGCTGGAGGGGTGCAACGAGGTCCTCAACCTCACCCGCCCCGACATCGTCCGATCGGTCCACGACGAGTACTTCGCGGTCGGAGTGGACTGCGTCGAGACCAACACCTTCGGCAGCAACCTGTCCGCCCTCGCCGAGTACGGCATCGAGGACAAGGTCTACGAACTCTCCGAGGCCGGAGCCCGCATCGCCCGCGAGTCGGCGGACGCACACACCGCCCGGGACGGCCGGCCCCGCTGGGTGCTGGGCTCCATGGGCCCGGGCACCAAGCTGCCCACCCTCGGACACGTGGGGTACGAACCCCTGCGCGAGGCCTACCAGCAGAGCGCGGAGGGCCTGGTCCGGGGCGGCGCGGACGCCCTGCTCGTCGAGACCACCCAGGACCTCCTCCAGACCAAGGCCGCCGTGATCGGCGCGCGGCGGGCACTGGACTGGTGCGGCATGGGGGACCTCCCGCTGATCGTGCAGGTCACCGTGGAGGCGACCGGCACGATGCTGCTGGGTTCGGAGATCGGTGCGGCGTTGACGGCGTTGGAGCCGCTGGGGATCGACATGATCGGTCTGAACTGCGCCACCGGGCCGGCGGAGATGAGTGAGCATCTGCGTTACCTGGCCCGCAACGCGCGTATCCCGTTGTCGTGCATGCCGAATGCCGGTCTGCCGGTGCTGACGAAGCAGGGTGCGCACTATCCGCT
>NZ_JBVIRQ010000020.1:0-96110 GCF_055575955.1 Streptomyces sp. NPDC033966 | reverse complement strand
GCCGCGCCGAGCGGGCTGGGGGTGGAGGACTTCTGGTCGGCGACGCGGATCGGGAAGAACGCGATCGGGCCTGTGACCCGGTTCGATGCTTCGTCCTTCCCGGCGCGTCTGGCGGGGGAGATCCATGGTTTTTCGGCGGGGGATCATCTGCCGGGGCGGCTGGTGCCGCAGACGGACCGGGTGACCCAGCTGGCGCTGGTGGCCACCGACTGCGCGTTCGCTGATGCGGGGATCGCGCCGGGCGACATCCATCCCTGTGACATGGGTGTGGTGACGGCGGCGGGGTCGGGGGGTTTTGAGTTCGGTGAGCGGGAGCTGGGCAAGCTGTGGGGTCAGGGTGCCCGGCATGTGAGTGCGTATCAGTCGTTCGCCTGGTTCTACGCGGTCAACAGTGGTCAGATCTCGGTCCGTAATGATCTGCGGGGTCCGGCCGGGGTTCTGGTAGGTGACCAGGCGGGCGGGCTGGATGCTCTGGCGCATGCGCGGCGCCGGCTGCGCAGGGGGAGCCGGCTGATCGCCACGGGCGGTTTCGACGCTTCGGTCTGCTCGTTCGGGTGGGCCGCGCATCTGGCCGGCGGCTCCCTGTCCCTCAGTGATGAGCCCGAGCGTGCCTATCTGCCCTTCGATGGGGCGGCGTCCGGTTATGTGCCGGGTGAGGGTGGGGCGATCGTCGTCCTGGAGGACGAGGACAGTGTCCGGGACCGGGCCGGGCGCAATGTGTATGGCGAGTTCGCGGGGTATGCGGCGACGTTCGATCCGCGGCCCGGCAGTGGGCGTGAGCCGGGGTTGCGGCGGGCGGTGGAGGGTGCGCTGGCGGATGCGGGCTGTCATCCGGCCGAGGTGGACGTGGTGTTCGCCGATGGTGCGGGTGTGGGGCGTCTGGACCGTGAGGAGGCCGCAGCGATCAGTGCGGTGTTCGGTGCGCGTGGGGTGCCGGTGACGGTGCCCAAGACGATGACCGGACGGCTCGGCGCGGGCGGTGCGCCGGTCGATGTGGTCTGCGCGGTCCTGGCGATGCGCGAGGGACTGATCCCGCCGACCACCAACGTCGAACTGTCCCCCGTCTATGACATCGATCTGGTGACCGGGCGTTCCCGGACCGCTTCCGTGCGCACCGCGCTCGTCCTGGCCCGCGGCCACGGCGGCTTCAACTCCGCCGCCCTCCTACGCGCCGTCGACTGACGGCCCCAAGCCGGAGCCCGCCGCCGTCACCTTCCCCCGACGGCGGCGTGCGTTCCTTCTGCCTCGCGGCCGAAATCCCCCGGCCGCGGAACATCGATGAAAGGGATCCATCTTGTCCAAGCAGGAATTCACCTTCGACGACCTCAAGCGCATCCTCCTGGAGGGTGCGGGCGCGGATGAGGGCGTCGACCTCGACGGCGACGTCCTCGACCTCGACTTCGAGTCCCTGGGCTACGAGTCGCTGGCGCTCCTGGAGACCGGTGGCCGTATCGAGCGCGAGTTCGGCATCACGCTCGACGACGACATCTTCAGCGACAACAGCACCCCCCGCTCCCTCGTCGAAGCCGTCAACCAGCACCTCAAGGTCTCCGTCGACGCCTGAGACGTCCCCCCGGCGTAGCTCCTGCCCGCGCCCGCGGCCCCTCCGCACAGGGGTGTCCGCCGGCCGGGCAGGAGTTTCGCCGGGGGCCCGGAGCAGCACCGTGGCCGCCGCCCAGGCGCGGCGGCCGTCCTCGCCGATCGCACCGCGATCCGCCGACGACCGAACCGTCCCCACTCCCGAGGAGTCATGAGCATGTCGCAGCCTGGTCTGCGCGAGGTCGAGCACGAGATCACGATCTCTGCCCCGGCCGCCGCCGTCTACCGCTTGATCGCCGAGGTCACGAACTGGCCGCGGATCTTCCCGCCGACCATCTACGTCGACCACACCCCGGCAGGGGACAACGAGGAGCGCATCCGCATCTGGGCGACGGCCAACGGAGAGGCCAAGAACTGGACTTCCCGCCGCACCCTGGACCCCGAAGGGCTGCGGATCACCTTCCGCCAGGAGATACCGGCACCGCCGATCGCCGCCATGGGCGGAACCTGGATCATCGAGCCCCTCGGCGAGGGCGAGTCGCGCGTGCGCCTGCTGCACGACTACCGGGCCGTGGACGACGACGCCGACAGCCTGGCGTGGATCGACGAGGCCGTGGACCGCAACTCGAAGTCCGAGCTGGCCGCGCTGAAGACGAACGTCGAGCTGGCGCACGCGGCGGAGGACCTGACGTTCTCCTTCGAGGACACCGTGCAGATCAACGGGTCCGCGAAGGACGTCTACGACTTCATCAACGAGGCCGACCGCTGGGAGGAGCGCCTGCCGCACGTGGCGACGGTCCGGCTGGTGGAGGACACGCCGGGGCTGCAGGAGCTGGAGATGGACAGCCGGGCCAAGGACGGCTCGCTGTACACCACCAAGTCCTACCGGGTCACCTTCCCCCACCAGAAGATCGCCTACAAGCAGACCACCCTGCCCGGGCTGATGACCCTGCACACCGGCTACTGGACCTTCACCGAGAACGGCGACGGTGTGGCCGCGTCCTCGCAGCACACCATCACCATCAACACCGCCAACATCGCCAAGATCCTCGGCGAGCAGGCCACCGTCGAAGACGCCAAGCAGTACGTGCGCACCGCGGTGAGCAACAACAGCCGCGCCACCCTCGGCCACGCCAAGACCTACGCCGAGAGCAGGGCCTGACCGCCGGCCACGCGGCCGACGCCCTCCACCGCCGAACCGTCCATGGAAGGACAGAACATGTCGAACACCCAGCCGGGTGAAGCCCTGCGGCTGGCCGTCATCATCAGCAGCGTCCGCGAGGGCCGCTTCGGGCCCGTACCCGGTGAGTGGATCGCCGCGGAGGCCCGGCAGCGGGAGGACCTCGTCGTCGACGTGATCGACCTGGCGGATCACGACCTGCCGGCCGCCCTGTCGAACGAGCCCTCCCCGGAGACCGCCGAGGCGCTCGCCGCGATCTCGCCGCGCCTCGATCAGGCCGACGCGTTCGTGGTCGTGACGCCGGAGTACAACCACAGCTTCCCGGCCTCCCTCAAGCACCTCATCGACTGGCACTACACCCAGTGGCGCGCCAAGCCGGTCGGCTTCGTCTCCTACGGAGGCCTGGCGGGCGGCCTGCGCGCGGTGGAGCAGCTGCGTCCGGTCTTCGCCGAGCTGCACGCCGTCACCGTCCGCGACGTCGTCAGCTTCCACTCGGCGTGGCAGCAGTTCGGGGAGGACGGCCGGCCCAAGGACGAGCAGGGGCCGGTGAACGCGGCCAAGGTGCTCCTCGACCAGCTCGCCTGGTGGGCCACGACCCTGCGCGAGGGCCGGGCCAAGAACCCCTACCAGGCCTGACACCGGCGCCGGCCGTCGACGGGCTCACCGCCGCCACGGCCCGGCCCACGACCCACAGAAGAGGTGGAACACCCATGTCCAGAGCGGAGGACACGATCCGGTCCCGCACCGAAGAGCTCCATGGGATCAAGGAGTCCGCGCGCAGCGGCGACTACAGCGCGACCGAGCGCCAGCACGCCAAGGGCAAGCTGACCGCGCACGAGCGGATCGGGCTGCTGCTGGACAAGGGATCCTTCACGGAGGTCGAGCAGCTGCGCCGGCACCGGGCGACGGGCTTCGGGCTGGAGGCGAAGAATCCCCACACGGACGGTGTGGTCACCGGGTGGGGGACGGTCGACGGCCGGACCGTCTTCGTCTACGCGCACGACTTCCGGATCTTCGGCGGGGCGCTGGGCGAGGCCCACGCCGCCAAGATCCACAAGATCATGGACATGGCCATCGCGGCCGGCGCCCCGCTGGTCTCCCTCAACGACGGTGCGGGCGCACGCATCCAGGAGGGCGTCTCGGCGCTGGCGGGCTACGGGGGCATCTTCCAGCGCAACACCAGGGCCTCGGGCGTCATCCCGCAGATCTCCGTCATGCTCGGCCCCTGCGCGGGCGGCGCCGCGTACTCCCCGGCGCTGACGGACTTCGTGTTCATGGTCCGCGAGACCTCGCAGATGTTCATCACCGGCCCGGACGTCGTCAAGGCGGTCACCGGCGAGGAGATCAGCCAGAACGGCCTCGGCGGAGCCGACGTCCACTCGGCCGTCTCGGGCGTCGCGCACTTCGCGTACGACGACGAGGAGAGCTGCATCGCCGAAGTCCGCTACCTGCTGGGGCTGCTCCCGTCCAACAACCGGGAGCTGGCCCCCGTCGAACGCTCCGGCGACCCCGCCGACCGCCGCTGCGAGGCACTGCTGGACCTGGTCCCGGTGCAGCCCGGGCAGGCGTACGACGTCCGCGGGGTCATCGAGGAGGTCGTCGACGACGGCGAGTACTTCGAGGTGCACCCGGCCTGGGCGGCCAACCTGGTCTGCGCGCTGGCCCGCCTCGACGGGCACGTGGTGGGCATCGTCGCCAACAACCCGATGGCCAGCGCCGGGGTGCTCGACATCGAGGCCTCCGAGAAGGGCGCGCGGTTCGTCCAGTTCTGCGACGCCTTCAACATCCCGCTGGTCACCCTGGTCGACGTGCCCGGCTTCCTGCCGGGCGTGGACCAGGAGCACAACGGCATCATCCGGCGCGGCGCCAAGCTGCTGTACGCGTACTGCAACGCGACGGTGCCGCGGATCTCCCTGGTGCTGCGCAAGGCCTACGGCGGCGCGTACATCGTCATGGACTCGCGTTCCATCGGGGCGGACCTGGCACTGGCCTGGCCCACCAACGAGATCGCGGTGATGGGCGCCGAGGGCGCCGCCAACGTGGTGTTCCGGCGCGAGATCGCCGCCGCCGCCGACCCCGGGGCCGTCCGCGCGCAGCGCATCGCCGAGTACAAGGACCAGCTGATGCACCCGTACTACGCGGCCGAGCGCGGCCTCGTCGACGACGTCATCGACCCCCGCGAGACCCGGGCGGTGCTCGTCCGGTCCCTGGAGATGCTGCGCGCCAAACACGCCGACCTGCCCGCCCGCAAGCACGGGAACCCGCCGCAGTGAGCCCCGGCCTCCCCACCCCCTTCCTTCCAAGGAGAAACGACATGACAGACCTCGTCCTCGGACGGACACGCTTCGAGGAGGCGGTATGAGGCTGCTGGTCACCGGCGGTGCCGGCTTCATCGGCTCGCACTTCGTCCGGACCCTGCTCGACGGCGGGTACCCCGGCCACGAGGAGACGCGGGTCACGGTCCTGGACAAGCTCACCTACGCGGGCAACCGCGACAACCTGCCGGCGGTCCACCCCCGGCTGGACTTCGTCCGGGGCGACATCTGCGACGAGGTGCTGCTGCTCGCTCTGCTGCCCGGCCACGACGCGGTGGTGCACTTCGCGGCCGAGTCGCACGTCGACCGGTCCGTGTACTCCGCGGCCGAGTTCGTCCGCACCAACGTCGGCGGCACCCAGACCCTGCTGGACGCCTGCCTGGTCACCGGGGTCCGGCGCGTGGTCCACGTCTCCACCGACGAGGTCTACGGCTCCATAGCCGAGGGCGCCTGGACCGAGGAGTGGCCGCTCCAGCCCAACTCCCCGTACGCCGCGTCCAAGGCGTCCTCCGACCTCATCGCGCGCTCCTACTGGCGCACGCACGGACTCGACGTCTCCATCACCCGCTGCTCGAACAACTACGGGCCGTACCAGCACCCCGAGAAGCTGATCCCGCTCTTCGTCACCAACCTGCTGGAGGGCGAACAGGTCCCCCTGTACGGCGACGGGCGCAACGTCCGCGAGTGGCTGCACGTCGACGACCACTGCCGGGCGATCGCCCTGGTCCTGGACCGGGGCCGGGCCGGCGAGGTCTACAACATCGGCGGCGGCAACGAGCAGACCAACCTGCACATCACCGAGCGGCTGCTCGCCCTGTGCGGCGCCGACGGCTCCGCGGTGCGCCGGGTCGCCGACCGCAAGGGCCACGACCTGCGCTACGCCCTCGACGAGACCAAGATCCGCGAGGAGCTCGGGTACGCGCCGCGCGTCCCCTTCGAGCAGGGCCTCGCCGACACCGTCGCCTGGTACCGCGACAACCCCGGCTGGTGGAAGGCCGTCAAGCACCGAACCGACAACCTCGGCCCCGAGGGCCGTGAAGGGACCCCGGCATGAACGTCCACAAGGGACTCGTCCTCGACGAGACCGTCAAGTTCCATCAGGACGCACAGGACGACCGGCCCTTCGTCCCCGGCACCACCGAGATCTGGCCCGCCGGAGCCGTCCTCGACGAGCACGACCGCACCGCGCTCGTGGAAGCCGCCCTGGAGATGCGGATAGCCGCGGGCCCCAGCTCGCGCCGCTTCGAGTCGCGGTTCGCCCGCAAGCTGAAGCGGCGCAAGGCGCACCTGGTCAACTCCGGCTCCTCGGCGAACCTGCTGGCCATGACGGCCTTCACCTCGCACCTCCTGGAGGACCGCAGGCTGCGGCGCGGCGACGAGGTGATCACGGTGGCCGCGGGCTTCCCGACCACCGTCAACCCGATCATCCAGAACGGGCTCGTCCCCGTCTTCGTCGACGTCGAGCTCGGCACCTACAACACCACCGCCGACCGGGTGGCCGCCGCCATCGGCCCGAAGACCCGCGCGATCATGATCGCGCACGCGCTCGGCAACCCCTTCGAGGTCGCCGAGATCGCCCAGCTCGCCGAGGACCACGGGCTGTTCCTCATCGAGGACAACTGCGACGCGGTCGGCTCCACCTACGACGGACAGCTGACGGGCACCTTCGGCGACATCACCACCGTCAGCTTCTACCCGGCCCACCACCTGACCATGGGCGAGGGCGGCTGCGTGCTGACCTCGAACCTGGCGCTCGCGCGGATCGTGGAATCCCTGCGCGACTGGGGCCGGGACTGCTGGTGCGAGCCGGGCGAGACCAACAAGTGCCTCAAGCGCTTCGACTACCAGATGGGAACCCTCCCCGAGGGCTACGACCACAAGTACATCTTCTCGCACGTCGGCTACAACCTGAAGGCCACCGACATCCAGGCGGCCCTCGGCCTCACCCAGCTCGACAAGCTCGACGACTTCTGCGACGCCCGCCGCCGCAACTGGCGCCGGCTGCGCGACGGCCTCGACGGCGTGCCGCACCTGATCCTGCCCGAGGCCACCCCGCGCAGCGACCCGAGCTGGTTCGGGTTCGCCCTCACCGTGGACCCCGAGGCGCCCTACACCCGGGCCGCCCTGGTGGACTTCCTGGAGGACCGCAAGATCGGTACGCGGCGCCTCTTCGCGGGCAACCTGACCCGCCACCCGGCCTACATCGGCCAGCCGCACCGCGTCGTCGGCGACCTCACCAACAGCGACGTCATCACCGACCAGACCTTCTGGGTCGGCGTCTACCCGGCACTGACCGACGAGATGCTCGACTACGTCATCGCCTCGGTCAAGGAGTTCGTGGGGAGCCACTCGTGACGGCCGCCACACCCGAAGCGGCCGCGGCCGACACCTCGGACGTGCACGGCTGGCTGGAGGAACGCCGCCGCGCACACCGCTTCCAGGTGGACCGGATCCCCTTCGCGGAGCTCGACGGCTGGTCCTTCGACCCGGTCACCGGCAACCTCGGCCACCGCAGCGGGAAGTTCTTCACCGTCGAGGGCCTGCGCGTGACCAGCACCACCGACGGCGTCGAGAGGCAGTGGCACCAGCCGATCATCCGCCAGCCCGAGGTCGGCATCCTCGGCATCCTGGTCAAGGAGTTCGACGGCGTCCCGCACTTCCTGATGCAGGCCAAGATGGAGCCCGGCAACCGGAACCTGCTCCAGCTGTCGCCGACCGTACAGGCCACCCGCAGCAACTACACCAAGGCCCACAAGGGCGCCGACGTCCGCTACATCGAGTACTTCACGGAACCCGGCCGCGGCCGGGTGCTCGCCGACGTCCTCCAGTCCGAGCACGGCTCGTGGTTCTACCGCAAGAGCAACCGCAACATGCTCGTCGAGGCCGTCGACGAGGTGCCCGAGCACGACGACTTCCGCTGGCTGACCCTCGGCCAGATCGGCGAGCTGCTGCGCCAGGACAACGTGATCAACATGGACGCGCGCACCGTCCTGGCCTGCGCCCCGTACGCGGACCCCGAGGCGCCCTCCCACCACTCCGACACCGAGCTGCTGTCCTGGTTCACCGGAGAGCGCTCCCGCCACGACGTCAGCGCCGAACGCGTGCCGCTCGCCGGCATCCCGGGCTGGAAGCGCGGCGAGCGGACCATCGAGCACGAGGAGGGCCGCTACTTCGACGTCGTCGCCGTCGGCGTACAGGCGGGCAGCCGCGAGGTGGCCAGCTGGTCACAGCCGCTGTTCGAGCCCAGGGGCACGGGCGTCACCGCCTTCCTGACCCGCAGGATCGCAGGCGTACCGCACCTGCTGGTGCACGCCCGCGTCGAGGGCGGCTTCGCCGACACGGTCGAGCTCGGCCCCACCGTGCAGTACACCCCGTCGAACTACGCGCACCTGCCGGAGCCGGAGCGCCCGCCCTTCCTCGACCTCGTGCTCGGCGCCGATCCCGCCCGGATCCGCTACGAGGCCCTGCACTCCGAGGAGGGCGGCCGGTTCCTGAACGCGGAGAGCCGGTACCTGTTCCTCGACACCGACGAGGACCAGGCCCCGCTCGACGCGCCGCCGGGCTACCTGTGGGCGACCCCGGGACAGCTCAGCGCCCTGCTGCGGCACAACCACTACCTCAACGTGCAGGCGCGCACCCTGCTCTCCTGCCTCACCTCGGGAGCGGTACGGCTCTGATGGACACCGAGACCGGGCCCCTACGCGTCGGCGTGCTCGGCTGCGCCGACATCGCGCGCCGCCGGATGCTGCCCGCCCTGCGGGAGTGCCCCGGCACCGAACTCGTCGCGGTCGCCAGCCGCGACACCGCCAAGGCCCGCGCCACGGCCGGGGAGGCGGGCTGTGACGCCGTCACCGGTTACGGGGCCCTGCTGGCGCGGGACGACGTCGACGCCGTGTACGTGCCGCTGCCGGCCGCCCTGCACGCCGAATGGGTGGAGGCGGCCCTGCGCGCGGGCAAGCACGTCCTCGCGGAGAAGCCGCTCACCACCGACCTCGCCGCCACCCGGCGGCTGTCGGCCCTGGCCGCCGGGGCCGGGCTGGTGCTGCGGGAGAACGTGATGTTCGTCCACCACTCCCAGCACGCCGCCGTCCGCGCGCTCGTCGCCGACGGGGCGATCGGTGAACCGCGGTCGTTCCGGGCGGAGTTCACCATTCCCCGGCTGCCCGACTCCGACATCCGCTACGACCCCGCCCTCGGCGGCGGCGCCCTGTGGGACACCGGCGTCTACCCCGTCCGGGCGGCCCTGCACTTCCTCGGGAACCGGCTGGAGACCGTGGGCGCCGTCCTGGTGCGCGGCGGCCCCGGCCGGGCCGTCGACACGGCCGGCACGGCTCTGCTGCGCACCCCCGAAGGGGTCACCGCACAACTCGCCTTCGGCCTCGACCACGGCTACCGCAGCGCCTACGAGATCACCGGCAGCGAAGGGCGCGTCACCGTCGAGCGGGCCTTCACCCCGCCCGCCGGGCACCCGCCGCGGGTCCGCCTCGAACGCCGCACCGGCACCGAGGAGATCACCCTCCCCCCGGACGACCAGGTGCTCGCCGCCGTCGCCGCCTTCGCCGGAGCGGTCCGTACCGGGGCCGCCCGGGACACGGCCGTCCTGAGCCAGGCGGAGCTGCTGGATTCCGTCCGGCGCGGCGCCGTCGTCGTCTGAGGACGGTCGTTCCCTCCGCCCGTCCCGGCGGGCGGAGGGAATCCGGCCGTCGGTGGCTCAAACCTGACGCAGATTGACCGCGTTCTGACATACCGCCGGTTGACGTGCATATTCGCCGCACAAGAGACTTTTCGTAATTTCAGACGTCCGTCATCCCCGCTGATGAGGAGTCACCTTCCATGCGCTTCAATCTCATCGGCCCCTTCGAGATCGTCACCGACGACGGCAGGACCTACCAGCCCGGAACCCCGAAGGTCTGCCAGACGCTCGCGCTGCTGCTCACCCGGCCCGGGGAGATCGTCACGGCCGAGGCCCTCATCCGGGAGCTGTGGGGGGAGAACCCGCCGCGCAGCGCCGTCACCACGCTCCAGACGTACGTCTACCACGCCCGCCGGATGTTCACGCAGGAGCGGCTGGTTCCCGCCGGCCGCTGCCTGATCGTCACCAGCCCGGCCGGCTACGCGATCCAGGTCGACGACTCCGACGTCGACGTCCGGATCTTCGAACGGCTGGTCACCCGGGCCCGCCACGAACTCGCCGAGGAGGAGCCGGCCAGGGCCCTGCGCACCGTCCGCCAGGCGCTCGACCTCTGGCGCGGGCCGGCCCTGTCGAACTTCCCCGCCGGCGACGTCCTCGCCGGACACGTCGTGCACCTGGAGGAGCTGCGCGTCAGGGCCTTCGAGACCCGCATCGAAGCGCAGGAGCGCCTCGGCCGGCACCGCGAGTCCATCCCCGAGCTGCGCAAGCTCATCAACGACTACCCGCTCCACGAGTGGTTCCACAGCCGGCTCATCTCCGCGCTCGGAGCCGCCGGCCGCCGCGCGGAAGCCCTCCAGGCCTACCAGAAGGTGCGCGGACTGCTCGCCGACGAACTGGGCCTGGAGCCCTCCGCCGAGCTCAAGCAGCTCCGGGCGGGCCTGCTCGGCCCCGCCTTCCGCAGGGCGCCGGCGCCGGCCTGAGGGGTGGCCGGCGCCGGGCGCGGGGGCTCAGAAGTTGCCGAGGCCGCCGCAGACGTTGAGGGCCTGCGAGGTGATCGAGGCGGCCGTGTCTGAGGCCAGGTAGCCCACGAGCCCGGCGACCTCCTGCGGCGTGGAGTAGCGGCCGAGGGGGATCTTGGCCTGGAACTTCTCCAGGACGGCCTCCTCGGTGGTGTCGTAGGCGGCGGCGTAGCCCTGGCGCACGCGCTCGGCCATCGGGGTCTCCACGTAGCCGGGGCAGACGGCGTTGACCGTGATCCCGGTCGGCGCCAGCTCGTTGCCCAGCGCCTTGGTGAAGCCCACCACTCCGTGCTTGGACGCCGTGTACGGGGCCCCCAGGACCACGCCCTGCTTCCCGGCGGTGGAGGCGATGTTGATGATCCGGCCGCGGTTCTTGGCGCGCAGGCCGCCCGCGTTCAGGGCCTCGCGGGTGACGCGGAAGACACTGTTGAGGTTGGTCTCGATGACGTCGTTCCACAGCTCGTCGGCGATGTCGGCGGTGACCCCGCCGCCCGAGCGGCCGGCGTTGTTGACCACCACGTCGATGGTGCCGAACCGCTCCACGGCCGCCTCGATCCAGGCCCGTACGCCCTCCCCGCTGCGGACGTCGAGGCTCGTGCCGTCGACTTCGAGGCCCTCGGCGGTCAGCTCCTCCACGGTCCGGGCGACGTTGTCCGCGTCCCGGGCGCCGATGAACACCCGGTGGCCCGAGGAGGCCAGCGTGCGGGCCACTTCCAGGCCGATGCCGCTGGTCGCGCCCGTGACGACGGCGACACGCTTGGTCTGGCCCTGGCCCTGGTCCTGGCCCTGGTCCTGGCCCTGGTCCTGCTCCGGCATGTGAACTCCTCGGCGAATCTCGGATGGCGACGCACGCGGAGCATCCGGCACCCCGGTGGAGGGGAGCTCGAAGCGCCCTGGGCCGTGCCCCGGGGGGAGGGACCACCGGGGCTCCAGAGGCCGTCGAGCGGCTGTTCACAAGCTCGGACGGACACCCGCACGCGAGAGGCGACCATGATCAACCTGTTTCAGCCCCAGGTCGGGGCCGAGGAACTCGACGCGGTCGCCGGGGTGTTCCACGACCGCCGGCTCGGCAGCGGCCGGCGTACCAAGGCCTTCGAGGAGGCCTTCGCCGCACACCTGGGGATCCCCGCCGACCACGTCGTGTTCACCAGCTCCGGCACCACCGCCCTCCACCTGGCCGTCGAGACCCTCGACCTCCGGGAGGGCGACGAGGTCGTCCTGCCCTCCATCGTCCTGCCCGCCACCGCCGAGGCCGTGGCCGGACGCGGCGGCCGCCCGGTCTTCTGCGACGTCGACCGCCGTACGCTCAACCCGTCCCTGGAGGACATCGAGGCCGTCCTCACCGGGCGCACCCGGGCGGTCCTCCTGCTGCACTACGGCGGCCGCACCGGCGACGTCGTCCGCATCGCCGCGCGCTGCCGCGAACTGGGCGTCCTCCTGATCGAGGACGGCGCCTGCTCCGTCGCCTCCAGCGTCGGCGGCGTACCCGCCGGCACCTTCGGCGACCTGGCCGTCTGGAGCTTCGACCCGGGCCGGGTCATCGTCACCGGCGACGGCGGCATGGTGTACGCCAAGGACCCCGAGCGGGCCGCGCGCACCAGGCTCCTCGCCCAGCGCGGCCTGGTCCGGGCCACCAGCTTCGGCCACGCCGCCGTGGACTCCGGGGCCGGCCGGACCCCCCTGCCCGAGTACGGCCGCGGCATCGTCGGCAACGACCTGACCGCCGCCATCGGCCAGGTACAGCTGCGCCGCCTCCCCGAGATGGTGGAGCGGCGCACCCGGATCGCCGAGCGCTACGACCGGGAGCTGGCCGGCACCGAGGGGCTGCTGACACCCCCGCCGCTGCCCGAGGGCCAGGAGACCACCCACTGCCTCTACTGGGTGCAGCTCGACCCCGCCATCAAGGACAAGGTCGTCGGCGACCTGCTCGCCGAGGAGATCGACACCACCTCCCACTACGCCCCCCTGCACCGGTTCCGGCCCCAGGACACCCCCGGGGAGCCCCCGGCGCCCCGGCTGCCCGCCTGTGACTGGGCCGTCGACCGCACCGTACGCCTGCCCCTGCACCCCGGCCTCAGCGACGAGGACGTGGCCGCCGTCATCGGCTCCCTGCGCAGGGCCGTGCGGACACGGCTCGCGGAAGCCGGCTCAGAAGAAGGACTCACCGTGAAGGACACCCCATGAACCGACGCGTCGTCATCACCGGGATCGGCGTGGTCGCACCCGGGGGAGTGGGCACCAACGCGTACTGGGCCCGGCTCACCTCCGGCCGCACCGCGACCCGCGCCATCAGCCTCTTCGACGCCTCGGGCTTCCGCTCCCGGATCGCCGCCGAGGTGGACTTCGACCCGCTCGCCCACGGATTCACCCCCGAGGACGTCGCACGCCTGGACCGGGCCGCGCAGTTCGCGCTGGTCAGCGCGGACGAGGCGGTCCGCGACAGCGGCCTCGACCCGGCCGCCCTGGATCCGACGCGCACGGGTGTCACCCTCGGCAGCGCGGTGGGCTGCACCACCGGCCTGGACGTCGAGTACGACGCGGTCAGCCGGGGCGGCTCCACCTGGGAGGTGGACCACACCCTCGCCGTCCCCCACCTGTTCGACTACTTCGTCCCCAGCTCGCTGGCGGCCGAGGTGGCCTGGCGGGTCGGCGCCCAGGGACCCGTCTCCCTGGTGTCCACCGGCTGCACCTCCGGGCTCGACTCCATCGGCCACGCCGTCGAGCTGATCCGCGAGGGCAGCGCCGACGTGATGGTCACCGGGGCCACCGAGGCCCCCATCTCGCCCATCACCGTGGCCTGCTTCGACGCCATCAAGGCCACCTCGCCGCGCAACGACGACCCCGAGACCGCCTCCCGGCCCTTCGACGCCACCCGCAACGGCTTCGTCCTCGGCGAGGGCTCGGCCGTCCTCGTCCTGGAGGAGCTGGAGAGCGCCCGCCGCCGCGGCGCCCACGTGTACGCGGAGATCGCCGGCTTCGCCAGCCGCGGCAACGCCTACCACATGACCGGTCTGCGCGCCGAGGGCCGCGAGATGGCCGAGGCCATCACCGTCGCCCTCGACGAGGCCCGCCTCGACGCCACCGCCGTCGACTACGTCAACGCCCACGGCTCCGGCACCAAGCAGAACGACCGGCACGAGACGGCCGCCTTCAAGCGCAGCCTCGGACAGCGCGCCTACGAGGTCCCCGTCAGCTCCATCAAGTCGATGATCGGCCACTCCCTCGGCGCCATCGGCTCCCTGGAGGTCGCCGCCAGCGCCCTGGCCATCGAGCACAACACGGTCCCGCCGACCGCGAACCTGCGCACCCCCGACCCGACCTGCGACCTGGACTACATCCCGCTGACCGCCCGCGAGCACCGCACCGACACCGTGCTCACCGTCGGCAGCGGCTTCGGCGGCTTCCAGAGCGCCATGATCCTGACCCGCCCGCGTCTGGGAGATGCCGCATGAGCACCGCCACCGCCACCGCCCCGGCCCCCGCACCCGCCGTGCCCGCCGCCGCCCCCGCCGCACCGGTCGTCACCGGCATCGGCGTCGCCGCCCCGAACGGCCTGGGCACCGAGGCCTGGTGGGCCGCCGTCCTGCGCGGCGAGAACGGCATCCGCCCCCTCACCCGCTTCGACGCCGCGCAGTACCCGGCCAAGCTCGCCGGCGAGGTACCCGGCTTCGACGCCGCCGAGCACCTGCCCAGCCGGCTGCTGCCGCAGACCGACCAGGTCACCCGGCTCGCCCTCACCGCGGCCGACGAGGCCCTCGCCGACGCCGGCGTGGACCCGGAGCGGCTGCCGGACTTCGCGGCCGGAGTGATCACCGCCAACTCCGCCGGCGGCTACGAGTTCGGCCAGCGCGAGCTGGAGGCCCTGTGGAGCAAGGGGGGCCAGTACGTCAGCGCGTACCAGTCCTTCGCCTGGTTCTACGCCGTCAACAGCGGCCAGATCTCCATCAAGAACGGCATGCGCGGCCCCAACAGCGTCATCGTCAGCGAACAGGCCGGCGGCCTCGACGCGGTGGCCCAGGCCCGCCGCCAGATCCGCAAGGGCATCCGGCTGCTCGTCACCGGCGGCATGGACTCCTCGCTCTGCCCCTGGGGCTGGGCCGCCCACCTGGCCACCGGCGAGCTGAGCACCGGAGAGGACCCCGGCCGCGCCTACCGGCCCTTCTCCGCCGACGCCGACGGACACGTGGTCGGCGAGGGCGGCGCCCTGCTCATCCTGGAGGACGCGGACGCCGCACGGGAACGGGGCGCCGAGCCCTACGGCACCGTCGCCGGGTACGCCGCCACCTTCGACCCGCCGCCCGGTTCCGGCGGCGCCCCCCGCCTCGGCGCGGCCGCCGCGCTCGCCCTGCGCGAGGCCGGACTCACCCCCGCCGACGTCGACGTCGTCTTCGCCGACGCGGCCGGACGCCGCGACGCCGACCGGGACGAGGCCCGCGCCATCGCGGACCTCTTCGGGGAGTACGCGGTCCCCGTGACCGCCCCCAAGACCATGACGGGACGGCTCGCCTCCGGCGGCTCCTCCCTCGACCTGGCCGCCGCCCTGCTCTCCCTGCGGGACGGGGTGATCCCGCCGACCGTCAACACCGGCCCGCCCGCCGAGGACTGCCCCATCGACCTGGTGACCGGGGTCCGCCGGCCCGAGCGGCTGCGCACGGCCCTGGTCCTGGCCCGCGGCCGGGGCGGCTTCAACGCGGCCATGGTGGTCCGGGGCCGCTGACCCGCCCCGCCACGGCCCCGGCCACCCGAGCGGCCGCCGCCGGCACGCGTACGCGTACGCCGCCCGGCGGCGGTCGGCGGCGGCCGGCGTGGCCGGTTCCAGTGACCTTCCAAGCGGCCTCAACCGGGAATGAGGACCGTGGTACGCCGGGATCAGCCCCGATCAGGAGGACAGCGCCGTGCCGAACTTCAGATACCCGGAACCGCCCCTCGACGGGCTGCTGCGCAGGGCCGCGCTGCGCGACCCCGCCGCCTGCGCCGTCCGGACCGCCCACGGCATGCGCACCTTCGCCGAACTCGACGCCCGCGCGGACCGCTACGCCGCCTACCTGGAGCACACCCTCGGCAGGCGCGGAGCCCGCGTAGGCATCGCCAACACCCTCGACGAGGAGTTCCCCGCCGCCTACTACGGCACCCTGCGCAGCGGCAACACCGCCGTCCTCCTCAACCCGCTGGTCCGGACCGCCGGACTGCGCCACATGTGCGAGGACGCCCGCGTCGAGATCGCCTTCGTCCCCACCGCCACCGCCGAACTCCTCGTCAAGACCGCCGACCGGCTGCCCCTGCTGCGCGCGGTCGTCGTCACCGACGCGCCCGACGGGATCGTGCCCGCCGACGCCCTCCCGCTCTGCGTCGCCCTGGACTCCGCCCCGCGCCCCGCGTCCCGCCCCACGGAGGCCTTCGACCCGGACACGGAAGCCTGCGTCCAGTTCACCACCGGCACCACGGGCCGCCCCAAGGGGGTGCGGCTGACCCACCGCAACCTCGTCGCCAACGCCGCGCAGACCGCCGCCGCGCACCACCTCGACGCCGGCGCGGTCACCCTGAACAACCTGCCGGTCTACTACCCGATGCACCTCAACTCGGCCGTGTACGCGGGCGCCTGCCAGGTGCTGTGCCCCTGCCCCCGCCCCACCGCCGCCCTCGAACTGGCCGACCGCACCGGAGCCACCCACCTCTACACGCTCCCGGCCCGGCTGCACCAGCTCGCCGCCGACGTCCGCTTCGCCGAAGGACCCCGCGCCGACGGCCTGCCGCACCCCCTCCCCGGCCGCCCCGGCCGGCTCACCGTGGTCCTCTCCGGCGGCAGCGCCCTCGCCCCGGCCGACGCCCGGCTGCTGGCCGAACGGCTCGGCGTACCCGTGCTCCAGGGCTACGGAATGGTCGAACTCTCCCCCCTCACCCACTCCCAGCGGCCCGACGGCCGCACCGGCGCCGGGACCGTCGGCGCACCCGTGCCCGGCACCGAATGCCGCGTCGCGCACCCGGAGACCGGCGTCCCGCTCGGCCCCGGCGAGACCGGCCAGGTGCAGGTGCGCGGACCCCAGCTGATGGCCGGCTACCTCGGCGAGAGCGGACCGCCGGTCGACGCCGAGGGCTGGTTCTCCACCGGCGACGCGGGCCGGATCGGCCCCGACGGCGAGCTGTTCCTCGCCGACCGCCTCGACGACGTCTTCTCGTACGACAGCGAACTCGTCTCGCCCACCGCCGTCGAAGCCGTCCTCGCCGGCGACCCCCGCGTCGAGGACTGCGTCGTCGTCGGCTGGCCCGACCCCGTCCACGGAGCCCTCGCCTGGCTCGGCATCGTCCTCGCCGACCCGGCCGCCCCGAGGCTCCTCGACGTACTCGACTCGATCGTCGAGACGGCCAACGAGCAGCTCGCCCCGCACGAGCAGATCCGCCGCGTGGAGGTCCTGGACGCCGTCCCGCGCACCCCCGCCGGCAAGCCGGAGCGCCGCTCGCTGCGCCGCTGCCTGCGCCTGCGGGCGGCGGCCGAGGCGGCCGTCTGAGGCCGTCCGCCCCTCACGAGGGGCAGTGGACGGCCGGTGCAGCCGGGTTCCAGGACCCTTCGAGTGCCCCTCCGCCGACGCCCGCGATGGTCGGGAGAGAGGTTGAGAGAGGTGTGATCCGATGTCAGGTGAGCGTGTACAGCACACGTCGTATTCGGTGGACGTGGCCGCCCCCGCGGGCGTGGTCTACGCGCTGATCGCGGACACCACCCAGTGGCCGCTGTTCGTCCCGCCCAGCGTCCACGTCGAGCGGCTGGACTTCGACGGGACCCGGGACCGCTTCGGCATGTGGGCCACCGCCAACGGGACGGTCACCTCCTGGGTCTCCCAGCGCTCCCTGGACTCCCGGCGGCGGACCATCGACTTCCACCAGGAGGTCCCGGCACCCCCGGCGACCTCCATGGGCGGCCGCTGGGCCGTCGAGGAACTGGGCCCGGCCCGCTCCAGGCTGACCCTCGCGAACCGGTTCGAGGTCCGCGACGACGACCCGGCCGGCGCGGAGTGGCTCACCCGGGCCACCGACACCAACAGCCGGGCCGAACTGGACCAGCTGAGGGAGACCGCCGAACTCTGGGCGAAGCTCGACGGCCTCCTGCTGACCTTCGAGGACTCGGTACGCGTCCACGGCCCGTCCGAGCTCGTCTACGACTTCCTGTACCGGGCCGGCGACTGGCCCCTCCACCTGCCCGAGATCACCCGGGCCGACGTGGTGGAGGACCGCCAGGGCGTCCAGCTGCTCGGCATGGACACCCGGTGCGCCGACGGCGTCACCGAGACCAGCGAATCGGTCCGCGTCTGTTTCCCGCACGCCGGCCGGATCGTCTTCAAGCAGACCCGCACCCCCCGGCTGCTGGCCGCGCACACCGGCGAATGGGCCGTCAACCCCGACGAGACCGGGGTCACCGCCGTCGCCACCCGCCAGGTCCTGCTGCGCGAGGAGGACATCGAGCCGGTGCTCGGCCCCGGCGCGGACCTCGCCCAGGCACGCGACCACGTACGCCGCACCCTGGGCGGTGCGAGTACCCGCGTCCTGCACCTGGCCCGGAGGCACGCGGAGACGGCCGTACGCACCCTGATCCCGCAGCGGTGAGCGCGGCCCCCGGCGACCGTCCGCCGCCGTCCGCCGCACGGGCCGCCGCCGCCCCCCGGCCGTGGATCCACCCCGCCACCCCGCTCCAGCTCGACGTCCTCCTCGACGGCCTCGCCCACCCCGGCCGGGGCCTGTACACCGAGCAGCTGCACTGGCGCTGGCACGGTCCGTTCGACGCCGAGCGGTTCGCCCGCGCCTGGCAGACCGTCACCGGCCAGGAGGCCGTCCTGCGCACCGGGATAGCCGAGCCGGCCGCGGGGGCCGCGCCCCGGTTCGCCGTACACCCGTACGCGGCCCCGCTGATCACCCACCACGGCTCCGGCGGCACAGCTCCGCGGGCCTGGGAGGCGCTGCTCGCCGCCGAGCGGATGCGCGAGTTCGACCTGACCCGGCCCGGCCCGCTGCGGATCGCCCTGCTCGGCGGGGCGGACGGCGGCACGCGGGTGCTGCTCACCTACCACCGCGCGCTGCTCGACCCGGTGGGCGTCCGCCGGCTGGTGCAGTCCTTCCACCGCGCCTACGCCGCCGAGGGCCCGCCCCGGGGCGGCGAGCGCCGGCCCGACCTGCGCGACCACCTGCGCTGGGTGGCCGCCCGGGACCTCGCCCCGGCCCGCGAGTTCTGGAGCTGGGCCGCCCCGCCCGCCGGGAGCGTGACCCTGCCCGCCCTGGACCGGGGGCCCACCCGCCAGAGCGGGCACGGCCGCACCAGCCAGCGCCTCACCCCGGTGGAGGCCGGCCGGCTGCGCGCCTGGGCCGCGCTGCTGGGCGCGGCCGAGAGCACCGCCCTGCAGGCCGTGTGGGCGCTGCTGCTGTACCGCGCGGGTTCCCGGGGCGCACCGGGCTCGGTGCCGGTGGCGTTCTCGGCGGCCGTCTCCGGGCGGGGCATCCCGCTGGAGGGGGCCGGGCAGCTGCCGGGGCCCCTCGGGAACGCGCTGCCGGTGGCGGTGGACGTGCACCCCGGGGCGACGGTGTCGGTGCTGCTGGCCGAACTGGCCGGCCGGGCCGTCGACCTCGCGGCGTACGAATGGGTCTCGCCGGGGCAGATCAGGGGCTGGGCCCCCGGCACCCCGCGCACGGAGTCGGTGCTGGCGTTCCTCCCGCCGGACGGCGTCGGGCCGCCCGCGGGGCCGCTGCCGGGGCCTGCGGGGCTGTCAGGGCTGTCGGAGCCGTCGGAGCCGTCGGCGATCGAGCCGGTCGGGCCGGTCGAGTCCGTCGGGGCCCTCACCGGGATGCCGTTCGCCGTCTCGGCCCGGCACGACCACGACGGCGGGCTGACGCTGACCGCCGTGCACGACCGGACGCGGATCATCGACGGGGACGCCGCCGAACTGCTCTGGCAGACCGCCCTGCTGCTGCGGCGGCTGCCGCTGGAGGCCGGGCCCGACACCACCGTCGCCGAGGCGCTCGCGCCGCTGCACGGGACTCCGGACCCCCGGGTCGCCCCGGACCCGGTGCCGGCCGCCCGGGTGCTGCGCCCGGCCGCCGCGGCCGGGGCCGGGCCGGTCTGCCTGATCCGGCCGCCCGGCGCCGCCCAGGACTGCTACGACCGCCTCGCGGAACGCCACCGGGGGGCGCGGGCCCTGCTGACCAGCGCCCCGGATCCGGACGCCGTCCTGGCCGCGCTGGTTCCCGCCCTGGCCGCGGGGGAACCCGTCGCGGTCGGCGGGTACCCGGGCGTGCGGACCCTCGCGGACGAGGCCGCCCGGCGGGTGGCCGCGTACGGCTGGAGCCCCCCGCCGGTGGTCGTGGCCGGCTCCGACCGCGCCCTCGCGAAGGCGCTCGCGGGACTCTCCTAGGCCGTCTCTTTCGGATCTTGTCGGGGCCCGCGGCGCCCGGCACCGCACCTGGCCGCGTTGTCGGAGCGCCCGAGTACGTCCAGTACGAGCCTCGGCCCTCCGCCTTGCGGTGCACCGCACCGGACACCGCGACCCGGCACACCTTCCCGGCCACAGCACCAGCGCGGTTCGAGCGGTCCTTGAAGGACCTTCCAGCGCCGGCGCCGACCTTGGTAGGGCCCTGTCACCGGGAGCGCCCAGCGCAGAGGGGAGCAGAGCCGTGCCGGCCCTCGCCCAACCGGAACCGCCGCACCTCCCGCACGTGTCACTCGACGGACTGCTCCGCCGGGCCGCCGAACGCGCCCCCGACGCCCCCGCGCTCCGCGTGGGCGCACGGACGCTGACCTTCGGCGAACTCGACGCCCGGGCCGACCGGATCGCCGCCTTCCTGGAGTGCTCGGTCGGCCGGCGCGGAGCCCGCGTCGGGGTCGCCAACACCCTCGACGCCGACTTCGCCGCCGCCTACTACGGCACCGTCCGCAGCGGCAACACCGTCGTCCTGCTGAACCCCCTCGTCTCGCCCACCCGCCTCGTGAAGGTGCTGGGCGCGGCCGGAGCGGAACTGGCCTTCGTCCCCCGCGCCACCGCCGAACTTCTCGCCGACGCCGACGGCCGGCCGGCCTGCCTGTCGCTCGTCCTGGTCACCGGCGCCGGGGACGACCCGGTCCCCGGCGACACCGTCCCGGTGGACCTCGTCCTGGACGCCGTCGCCGCCGCCACCCGCCACGAGGCGCCCGGCGGGCCCGCCGCCTTCGACCCCGGCGCGGAGGTCTGCGTCCAGTTCACGACCGGCACCACGGGCCGCCCCAAGGGGGTGCGGCTGACCCACAGCAGCCTCGTCGCCAACGCCGCGCAGACCGCCGCCGCGCACCACCTCGACGCCGGCTCCGTCACCCTCAACCACCTGCCGCTCTACCTGCCGATGCACCTCAACTCGGCCGTGTACGCGGGCGCCTGCCAGGTGCTGTGCCCCGACCCGGACCCGCTGGCCTCGCTCGCGCTCGCCGAGAGCACCGGAGCCACCCACTACTACGGGCTGCCCGCCCGTCTGCACCGGCTCGCCGCCGACGAGCGGCTGTGCGGCCCCGACGCCCTCCCCGGCGTCCCCGTGGGCCCCCGGCTGCGTGCCGTGCTGTCCGGCGGCAGCGCCCTTTCCCCGGACGCCGCCCGGATCCTGGGCGAGCGGCTCGGCGTACCCGTCCTCCAGGGCTACGGCCTCACCGAACTCTCCCCGCTCACCCACTCGCAGAGCCCGGACCGGCCGGTGCCCGGCTCGGTCGGCACGCCCGTGCCCGGTACCGGGTGCCGCATCGTGCACCCCGGGACCGGGGTTCCGCTGGGGCCGGGCGAGACCGGCGAAGTGCAGGTGCGCGGACCGCAGCTGATGGCCGGCTACCTCGACGAGAGCGGACCGCCCGCCGACGCGGACGGCTGGTTCTCCACCGGGGACGTCGGCCGTCTCGGCCCCGGCGGGGAGCTGTTCCTCGTCGACCGGCTCGGCGACGTGTTCCTGCACGACGGCGAACTCGTCTCGCCCAGCGCGGTCGAGCGGATCCTCGGCTCCGACCCGCGGGTCGCCGAGTGCGCGGTCGTCGGCTGGCCCGACGCCGTGCACGGCTCGGTCACCTGGGCCGGCATCGTGCTCCGCGACCGCGCCACCGCCGGGCCCGCCGTACTGGAGGAGATCGCCGCCCGCGCCAACACGCGCCTGGCGCCCTACGAGCGGATCCGCCGCGTCGAGGCGATCGACGCCGTCCCGCGCACCCCCGTCGGCAAGCCCGTACGCGGTGAGCTGCGCCGCACCGTCCGTACCCGCGCCGCCGCGGAGGCGGCGGCCTGAACCACCCCACGCCGTCCGGCGGGCCGTCCGGCGGGCCGTCCGGCACCAAGGTCTGCGGCGGTCCGACCCGACGTGGTGCTGATGGACATCCGCATGCCGGTCATGGACGGGCCGGCGGCCACCGAGGCGCTGATCGGCGCGGCGCTCTGTCTCGGCGTCTCCACGGTCGAGACCCACGTTTCCGGGATCCTGGCCAGACTCGGCCTCAACAACCGGGTCCAGGTCGTGCTGTTCGTGCACGACGCCGGAAATCCGGAAGACCGTTCCTGACGCCGGACCGTGATGGTTCGTCAATTCTCCGCCGGAATTCCATCGGTGATCGACAACCGGGTCGCCGCGGTCCTGTCCGGATGACACAATAAATCCGCTCCGGAAAAAACAGGAGGTATCCCATGTCCGATACGCCGGAAAACGAAGCCGTCGAAGCCGTCGAGCCCGATGACAAGGCCAGGTTCCGCGAGGCTCTGGAGCGCAAGGCCCGCGCCACCCGCTCCCAGCAGGCACACAACGCGGGCGGGCTGAAGCTCAAGGGCGGCAGCGGCCCCAGCGGCCAGGGCCGGACCTTCCGCCGCAAGGCCGGCTGAACCGTCCCCTGACACCCCGCCCAGGCTGCCGCGATCCGAATCCCCCATCGGATCGCGGCAGCCTTGTCCCGTATTCCCGCCGGGCGGAATTCCGCCCGGTCAGCCGACCGGGCGGAACACCGCGTCGAGCAAGCCGTCGAAGACGCCCAGCCCGCTCCAGTCGCCGTTGACCTGGGCGGTGAGCAGCCGGCCCCCGTCGCGGGAACCCACGGCGTACGTCCACGAGCCGTACGTCGCGCCCGCGTTGCCCCAGACCGTGACCCCGCAGGGCAGGGCCTGCGAGAACACCCCCAGGCCGTAGCGGGTGCCCGGGATCCACGGGACGGGGCCGACGGTCTCGACGGTGGTGAACATCTCCCGCTGCTCGGCGGCGGGCAGCAGGTCCGCGCCGAGCAGTGCCCGGAAGAAGCGCTGGAGGTCGCCGAGGGTGGAGACGATCCCGCCGGCCGCCCAGGCGAAGGACTGGTCCATCACGGTCGCGTCGTGCACCGCGGCCCCGGCGTCGGCGGAGAACAGGGTGGAGTAGTGCAGCGGGTGCGGCCCCTCGATGTGCGCCTCCGCACCCGGGAGCGAGGTGCCGGCCAGCTCCAGGGGGCGGACGACCAGCCGGTCGAGCTCCTGCGCGAACGTCCTGCCCGTGGCCCTCTCGACGATCAGCGCGGCCAGGAAGTAGTTGGTGTTGGAGTAGAGGAAGGCCTCGCCCGGGGCGAAGAGGGGCGGGGTCGCCAGCCCGATCCGGACCAGCTCCTCGGGGGCGTGGGAGTCGTGGCGGTGCCGGAACCAGGCCTCGCCGACGCCCTTCTCGAAGAACTCCGCGTCGTTGCCGTAGTTGAAGATGCCGCTGGTGTGGTCGAGCAGCTGCCGGAGGGTGACCGTACGGCCGTCGTGGCCGTTGCCCGCGACCAGGCCGGGCAGCCACCGCTCGACCGTGTCGTCGAGGCCCAGCCGCCCCTCGGCCGCCAGCAGGAGGACCACGGCGGCGGTGAACGCCTTGCTGGTGCTGCCGATCCGGAACCGCTCGGACGGCCGCCGCCGCTGCCCGGTCGCCGTGTCGGAGAAGCCGGCCGAGCCGAACCACGCAGCGTGGCCGTCACGGACCTCGGCGGCGATTCCGGGAGCACCGAAGCGGGCCACGGCCTGGTCGAGGGCGTCCTGCGGGGTGGTCGTCGCGGGGGAGGGCACGGCGGTCATGTCGGGGTTCCTTCCGGGGAGTCGGGCGGGGAGGGGAGGTGGAGGGGGGACGGGGCGCGGCGCGTCAGGCGGCGAGGGCCGTGGCCGGGACGGCGGCCGCCGCACGCCGCCGGGCGGTGACGGCCACCGACGCGCCGGCCGCCCCGCCGAGCAGCAGGACCACGGCGAGGGCGAGGAGGGTGGCCGCGTCCGGGTGGGCCGGGGACTGGCCGCGCCAGGCCTGCCAGGTCACCACCGCGACCAGCCCGCCGTAGCCGAGGGCGGCACTGCCGACCAGGCGGGCGCGCACCTTCTCGTCGCGCAGCCAGACGTGCTTCGCGGCCAGGGCGGCCAGCACGGCGGCGACCAGCAGGAGCACCTGGATCCCGTGCAGGGCGAAGAAGTGCGGGACCCGGAAGTCGCCGCCGGTCGTGCTCCAGCCGGTCAGCGGCATTCCGTGGCCGTCGGGGTCGCCGATGCCGTGGCCCTGGTACATCGGCACGGAGCGGCCGTTGGCGTCGGTCACCGTACGGGCGTGGATCTCGGTGGTCATCCAGAAGACCGGCACGAGCATCCCGAAGGTGGCCAGCGCCAGCCCGGCGCGGACGGCCCGGTCCAGCGCGGGACCGCCGCCGCGCTGGAGGAGTACGACGACCGCCAGCACCAGTTGCGCGATGACGATCACCATCACGCCGAAGGTGAGTACGGGGACCAGGGCGCGGGTGACCGGGTCGCCCTGGTCGGCGTTGAAGTGGCTGAAGGTGCCGCGCGCCGCCTGGACGGTGACGGCGCAGACCTCCGCCGTCGCGGCCACCGCGAAGACGGTGCCGAACCACTGTCCGACCCGCCTGCCCCTTCGGAGCTTCGTCAGCAGCCACGCCAGCGTGCCGGCGTAGAGGGCGAAGGCGAAGCCGAACTTGAGCGGCTTGACCCACACCGGCTCGTCCAGCAGCGTCCGCCCGTCGGCCGCGAGCCCCACGCCGGAGACGAGGACCAGGCCGAGCATGAGCGCGGCGCAGACCACCAGGGGGCGGTGCCAGGTGCGCAGCGGGGTGAGGAAGGGCGTCATCGCGGGGCTCCTTGTTTCGCAGATGACTGAAAGCTAATTAGCTTTCAGTCATCCGTCAACGAATGAGCCGAGCTGATCTGCAAAGAACCAGGTCAAGACGGTGTAGTTTTGCAATGGGTGTGAAGGCTAATGCAAATCTCGGCCAGCTATTTGCAATGAGCTGCCTTCGAAAGCAATACTGGGGCCCGATATGGCGCGAAGAGACGATGGAGGTGGCCCGTGCCCGGAGGCCGGCTGACGCACGAGGAACGGCGGGAGATCGCCCAGGGGCTGGCGGCGGGCCAGACCTACTCCGAGATCGCCGCCCGGCTGGACCGGCCCGTCTCCACCGTCACCCGGGAGGTGGCCCGCAACGGCGGTGCGGGCGCCTACCGGGCCGACGCGGCACACCGGGCGACCGCCGGGCGCGCCCGGCGGCGCGCGCAGGTTCCGGCCCGGGCCCCGGCCGCCCCGGGCGCGGAGGACGCGCACGGGCGCGACCCCGAGGCCGTACGCCAACTTGAGGAGCAGTTCACCGCGATGATGGTCGGCACCGGCCTGCCGCGGATGACGGCCCGGGTGCTGACCTGCCTGTACGTCACCGACGGCGGGAGCCTGACCGCCACCGAGCTCGCCCGGCGCCTCCAGGTCAGCCCAGCGTCCGTCTCCAAGGCCGTCGGTGAACTCGAACAGCAGGAGCTCATCAGGCGCGAACGCGACCCGGGGCGGCGGCGCGACCGCTACGTCATCGACGCCGACGCCTGGTTCCGCGGCTGGATGGCCAGCGCCCGGCAGAACACCATGCTGGCCGACTTCGCCCGTCGCAGCGCCCGGACCCTCGGAGCGTCCACCCCCGCCGGCACGCGGATGCAGGACATCGGCGACTTCTTCGAGCACGTGGGCCGGGCCATGGTCCAGGCGGCAGAGGAGTGGCGGCGCGGAAGTGCCCCGTAGCGTTCAGTCTTCGTCTGTTGCAACGCGAGGATGATGTTCGTTGCGTTGAATTCAGACCCGGTGCAACGATTGCATTGCTCTGACCTGCAAGGATTGTGGTTCTTCGCAACGGGCATGTTGCTCGGCGTGTGAACGCGACGTAGCGTTCAGGTCATCGGAAACGACGAGCAACGAACCGGAAGAAGAGAAATCATGCAGAAGTTCGCCACCGCCGCCGCGATCGCCGCCGTCCTGGACGTCCCGGCCGGGAACATCCGCTTCATCGCCGCCGACCGGGCCGACACCACGGTCGAGGTCCTGCCGGCGAACGCCTCCAAGAGCCGTGACGTGAAGGCGGCGCGGGAGACCGCCGTGGAGTTCCGTGACGGTGTGCTGCGGATCGCCTCGCCGCGGAAGAACCAGATGTTCGGGGCCTCGGGTTCGGTCGAGGTGACGGTGCAGCTGCCGGCGGGGTCGAGTGTCGAGGCGAGGACGGCCAGTGCCGAGTTCCGGGGTGTGGGCCGGCTGGGTGAGGTGTCGCTGGAGAGCGCGCACGGCACGGTCAAGCTCGACGAGGCCGCCGGGGTGCGGCTGGTGCTGGCCGCCGGTGACATCGCGGTGGGCCGGCTCGGGGGTTCGGCCGACATCCGGACCCAGAAGGGCGACCTGACGATCGCCGAGGCCACCGGCGGCACGGTCACGCTGCGCACCGAGCACGGGAACATCTCCGTCGGCGCGGCCCGGGGCGTCTCGGCCTCCCTCGACGCCGGCACCTCCTACGGCCGCATCAGCAACGCCCTCCAGAACACCGGCGAAGGCACCGTCCTGAACATCCACGCCACCACCTCCTACGGCAACATCACCGCCCTCACCGCCTGAACACGGACCTGTTCCTCAGGCCCCGTCCTCGCGGGGCCGCAGGACGTCCCGCAGCACCCCGCGCGGCAGGCCCCGCCGCCTGCGCTCGCGCGGGTAGCCGATGGACACCTCGTCGAAGCGCACCCCGTCGTGGTACGTCGTGCGGGGGATGTGCAGGTGCCCGTACACGACGGCCGCGGCCCGGTAGCGCAGGTGCCAGTCCGCCGTCAGCGTCGTCCCGCACCACTGCGCGAACTGCGGGTAGCGCAGGATGCCGGTGGGCTCCCGCACCAGCGGGTAGTGGTTGACGAGTACGGTCCCCAGCGCCGGGTCCACCTCGTCCAGTCGGGCCGCCGTCGCCGCCACCCTGGCCCGGCACCAGCCGTCCATGTCCGGGTACGGATCCGGGTGCAGCAGGTACTCGTCCGTGCACACCACCCCCGACTCGTGGGCGGCGGCGAGGGACTGCTCCTTCGTCAGCGCCGGGTCGCGGAACGAGTAGTCGTAGTGCGTGAACAGCGGAGCCACCACCACCGGCCCGCCGGGCCCCTGCCACACCGGGTACGGGTCCTCCGGCGTGAGCACCCCCAGCCTGCGGCACATCTCCACCAGGTACCGGTAGCGGGGCTCCCCGCGCAGCTGCACCGGGTCGCCGGCCGGCGTCCACAGGTCGTGGTTGCCGGGCGTCCACGCCACCAGCGCGAACCGGTCGCGCAGCAGCCCGAGCGCCCACTCGATCTCCGACGCCGTCTCGCTGACGTCCCCCGCCACCAGCAGCCAGTCCCCGGGAGACCCGGGCACGATCTCCTGCTCCAGCAGCCGGCGGTTCTCCGCGTGCACCACGTGCAGGTCGGACACGGCCAGCAGCCGCCCGGCCACCGCCATCAGCCGACCACCTTCCGCAGCCAGCGCTCGACGGTGTCCGCGACGGCGCCCGCGTCCGCGCCCAGCAGCGACAAGTGGTCGCCCGTGACCTCCGCCAAGTGGTCCGCGTACTCCCAGCCGCCCGCGGCCGAGGCCGCGGACGCCGAGGCGCGCACCAGCAGCGTGGGCGCCGAAGCCGGCTCCGGCGTCCAGTCGGTGAACAGCCTCAGGTGGCCGCCCATCGCGAGCAGCCGCGCGTCGTCGGTCATCCCCGGCGGGCCGGCCGGGTCGAACAGGCGCTCCGTCAGCGCCGCCGGCCCGCGCCGGTTCCCGCCCCGCGCGTACGTGTCGAGCAGCACCACCGCCGACGCCTCACGGCCGATCTCCAGCAGCTCCCGGGCCACGGCGTGCGCGATCCACCCGCCGGACGAGTGCCCCAGCAGCACGGGACGCGCGGCGCCCGCCGCCCCGGCCACCGCCTCCGCCTGGGCCCGCACCAGCGCCTGCCGGCTGCGCGGCAGCACCGCGTCACCGGCGAAGCCGGGGTGCGCCAGCACCGTCAGGCCCCGACGGCCGTCCAGGGACGCCGCCAGCGCGAGGAACTCGTCCGGGCCGGAAGTCGCGCCCAGCGAGGGGAACGCGAACAGCCCCGCCGCCCCCTCCGGCCCGGCCGCCAGCCGCACGGGGGCCGGCCAACGAGCCACCCCGGACCGGGAGTCGTAGCCGGGCAGCAGCTCGGCCGCCGCCATCAGCAGCGCCGCGCCCTCGGCGGTCCGGCCCTGCGCGTGCGCCCCGCGCAGCAGCCCCGCGAAGGTGCCCCCGGCCGCGGGCGGGGCCTGCGGCGCGCCCGCCGCCGCGCCCTGCTCCGCGAGCGGACCGTCCGGCGAAGCCCCCTCGTCGGCGGGCCGGTTGGCGGCCCGCCGCGGCCGCTGGACCACCAGGCTCCGCAGCAGCGCCGGTACGGGAGCCCCGGCGGCGCGCAGCCCGCCCGCGTCGGCGCGGGCGGCCACCAGGGTCAGGCTCCGGGAGAGCGCGTGCCCCAGCAGGGCCGCCCCGTCCCCGCCGGCCGGGAACGCCAGCCCCGCCGGGAGGCCCTCGGCGTCGGCGCCCCAGCCCAGCACGGCCGCGGGCAGTCCGGCCGCGCGGCGGCGGGCGGCCAGCGCGGTGAGGAAGGCGCCCACGACCGCGGCGCACTCCGGTCCGCCCGAGCCGGTGGCGGCCCCGACGGTGGTGACGAACGCCAGCGGCGTCGGGTGCCCGTCCAGGGCGAGCGCGGCGTCGACCGAGGCCTCCAGCGAGGGCCCGTCCGGACCGCTCAGGTGCACGACCGCGGCCGCCTCCTCGCCGGGACCGACCAGCCGTACGCCGTACGCCTCCACCAGGTGCCGGGCGGTCTCCTCGGCCCGCGGCCCCTCCACGGCGCCGCTGAGCCGCACCGTTCCCGGCCCGCCCGGGCCGGCGCCCGCCCCGGACACCTCCGCCCGCACCAGCCGCCGCGCGTACGCGACCCCGTCGCGCAGGGCCAGGTCCGGCTCCCCGCCGCCCAGCGCCCGCACCAGGGCCTTGCGGCTCGCGTCGCTGTCGTCCACGTCCACCAGCACGATGCGGCCCCCGCCCGCACCGGCGAGCCACGCCTGCACCGAGCGCACGAAGCCGCGTACGGCCGCCCCGACGAGATCGGCGACGCCCTCCCCGGGCAGCACCTCCTCGGCGCCGCCCGTGACCACGGCCAGCACCGAACCGGCCAGCCGTTCCTCGGCGAGCCAGGCACCCACCAGCTCCCGCACCTCGTCCACCGCCGCCGCCACGCCCCGCCCGTACAGCTCCGCGTCGGGGACGGGTTCCGCGAGGCGGGCCAGGACCAGCGCCGGCACCGGGCCCCCGTCCGCCGCCACCGCCAGCAGCTCGGGCAGCCCCGGGTACACGGGCGCCCCGTCGCACTCCGGCAGCGGCGACGGGCCGGGCCGGCCGCCCGGCACCCCGAGCAGCGCCCGGCGCGGTCCCCGGACGGGCTCGGCGGCCTCCGCCACCCGCTCCCACGCCAGCGCCAGCGGGGTGACGGGCCGTCCGGCCGGCCCGTCCGGCAGCTCGGACAGGGTCACGGTAGCCGCGGCCACCGGACCGCCCTCCGCGTCGGCCAGCTCCAGCGCCACCACCCCGAACGCGCCCCGCACGGCACGCACCCGCAGGGAGGTCGCCCCCGTCGCGTACAGGGCCGTGCCCCGCCACGCCCCGGCCGACAGCGGCTCCGGCGCCGCCTCCAGCACCGGGTGCAGCGCCGCCTCCAGCAGCGCGGGGTGCAGGGCGTACGGCTGACCGTGCAGCCCGGCCGGCAGCAGGACCTCCGCGAGGAACTCCTCGCCCCGCCGCCAGGCCCGCTCCACCGCCGGGTGCTCCTCGGCGTCCTCCAGCGGCTCCGCGTCGGCCGGCGGCCACTGCGCCAGGGCGAAGGCCGGTGCCCGGCCCGGCGCCAGAACGGCCGTCAGGTGCCGCACCCACGGCTCCTCCGGGTCGGCGCCCTCGGCCCGCGAGACCACCGTCAGCCGCCGCCGGCCGGCCTCGTCGGGGGCCTGCGCCAGCAGCTGGAGCAGCACCCCGCCCCGCGCGGGCAGCACCAGGGCCGCCTCCGCGGCGGCCTCCTCGACCTCCGGCGCGCCGACCGCGCCGCCCACCGCGAGCGCCGCCTCCACCAGCGCCTGCGCCGGCACACAGCCGGACGCGGCGAACTCCGGGTGGCTGCGCGCCGAGACCGTCCCCGTGAACAGGACGGCCCCCGCCTCCGGGAGGTCCAGCCGCCACGCGGCCAGCGGGTGCCCCGTGGCGGCCATCCCCGTGGCGGCCGTCGCCGTAGCTGCTGTTCCCGTCCCGGCCGGTCCCGTAGCCGCCGTCCCCGCGGTGCCGGGTCCGCCGGATCCGGGCCCGTCCGCCTGCCGCGCCCGCACGGACCCCCCGACGGGGTGGCGTGCCGCCCCGGCGGCGGGGCCCCGGCCCGGCCGGCGGTCCTCGCGCCGGAAGGGGTACGTGGGCAGGCCGTACAGCGGCGCCCCGGAGGGGACCCCGAGCGGCAGCCGGCCGAGGACGCCGTGGGCGTACAGGGTCGCGGTCGCGGTGAGCAGCGCCCGGACCTCGTCGCCGCGGCGGCACAGGGCGGGCACGACGACGGCGGCACCCTCGTCGGAGAGGCAGGGCCGGGCCATGGCCGCGAGGGCCCCGCCGGGGCCCAACTCCAGTACCGCGCCGGCGCCTTCGGACTCCAGGGTGCGGACGGCGTCCTGGAAGCGGACGGTCTCGCGGACGTGGCCGACCCAGTAGTCCGGGTGCGCGACCTCCTCGGTGACGAGGCCGCCGGTGAGCGCGGAGACGAAGGCGATCCGGGGCCGCCGGAAATCCAGGCCCGCGATGGCCCGCCGGAACTCCTCCAGCATCGGGTCCATCAGCGGCGAGTGGAAGGCGTGGCCCGCGCGCAGGGTCTTGGACTTGACGTCCTGCTCGGCCAGCCGTCCCACGACGGCCCGGACGGCCTCCCGGGCACCGGAGACGACCACGTCCCGGGGCCCGTTGACGGCGGCGAGCGCCGTGCCCGGCACCAGCAGCGGGGCGACCTCCTCGGCGCCCGTCCGGACGGCGACCATCAGCCCGGCCTCGGGCAGGGCCTCCATCAGCCGTCCGCGCGCGGTGACGAGCACGGCCGCGTCCTTGAGGGACAGCACCCCGGACACGTGCGCGGCGGCGATCTCGCCGGCGGAGTGCCCGCCGACGAACTTCGGCACGACCCCCCACGACTCGACCAGCCGGTAGAGCGCGACCTCGACGGCGAACAGGGCGGCCTGCGCGGTCCCGGTGCGGCTCAGGGCGTCCTCGGCGGCGGCGTCGTCGCCGAAGACGGCCTCCCGGACCCCGCCGCCGAGTTCGGCGCACACCTCGTCGAAGGCGGCGGCGAACACGGGGAAGGCCCGGTACAGCCCGCGGCCCGTCCCCGGCCGCTGGCCGCCCTCGCCGGTGAACAGGACGGCAAGGTCCCGCCGCCGCGCCGCGGTCCCGCGCACCAGGCCCGCGGCCCGCCGGTCCCGGGCGAGGGCCTCCAGCCCCCGCGCCAGCTCCTCCCGGTCGGCGGCGACGACCACCGCCCGGTGCTCGAAGGCCGTACGGGTGGTGGCGAGCGCCCGGCTCAGGGCCCCCGGCCGCGCGCCGGAGTGCTCGCCCAGCCAGCCCAGCAGCCGCCGCGCCTGGGCGCGCAGGGCCTCCGGGGTGGTGCCGGAGACGGTGTACGGCAGCGGATGCGCGGTCCCGTCGGCCCCGCCGGCGCCGCCGGTCCCGGCGTCGGCGGCCCGGGCCGTACGCGGTGCCTCCTCCAGGACGACGTGGCAGTCCGGGCCGCCCGTACCGCGGGAGCCGACGCCCACGACCAGCCGCCGCCCGGACGCCCCGGCGCCCCGGCCCGGCGCCGGCTCGCGGCGGTCCCGGCCCAGGCCCGGCAGCGCGCCGATCAGGTCCGTGATGCCCACGGCGCCGTGCGGTTCGACGTACCGGACCTCGCGCGGGCCGGCGCCGGCCCGCTCGCGGACCCGGCGCAGCACCTCCGGCCGGCCCTCGCCGCCGGGCGCGGCAGGCTCCGTACCACCGCCCTCGTCGACGCCGCTGCCCGCGATGACGCCGAGCACCCGGTCGCCGTCGGCCAGGGCCCGGGCGAGGGGCTTGAGGACGACCACGCCGCCGCCCTCGCAGCGAACGGAGGCGCGGGCGCGGCCCCCGGAGGGCGGCCCGCCGGGCCCGGCGGCCGGGCGGGCCGCGCCGGGGACCGGTTCGGGACCGAGCCCGCCGACCAGGGCGACATCGCACTCGCCGCCGCGCAGGCTCTCGCAGGCCAGGTGCACGGCCACGAGCGAGGAGGAACGGCCGGTGTACACGGTGGTGCTCGGGCCGCGCAGGCCCAGCAGCCCACCGGTGCGGTGGCCGATGGTCCCCGGGCCGTGCTGGTACGACGGCGCGGCGTGCCCGTCCCGCACGGCGCCCACGAACACGCCGACGCGCTCGCCGCGCAGCGACCCCGGCACGATCCCCGCGTGTTCCAGGGCCTCCCAGCACAGCTCCAGCACCAGCCGCCGGCGCGGGCCCATCGACGCGGCCTCGCGCGGGGAGATCCCGAAGAAGGCCGGGTCGAAGGCGTCGGCGGCGTCGTCCGGCAGCCGCCGGGGGGCGTCCGGGTCCAGGGCCTTCGGGAGGCGGCAGGACAGGCCCACGACCGCGATCCGGTGGTCGGGGGGCACGGTGACGTCCGGGATCGGACCGCGAGCGTCTTCAGGCATTTCTTCTCACCCATCCGTCCTGACGCGAGGTGATGCGGGGGAGATGGTGCGCACAGTGGCTGGAGCCGGGCTCAAGAACGGCTGAATCCGGCCGCCCCGCAGGTGGGGCGCGTCCCGGAAGCCCCCAAAACCCTTCGTTCGAACGGCAGGTGAGAGCATGCCGGTAGGGCTGGTAACGCCATGGAAGACGAAAGGTCATCTGCAATGGAGAATTCCGCCGACGGTGTGTACGACGTGGTCATCCTCGGTGGTGGCAGCGGGGGCTACTCCTGTGCCCTGCGCGCGACCCAGCTCGGCCTGGACGTCGTCCTGATCGAGAAGGGCAAGCTGGGCGGCACCTGCCTGCACAACGGCTGTATCCCGACCAAGGCGCTGCTGCACGCCGGCGAGGTCGCCGACGAGCTGCGCCGCAGCGAGTCCTACGGAGTGAAGTCCACCTTCGAGGGCGTGGACATAGCCGGGGTGCACGAGTACAAGGACGGCGTGATCGCCGGCCTCTACAAGGGCCTCCAGGGCATGCTGAAGACGCGCAAGAACCTCACCCTGGTGGAGGGCGAGGGCCGCCTCGTCTCCCCGACCGAGGTCGAGGCCGGCGGCGTCCGCTACAAGGGCCGCCACGTCGTCCTCGCCACCGGGTCCCAGCCGCGCTCGCTGCCCGGCCTGGCCATCGACGGCAACCGGGTCGTCTCCTCCGACCACGCGCTGTTCCTCGACCGGATCCCCGAGTCGGCCGTCGTGCTCGGCGGTGGCGTCATCGGCGTCGAGTTCGCCTCGGCCTGGAAGTCCTTCGGCGTGGACGTCACCGTCGTCGAGGGCCTGCCGCACCTGGTGCCCGCGGAGGACGTCGACATCTCCAAGTCCCTGGAGCGCGCCTTCCGCAAGCGGAAGATCAAGTTCGAGCTGGGCTCCCGCTTCTCCGGAGTCGAGTACACCGAGAAGGGCGTACGGGTCTCCCTGGAGAACGGCAAGCAGATCGAGGCAGAACTGCTGCTCGTCGCCGTCGGCCGCGGCCCGGTCTCCGCCGGCCTCGGCTACGAGGAGGCGGGCGTCGCCCTCGACCGCGGCCACGTCGTCGTCGACGAGCTGCTGCGCACCAACCTGCCGACCGTCTCGGCCGTCGGCGACCTGATCCCGACCCTCCAGCTGGCCCACGTCGGCTTCGCCGAGGGCATCCTCGTCGCCGAGCGCCTCGCGGGCCTGCCCGTGAGCCCGATCGACTACGACGGCGTCGCGCGGGTCACCTACTGCGAGCCCGAGATCGCCTCCGTCGGCCTCAGCGAGGCGAAGGCCAAGGAGGTCTACGGCGAGGACAAGGTCGTCGTCAGCAAGTTCAACGCCGGCAGCACCGGCAAGAGCAAGATCCTGAAGTCGGCGGGCGACGTGAAGCTCGTCCAGGTCGCCGACGGCCCCGTCATCGGCATCCACATGATCGGCTCGCGCGTCAGCGAGCAGATCGGCGAGGCCCAGCTCATCTTCAACTGGCAGGCCCTCCCGTCGGAGGTGGCGAGCCTCATCCACGCCCACCCGACCCAGACCGAGGCCCTGGGCGAGGCCCACCTCGCCCTCGCCGGGAAGCCGCTGCACGTCCACGGCTGACCTCGTGGTCGGTATTCCGCCATTCGGAAGGGCCGGGGCAACTCCCCGGCCCTTCCCGTGGTTTCGGCGAAATCGCTGGTACGAGACCGGCCCGGGTGTCACGATCACTGCGCCGCGGGCGTGGGGCCCGCCGGTAACCGGCCATCAGGCGAGGACGTATCCATGAACCCGGAACACGGCACCAACCTGGCACACGGCACGCAGGGCCCGCACGGCACGCACGGCATGCAGGGCCCGCACGGCACGCAGGGCCCGGCAGGTACGGGGGCCGACAGGGTGGCCGGCCTCCTCCTCGGTCTCTCCACCGTCCTCATCGGTCTGATGGCGGGCCTGTTCTTCGCCTTCGACGTCTCGGTGATGCCGGGCCTGGCCGCCGGCGACGAGCGCACCTACGTCACCGCGATGCAGAACTTCAACGCCGCCATCGACGGCAACGGCCTCTTCGGCAGCGCCTTCGTCCTCGCGCTGCTCGCCACCGCCGCGGCGGCCGTCGTCGAGTACCGCAAGGGCCGGCGCGGGACCGCCGTGTGGGCGGCCGCGGCGGCCGTCGCCTACCTCGTCGTACTGGTGATCACCTTCGCGGTGAACATCCCGCTGAACAACGAGCTCGCGGCCGTGGGCGACGCGGCGAAGCTGACCGACTTCGCGGTGGTGGACAAGTTCAAGGGCACCTGGGTCACCACGAACGTCCTGCGCACCCTGCTCTGCACCGCCGCCCTCACCGCCCTCGCCCGCGCCCTCCTCCTGCACGGCCGCGCCACCCCCCGCTGAGCCCTGCGCCGGCCGCCGCCGGGCTGCCGGGGCTGCCGGGGCTGCCGGCCTAGGAGTGCTGTCCGTGCAGGACCAGCGCCCAGGCCAGCAGCCCGAAGGCCACCGTGCACAGGAGCGTGCGCCATACGTTCGCGCGGACCCAGGTCCCCTCGAACGCGCGGCGCACGGCGGCCGGATCGGCGATCCGTTCCACCGGGCCCGCCTTCTCCAGGGCGTTGTTGAGCGGGATGTTCACCCGGGCGGTGACGATCATCGCCAGGACGTACGCGACGAACGCGCCGGCCAGCGGCACCAGCGCGTGGTGCCCGTCACCCGGCAGGTGCAGGCCCAGGGCCAGCGCGGTGAACACCAGCGAGCCCATGTAGCCGAGCAGGAACCATCCGTTGAGGATCGCCACGTTGATCCGCTGCATCGTCTCGATCACCGTCCGGTCGGACGAGGCGCGCAGTCCTGGCATCACCGCCACCGAGAACCCGTAGAAGAGGCCGCTCACCAGGCCCATGGTGATGGTCGCAGCGATCAGTGACGCGAACCGTGCCGTTTCCACGTGGTCCCCCCGCGTATGTGGGTGCGGTGTCCGATGCCGCACCGCGATGGCCGGATTCTCGCCCATCCCAGGCCGTTCCGACCCTGATCCAAGCCGTCCCCAGCTGAAACTACGGTCGTACGCAGGCCATCTCCCGTGTCATTGCACAGGCCCAACACCACTGTCGCGCAGGCCGGATGACCTATTCCGGGAGCACCTCCGGCGCGCGGTACCCTCCCGCTGGGCCCGCACGCCCCCACCAGGACGCCGGAGAGGAATCAGATCGTGACCGACCCGAAGCACAGGCTGGACGCACTGCGGTCCGACATCGAACGCCGCAACCCCGCCCAGCCCGAGTTCCACCAGGCGGTACGGGAGGTGCTGGACACCCTGGCTCCCGTGTTCGCGGCGCGCCCCGAGTACGCCGAGGCCGGGCTCGTGGAGCGGCTCGTGGAACCGGAGCGGCAGATCATCTTCCGGGTGCCGTGGACGGACGACCACGGGCACGTCCACGTCAACCGCGGCTACCGGGTGGAGTTCAACAGCGCGCTCGGCCCGTACAAGGGCGGGCTGCGCTTTCACCCCTCCGTGGACATCGGCGTGGTGAAGTTCCTCGGCTTCGAGCAGATCTTCAAGAACGCGCTGACCGGGCTGGGCATCGGCGGCGGCAAGGGCGGCAGCGACTTCGACCCGCACGGCCGCTCCGACGCCGAGGTCATGCGCTTCTGCCAGTCCTTCATGACCGAGCTGCACCGCCACATCGGCGAGCACACCGACGTCCCGGCCGGGGACATCGGCGTCGGCGGCCGCGAGATCGGCTACCTGTTCGGCCAGTACCGGCGCATCACCAACCGCTGGGAGGCCGGCGTCCTGACCGGCAAGGGCCAGGGCTGGGGCGGCTCCGCGATCCGGCCCGAGGCCACCGGCTACGGCAGCGTCCTGTTCGCCGCCGAGATGCTCAAGGTCCGGGGCGAGTCCCTGGACGGCCTGACGGCCGTGGTCTCCGGCTCCGGGAACGTCGCCCTGTACACCATCGAGAAGCTCCAGCAGCTCGGTGCCAACCCGCTGACCTGCTCCGACTCCCAGGGCTACGTGGTCGACGACAAGGGCATCGACCTCGCCCTCCTGCGCCAGATCAAGGAGGTCGAGCGGGGCCGCGTCAGCGAGTACGCCGCCCGGCGCGGCTCCTCGGCCCGCTTCGTGCCCGGCGGACGCGTCTGGGAGGTCCCGGCCGACGTCGCCTTCCCCTCCGCGACCCAGAACGAACTGGGCGCCGAGGACGCGCGCGCCCTCATCGGGAACGGCGTCAAGGCCGTCTCGGAGGGCGCCAACATGCCCAGCACGCCCGACGCGGTCCACCTCTTCCAGGCGGCGGGCGTCGCCTTCGGCCCGGGCAAGGCCGCCAACGCGGGCGGAGTCGCGGTCAGCGCCCTGGAGATGGCCCAGAACGCGGGCCGCACGGCCTGGACCCGGGACCGGGTCGAGTCGGAGCTGGCGGGCATCATGAGCTCGATCCACGAGGTCGCGCACGAAACGGCCGCCCGCTACGACGCCCCGGGCGACTACGTCACGGGCGCCAACATCGCCGGCTTCGAACGCGTCGCGGACGCGATGCTGGTCCAGGGCGTGATTTAGCCTCTCGCCGCCGCCGGGTCCGCGCCCCTCCCAGGAGGCGCGGACCCGCTCTGCCCCGGGCCTGCCGCTCATTCCGGTTCGGTACCGGGCTCCCCGGCCCGCTCCGTCCAGGCGGTGAGCTGCCGCCCGACGGCCAGGGCCCGGGGATGGCCGGGGCCGTGGACGCGCTCGACGTCCGCCGCGAGAGCGCGGTAGAGGTCGCGTGCGGCGGGCGCGTCGCCCGCCACGCCGGTGTAGCGGGCGTGCTGGTAGCGGCTGGCCAGGGTGTCGGGGTGGTCGGGACCGAGGACGCGGGTCTCGTCCCGCACCAGGTCGCCGAAGAGGTCGCGCGTGGTGGCGGGGTAGCCCGCCTTGCCCGTGTAGCGGGCGTGCTGCTTGCGGCTGATCAGGGTGTCGGGGTGGTCGGGACCGAGGACACGGGTCTCGTCCCGGATGAGGGTGCGGAAGAGCTCGCGTGCCGCTTCGAGTCCGCCCGCCTTGCCGGTGAAGCCGGCCAGCTGGTAGCGGCTGACCAGGGTGTCGGGGTGGTCCGCGCCCAGGATGCGGGTCTCGTCGGCGACGAGCACGACCAGCAAGTCGCGTGCTGTGGCGGGGTCGCCCGCCTCGCCGGTGCCGTAGGCGATCTGGTACCGGGTACCGAGGGTGTCGGGGTGGTCGGGCCCCAGGACGCGCGCGCGGTCTTGCGCGAGCACCGCCAGCAGCTCGTGGGCGGCGGCGGGGTCGCCCGCTTTGGCGGTCCAGTAGGCGAGCTGGAGACGCGTGCCCAGGGTGTCGGGGTCGTCGGGACCCAGAGCTCGCTCGCGGTCGCGGACCAGTGTCTCGTAGAGGTCGCGTGCTTCTGCGGGGTCGCCCGCTTCGCCCGTCCAGTAGGCGAGCTGGTGGCGGCTGGTGAGGGTGTCGGCGTGGTCGGGGCCCAGGACGTCGGTTTCGTCCGGGATGAGAGCGGCCACCAGATCGCGTGCCGTGGCCGGGTCGCCCGCCTCGGCGGTGCAGTACGCGTAGTGGTAGCGGCTGAACAGGGTCCCGGGGTCGTTGGGGCCGAGGAAGGCGGCCGACGCCGTGGTGAGGAGTGCGTAGAGGCGGGCGGCCGCGTGGAAGTCGCCCGCGTCCATAGCGGTCTCGGCCTCGGCGCGGAGCTCCCCCGCCGTCTTGTTCGGGGTGTCCGTGCTGGTGGAGAGGTTGTCCGGGACAATGACGGGCACGGGTTCGCCGAGCTCGGTGGCGATGCGGTGGACCGTGTCGCTGTCGGTGTCGTTGACCGCCGTCACGCGGGCGAGGGCCGTGTCGATGTCGTTGCCCTCGGGGTCCGCGGGTCTGGCCGGCCCGGTGAACGGGGCGAGGCCGGGGACGTCGTCCGCCGGGGCGGGGCCGCCCTGGCCGCGCAGCCGGTCCAACTCGTCGGTGAGCGCGGTGATCTGCTCCTGCAGGCGCGCCGCAAGGGCTTCGGCCTGCTGTTTCTTCTCCTCGGCCCGTCCGAGTTCGTTCTCGGCCTTGGCCTGCTGCGACCGGGCCCGCTCCAGCTTGGACTGCGCGGCCTCCAGGACCTCCCGGCCGACGGCCTGGTCGCGCTCCCGGCCGAGTGCGCCGACGCGGTCGTTCAGCTTGTGGATCATGCCGAGCAGGATCCAGATCAGCCGCGCGGCGTTGTCGGCCGTCTGGCGCAGCTCCGCCTGCTGCTCCAGGGCGCGGGTGAGCCGGTCGTAGGTCTCGATCTGCTGCGCCTGCACGGCCGCCAGGTCCACCACGCCCGGCCCGGCCGTCGCGGCGGGCGCCCTGGGGGCCGTGGTGCGGGGCGGGTGCTTCGCCTCGTACAACAGGGCGTCGGCCTCGCCCTGGCGGCGTTCGCGCAACGGCGCGGGGACCGTCGCCTCGATGAGAGAGGTCACGAACCGCTGCGGCGGGATCCGCCCGCCGAGCAGCGAGCTGATCTGCGTTGAGGAGTAGCTGATCTCCTTCTCCAGCACGGCCAGGGTCTTGCCGGAACCGTCCACCTGTGCCCGCAGGAACGCGGCGAGTCTGCCGGCCGCCGGGTTCTCCGGGCGGATCTGCCCCCACGGGCGGCCCTTGCGCTTGTTCGTTTCCGCCACCCACGTACCCCCTGGTGCGCGCGCCGTGCGTTTGTCCGGTCCGGCCGGGACAAGTGCCCTTTCATCCGCAACCTATCTGCGATGTTCCGCCCGGAGGGTCCGGACAAGTCAAATGCCGCGCAAGGTCTGCCCACCGGCCGCACCCCGCGGCCCGCACCCGAAGGGCCCGACCATGACCGACCTCCTCTCCGTCGCCGCCGACGTCCTCACTCTGATCGGATCGTCGCTCTCCCTCACCCTCGAGGTCCGCCGCGCCCGCCGGGAGGCCCGCGCGGCGGCCAAGGGCCGCGAGAACCCCGAGGAGTGAGCACGGGCAGCCCGCCCGGGCGGGCCTGCGGCGCGGCGGCGTAGCCTGGGGGTCCGCCATCGACAGGGAGTTGCCGCGTGCTGACCGCGCTTGACGGGACGTACGGCGACCGCGCGGACGCCGTACGCGTCGCCGGCCGTACCGCCTCGTACGAGGAACTGCTCGGAGCGGCGGGGGCCGTGGCCGCCGAGGTCGCCGGAGCCCCCGCCTTCGCCGTGACGGCGACCGCCTCCCTGGAGACCGTCGCGGCGGCCGTCGGCGGGCTCCTCGCCGGGGTGCCCTTCGTACCGCTGCCCCCCGACGCCGGCCCCGCCGAGCGGGAGCACATCCTGCGCGACTCCGGTGCCGTCGAGGTCCCCGTCGACTTCGCCCGCCGGGCCGCGGCACCGTCCCGCGCCGGCGACCCCCGGGACCCGGCGCTGGTGCTGTACACCTCCGGCACCACCGGCCCGCCCAAGGGCGTGGTCCTGACCGCCGGCGCCGTCGCCGCCGACCTCGACGCGCTCGCCGGAGCCTGGCAGTGGAGCGCCGAGGACACCCTGGTGCACGGGCTCCCGCTGTTCCACGTGCACGGCCTGGTCCTCGGCGTGCTCGGCGCCCTGCGCACCGGAAGCCGCCTCGTGCACACCGGCCGCCCGACCCCGCAGGCGTACGCCGCCGCCGGGGGCAGCCTGTACTTCGGGGTGCCGACCGTGTGGTCCCGCATCGCCGCCGAACCGGAGCACGCGGCCGCGCTGTCCGGGGCCCGCCTCCTCGTCTCCGGCAGCGCCGCCCTGCCCGCGCCCGTCTTCCGGGACCTGGAGCGCCTCACCGGCCACCGCCCCGTCGAGCGCTACGGGATGACCGAGACCCTGATCACCGTCAGCGGCCGCGCGGGCGGCGAGGTCCGCCCCGGCACCGTCGGCACGCCGCTCCCCGGCATCCGCACCCGGATCGCCGCCGAGCCGGGCGCCGAGATCGGCGAACTCCAGCTCACCGGGCCCACGCTGTTCTCCGGCTACCTGGGCCGCCCCGAGGCGACCGCGGCCGCGTACACGGACGACGGGTGGTTCCGTACGGGCGACATCGCCGCCGTCGACCCGGAGGACGGGGTCCACCGCATCGTCGGCCGGGCCTCCATCGACATGATCAAGTCCGGCGGCTACCGCATCGGCGCGGGCGAGATCGAGAACGCCCTGCTGGACCACCCGAAGGTGGCCGAGGCGGCCGTCGTGGGGGTCCCGGACGCGGACCTCGGGCAGCGGATCGTCGCCTTCGTCGTCGCCGAAGGGGTCACCGGTCCCGAACTCACCGACTTCGTCGCCGCGCACCTGTCCGTGCACAAGCGCCCCCGCGAGGTCCGCTTCGTCCCCGCGATCCCGCGCAACGCCATGGGGAAGCCGCAGAAGAAGCTCCTGCTGACGGGCGGGTCCGGGGAGTCGGGGCCGTCCGGCGGGGCCGGGTCGTCCGGCGGCTCCGGGCCGTCCGGCGGGGCCGGGCCGTCCGGCGGGGCCGGGCCGTCCGGCGGGGCCGGGGCGGATCGGTGAGCGGCGCCGGCCCGGGCAGCCCCTGGATCCGCCGGTTCCACCCGCCGTCGATGCGGCCGGGGAGCCCCGTGCCGGTCCTCGTCGTCCTCCCGCACGCGGGCGGCAGCGCCTCCTTCTACTTCCCGCTCTCCCGCGACCTGGCCGCGCACGCCGAGGTGCTCACCGTCCAGTACCCGGGCCGCCAGGAACGGCTGGGGGAGCCGATCCCGGACACCATCGCCGGGCTGGCCGACGGGGTGGAGCGGGCGCTGGATCCGTGGCGCGGCCGGCCCCTCGTCCTGTTCGGGCACAGCATGGGCGCGGTGCTCGCCTACGAGCTGGCCCGGCGGCTGGAGGCGGCCGGCGAGATCCCGCGCGGCCTGATCGTCTCCGGGCGGCGGTCGCCGCTGATCGAGCGGGAGGAGGAACTCCTCCACGCGCGGGACGACGACACCCTCCTCGCCCGGGTGCACTCCCTCTCCGGGACCGATCCCGCGCTGCTGGCCGACCCGGAGTTCAGGGCGCTGATCCTGCCGGCGCTGCGCAGCGACTACAGGGCGGTCGAGACCTGGCGGCACGAGCCGGGACCGCCGTTGCGCACTCCCGTCAGCGTGCTCTGCGGAGAGTCCGACCCGCGGGCGAGCGTGGCGGAGGCGATGGGCTGGCGGGAGGTGGCCGGGGGCGGGTTCGGCTTCCGGGCCTTCCCCGGCGGGCACTTCTACCTGGCCGAACAGCACACGGCCGTGGTGCGGGCGATGGCGGAGGACCTGGCGGGATTCACGGCGGGCTGACGCCGTCTCAGGCCGTCCCGCTCAGGCCGTCCCCCTCAGCCTCCCCCTTCAGGTCGTCCTGCTTCAGGCCGTCCCCCTCAGCCGTCCCGCTTCAGGCCGTCCCGCTTCAGGCCGTCCCGCTCAGGCCGTCGCGTTGCCGCGGACCGCCAGGTGCCGGGCGAGGACCTCCAGGGCCTGCGTCACCTCGGGGAGCCGCTCGGCGCCGGCCTCGCCGAGTGCCCGGGCGAGCGCCTCCTCGACCTTGGAGCTGCCGGCGGCCCGTACGGCGGCCACCCGCGCGGAGGCCTTGGGGGACTGGCGCACCAGGGTCCGGCGGCGGTCGGCGGGGTCGGGGGCCGTCTCGACCGAGCCGGCCTCGCGCAGCCGGGCCACGGCGCCCGAGACCTGGCTCTGCGGCAGCCCCGTGCGCTGCGCCGTCTCGCCGACGGTCGTGTCCGGGTGCGCCGCGATGTCCCCGGCGACGATCACCACGGAGCGGGTGCCGCCCGCGTACTGCCCGGACCCGCCGGGGGGTTCGGGCAGGGCCTCCTCGCCGAGCTTCATCAGGGCGCGGCCCAGCAGGAACAGTTCGATGCCATCCACCACTCCAAGGTACATCAGGATTGATTCATCGAAAATGATCCATCGGTCTTGATGTATCGAGATCGATGGAATACCTTGATTGCAGGGCGGCGGACGAAGGGTCCGGCGCCGACAGTCGAAGCAGTCGAAGGAGAGTCGTCATGCCCGCTCTCGCCGTTCCCGGTGCCACCCTCCACTACCAACTCCAGGGATCCGGGCCCCTGTTGCTCATCTCGCAGAGCGGCGAGGGCGACGCGGACCGCACCGTGGACATGGTCCCGCACCTCACCGACACCTTCACCGTCCTGACCTACGACCGCCGGGGACTGTCCCGCAGCCGCCTGGAGCAGCCCGGCCGGACCACCTCGCTCGCCGAGCACGCCGAGGACGTCCACCGGCTGCTGGCCGCCGTCACCGACGAGCCGGCCCTGATGCTCGGGTGCAGCCTCGGCGCCGTCATCGGACTGCACCTGGCCGCCGAGCACCCGGGGCAGCTCTCCGCCCTCGTCGCCCACGAGCCGGTCGCCCCCCGCCTGCTGCCGGACGCCGCCGACCGCGAGCGGCACGAGGCGGAGCTCGTCGAACTCCAGCACATCCACCGGGAGGAGGGGCTGTCCGCGGCGGCGCGGGAGGCCGCCCGGGTGCTCGGCATAGACACCAGCGGCAAGGACTACGAGCCGGGCCTCACCCCGCAGCCGATGAGCGAGACGCGACGCGCCAATTTCGCCTACTTCATCGAGCACGACTTCTCGGCGATCCTCCAGGACACGCTCGACCCGGCCGCCGTGGCCGCGACCACGACCCGCATCCTCCCGGCCGTCGGAGCCACCACCCCGTCCACCGTCTTCGACGTCGCGTGCGCCCACGCACTGGCGGATCTGGTGGGCTCGGAGATACGGGTCTTCCCGGGCGGGCACAACGGCAACACCAGCCACCCCAGGGCCTACGCGGAGCGTCTGCGTGCCGTTCTGACGGCCCGCTGAGAGGCCGCTGAGCGCCTGCTGACGGCCCCTTGACGCCCTGCTTGCGGCCTGGCCGGATCGCCCGAGACGACCTAGGCAGCGTCAGCGCCCGTCGGTACGTTGGCCGGCATGGATCAAATGGCCGGTGCCTCCCGAACCAGTCTCGATCAACGTGCCCTCGCGGCCGCCGCCGTCACCGTCGTGATGTGGGCCTCCGCGTTCGTCTCCATCCGCGCCTCCGCGGAGCACTTCGGCCCCGGAGCGCTCGCACTGGGCCGGCTCCTGACGGCCTCGCTCGCGCTGGGCGCCGTACTGCTGGTCAAGCGGACACCGCTGCCGCCGCGTCAGGCGTGGCCCGGGATCCTGGCTTCCGGGGTGCTGTGGTTCGGGCTGTACATGGTGGCGCTGAACTGGGGCGAGCAGGGGGTCGACGCCGGCACCGCCGCCATGGTGGTCAACATCGGGCCCATCGTCATCGCCCTGCTCAGCGGGTGGATGCTGAAGGAGGGCTTCCCGCCGATGCTGCTCGTCGGGATGGGCGTCTCCTTCGCGGGGGCGGTCGTCGTGGGGATGTCCAGCTCGAAGGGCGGCACCTCGTCCCTCACCGGTGTGCTGCTCTGCCTGGTGGCCGCGCTCGCCTACGGCGCCGGGGTGGTCTCGCAGAAGCCCGCGCTGCGGTACGCGAATCCGCTCCAGGTGACCACGTACGGCTGCTTCGTCGGCACCGTCTGCACCCTGCCCTTCGCCGGCCAGCTCCTCCAGCAGCTTCCCGAGGCACCCCTGTCCGCCACCCTCAACATGGTCTACCTGGGCCTCTTCCCGACCGCCCTCGCCTTCACCACCTGGACGTACGCCCTCTCCAAGACCACCGCCGGGAAGATGGGCGCCACGACCTACGCGGTGCCCGCCGTGGTGATCGTCATCGCCTGGGCCCTGCTGGACGAGGTCCCGGCCTGGCTGACCCTGCTGGGCGGAGCGATCTGCCTCGCGGGCGTGGCGGTCTCCCGCCGCCACCCCCGCCCCGCGCCGCGACCGGCGGCAGCGGTGAAGTAGCCGGGGGTGGGGTTCACCTCCGAGAGGCTGCGGAGATCCGTTCCGCGACCTGGCCGGCCTGGGACGCGGCGTCAGTAGGAGAGGAGATGTGGACCGCGATGGCCACCGGCCGGCCGGCCGAGGTCCGGGTGGCCGACAAGGCCCAGGCGGTCGAAGCGGAGGGTACCCACGTGCCGAACGAGTCCCCGAGCGCCGACCGCAGCTCATCCGCGGTGTGCTGGGCGACGGCACGCTGAGCCGGCGCGGCTGTATTCGAACCGGTGACGAGGTTGGGATGAACGCGGCTGCCACCGTTCACGAGCAGAGCCATGACCATGGCCATCTGTATCGGGGTGGCCTTCACCTCGAACAGGCCGTTGGCCATCATGGCCAGCTGGGTGGGGTTCTCAGGCTTGCGCGGCCAGGTGCTCTCGAAGGCACGCACCGGCGTATCCATCGTGCCGTTGTTGAATCCGAACGTCTGTGCTGTCGATGCCAGTGCGTCGGCGCCGAGGTCGGATGCGATACGGGCGAAGACGTTCGCGCACGCGTACCGCAGGGCTGTGCGGAGGGAGGCGTCGGTGCAGTGTGCCGGGTCACCGGAGAACTGGGTGCTGCTGTCCGGGGCGGCGTAGACCGCTGGGGTGCGGGTCGGCGTGTCCACCGACGGCAGCAGGCCCTTCTCCAGGGCGGCGGCCGCGACCAGGACGTGGATTGCCGACCCCGGGTTGAACGTGTCGCGGAGGGCGCGGTTGACCAGGGGCCTTTCGTCGGCGTCCTTCAGCTGGTCCCAGGCCCGTTGGTCGTTCATGGAGTTCCCGCTGAAGGTTCCGGGGTCGTACGAGGGGGTGCTCACCTGGCCGAGGACGTCGCCCGTCTGCGCGTCGAGGACGATCGCGGCCCCGCGCCGGCCCCGGAGTCCGTCGTGGGCGGCGCGCTGTACAGCGGGGTCGATGGTGGTCGCCACATCCTTGCCGGCCTTGATGTCGTCCGCGAAGAGGGACTCGAGCTGGGTGGCTCCAAAGGGCAGGGACGAGTACCCGGTGACCGCCGCGTACAACTCGCCCTCTGTGTATGTGCGTTTGAACGGCGCTCTGGCGATGCCGGACGGCACCGATCCCGTGATGGGGCGGCCGGCGACCAGGATGTCGCCGGGGCTGCCGTCCTGCTTGGGAGGGCGCGGCTTGGCGGCGGGAGTCTGCCCGGTGCTGCCCGTGGCCGGACCGGCCGTGGCCGCAGAACCGTGTTCCGCGGTGCAGCCCGACAGGGATGCGGCGAGCAGCGTGGTGAGGGCGGTGACCAGGACGCCGGAGGCGCGCAGCGAAATGGGCATGAGGGCATCCTATGAGCTGGAATGATCTACGTCCGCGCCGCGGTGGACGGGCCGGACCGTCACGCGAAGGGGATGCGTCGGCCTCCCCGTTCGCGGAGGTAGGCGTCCAGTTCGGCGGCGCCCTTCAGCAGGGCCCGGCCGCGGGTGGACAGGCGGGTGTGCCAGTCGTGCAGGGCGGCTTCCAGGGGCTCCAGGCCGCCGGCCGTGCGGACCTGGGTGATCAGCGGGGCGATCTGCTCCAGCAGGTAGCCGCCCCGGCGGAGTTGGTGGGCGAGGCGGGCGTCGCGCACGGCGGCCTCGTCGTAGACGCGGTATCCGGTCCGGGGATCGCGGCGCGGGCGTACCAGCCCGGCGTTCTCCCACTTCCGCAGGGTGGCGGGCCGGACCCCGAGTTTCGCCGCCAGCGGGCCGATGAAGACGCCGCCCGGCTCGGGTGCCGGGAGGGGCTCCAGGCCGCGGAGCGCGGCCTCCACGGCCTGGAGGGTCCGGCGGTCGTCCAGGAGCTGGGCGTGGCTCTCGTCGATGAGGCGGAACGCCTCGTCGACCGCGTCCTCGTGCACGGCCCGCATGACGGCCGTCGCCGTCCGGTGGCCGTGGCCCGGCAGCAGGGCCAGGAACGCGCGCAGGGCGCCCGCGTGCAGCGGGGTGTAGGCGCGGTAGCCGCTGGCCGTGCGGGCGGCGGCCGGGAGGATGCCGGCCTCCTCGTAGTTCCTGACCGCCTGGGTGGACAGGCCGTGCGCGCGTGCCAGGTCGATCGGCCTGAGCTGTCCGCCGGTTTTAAGGTTCTGGCCCATGGAGGCCGAGAATAGCGGCCAAAGTTTCAACCGAAGGTTCAGCGATAGCGTTGAAGGCATGGAAACCTCTGTGAAGGACCACGTCCGTTCCGTCGACGCCGCCGCCGTCATCGGCCTGCTTTCGCGAAGGCCCCGGCTGCTCGCCCTCGGCGAGCCCACGCACGGCGAGGAGACCCTGCTCGAACTGCGCAACGAGCTCTTCCGGCAGCTGGTGGAGGAGGGCTACCGGACCATCGCGATCGAGAGCGACTGCCTGATGGGCCTGACCGTGGACGACCACGTCACCTCCGGCGAGGGCGTCCTCGACGAGGTCGTGGAGGGCGGCATCAGCCACGGCTGGGGCACCTCCGCCGCCAACCGCGAGCTGGTGCGGTGGATGCGCGCCCACAACGAGGGCCGGCCGGCCTCCGAACAGGTCCGCTTCGCCGGCTTCGACGGCCCGTTGGAGATGGCCGCCGCCGCGAGCCCCCGGCACGCCCTCACCGCGCTCCACGGCCACCTCGCCGCCCGGGTGGACGCGGACCTGCTCCCCTGCACGCGCGAGACCCTCGAACTCCTGCTGGGCGCCGACGAGCAGTGGACCGAACCCGCCGCCATGACGGACCCGGCCCGGTCCGCGGGCCAGTCGGCCGAGGCGGGCCGGCTGAGGCTGATCGCCGACGACTTGGCGGCCCTGCTCGAAGAGCAGGAGCCCCAGCTGACCGCGGCGGGCTCGCGGGAGGAGTGGGACCGGGCGCGCCTGTACGCGCGGACGGCCACGGGCCTGCTGCGCTACCACCACTGGATGGCCGACGGCTCGCCCGCCCGGCTCGCCCGGCTCGCGGGGGTGCGCGACCAGATGATGGCCCGCAACCTGCTCGCCCTCGCCGAGCGGGGGCCGGTGTTCGTCCACGCCCACAACGCGCACCTCCAGCGGGAGAAGAGTTCCATGCGGATGGGCGGGCAGCGGCTGGAGTGGTGGAGCGCCGGTGCGCTGGTGGACGCCCGCCTCGGTGCCGGGTACGCCTTCGTGGCCACGGCCCTCGGCACGATCCGGCACCGGGGAGTGGACGAGCCGGCGCCGGACACCTTGGAGGGGCTCCTGTACGAGCTCCCTGAGGACCGCCGCCTCGTCGACACCCGGCGGCTGGCCGAGGTGTTCGGCGGTGCCCGGCCCGCGCCCCGCGTATCGCCCTGGTTCGGCTACGCCCCGCTAGACCCGGCGCACCTGGCGGACGGCGACGGGGTCGTGTTCGTCAAGGACATGGCTCCGGCGTAGCGTTCAGCCTTCGTCTGTTGCAACGGAAAGGCGGCGTTCGTTGCGTTGAATTCAGACCCGGTGCAACGATTGCATGGCTCTGACCTGCAAGGATTGCGGTTCTTCGCAATGGGTGTGTTGCTGGGTGTGTGAACGCGACGTAGCGTTCAGGTCGTTGGAAACACCGAGTGATGAACCCGAGGGAAGAGAAACCATGCAGAAGTTCGCCACCGCCGCCGCGATCGCCGCCGTCCTGGACGTCCCGGCCGGGAACATCCGCTTCATCGCCGCCGACCGCGCCGACACCACGGTCGAGGTCCTGCCGGCGAACGCCTCCAAGAGCCGTGACGTGAAGGCGGCGCGGGAGACCGCCGTGGAGTTCCGTGACGGTGTGCTGCGGATCGCCTCGCCGCGGAAGAACCAGATGTTCGGGGCCTCGGGTACGGTCGAGGTGACGGTGCAGCTGCCGGCGGGGTCCAGTGTCGAGGCGAAGACGGCCAGTGCCGAGTTCCGGGGTGTGGGCCGGCTGGGTGAGGTGTCGCTGGAGAGCGCGCACGGCACGGTCAAGCTCGACGAGGCCGCCGGGGTGCGGCTGGTGCTGGCCGCCGGTGACATCGCGGTGGGCCGGCTCGGGGGTTCGGCCGACATCCGGACCCAGAAGGGCGACCTGACGATCGCCGAGGCCACCGGCGGCACGGTCACGCTGCGCACCGAGCACGGGAACATCTCCGTCGGCGCGGCCCGGGGCGTCTCGGCCTCCCTGGACGCCGGCACCTCCTACGGCCGCATCAGCAACGCCCTCCAGAACACCGGCGAAGGCACCGTCCTGAACATCCACGCCACCACCTCCTACGGCAACATCACCGCCCTCACCGCCTGAACACGGTCACGGCAGTAAGGTCGGCCGGACCGAGGGAGTGAGGAGAGCCGTGACGACCGGCATCGTGATCGCTCAGACCACCGTCGACGACGCGGAGCGCGCCCAGCGGCTGGCGCGCGGGGCGGTGGAGGAGGGGCTGGCCGCCTGTGCGCACGTCGACGCTCCCCTCACCGCCGTCTACCGGTGGAAGGGGAGCGTCGAGACGGCCACCGAGTGGCGGGTCTCCTACAAGACCGCCCGGGACCGGCTGCCGGCCCTCGCCGAGTGGGTCGAGCGGGCCCATCCCTACGAGGTCCCGGAGTGGATCGTCCTCCCCGTCGTCGGCGGCTCGGCCGCCTACCTCGAATGGGTCGACCGGGAGAGCCGCGGTTGACGGTCCGTCAAAGGACATAGGTCGCCTCGTTGCGGCCGAGCAGGTACCCGAGCTGGAGCCGGTTCAAGGCTCCGAGGTCCTGTTTGATGGCCGCGATGTGCGCCTGGAGGGAACGCTCGCTGATCCCTATGCGGCGCGCGATGGCCTTGTCGGAGTAGCCCTCCACCAGCAGCCGGCTGATGGACTCCCGGATCGCCGGGACCACCTCGTCCGCCGCCTTGGCCGCGTGCAGCGGGACGAAGGGAAAGGGTTTCGCCCGGTCCCAGGCCTTGTCGAACGTATCTCTGAGAAATCGTACGATGGTCGGTTCGGTAATGGAGATCGCCGTGGTACGGTCCTCGTTTGCCGAAATGAAGGCGACATCGTCCACAATGATCAAACGGTCAAAGAATTCTTCCAGCGTCCGTACTTGAGCGCCGTATTCCGTTACGGTGCGGACGTATTCCTTCGTCGCCTCGTCGAATCTCGTCGTGTGCTGATACAGCGTCCGCATGGCGATCCCCGCCGCGATCTGCCGCCGCACGGATTCCAGGGCGTCCTTCAGCACCGCACTCGGGCGCGCCCCGTCGGGCTGCGCGGTGAGGATGTCCCGCCGGACCGATCCGAGGGCGTCGTTGATCGCCGTCGAGATGCTGCCCAGGCCGTGCAGGTACCGGACCCCGGGCCCCACCACCTCCTCGCCGCAGGTCTCCAGTCCCGCGGGCGGTGCGGGGTGCGCCGCGGCCTGCTGCGCGGCTTCCTGCGCCAGCAGGCCGAGGTGCGTTGCGAGTTCCCGCAAGAACGCCTGCGGTTCTCCCGCCGCAGCCGCGTACAGCTCCTCAGGTGCACCGCTTTGTGCGGTTTTGACGTATTTGACTACGTCCACTTGTCACCCCTGTCTGTCCGGTATGCAGGTATTTGCGGCGGTTGAGACCCCGTGGGTTCCCGCAATGCGGAAACCGGAGCCATCGTAGGTCTACCTGGTCTCGAGTCGGCAGGGGAGATTTGGTCTCACCGCAGGAACGAACACCGAGAAGGCGCACCGGAGATCAGCACCGCCGGAAACCGCCTCGGTTTGGCGTTCCTGGAATGGCCAAAGGCGAAACGACTTGAGGGGACTGGGAAAAATGGGGAAGAACCACATGGTGACTCGTCCGGCCGGCCGCGTTTCGGGAATCCGCGGCCGTGTCGTACTCGCGACGGCGGGCATCGCCCTCGGCCTGGGTACGACGGTCGCCGGCATCGCCACCCAGGGTGCCTTCTCCGCCGACTCCGGCAGCCACCTGCGCCTCGGCGACGTCGGCTGGAACAACGCGAACCCGCACGTCGTGGCCGGTGGCACCGATGACGTCGGCTGGAACAACCCGCAGCCGGTCACCACCCCCGCGCCGACGCCCTCCTCCTCCGACGACGTTGGCTGGAACTGACCCACCCCCAGAGCCCCGTACTGCACTGCCTCACCTCCCGCCACTGACCGACCGGCAAAGGAATGGCTGATCCTCGTGGTTGCCTCCCCCTGGTTCCTGACCTCCGAGACCGTCGCGGTTCCCGGCCCCGCCGCCCGCGTCTTCTGCTTCCCGCACGCCGGCGGCAACCCCCGGACCTTCCTCGGCTGGCAGCCCGCGATGCAGGACGACGCGCAGGTCTTCGCCGTCTGCCCGCCCGGCCGCGGCCACCGCTTCCGCGAACCGGCCCCCGCCTCCCTCGCCGAGCTCGCCGACGGCTCCGCCGCCGCCATCGCCCTCGCCGCCACCACCGACGACCGGCCCCTCCTCCTCTTCGGCCACAGCTTCGGCGCCGCCCTCGCCTTCGAAGTGGCCCGCCGCCTCGACGGCGTACGCGGCCTCGCCGGGCTCGTCGTCTCCGGCTGCAGTGCCCCCTCGCTGCTGCCCACCCCCCGCGTGGTCGAGGCGGCCCGGCTGGAGGGCCGCGCGTTCACCGAGGCCGTCGGCTTCTTCGGCGGCCTGCCCCCCGAGGTGCTGGCGGACGAGGCCGTGCAGGAGCTCCTCCTGCCGCACCTCAAGGCCGACTTCCGCATGGTCGCCGGCTACCGCTACCGGCCCGGCGCCCCCCTCGCCGTCCCCGTCACCCTGCTCAACGGCACCGAGGACCCGCACGTCAGCGCCACCGCGCTCGACGCATGGTCCCGCGAATGCGCCGCGCCGCCCGAACGGCACTGGACGGACGGCGGCCACTTCTACTTCGAGGACCGGCCCGACGCCGTCACCTCCGTCCTGCGCCCGCTGGCCCGCGCGGCCGCGGCCGGAGCAACCCGCCCCGACGCTGAGTACGTTGAGCTGATCTAGCCCGTACGAGGCCCTGCGAGGAATCCCATGCACCCCACCACCACCCCGAGCACCGACCACGCCGCCCGGTTCCGGCGCGCCGTCGCCTTCCGCGACCTGCACGAGGGACCCGGCCCCTTCGTCGTCCCGAACCCCTGGGACGCGGGAACCGCGCGGATCCTGGCCTCCTGCGGCTTCGCCGCCCTCGCCACCACCGGAGCCGGCCTCGCGCACAGCCTCGGCCGCCCCGACGGGGCCAACCAGGTCAGCCGCGCCGAGATCCTCGCCAACGCCGCCGCGATCGTCGACGCCACCGGACTGCCCGTCACCGCCGACCTGGAGAGCGGCTTCGGGGAGCGCCCCGAGGACGTCGCCGAGACCATCCGCCTCGCCGCCGGAGCAGGCCTGGTCGGCGGCTCCGTCGAGGACTCCACCGGTCGTGACGGGGACCCCGTGCGGCCCCTCGAAGAGGCCGTCGAACGCGTCGCCGCCGCCGTGGAGGCGGCAAAGGCACTGGACTTCCCCTTCACCGTCACCGCCCGCGCCGAGAACTTCTTCCAGGGCCGGCCCGACCTCGACGACACCATCCGCCGCCTGAGGGCGTACGAGGCCGCCGGCGCCGACGTGCTCTACGCCCCGGCCCTGCCCGACGCCGACGCCGTCCGCGCCGTCTGCGCCGCCGTCGAACGGCCCGTCAACGTCCTGATGACCGCCGCCCTGAAGCTGTCCGTGGCCGACCTCGGCGCCCTCGGGGTACGCCGCGTCAGCACCGGCTCCGCGCTCTCCCGCGCCGCCCTCGGCGCCCTCACCCGCGCCGCCCGCGAGATCACCGGGACGGGCACCTTCGGCTTCGTCGCGGACGCCCTCCCGTACGACGAGGCCAACGCCCTGCTGGCCGCCGCCCCCGCCCCGTCCGCCGACCCAGAGAGCGACCCGGCACCGTGAGCCTTCCGTACGCGTCACCCGCCGCCTCCGCACCGGCCGAGGCCCCCGCCGTCCACCTGTCCGCGCCCCGTTACGTACTCGGCGAGACCGCGGCCGACCACACCACCGTCGAAGGCCTCCTGGAGCGCGCCCGCGGCTTCGGGATGCCTCCCCGCGCCGAGCTGTGGGGCTGGGGCACGGTCCACCGGACCGCCAAGACCCTGGAGACCCTCGCCGCCGAGACCGCCGCCGCCACCCTCGACGGCGCGGGGGTCTCCCCGGGGGAGGTGGACTGCCTCATCCTGTGCTCCACCCGCTTCCCCGGCGGCCCGCGCACCCACGGCGCGTTCGTCGAGAACGTCATGGCCGCCACCGGCCTCGGCGCCGCCGCCTTCACCGGCCTCACCCTCGGCCGCTGCGCCAACCTCCTCGCGGGCATCCGCACCGGCCAGGCGTACGTGGCCTCGGGCATGCACCGCCGGGTCATGGTCATCACCGCCGACCGGGTCACCGACGAGGCGGTCCGCATGGAGAACTTCGCCCTCTTCACCGACGGCGCCGCGTCCTGCCTGGTCAGCGCCGAACCCCTCGGCGCCGACGCGTACGAGATCGTCGCCGGGGCCGGCGCCCAGGACCCCGCCGGACTCGACTGGTCCAACGAGATCAGCTCCGACCTCGCCCGCGAGGTCAACGAACGGATCCTCGACGAGGCCGGCATGAAGATCGGCGACATCCACGGCGTGCTCCACGCCAACCTCTACAAGCCCCTGGTCGTCCTCAAGGAACGCCAGGCCGGCTTCACCCGCGAGCAGCTCTTCCTCGACAACATCCCGCGCGTCGGCCACTGCTTCGCCGCCGACCCGCTCATCAACCTCGTCGACCGCGACGCCGCCGGAGCCCTCAAGCCCCACGGGCACTACCTGCTCGCGTCCAGCGTCCCCGGCGTGCGGATCGGCGTCCTGCTGCGCAAGCTCCCGCACCACACCGCACCGGACACCGCACGGCTGGGGGACCACTGACATGACCGCGCCCATCACCCCGGACGAGGAGACCTCCCTCGACATGGCGCGGAGCTTCTACGCCCCCGCCTTCACCCTCCCCGACCTGACCACCTCGCTCCCGGCCGGCCCCGTCGAGGCCTCGGCGGCCGGCGCCGACGAAGCCGCCCGGATCACCGCCGCGCCACCCGCCGAGCTGTTCCGCCGGCTGATCTCCGACCAGGAGAGCGAGGCCGTCCTGCTCGCCGCCCGCCGGGTGCTCGCCGCCTTCCTGACCCCCGCGGAGGCGGCCGGCACCGACCCGGCCGGCACCGACGAGGCGGGCACCGACGAGGCCGACGCCGACGCCGTCGCCGCCGAGGTGCTCGCCGCCCGCGACGGACTCGCCGCCGTCCTCGCCCCGCTGCGCACCCACCCCGACCCCGAGGTGCGCGAGGCCGTCCTGCGCCAGCGCGCCCCCCTCGCGCTCACCGGCGGCTGCTGGCTCGACACCCTCTCCCAGGCCGCCACCCAGCCCGCCGAGATCGTCGGCCGCCTCTTCGGCCAGCACTGGCGGCTCCAGGGCGAGGGCACCGCCGAGGCCGGACTGCCCGCCCGCCGCCGCCGGGCCCTGGTCGCGCAGGGCGTCTTCCTCCCCGGAGTGGAGGCCGCCGCCTTCCTCGACGACGCCGGCGCCCTGCCCCTGACCGCCCTGCACGGCGCCTTCCGGCTGGCCCTGTCCCGGCTGCCCGCGTCGCACCTCCCCGAGGTCGTCGGCGTCCACTACGCCGCCCACGCCCTCGGCCTCGACGAACTCCTGCTCGGCGGCGAGCCGGTGCTCGCCGAGAGCGACGTACGCCCCGTGCTCGCCGCCTACCTGTCCTACACCCGGCAGTCACCGACCGGGCCCGAGGACCGCCGCCGCGCACTGGCCGCCGTACGCCTCCTCGTACGCCTGGAGCGCGAGCACACCGCCGCCCTCGCCGAACTCGCCGCCTGGCACGACGGGCTGTCCCTCGACGCCCGGGTCGCGCGGATCGTCGAACTGCACGCCCCGCACGCCGGCCGCCAGCACCGCGCGGTGCGCCTGGGCACCCGCAAGCTCACCGACTGGCTGGACGCCGGACAGCTCGACGCCGCCGCCTTCGTCCGCGAGTTCCGCACCGCCCGGCAGCTCCGGCCCGCACGCGACGGCGGCCCCTGCCGGTTCCTGAAGTCCATCAAGTTCGGCGGCCCCATGTTCGGCATCTTCGACGAGCGGGAAGCGGCCGTCCTCGCTTCCTGGGCGCGGTCCGTCGCCGCCGGCGAGCCCGCCGGGGCCGGCCTGGTCCCCACCACCGCCGGGCAGGACGCCGCCCGCGCCTGGAGCGAACGCCTCGCCGCGGCCGAACCCGCCGGCCTCCTCGTACGCGACCCCGACGGGCCCGGCGGCCTCGCCGACACCCGCGACCACCGCCGCTTCTTCCACCGCCTCGTCAACTTCGAGCGCCACCCCGGCGTCCTGCCGGCCGCCCGCGCCCGCGCCGAAGCCGGACTCGCCGAGGCCGAGCTGCTCTTCGAGCACGGCGCCGCCGGGCTGCTCACCGACGCGTCCTGGTTCACGTACACGCCCGAGGCCCTGCTGGAGCGGGTCGAGCGGATCTACTGGGACAAGCTCGTGGACCCGTACGAGCCGCTCACCGAGATCCCCTCACGCGACGAGGTCGTCTTCGAGCAGTCCACGTACGCGCTCGGCAGCCTCATCGACGGAGCCTGGGCGCACCGCGTCGGCAACCTCGGCCGGCGCGGACGGCGCAGCGACGACATGCTCTTCTCCATCTACGCGGACGAGATGGGCCGCGGCGACATGGACAAGAACCACATCACGATCATCCACAAGGTCCTCGCCAGCATGGACATGGACCTGCCGCACATCCGGCAGGAGGCCTTCCTGCACCAGGGCGACCTGCCCGACCACCTGTACGGCTTCTCCGTCCACCAGCTGTGCCTGTCGCTGTTCCCCGACAGCCTCTACAACGAGATCCTCGGCTACAACCTGGGCATCGAGATGTTCGGCCTCGGCGCGATGCGGATGCACGAGATCCAGAAGCTGCGCAAGCACGGCCTCGACGTCTCCTACGAAGAGGCCCACCTGTCCATCGACAACTTCTCGGCGGGCCACGCCCGCCAGTCCGCCGACATCGTCGTCGCCTACCTCGACGACGTGCGGCACCTGTCCGGCGAGGAGGCCGTCCAGCGCGAATGGCGCCGGATCTGGCGCGGCTACGCCTCCTTCGCCTTCTTCATCGAGCACGCGCTGGTGAAGCGGGTCCGCGCCGAGGCGGCCGCGGAGGCCGCCTCCGCGGCCGCCGGCACCCCCGCCGACCTGGTCATCTGAGGAGCGAGGCGATGGAAATGACGACGAGCTTCGACACCGAGGTCCTCGCGCTGCCCTTCTACGAGGACTCCCACCGCCGCCTCGCCGCCGAGGCGGGCGCCTGGTGCGACAGCAACCGGGTGCTCTGGGAGGAGATCCGCGGCCTCGCCCCCGACGCCGCCGGACGGCGCCTCGTACGCGTCCTCGGCGCGGCGGGCTGGCTGAGCGAACTCGACCCGGGCGGCGCCCCGGTGGACGACTTCCGCGCGGTGTGCCTGCGCCGCGAGGCCCTGGCGTACGCCGAGGACCTGGCCGACTTCGCCTTCTCCATCCAGGCGCTGGCCGCGACCCCGCTGCTGCGCTTCGGCAGCGAGGCACAGCGCCGCCGCTACCTGCCGGGCATGGCCGCCGGAACCCTGATCGGGGCCTTCGCGGTGTCCGAGAAGGAAGCCGGTTCGGACGTGGCCTCGGTCGGGCTGGAGGCGGTGCGCGACTCGGACGGGGACGGCTCGTACGTGCTGAACGGCCGCAAGGCGTGGATCGCCAACGGGACCATCGCCGACGTGTTCGTGGTCATCGCCCGCACCGGCCAGGGCCCGGGCCCGCTGGGCCTGTCCGCCTTCCTGGTGCCGGCCGGCACCCCCGGGCTGCGGGCCGAGCGGATCGACGCGATCGCCCCGCGCTCCTTCGCCCACCTGTCCTTCGAGGACTGCCGGCTGCCGGCCGACGCGGTGCTCGGGCGGCCCGGGAAGGGGTTCGTGGTCGCGGTCGACCTGCTGGAGCGGTTCCGCACCACGGTGGGGGCCGCGGCCCTCGGCTTCGCCCGGAGGGCCTTCGACACGGCGCTCGCGCACGTGCTGGCGCGGGAGGCGTACGGGTCCACGCTCTTCGATCTCCAGCTGGTCAAGGCCTCCCTCGCCGACATGGAGGTCCAGCTGAACGCGGCCGCGCTGCTGGTGGCGCGCGCCGCCTGGGAGACCGACCGGGGCAGCCGCCGGTTCGCCCGGCACTCCAACATCGCCAAGGTCCACGCGACCGAGGCCGCGCAGGACGTCGTCGACCGCGCCGTGCAACTCCTGGGCGCCGCGGGCATCGTGGAGGGCTCGGTCACCGAGCGCCTGTACCGGCAGATCCGCTCGCTGCGGATCTACGAGGGCACCACCGAGGTGCTGAGGATGGCCATCGCGGGGTCCCTGGACATGCGCAGGGCCACCCGGGCCACAGCAGCCTGAAACCGTCGTACCCGTACCACCGTTCAGCAGGGAGCCCGTAGTGAGCACCACCACCGTCAGCAGTCCCGTCGAGGCCGTCCGGCTCGCCGACCCGTACCCGTACTACGCGCGCCTCGTGGCCGAGCGCCCCTTCGCCTGGGACGAGGCGCTCGGGGTCTGGGTCGCCGCCGACGCGGCCGCGGTGCGCGCCGTGCTGGGCAGCGGCGCGCTGCGGGTGCGGCCCGTCGCGGAACCGGTCCCGGCCGGGATCGCGGGCACGGCCGCCGGGGAGGTGTTCGGCGAGCTCGTGCGGATGACGGACGGCGCCCCCGCGGCCCGGCTGAAGGGGGTCGTGGCCGGTGCGCTGGCCCGTGCGGACACGGCGTACGCGGCCTCGCTGGCGGCCCGCCTCACCCGCGAGGTGCTGGCGGCGGGCGGCGAAGTCCCGTACGAGGAGCTGATGTTCTCCGTCCCGGCGCGGGTGGTGGCCGCCCTCAGCGGCCTGACCGACGGGGCGGGCCGGGAGGCGGCCCGCGCGATCGGCGACTTCGTGCAGTGCATCCCCGCGACCGCGACGGAGGACCAGTGCAGGGCGGCCTCGGCTGCCGCCACCCGGCTGCGCACCCTCCTGGGACCGGCCCTGGCGGAAGCCCGGGCGACCCCGCCGGCGGACCCGGTTCCCGGGTCCGGGCACCCGGAACCGCCCGCGCCCGGCGCGGCGTCCGGGTCCGGGTGCGGGGTGGTGGCCGGCTCCGGCGCGTCCGCCGGGGTTCCGTATTCCGCCCGGCAGGGGCAGGGGCTGTTGCAGGAGCTCGTCGCGGCCGCCGAGCGGGACGGGTGGCCGCGTCCGGGGCCGCTGCTGTCCAACGCCATCGGCTTCCTCTCCCAGACCTACGACGCCACCGCCGGGCTGATCGGCAACACCCTCGTCGCCCTCGCCCGGGGCGCGGACGGCACCGACACCGGCGCCCTGGTGCGCGAGGTGGTCCGGTACGACGCCCCCATCCAGAACACCCGCCGCTTCGCCGCCGAAGCCTTCACGCACGCCGGCTCCACCGTGGAGCCGGGACAGCAGGTCCTCGTCCTCCTCGCCGCCGCCAACCGCGACCCCGCCGTCAACCCGGACCCGCACGCACTGACCCCCGGCCGGGTGAATCCGGCCGTCTTCACCTTCGGCGCGGCGGCCCACCGCTGCCCGGGTGCGGAGCTCGCCACGGCCCTCGCCGGCGCCGTCGTCACCGAACTGCGCGCGGCAGGCTTGGGCACCACCGCGACCCCCGCCTACCGCCCGCTGGCGAACGCACGGATCCCGCTCCTCTAGCGCGCGGGCCGTCCCCGACGGAAGCCGACGCAGCCCCCGCAACCGCGATCAGGCCGGGGGTCGGTCACCCCTATGCCTTCAGACAGGACAAACCGCATCATGTCGGACAGCCTTCACCTCTGGATGCGTCACGAGGCCCGCCCCACCGAACGCCGGGCCCCCCTCACCCCCGAGGACGCCGCCCGCCTCGTCGAGGCCGGCATCCGCGTCACCGTCGAGGAGTCGGACCGCCGCGCCTTCCCGCTCACCGCCTACGCCGCCGCCGGCTGCGCCACCGCCCCCACCGCCTCCTGGCACGAGCAGGCCCCCGACGACGCGTACGTCCTCGGCCTCAAGGAACTCCCCGCCGGCCCCGACGCCCCCGCCCTGCGCCACCGGCACATCTACTTCGGCCACGCGTACAAGGGCCAGGCCGGCGCCCGCGAGCTGCTCGCCCGCTTCACCGCGGGCGGCGGAGCCCTGCTCGACATGGAGTACCTCACCGACGAAGCCGGCCGCCGCGTCGCCGCGTTCGGCTACTGGGCCGGCTACGTCGGCGCCGCCCTCGCCGTCCTGCACCACCGCGGCGCCCTCACCGCCCCGCTGGTCCCCACCGACCGCCCCGCCCTGGACGCCCTCCTCGCGGCCGGAGCCGCCGGGGCCGCCGGTGCCGTCGGCGCGGGCGCTCCCGACCCCACCACCGCCCTCGTCATCGGCGCCCTCGGCCGCTGCGGCCGAGGCGCCTGCGACGCCCTCGTCCGGGCCGGGCTGGAGCCCACCCGCTGGGACCTCGCCGAGACCCGGAACATCGACCGCCCCGCCCTCCTCCGCCACGACCTGCTGGTCAACACCGTCCTGACCACCACCCCCGTGCCGCCGTTCCTGACCAAGGCCGACCTCGACGACCCCGAGCGCCGGCTCTCCCTGGTCAGCGACGTCACCTGCGACGTCACCTCCGACTGCAACGTCCTGCCGGTCTACGACGAGACCACCACCTGGACCGAGCCCGTCCGCACCCTCCGCGAGGGCGAACGCCCCCTCGACCTCATCGCCATCGACAACCTCCCCTCCCTCCTCCCCGTGGAGGCCGCCACCGCCTTCTCCGCCGAACTCACCCCGCACCTGCTGCGGCTGGCCGGGTGGGACGGCGTCTGGGCCCGCGCCCTGCACACCTTCGAGGCGGCCGTGCAAGCCCAGGAGGCACCCCTTGACCACTGACCCGCAGCCCGCCGCGCCGGCCTCCGGCACCGTCCACTGGATAGGCACCGGCCTGTCCACCGGCCGCTCGGGCCTCTCCCTCGTCTGCGAACGCGCCCGCCGCGTGGTCCTGTGGGACCGCACCGCCGAACGCGCCGCCGCCCGCCTGGCCGCCCTCGGCCTGGCGGGCCGCGCCGAGGTCCGCGCCCTCGCCCCCGCCGCCCTGGCGGCGGAGACCGGCGCGGGCGACGTCCTCGTCTCCATGCTCCCGGCCGCCGAACACCCCGCGCTGCTGCGCCTGGCGGCCGGCCGCGGCGCCCACTTCGCCTGCACCAGCTACACCACCCCGGAGCTGGCCGAGCAGGCGCGGGAGGCCGCCGCGCGGGCCCGTACCGTCGTCCTCACCGAAGCCGGACTCGACCCCGGCATCGACCACCTGATGGCCCACGACCTGGTCGCCCGCGCCCGCGAGGCCGTCGGCCCCTCCCCGGCGACCGCCGTGTTCACCTCCTACTGCGGAGGCGTCCCGGCGGACCCGGGCCCCTTCCGCTACCGCTTCAGCTGGGCCCCGTACGGGGTCCTGGCCGCCCTCGGCACCCCCGCCCGGTACGTGACCGACGGCGCCGAGGCCACCGCCCCGCGCCCCTGGGAGGCCACCCGCACCCTGACCCTGGCCGGCGAGGAGTTCGAGGTCTACCCCAACCGGGACAGCCTCCCCTTCGTCGCCCAGTACGGCATCCCGTACTACTGGCACCTCGACACCTTCGTACGCGGCACCCTGCGCAACTCCGGCTGGCGCGCCGCCTGGCGGGAGGTCTTCGACACCGTCGCCGCCGGGGACGCCGGGGCCGTCCGGGAACTCGCCGCCGAACTCGCCGCCCGCCACCCCACCACCCCCGCCGACCGCGACCGCGTCGTGCTCTCCGTCTCCCTGGAGCTGCGCACCAGGGCGGGCGGGAGCTGGCGCGGATCGCGGCTGCTCGACCTCACCGGCGACCCCGCCGAATCCGCGATGGCCCGCTGCGTCTCCCTCCCCGTCGCCTACGGCGTCACCCGGATCCTGGCCGGCGCCCTCCCCGCCGGCCTGGCCCGCGCCGCCGAAAGCCCCCGCGAGGCCGGCCGCTGGCTGGCCTTCCTCGGCGCCCACGGGCTCGCCGGGACCCGCACCGAAACCGCCTTCACCGCCGCACGCATACCCGCCTGACCGCCGTACCGGCACCGCACCCGCGCGCGCACGGCCGACACGGCCCAGCGCTCCCACCCCACCCACCCCTCCCTCCTCACCTCACACACCGAATCGAACGAGAGGTTCCGACAATGGGGCACGAGAGCTTCCGGCCGGGCATCACGCACTTCCGCTGCGTGGGAGTCGGCGTGGGCCCGGCCAACCTCAGCCTGGCGTCCCTGCTGCACGGCAGGCCGGACGTACCCAATCTCTTCCTCGACCGCAAGGAGTCCTTCGGCTGGCACGACGGCCAGCAGATCCCCGGCAGCACCCTCCAGGTCTCCCAGTTCAAGGACCTGGTCAGCCTCGCCGACCCCGCCAACCCCTTCTCGTTCCTGTCGTACCTGCACGCCAAGGGACGCGTCTACCACTTCCTCAACGCCCAGTTCGACGACGTGCCCCGGCTGGAGTTCCGCAACTACCTGGCCTGGGCCAGCCGCCGCAACGAGAACGTCGTCTTCGGCGAGGGCGTCCGCGAGGTCGACTTCGACGACGGACTCGGCGTCTTCACCGTCCGCACCGACCGGCGCACCGTCACCGCCGACAACGTGGTGGCCGGCGTCGGCAGCCGCCCCTGGGTCCCGCCGCAGGGCGAACACCTGCTCGGCCCCACCCAGTTCCACGTGGCCGACTACGTCCACGCCGCGCGCGACGTCGGCGGCAAGCGGGTCGTGGTCATCGGCGGCGGCCAGTCCGGAGCCGAGGCCTTCCTCGACCTGATCTCCCGGAGCGGCTGGGAACTGCCCCGCCGGGTCTCGTGGATCTCCCGGCGGCAGAACTACTTCCCCATCGACGACTCGCCCTTCACCAACGACTACTACATGCCCAGCCACGCCGACTACTTCTACGGACTGCCCCGCGAGCGCCGCCAGTCGCTGAACTCCCGCAACGTCCTGACCAGCGACGGGATCTCCGAGTCCACGCTGCGCGAGATCTACCAGACCATCTACGTCCACCGGTTCGTCGACGGCAACGAGGACCTGGTCGCCCTGCACCCCGGCCGCGAGGTCCACGACGTCACCCCCGGCCCCTTCGGCGGCTGGGAGGTCTGCGCCCGCCACACCGGCGAGCCCGAGTCCGTGGAGAAGTTCGAGGCCGACGTCATCGTCTGGGCCACCGGCTACCGGCCCGCCGCCATGGACTTCCTCGCACCCCTCACCGGACGCCTGGAGCACGAGGGCGACGAACTGCGCGTCGACGAGGACTACGCCGTCCGCTGGGACGGACCCGCCGACCGCCGGATCTTCGTACAGAACGGGGTCCGCGGCCAGCGCGGCCTCGCCGACCCCAACCTCAGCCTCAACGCCTGGCGCAGCCGGCGCATCGCCGACCGGCTGTGCGGCGTACGCGGCGACGAGCAGCTCGCCTCCTTCATCGAATGGTCCTCGAAGGCCCCCCAGGAAGAACGGTGGACCGCCTGATGAACACGGACAGCACCCGCGCCTGCCGCACCCTCGCCACGGACCCGGCGGCCGCCCCCATACCCACCGACCCCACGGACCCGGCGGCCGCCCCCGTACCCACCGACCCCACCGACCCCGCCGTCTACCGCACCGCGGCACCCCGCAGCGGCGGCCCCGCCGGGGCCCGTACCGACGTCGCCGTCGTCGGCGCCGGCATCCTCGGCGTCCTCATCGCCCGCGAGATCCTCACCCGCGACCCCGCCGCCGACGTCACCGTCCTCGACCGCGACATGATCGGCTCCGGCGCCACCCGCCGCTCCGCCGGACTGCACTTCCCGCGCGGCGCCAACGACACCGTCCGCACCCTCGCCGCCGAGAGCGAGCGCTTCTACGCCGACCTCCACACCGCCCGCCCCGACCTGCCCATCCACCCCCTCGGCATGACCGTCCTCGCCCCCGAGGCCGCCGAGGACCGGCTCCGCGAGGCCTACCTCCCCGAGGCCAAGCTCCGCTGGACCACCGAACTGCCGCCCGCCGTAACCGAGCTGCCGCGGGACTTCGGGGCCTGGGAGGGCGACGGCTGCCAGTACGCGGACGTCCACGCCCTCACCCAGCTCCTCGCCGCCGAACTGCGCCCCGCGGTCTCCTTCCGCGAGGGCGTCGCCGTCGAGACCGTCGCCGCCGGCCCCGGCGGCGCCCGTCTCACCCTGACCGGCGGCGCCACCCTGACCGCCGGGCACGTGGTCATCGCCCCCGGTCCCTGGCTCGCCGAACCCGCCTGGCGGGACCTGGTCGCCCCGCTCGGAGCCCGCGTCAAGAAGATCGTCGCCCTGCACGTGGAAGTGCCCCCGGCCCCCGGCGACCGGGCCCTCGTCCTGCACCCCGAGGACGCCTTCCTGCTGCCCTTCCACCACCGCGGCCACTGGCTCTTCAGCTACACCTGCCAGGAGTGGGACGTCGACCCCGCCACCGTCGACCCTGCCCTCACCGCCGGCCACCTGCGCGAAGCCCGCGCCCTGCTCACCCGCTACGCCCCGGGCCTGGCCGCGCACTGCCGCTCCGGCCGGGTCTTCTGCGACGCGTACGGGCCCGAGGGCACGCCGCTGACCACCCGCCTCGACCCCTACGGCCGGCTCCTCTTCGCGGGCGCCGCCGGCGGCTCCGGCTACCGGCTGGCCCCGGCCCTCGCCGCCCGGGCCGCCGACCTGATCCCCTCCCTCCCGTCCCCGCGAAAGGCCACGACATGATCATCGCGAGTTATGACGCCGACGTCCTGGAGCAGGCGTTCGGCATCGACATGAGCGACGTGGAGGGCCTGGGCACCGGCGCCGGATGGGGCCGCATAGCCCCCGGCGGCGCCACCGACGGCCACCACCACGACGAGACCGAGCTGTTCGTCATCGTCTCCGGCCGCGGCGAGTTCGTCATCGACGGCGAGACCCACCCCGCCGCCCCCGGCACCGTCGTCCTCTTCGAACCCTTCGAGTCCCACGTCCTGCGGAACACCGGTCCGCGCGACACCGCCGGCGACGGCGGCGACCTCGTCTTCTTCACCCAGTACTGGCGCGACGCCGAACGGGCCATGGCCTCCGCCTCCGCCCCCGCCCGCGAGGGCTTCGGCGACCGTCCCGTCTTCGTCTTCTCCACCCCGCCCACCCCCAACGGCGACCTCCACCTCGGCCACCTCTGCGGCCCCTACCTCGGCGCCGACGCCTTCACCCGCTTCCAGCGCATGAACGGTGCCGAGGCCTACCACCTCACCGGCAGCGACGACTACCAGAGCTACGTGGTCGGCGCCGCCCGCGCCGACGGCCGCACCCCCGCCGAGACCGCCGCCCACTACAGCGCCGAGATCGCCGAAACCCTGCGGCTGATGGACATACCCGTCGACCAGTACACCGTCACCGACCAGGACCCCGGCTACCGCGAAGGCCTGAAGGACTTCTTCACCAAGGTCGCCGCCTCCGGCAGGGTGTCCGTCGCCGGGCACGACGCCCTCTTCGACGCCGGGACCGGCCGCTACCTGTACGAGGCCGACGTCAAGGGCGGCTGCCCCGGCTGCGCCAACGACACCTCCGGCAACATCTGCGAGGAGTGCGGCGAGCCCAACACCGTCGCCGACCTCACCGAGCCCCGCTCCGCCGCCCCGGCGGCCCCGGTGCGCGGCACAGCCGCCCGCTGGACCCTGCCCCTGCACACCTTCTCCGGCGAGGTCCGCGAGCACCACGGGCTGGGCCGCGTACCGGCCCGGCTGCGCGAGCTGGCCGACCGGGTCTTCGCCCGCCCGAGCCTCGACATCCCCCTCACCCACCCCTCCGGCTGGGGCGTCGAACCGCGCGAGGACGACACCGACGGGCAGGTCATCTGGGTCTGGCCCGAGATGAGCTACGGGTTCCTGCACGGCATCCAATCACTGGGCGCCCGCATCGGCCGCCCCTGGCAGGCCGCCGCCCCCGCCCCCGACTGGAAGATCGTCCACTTCTTCGGCTACGACAACAGCTTCTACCACTCGGTCCTCTACCCCGTCCTCTACCGGCTCGCCTTCCCCGGCTGGACCCCCGACATCGACTACCACGTCAACGAGTTCTACCTGCTGGACGGCGAGAAGTTCTCCACCAGCCGCCGCCACGCCGTCTGGGGCAAGGAGATCCTCACCCCCGACACCGTCGACGCCGTCCGCTGGTTCCTCGCCGCCACCCGCCCCGAAGGCCGGCGCACCGACTTCCGCCGCGCCGCGTACGAGGCCGCCCTCGACGACACCCTCATCGGCACCTGGCAGCAGTGGCTCACCGACCTCGGCGCCCGCACCGCCAAGCACCACGCCGGCCGCGCCCCCGACGCCGGGAACTGGACCCCCGAGCACACCGCCTTCCTGGCCCGGCTCGGCACCCGCCTCACCGCCGTCACCGCCGCCCTCGGCAAGGACGCCTTCTCCCTCAACCAGGCCGCCGCCGAACTCGACGGCATCGTCCACGACACCGTCCGCTTCGCCCGCGCCGAGAGCCTCCTCACCGACACCCCCGGCTGGGAGGACGAGAACCGCACCGCCATCGCCCTCGAACTCGCCGCCGCCCGCCTCCTCGCGCACGCCGCCGCCCCCGTCATGCCCCGCTTCGCCGCCCGCCTCGCCGCCGCCCTCGGCCAGGACGCCCCGCGCACGTGGCCGCGTACCGTCGAACTCCTCGCACCCGGCACCGCGATCGCCCTCGCCGACGCCGTCTTCTTCCGGCCCGCCCCCGACGCGGGCGTCACCCCCGACGCCGACCCCGCCCTCACCCCCTGGCTCACCCGGATCGCCCGCACCGCGCTGCGCCTCGGCGAGGACGAGCAGATCGCCCACCGCACCCTCACCCAGCTCGCGGCCGGCTCCCTCCAGGCCGTCACCGTCCAGTACCAGATCCTCGACGCACTCGACGTCGACCTCTCCATGGACGAACTCCTGCACGGCGGCACCCTCGCCGAACTCGCCGCCGTCATCGCCGAGCGCGCCGAGCCCTCCGCCGTCGCCGCCCTGACCTCGGGGGAGGCCCGATGAACACCCGCCAGATCCTGCGCGAGATAGCCGAGCGAGGACTGTCCGTCGCCCTCGCCGACGGAGACCTGCGCCTCCAGGGCAACCGCGAACGGATGGACACCGAGTTCATCTCCCGCGTCAAGGCCGCCAAGCCCGCCCTCGTCGCCCACCTCGCCCGCGAGGCCGAACACGGCCCCGGCTTCCCCCTCACCCCCCTCCAGCGCAGCTACTACCTGGGCCGCAGCGGGGTCTTCGAGATCGGCGACGTCTCCAGCCACGTCTTCCACGAGATCGAGGGCGACTGGGACCTCGACCGCCTCCAGAGCTCCCTCGACACCGTCGTCGCCGCCCACAGCGCCCTGCGCTCCCGCTTCCTCTCCGACGAACGCCAGGCCACCGAACACGGCGACGCCGCCTCCCCGCGCATCGGCGTCCTCGACCTGCGCGCCCACAGCCCCCGCCAGCAGGAACTGATCCGCACCGAACTGCGCGAGATGCGCTCCCACCAGGTGCTGCCCGCCGACCAGGCCCCGCTGCTCACCGTCGACGCCACCATCCTCGACGACGACAAGATGGTCCTCCACGTCGGCCACGACGGGCTCGTCATGGACGGGATCAGCATGTTCCTGTTCTTCCGGGCCTGGTGGCACGCCTACCAGAACCCCGCCGCCGAGGTACACGAGGAACTCCCCTACGAGGACTACCTCGCTGCCCTGGAAGCCGCCCGCGACCGGGCCCCCGCCCGCCGCTCCCGCGCATACTGGACGGCCCGCGCCGACGACCTCGCCCCCCACCCCGACCTGCCGCTGCGCACCAGCCCCGCCGCCCTGTCCGGCACCCGCTTCACCCAGCGCGCCGTCCGCCTCGACCGCGCCGCCTGGACCGCCCTGAAGGAACGCGCCGCCGGCCACGGCCTGACCCCCTCCGCGCTGCTCCTCGCCGCGTACGCCGAGACCCTCGCCACCTGGGGCGCCGGCGAGCGCTTCACCCTCACCACCACCGTCGCCAACCGGCCGCCCGTCCACCCCCGGGTCTTCGAGGCCATCGGCCAGTTCTCCGACACCCTCCTCGTCGAGGCCGAGATCGACCGCTCGCTGCCCTTCGCCGCCCGCGCCCAGGCGCTCCAGACCCGCCTGCACACCGACATCGACCACCGGCACCACTCCGGCATCGAGGTCCTCAAGGAACTGGCCCGCCGGCGCGGCGGCATCGCCGGGGCCCGCATGCCGTTCACCTTCAACAGCGCCATCGGACACGTCAGCAGCGAGGTCGACGGCTCCGCGCTGGAACTCTTCGGCAAGGAGGTCTTCTCCGTCAGCCAGACCCCGCAGGTGTGGCTCAACGCCTTCGCGATGGAGCAGCACGGCGAACTCGTCGTCCAGCTCGACGGCATCGACGAACTCTTCTGCGAAGGCCTCCTCGACGACCTCGCCCACGGCTACGAGCGCCTGCTCACCGCCCTCGCCGACGAGGACGCCTGGCAGCGCCACTCCTTCGACCTGCTGCCGCCCGCCCAGCGCGCACGCCGCGCCGCCGCCAACGACACCGCCGTCGAACTCCCCGGGGAGATGCTCGGCGACGCCTTCGCCGCCCAGGCCGCCCGCACCCCCGCCGCCCCCGCCGTCCTCACCGCGGACCGCACCGTCAGCTACGGCGAACTCCTGCACCGGGCCGCCACCGCCGCCACCTGGCTGCGCGAACAGGGCGTCGGCCGCGGCGAACTCGTCGGCCTCGTCATGCGGCGCGGACCCGAGCAGATCGTCGGCATCCTCGCCACCGTCCTCGCCGGGGCCGCGTACCTGCCCGTGGACGCCGGCCTGCCCGCCGCCCGGCAGGAGTACATGCTCGCCGACGGGCAGGTGCGCTGCGTCCTGACCAACACCGGCTGGACCTCCACCGGCTCCATGGCCGCCTTCGACCTCACCCGGCCCTGCTCCGGCCGCGCCGAACTCCCCGACCGGCTCCCCGGATCCAGCCCCGACGACCTCGCGTACGTCCTCTACACCTCCGGCACCACCGGCGCCCCCAAGGGCGTCATGGTCACCCACCGCAACGTCACCAACGTCGTCGCCGACTGCCAGGACCGCTTCGGGATCACCCCCGAGGACCGGTTCATGGCCGTCAGCGCCTTCAACTTCGACCTGTCCGTGTGGGACGTCTTCGGAGCCCTCTCGGCAGGGGCCGCCCTGGTCATGCCCGACCACGACCGGGCCGTCGACCCCGCCCACTGGCTGGAGCTGTGCTGGCTCTACCAGGTCAGCGTCTGGAACTCCGTCCCCGCCATCGTCGGCCTGCTCCACGGCCAGGCCCGCGCCGACGGCGACGTACCGCCCGGCCTGCGGCTCGTCATGATGAGCGGCGACCGGCTCCCGCCCGCCCTGCCCGCGCAGCTGCGCGAGATGATGCCCGGCCTGGAGGTGGTCTCCCTCGGCGGCCCGACCGAGACCACCATCTGGAACATCCTGCACCCCGTCGGCGAGGACGAGGACGGCACCGACTCCATCCCGTACGGCCGCCCCAACGCCAACAACCGCGCCTACGTCCTGGACCGCGACGGCCTCGACGCCCCCGACTGGGTCACCGGAGAGATCACCGCCGCCGGCACGGGCCTCGCCCGCGGCTACTGGGGCGACCCCGAGCGCACCGCCGAGCGGTTCTACGAGGACCCCGAGCGCGGCGAACGCATGTACCGCACCGGTGACCTCGGGCGTTACCTGCCCGACGGGAACATCCAGATCCTCGGCCGCACCGACTTCCAGATCAAGATCAACGGCTACCGGATCGAAGCCGGCGAGGTCGAGACCCGCCTCGCCGCCCTCGCCGAGGTCTCGCGCGCCGTCGTCGCCGCCCAGGGCAACCGGCTCATCGCCCACCTCGTCCCCTCCGGCGGCCACCGCCCGCCCCTGACCGAACTCCGCCAGGCCCTGCGCGCCGACCTGCCGGACTACATGCTCCCGGCGGCCGTCCTCTGGCACGAGGAGCTCCCGCTCACCAGGAACGGCAAGGTGGACCGTACGCGGCTGGCCGCGCTCGGCGCCGAAGAGGGCGCGGCGCGGGAGAGCGGTGGCAACGCCCCCGCCACCCAGGCCGAGAAGATCCTCTGCGACATCTGGTCCACCGTCCTGCGCCGCCCCGACATCGGCGCCCTCGACACCCTCGCCTCCCTCGGTGGCGACTCCATCGCGGCCGCCCGCATCCTCACCGCCGCCCGCAAGCGCTTCGGGGTCACCATCACCCTCGACCAGTTCTCCGAGATGGACACCGTCCGCGCCATGGCCACCGCCCTCATGCCGGCGGCCGACCGATGACCCCGGCGGTGCCCCGTCAGGGGCGCGGGGAACCGCGCGACCAGCCACAGCCGGCCGGCAGCCGACAGACGACCGTCCCCGACACGATCCGGCGGATCACCAGCCAGGTGCCCCGGGGCGGCCACCTCCACGTAGCCCGCCTGGAAGGCACCCGCACCGTCACCCTGCGCGAGCTCCACGACCGATCCGGCCGTCTCGCCCGCCACCTGCGCGAGCGCTACGGCATCGGCCGGGGCGACCGTATCGGCATCCTCGCCGCCAACAGCCTCGAATGGGTGCTGCTCGACCTCGCCGCCCTGCGCCTCGGCGCACAGACCGCCGGCCTGGAGCCCGGCAAGTTCACCCCGTCCACCGAACTCATCGACGGCTACGGCCTCCACCTGCTCTGCACCGACCAGGACACCGGCGCAGTCCCCGACACCCTCCCCATGGCCGGACTGTGGGAGCTGACCGGTCCCGGCGACGACCCCGACACCCCGCTGCCGCCCGTCACCTGGGGCGCCCAGGACGTCACCACCATCAAGTTCACCTCCGGCAGCACCGGGATCCCCAAGGGCCTCGGCGCCACCGCCGGCAGCATCGACAGCTCCCTCCGGGCCGTCCAGGAGATCTTCGAACACACCCCGGACGACCACCTCTTCGTCTTCCTGCCCCTCTCCCTCCTCCAGCAGCGCTACTGGGTGTACTCCGCCCTCCTCCACGGCCACGACGTCACCATCACCACCTACGAGGCCGCCTTCGCCACCCTGCGCCGCGTCCGCCCCACCGTCGTCATGGGCGTACCGGCCTTCTACGAGAGCGCCCGCCGCCAGGTCGAGGCCCGGCTGCGCCGCACCCCCGACCGGACACCCGCGGAGGTCGCCCGGACCCTCTTCGGGGACCGGATCCGCTACCTGTGGACCGGCTCCGCCCCCGCCTCGCCCGCCGTACTGGGCTTCTTCAACGACACCGCCGGCCTGCCGCTCTACGAGGGCTACGGCCTCAACGAGACCTGCATCGTCACCAAGAACCACCCCGGCGCCCACCGCGAGGGCAGCGTCGGACGGCCCGTACGCGGCAAGGAGGTGCTGATCGGCGACGACGGCGTCATCAGCGTCCGCAGCACCCATCCCGTCAACAACCACTACGAGTACGCCCGCCCCGGCGACTCCGAGAAGGTCTTCTCGCCCGACGGGACCGTCCGCACCGGCGACCTCGGCCACCTCGACGAGGACGGCTTCCTCTTCGTGCACGGCCGCGCCGACGACGTCATCGTCCTCGACAACGGCAAGAAGGTCATCGTCCGCCCCATCGAGGAACTCATGCGGGCCGACCCGGCGATCGCCGAATGCGTCCTGTTCAGCCCCACCCAGACCGACCTCGTCGCCGTGGTCTCCCCGGCCGCCCGCCCCGCCGACCGCCGGGCCATCGCCGCCCGCCTCGCCGCCGTCAACGCCGCCACCACCCCCGACGAGCGGATCAGCCGCGTCGTCGTCGCCGATCCGCCGTTCAGCATCGAAGGCGGCCTGCTGACCTCCCAGTACAAGCCGAAGCGCCCCGACATCCGGGCCGCCTACCACTCACCGCTGCACACCCAGGAGGCCGGAATCCATGCCTGACACGACCGACACCCTCGCGGCGATCGAGGCCGCGGCCCGCGACCAGCTCTCCCTCGTCCTGGTCCCCGAGGTCGAACCCGGGGCCATAGACCCCGGCGCCGACATGGTCTCCGCCTACGGACTGACCTCCCTCAACAAGGTCCTCTTCCTCACCGAGGTCTGCGAGGAGACCGGCGTCGACCTCGCCCACTTCACCGAACACGACCTCGCCGACATGAAGACCCTGCGCGACGTGACCGCCGCCCTCGCCCGCCACCACGCCACCACCACCGGAGTCTGAACCATGAGCGCCCTGAGCTGGACCGAGCACGCCGCCGCCGTCCTGGAGAACGACCGGGTCCGCCTCACCCCCGTCACCGAGGCCGACCGAGAGGGCGTCCGGGCGGTGGCCATGGACCCCGACATCTGGCGCTACTTCGTCGCCGCCGTCGGCACCGACGCCGACTTCGAGGCCTTCTTCGACGCCTGCCTCGCCGACCACGCCGCCGGCCGCCGCGCCGTCTGGACCATCACCGACAAGGACAGCGGCCGCATCGCCGGCAGCATGAGCTTCGGCAACATGGCCGAGGCGGACCGCCGCCTGGAGATCGGCTGGTCCTGGCTCGGCCGCGACTTCCGCGGCCGCGGCGTCAACCACTGGGCCAAGGCCCTGCTGCTGGAGCACGCCTTCGAGGTGCTCGGCGCCGAACGCGCCGAGTTCAAGACGGACGTGCTCAACACCCAGGCCCGGCGCGGCCTCGCCAACATCGGGGCCACCGAGGAAGGCGTCCTGCGCAGCTTCAACTACATGCCCGGCGGCCGCCGCCGCGACGCCGTCTACTACAGCGTCCTGCGCTCCGAATGGCCCGCCGTCCGCGCCCTCCTCGCGCACGGCCCCAAGAAGGCCGTACCGGCATGAACGAGGACACCGCCGACCCCGGCATCGCCCGAATACGGGCGTCCGGCACCCCCTGGGAGATCGGCCGCGCCCACGGCGCGGCCCTGGCCGCGCCCCTGCGGGCCTTCCTCGACGACGGCCTCGCCCGCCTGGGGCACCTCGTCGACCGGCCCCTGACCCTGCCCGCCCTGCTGCCCTCGATCGCCGCCCACCGCGACGCGGTCGAGGCCGCCCTGCCCGACCTCGCCGAGGAAGTCGCCGGGCTCGCCGACGGGGCCCGGATCAGCGAGGACGAGGCCTGGCTGCTCCAGCTGCGCCGCGAACTCACCGGCTACTCGAAGATCCGGTCCGGCGGCGACTGCACCACGTACGCCCGAACCGGACCCGGCAGCCCGCCCGTCCTCGCCCAGACCGTCGACCTCAGCGGCGACCTCGACACCCACATCGCCGTCCTGGAGACCGCCCGCGCCGGCTCCGCCCGGCGCTCGCTCGTGCTCAGCTTCGCCGGACTCCTCGGCTACCTCGGCGTCAACAGCGACGGCCTCGCCGTCGGGATCAACCTGGTCCTCGGCGGCACCTGGCGCCCCGGAGTCCCCCCGTACCTGGCGGTCCGCCACCTCCTCGACACGGCCGCCACCGCCGAACAGGCCCTGAAGGTCCTCGCCGACCTGCCGCTGTCCAGCTCCCGCTCCCTCATGCTCTGCGACCACGAGCGGGTCCTGTACGCCGAACACCTCGACGGCGACCTGCGCGTCACCGAGGCCGCCCCCGGCGCCCTCGCCCACACCAACCACTACCTCCACCCGGACTTCGTGCCCGCCGACGAGCTGAACGTCTTCGCCCGCAACTCCTCGCGCCGCCGCCTCGCCGCCGCCCGCGAGGGGATCGCCGCCCTCCCCGGCGACGCGGACGCCGAGGACCACTTCGCGCTGCTCGCACGGCCCCCCGTACGCGTCCCCGACCGGGGCGACATCCGCGCCGAACGCACGGTCGCCGCGGCCGTCCTGTTCCCGGCGGCCGGGCGGCTCCACCTCCGGCCGGGCGACCCCGCGCGCTCCCGCACGAGGGTGTTCACCCTGTAGCCCCACGGCAGGGACAGGGATGTGTCCGAGAAAGGAGCATGATGGACGCATGGCTGGTCGACCTCGACCAGGTCGCCCCCACCGAGATCACCGCGCGCTATCCCGAGGGCCTCACCGAGGACGAACTGCGGCGCGGCGCCGAGTTCGTCCACGCGCGTGCGGCCCACCGCTTCTACCGCGCCCGGCTCACCGTCCGCCGCCTGCTGGCCGAACGCCTCGGGCTCGACGCGCACGACCTGCGCATCCACTACGACCCCGCCGGCAAGCCCTACCTGCCCGACCAGCCCGGCACCCACGTCAGCTGGTCCCGCTCCGACGGACTGCTCCTGCTCGGCGCCACCGAGACCGGACCCATCGGGGTGGACGTCGAACTGGTCCGCCCGGCCTCCAGCAGCCTCGACGTGCTCACCTTCATCTACCCGGGGGTCCCGGACGGGGTCGGCCCCGAGACCTTCTTCCACGCCTGGACCCTGCTGGAGGCCGCGGTCAAGGCCACCGGGCGCGGCCTGACCGACGGCGCCCGCGAAGTCGACCTGGCCTTCGGCCCGGACGGCTCCGTCGGCCTGCGCGGGATCACCGGCCACGGCGCGCTGCCCTGGCACGGCCACACCGCGCTCCAGCCGACCCGGCAGGACTGCCCGTGGGCGATGACCGCGTTCGTCTCCCGGGAACTGCCCCCGGTCACGGTCCTGACCTGGCCGGACCGGGCCGGCGACGCCGTACGGCCGCCGGCCCGGGCCCCCTCCGGGCTCACTCCGCGCTGACCACCGGCGAACCGTCGGGGGCGATCGCCGAGAAGCCGGTGTACGGAACCAGCGCGGGCGGCACGGCCACCGAGCCGTCCGCGCGCTGGTACTGCTCCAGGACCGCCACGAGCGTCCGCCCCACCGGCAGCGCCGAACCGTTCAGCGTCGCCGCGAACCGCTTGCGCCCGTCCCGGTCGCGGACCTTGATGCCGGCCCGGCGGCCCTGGAAGTCCCCGCAGTCGGAGCAGGAGGAGATCTCCCGGTACGTGCCCTGCCCCGGCAGCCACACCTCGATGTCGTAGGTGCGCCGCGCGGCGAACCCGAGGTCCCCGGCCCGCAGTTCCACCACCCGGTGGGCCAGTCCCAGCCGCCGCAGCGCCGTCTCCGCGTGCCCGGTCAGCAGCTCCAGCTCCGCCGCCGAGTCCTCCGGCCGGCAGATCCGCACCAGCTCCACCTTCTCGAACTGGTGCAGCCGCACCAGCCCCCGCGTGTCCCGGCCGTACGAGCCGGCCTCCGCCCGGTAGCAGGGCGTGCACGCGGTCAGCGCCAGCGGCAGTCCGTCCTCCCGCAGGGTCTCCCCCCGGTACAGGTTCACCAGCGGCACCTCGGCGGTCGGGATCAGCAGCAGGTCCCGGTCGGCGGCGTTCGTCAGGAACAGGTCGTCCTCGAACTTGGGCAGCTGCCCGGTACCCGTCATCGTCTCCCGGGTCACCAGGTGCGGCAGCCCGTGCTCGGTGTACCCGTGCTCGGTGGTGTGCAGGTCCAGCAGGAACGCGGCCAGGGCCCGTTCCAGCCGGGCCCCCGCCCCCCGGGTCACGGCGAACCGGGACCCCGACAGCCTGGCGGCGCGCACCTGGTCCAGGATCCCCAGCCGGGTCCCGATGTCCACGTGGTCGCGCGGGGTGAACTCGAACCCCGGGACCTCTCCCCAGGTCCGCCGCACCACCGGCGGGTCCTGCTCGGTCCCGTCGGGCACGTCCGGGTGGGGCCGGTTGGGCACCGCCAGCAGCAGCGCGGCGAGCCCCTCCTCCGCCTCCCGGAGCTCCTCCGACACCGACCGCAGGCGTTCCCTGGCCGCCGCCGCCCGGGCCCGCGCCGCGTCGTCGGGCCGACGGCGTCCACCGGGGGCTTCGCCGGGGGCTTCCCTGGCCGAGCGGTTCTGCTCGGCCCGCAGCTTGTCCCGCTCGGCGATGAGCCGGGCGCGCCGTTCGGTCAGGTCGCGCAGGGCGGCCCGGTCCAGGACGTGTCCGCGGCGGGCCAGATCGGCCCCGGACGCCTCCTGGAGCAGCGTGTGCGGGTCGTGCATGACGTCTCCTCAGTCCTCGTCGGTGACGTGCGCGGTGGCGATGGCCCGGTACCGGTCCGGCCGGCGGGCCCGCAGCCGCCGGGCGCGGCCGAGCCCGCCCAGGGCGGCGGCCGCCATCAGCCACGGGATCCGGTTCACCCAGGGCGAGGTGCTCCCGGTGACCAGCGCGAAGTTGTCCAGCAGCAGCCAGAGCGCCCCCACCAGCCCGGCCAGGGCCAGTACGGGAGCCAGCCGGGTCCGCCACCAGTGCGCCCCGGGGTGCCGGCGGAAGAAGACCAGCACCGCCACGGCCACCGCGGCCTGGAGGGCGACGATCCCGACCGTGCCCAGCGCCAGCATCGTGGTGGCCAGATTGGTGTACGGATGCGCCCCCGCCAGCGCGAACACGGCGCACACGGCGGCCGTGGCCACCGACAGCACCACGCTCGCCCGGTGCGGGGAGCCGTGCCGGGGGTGCACCCGGGCCAGCGGGCCCGGCAGCACCCGCTCCCGGCCCAGGACGAACAGGTACCGGTTCGCGGCGGTGTGCAGCCCGAGCAGCGCCCCGAACAGGCTGGTGCACAGCAGCACCTGCATCACGCCCGTCGCGAAGGTGCCCAGGTAGTCGTCCGACAGGTGGAAGAACAGGTCGCCCAGCTCCCTGCCGGCGGTGTCCGCCACCCGGTCCGCGCCGACCGCCCCGACCGCCGCCCAGCTCATCAGCGCGAAGAAGACGGTGATCAGCACGACGGAGGCGTACGTGGCGACGGGCACGCTCCGCTTCGGGTCGCGGCTCTCCTCGCCGTACAGCGCGGCCGCCTCGAAGCCCACGTACGAGATCAGCGCGAACATCAGCGCCACCCCGAGCCCCGGGGCCAGTACCGTCTCCGGCCGGAACGCGGCCGCGGGCAGGGTGTCCGTCCCGTGCCGCACCCCGATGGCCAGCGCCAGCAGGCCCAGCACCGCCACCTCGGCGACCATCAGCACCGCCAGCAGCCGGGCGCTCAGGTCGATCCGCCGGTAGCCCATCACCGCCGTCAGGGCGAGCGCCCCGCCCGTCCACACCGGCCACGGCACCGGCAGCCCGTGGGCGGCGGAGACCAGTTCGGCGAAGTACCCGAAGGCCCCCGCCACCCCGGCGACGGCCGCCGTGTACGCGAGGACGGCCGTCAGCCCGGCCGCGACGGCCGGCGGCCGCCCGAGCCCCTGCCCGACGTACGTGTAGAAGCCGCCCGCGCCGACCACGTGCCGGCTCATCGCCGCGTACCCGACGGAGAAGCACAGCAGGATCAGCCCGGCCAGGGCGAAGGTCGCGGGCACCCCCGCGCCGTTGCCGATGGCGTAGGCGAGGGGCACCGAGCCGACCACCCCGGACATCGGGGCCGCCGCCGCGACCACCAGGAAGACGATCCGGGGGGTCGTCAGCGTCCGCCGGAGCCCGGGCGCGGCGGAGGCGGGGGTCCGTGCGTCCCCTCTGACGGGGATCGTGGAGGTCACCGGATCACCTCGGGTGGTTGCGGATGATGTCGACGGCCTCCGGGACACCCATGTACGGCAGCCGCACCTCGGCCATGTCGTCGGTCCACTGCTCGGCGAGGTCGTAGCGCTGCTTGGGCGTGGTCTCCAGCAGCCGGCAGCCGGGGAACACCTCGTAGTCCTTCAGCAGTTCGGCGTGCGCGAACATGCCCTGCTGGAACAGCTCCTCGCGCTCCAGCACGAACTCCTCCGACGGCAGCTCGTCCCACAGCCGCCGGCCGCGCCGGATCAGCTCGATCAGCCGCGGCCGGTACGAGGGGTTGCGCGCCAGGTGCTCGCGGACGATCGAGCTGCCCACGGTCAGGTGCCGGATCTCGTCGATGGACGCGCCGCGCGCGATCTCCGCGGCGGCCGGGTCCAGCAGGGTCCACTTGCGCTCGCTGAGCTCGGCGGCGGGCGCCAGCACCCCCTCGATGACGATGGTGAACACCGCGACCGCGCCGATGAAGTCGCCCTCGTCACGCACCACGCCCGTGGCGAACTCGGCGATCGGGTTCAGCACCCGGCGGGTGTAGTCGGCGCCCTGCTCCTTGATGAACCCCAGCAGCCCCGCCGCGGGCACCCCCAGGTCCACCAGGTGCTTGCGGAAGATCATCGCGTGCCGGGCCTCGTCGACCACCTGGGTGGTGAAGAACTCCTGCTCCACCACCCCCGGTGCGCCGATCACGTAGTGGGACAGCACGTCCACCGCCCGGGACTCGGCCAGCGACCGGTTGCCCAGCTCCAGCACGAGCGCCTGCCGCAGCGGCCCGTCCTCCTTCATGTGCGCCGGCGTCCCGGCGTCGTGCCCGGCCTCCGCCCGCCCGCGCAGGGTCCCCTGCGCGACGGCCGACAGCCAGTAGCCCAGATCGCACTCCTCGGCGGTCAGGGTCATCTCCTGCGCCCCGTCGAGCAGGTTGGGCGCGCGGTCCCAGTCGGCCTCTACGGGGATCTGCGGAAGGGTGGTCATGACGCAACCTCACTGGGGGAAGCGGGAACGGAGACGGAAGCGGCGGGGGTGACGCAGGCGCTGTGCATGCGGCCGGCGAAGCTGAGCATCGGGGAGTCGACGGTGTGCGAGCCGCCCGTGACCTCGGCGAGGAGCATGTCGTGGTCCCCGACCTGGTGCCAGCCCAGCACCCGGCACGCCATGTGGGCCAGGCTCCCGCCGATCAGCGGGGCGCCGGTGAGCGGGTCGGTGGTCCAGTCGAAGCCCTCGAACTGGGCGTCGCCGAGCGGGCGGGAGGGGTTGGCGAAGCGGCGGGCCACGTCCTGCTGCGCCGAGCCGAGCACGTTCACCGAGAAGCGGCCCGCCCGGCGGACCATCCCCGCGAAGGTGGAGGTGGGCCGCAGGCACGCGCCGAGGACCAGCGGGTCCCGCGACAGGGTGACCACGGCGCTGGCGGTGGTGCCGTGCCGGACGCCGTCACGGCTGACGGTCAGCACCGTCACGCTCGACGCCAGCCGGCGCAGCGCCAGCCGGGCCGCGTCCGGGTCCTCGTACCCCTCGGCGGCCACCGAGGGGCTGCGGTCCGTCAGCCAGGCCGGGTAGCGGCTCACCGGTGCGCCCCGACGGCCGGGGCCGCGGCGGTGGCGGCGATCGTCGCGGGGTGGTCCTCGTACGGCAGCGGGACCGGGCCCCCGGTCGCCGAGCGGCGCTTCAGCATGGCCGTCAGCTGGTGCACCAGCGGCGTGTCCTCCGGCTCGAAGGGCAGCCCGAACGGCTTCAGGAAGTTCCCGAAGACGCCCCGGTCGCCGAACACGTGGAAGGGCAGCGCCAGCAGCGCCCACTCCGGCCCGATCAGCCACATCCACAGCAGGCCCACGGCGGCCACGCTGAGCAGGCTGTGCATCGAGTTGTAGAGCACGTAGTACGCCTTGTGGATCCGGCCGTCCTCGCTGCGCCGGTAGGCGATCGCGCCCGGGATGTAGCCGAGCAGGTCGATGTACAGGAACAGGCCGATCGCCGCGAACCAGTTGATGTCCGTGAAGTGCCACAGGATGAACCCGATCGTCACGGCGAACGCGACCAGGTACTCCAGGCGGTGCAGGTTGAAGGTGACCGGTGACTCCACCGGGTTCTTGATGTCCATGAGGGGCGTCCTTCCGACGGGCCTGGCTGCGTGGTGCTGTGGGGGGTCAGGACAGCCGCAGCGGACCGCCGGCGAACCAGCCGGCCAGCTCCGCGGCGACGCTCGCGCGCGACGGCGGGTGGAAGGCCAGGGCGCGCACCGCCGAGGACAGGTACGCCACGTCGGCGGAGCGGATGAAGGCCATCCCGCCGAGCATCTCCACGGCCTGGTCGACGGTCCGCGCCAGCAGGTCCTGCACCGCGTAGCGGGCGGTGAGCACCGCCGCGACCGCCTCGTCGCCCTCCGTGCCGTCCTCCAGGGACCGGGCCGCGCCCTCCACCAGCGCCACCGCCGCCTCCAGCCCCACCGCGAGCTGCGCGCGCTCCGGGGCGCTGCCGCGGCCGCCGTCCAGCACCTGGGCGACCAGCGCGGACGCGGCCCCCACGTACGAGGAGGTGGCCAGCAGCTCGAACCAGGTGAACCCGGCCGTCTGGAGGTCGTCGAGCCGTTCGGCGTCCTCGGGCGTGCTGTGGATGACCAGGTCCTGCGGCACCTCCACGTCGGTCAGCCGGACCTCGTCGCTCTGCGATGCCGCGAGGACCGGCGTGGCCCAGAACGGCCGGGTCTCGATCCCGGGGGAGGAGGCGGGGATCAGCATCAGCGCCAGCGAGGAGCGCCCGTCGTCGTGCGCCACCATCACGCTCGCCGTCAGCACGTCCATCGAACGCGACAGGCTGCACGGCTTCTTCGACCCGTTGACCAGGTAGCCGCCGCCCGGGGCGCGGTCGGCCACCACCGCCGGCGCCAGGATGTTCTGGTCGGTACGGCCCTCCGCCCAGCCGGACGCCAGCAGCAGCCCGTCGGAGGCCACCGCCGACATCAGCTTCAGCTGGGCCGGGGTGAGCCGGTCCGCGACCTCCGCCAGCCGGAACAGCATCGCCACCGTGAAGTGGTGCATCACCGTGGCCACGCCCAGCGAGGGCGAGGCCGCGGCGACCGCCCGCTGCACCCGCACCGCCTGGAGCGCGGAGGCGGCCGCGCCGCCGTACGCGGCCGGTACGAGCAGCCCGGGACCGCCGTGCTCGCGGTACAGCTCCAGCACCGGGCTGTCCGTGCCCTCCCGGGCCATGAGCGGCAGCTCTTCGAGTGCGTCGAGAAGGCCTGCGTGGAATTGCTCGCAGACCCCGCGCGCTGTCGTCAGGGAACGCATCGCCGTGTTCTCCTCGGGCTGTCTCGGAATTTCGTTCCGGACCGGCGGGGATTCCCCGTGATCCGAAAGTCAATATGCGGTGAGAAGTCTTTCACCCGCTATCTGACTGAGGCCTGACGCCCATCTGACCAGCGCTTTCAGCTGACCCATCGCTGACCGAGGGCTGACCGGAAGGCCGGTCGGGTCTTGTGGTGCTCGGCCCCGCGTGCCATAAGTGAGGAAGTTGTCGGCGCGAGAATGGATCTGAAATGACCGGAACGGTTCTGGATAAGGATGTCGCGCTCGACGCCATCCGGCAGTACGCGGACGCGGGAAATCCCAGCGCGTATTTCGCCTTCAGTGACGGGAACAGCCATTTCCGGCTCCCCGGCGTCCCCGGGGTGATCGTCTACCGCCCCGTCGGCCGCTACCTGGTCCAGTTCGGCGGCCCGTTCGCCCCCTTCGCCCCCGCCGGTCCCGACGGCCCCCGGGCCCGGCTGCTGGCGGGCTTCACCGCCTTCGCCGCCGCGCAGGGCCGCGAGATCGTGTCCGTACAGCTCCAGGGCGCGGACGCCGACGTCTACGTCGACCAGGGCTTCACGGTGAACCAGATGGGCGCCTCGTACGCCGTCGACCTGGAGACCTTCACCCTGGCCGGCACCAGGTTCATGCAGCTGCGCAACAAGATCTCCCGCGCCCTGCGCAGCGGCCTGGAGATCAAGGAGGTCGAGTACGAGGACTTCGCCGACCGGATCGCGGCACTCGACACCGCCTGGCTCTCCACCAAGGGCGAGGGCGCCAAGCCCCTGGAGTTCCTCGTCGGCCAGACCGGCGGCCGCTACCAGCACCTGCGCCGCCTCTTCGCCGCCGTCCGCGACGGCGAACTGATCGGCTACGTCTCGTACGCCCCCGTCTACGGCCCGCAGGCCGGCTGGATGCACGACCTGAGCCGCCGGCAGCCGGACTCCCCGCCCGGGGTGATGGAGGCCCTCAACAAGGCCGCGATCGACGTGTTCACGGCCGAGGGCACCCGCTGGCTGCACTTCGGCTTCACCCCCTTCACCTCGCTGACGGCCCCGCAGTTCCCCGGCCACAGCCTCGGCTTCCACTGGTTCATGGAGCACCTCTGGGAGCACGGCGCGCACATCTACCCGGCGCGCACGCAGCTGGAGTACAAGCAGAAATGGGCGCCCTCCGCCGTACTGCCGGAGTACATCGCCTTCCAGCACGGCGCGAGCCTGCCCGCGCTGGTCCACGTCTTCCGCGCCTGCAACGCGGTCTGAGAGGGAGGTCGTACGCCATGCCGTCCGACGAGATCGAGACCCAGGGCCTGCTGGTCGTGGAAAGCTTCCAGGCCTGCGCGGCCGCCCCCGACGACCTGGAGGCCGCCCGCCTCTGCGACGCGGACCTCGCCCGCCTGGACGAACTGCTGCGCGCGGCACAGGCGTAGCCGTCCTCGCACGGGCCCCGCCGGCACGGCCGGCGGGGCCCTTCCGCGCGCACGGAGGAGGGGGCGGTGGGGAGAGGTGCTCCCCACCGCCCCCTCGGGGGCCCCGGCGGTGTCAGCGCAGTGCCGGGCGGGTGCTGATCAGGGTGCCGGCCGGGCCGCGGACCAGCATCGGACGCCTGCGCAGGGCCGGCTCGGGTCCGGCCGGCCGGGACACGTGGGCGACCAGCAGGTCCTGCACCACCGGCCCGGCCGGGCCCGCCGCCAGCTCGTGGCGCTCGCGCGTGACCGTACGCCGGTCGAACAGCAGAGCCTGCCCCGGGACCGGGGCCGCCTCCAGCAGGGGCGCGGTCCGGCCGGCGCCGAACAGCCGCGCCCGGCCCGACCCGGCCCCGGCCCGCCCGACCACCGCCACCAGCCCGAACCCGCCGCCGCCCGCCCCCGGCGGCCCGGGCAGCCGCACCGGGACCGTGGTCCCGGCCGGCGCCACGGTCCGGACCCGGTGCAGCTCGATCAGCCAGTCCGAGTGGACGTCCAGCCACGGCCCGCCCAGGGCCCGCCGCAGCAGCGCCGCCATCCCCGCCTCCAGCCGCCGGTCCGCCCCGTCGTACGGGACGTCGTACGGCACCTCGTACGAGGGGACGGGCAGGAACAGCCAGTCGTCGTCCGCCGTCCAGGACATCCGCAGCCGCACGACCCGGTACACGGGCTCGGCGAAACCGGCCGTGACCTCCCCGGGGACCGGGTCCAGCCCGACGAGCGCGAAGCCGTGCTCCCGCAGTGACACGGCGGCTCAGCCCGCGGCGACCGGGGTGCGCTCCGCGAGCGCGCCGCCCTCGGCGCCGGGCCGCGCCAGCTCCAGGCGCTCGTCGAGGTGGCGGGCGGAGGAGTTGGCGCGCCACAGCGCGCCGCGGGCGATGCCCCGGCGCATGTAGGCGGAGTCGGCGGTCGGGATGACCACGTTGTGGAACCAGCCCGCCGCGTGCTGGGAGTCGATGGTGATGTGCAGCCGGTGGTAGGTGATCCCGACCTCCGGCAGGCCCAGGCGCTCCCAGGCCCGTACGACGTTGCGGAACCGGTCGGGCGCCAGCCACTCGGTCATCCCGAGGAACCCGACCGCCTCCGGGTACAGGTGCCGGTAGCGGCACAGCAGCACCGCGAGGTTCCCCGAGTGCAGGTCGGTGGTGGTCATGGCGGCTTCCAGGTCCTCGGCGCGGACGTCGAAGACCTCGTAGATCTTGTTGAAGAGGTGGGTGTGCACGGCCTCCGGGTCGCCGTTGCCCATCTCGTCCCAGTAGTTGCCGGCGATCTCCATCTTGCTGGCGCCGACCGTGCCGATCTGCATCATCGCGAGGAAGTCGTCGAAGCGGCCGTCGATCAGCGACTCCTGGATGACGTACGTGCGCAGGTCCTCGCTGCGCGCCTCGCGGTTGATGAAGTCGGTGTAGTACGGGTGCTTGAAGGCGCGGTGCTTGCGGACGATGCCCTTGAGCCAGGACAGGAACTGCTTGGGATCGGCGGGCGCCGACTCCAGGAGCCCGGGCTCCAGGTGGGCGTCCTCGGCCTGGAGGGTGGCGTTCTCCAGCAGCCGGGTGACCTCGTGCAGCAGCACCGAGCCCTCGGCGCTGGGGCGGTCGGGTATCTGCATCACCGTCTGGTAGATGCGGGACAGGAGGAGCTGCTGGTGGTAGTGGGCGTCCTCGCGGCCGGGGCCGGGGCCGGCGACGGCGGCGGCGTTCATGTCGGTGACGGCCTCGACGATGCGGGAGCGTTCGCCCGAGAACTTGGCGTCGATCTCGTCGGCGTCCACGGCCAGCCAGGACGAGACCTCCTCGACGAGCGCGGCGGCGTCGGTCCTGCGGATCGCGGGCATGTTGGGGTGGTCGCTGGTGGGCAACTGCGTCTCCATGTCTCTCGGGGTCCCTCGGGAAGACGACGCCGTGTTCGGGGTCGCGCGGGGTTGAGAAGAGGGAAGAGGAAGGACATACGTCTCCGCCGCGCGGACCCGCGCGTACGGGCGGCCCCTCATGCCAAAGCACGCGCATCCCTCGTCGTCGTATCGGGATGCGCGTGCCTGGGATGAGCACCTGCGGAGAGGGCAGGATTCGAACCTGCGTGGGCAGAGCCCGTCCGGCGAAGGGCCGGACCCCATTCGGCCGCTTTGGGTACCTCTCCAACGGCCTTTCTCTGCCATCAGCTTGGCACGGTCCGGCTGACACGATGCTGATGAATTTCTGAGACCGTAATTCCGCCCGGGGTGGGCAATCGGTCAGGGCCGCATCAGCGTCGGCTGGGATAGTGAAAGGCGGTCGATCGAACTACTTCACTTCACTTCACTTCACGTCACCAGGTAGCAGGGGAGTTCCCGTGAGCGCCGAGACCGCCAAAATCGCCGTTTCCCGTCTCTACAACGACGAGAACGGCGAATCGCATTTCATAGACGAGACGCTGGAGGTGACGGCCCTCAATTTCGCCCCGCCCGCGCCCTCGCTCTTCGTCTCCGAGGGCGTGCCGGCCAAGCAGGCCGTCTACCTCTACATCCCGGCCGGCTGGTTCGGCGACTTCCACCCGGCCCCGCGCCGCCAGATCATGACGCTGGTCAGCGGCAAGATGGAGTGCGGGGTCAGCGACGGCACCTGGCGCACGTTCGTGCCCGGCAACACCCAGCTGGTCGAGGACACGAAGGGCAAGGGGCACGCCACCAAGGCCCTGGAGGACTGCGTGATGATCGTCTCCCAGCTCGCCGACTGACGCCGGGCGGCACGCGCGGGCCGCACGCGCGGGAAGAGGGCGCGGGAAGGGCGCGCGGGAAGGGCGCGCGGGAAAGGGCCCGGCCGGAATTCCGGCCGGGCCCCTCTTCGCTCTTGGGTTTGGTTATCCCTTGACGTACCCGAAGCTCTCGGCGAGGAGACCGTTCTCCAGGCGGTGCACGTTCACCCCGCGCACGAAGTCCCGCGCCCCGCTGCCCCAGCGCAGCGTCCAGCGGCAGACGGCGCGCTCGCCGGCCGTCCAGACGTCCTCGACCTCGAAGGTCATGTGCTCGTTGCCCGCGATCGAGGTCCAGAACTGGAGACATTCGTCGTAGCCGACGTGCTTCGTGCCGTCCGGGGCGGGCCCGGAGTTCTCCAGCCGGCAGTTCGGGGCGAGGATGTCCTTCAGCAGGCCGGGGTCGTGCAGCTGGAATGCCTGGTTGAACTGTTCGATAACCTTGCGCGTCTGCTCATCGGACATCGGGACTCCTCATGTCTCAGGTCTCATGTCTCATGACTCGGCATGGATGGCGGCCGGTCGCCCGGGGCGGCGGCCAGGGCCACAGGAGAAAGTAATACAGTCCAACGGCTTCCTGTCCAAGACTTTGGGAGTTCCGGCCATTTGAGTCAGTCGCACGTCAGTGCCAGCCGCCTAGCTTCGTACTATGACCACAGCAGACAGTGCGCCTCTCGCATTGGCCTATCAGCAGGCCATCGAATATCTGGCGGGTCTCGCCGATCGGCCGGTGGGTGCCACTGCCGGCTCGGAACAATTGCTGAAAATGTTCGGTGGCCCGCTGCCGGACGGCCCGGCCGAGGCCACCGAGACCATCGAGGTCCTCGGCCGCGCGGTGGCCGAGGGCGGCATCCCCACGGCCAACGGGCCCCGCTACTTCGGCTACGTCACCGGCGGCACGCTCCCCGTGGCGATCGCCACCGACTGGCTGGTCGCCGCCTACGACCAGACCGCCAGCCTGTACAACCTCTCCCCGGCCATCGCCGTGGCCGAGGACGTCGCGGCGCAGTGGGTCCTGGAGCTGCTGGGCCTGCCCGCCCACGCCTCCGTGGGCTTCCCCACCGGCTGCACCATGGCCCACCTGACCTCGCTCGCGGCCGCCCGCCACAAGCTCCTCGCGGAAGCCGGATGGGACGTGGAACGCGAAGGCCTGGGCGGCGCGCCCGACGTGGCCATCGTCGCCGGCGCCCAGCACCACATGACCATCGACCTCGCCGCCCGCTACCTCGGCTTCGGCACCGCGCGCATCCGCAACGTGCCCGTCGACGACAAGGGCCGCATGATCCCCGCGGAACTGGAGGCCACCCTCGCGGGGATCGACGGGCCGGTGATCGTCTGCGCCCAGATCGGCGACGTCAACTCCGGCGCCATCGACCCCGTCGGGGAGATCTGCGACATCGCCCACCGGCACGGGGCCTGGGTCCACGTGGACGGCGCCTTCGGCCTGTGGGCCGCGGCCAGTCCCAAGCTCCGCCCGCTCGTCGAGGGCGTCGAACGGGCCGACTCCTGGGCACTGGACGCCCACAAGTGGCTCAACGTCCCCTACGACTGCGGCATCGTCGTCATCGCCCACCCCGAAGCCCACCGCGCGGCCATGCTCAACGAACGCGCCGGCTACCTCCCGCCGGGGACCGATGGTGAACGCGACGCCATCGAATGGGTCCCGGACTTCTCCCGCCGCGCCCGCAGCCTCCCGGTGTGGGCGGCGCTGCGCTCCCTGGGCCGCAGCGGCGTCGCCGACCTGGTGGAACGCTGCTGCGCGCACGTGAGCCGGTTCGCGGAGCGTCTTGGCGGGGTTCCGGGGGTGGAACTCCTCAACGACGTGGTCCTCAACCAGCTCCTGGTCCGCTTCGGCGACGACGACGAGACGACCCGCCGGGTCATCGCCCGCATCCAGCGCAGCGGCGAATGCTGGTTCGGCGGCACGCTGTGGGAGGGGCGGGCGGCGATGCGCGTCTCGGTGGTCAACTGGCGGACGACGACGGAGGACGTCGACCGGAGTGTGGAGGTGATCCTGGAGGCCGTGGCGGGGGAGGTGGCGGCTGGCTGAGCGGGCCCGCCATCTCCCCCTCGAGGTACCGGGGTCGGGTCGGGCGGTAGTTGCCCACCCGCCCCCTTGTCTGCGGGCCGGTGGGGTGGGGGCGGGGTCCTGGCGGGGCGGTCTCGCAGCTGGTTCGGGGGTTTCCCGTCAGTCCCATCGTCCTTCCGGTTCGGGCCGGCCTGTCAAGGGCGCTCCCTTCGGTCGCGTCGCTTCGCGATGGCCTTCGGCCACCCTTGACACGCCGTCCCGCCCCGGAAAGACAAGGACTGCCGGGAAGCCCCCAAAAGGACGGTCACGGGGCAGGAGGGGGAGGGGCGGGGCTCTCAGCGATGCGGCGAGGGGCCGGGGGCCGGCCGGCCGGGCATCCGGGCCCTCACGTCGAGATTCCGGGCTGGGGGCGCGACCATGCGCACGAGAGGTTGATCAGAGCGACCTGGGGAGCACCCAGGCGCACCAGATCGCTACGCGCTCCTCGCATCTCGGCGTCTGGCGGCCGTCTTGGGCCGGTCATTCGCGCGTCAGGCGCATCATCAGCGGTCGGACCATCGCCGTGAGCACGGGGGAGTCAGGGGCGGGCTGGACGGGGCCGATCGCCTCGTAGCCCCAGGACTCGTAGACCCGCTGGACCTTTCCGTCTCCGGCGGCCGGATTGACCATGAGCGATGCGTACCGGTCCTCGCGGCCGGCCAGCAGCTCGTCATGGATCCGCCGGGCCAGTCCCGTCCCCTGGTGGGGAACCGTCACGCCGATCTCTCTGAGCGCCAGGGTCGGCGCACGGGTGTACTCCTCGTCCAGGTCGCCGATCCGCTTCCACCAGAGGTCCCCGGCCTCCACGGTGTTGCCGTAGGCGTACCCGACCGGCCGGTCCTCGGCGTCGAAGGCGAGCACCGCCGCGAAGCCCGGCGTACGGCCGTAGCGCTCCAGACGGTCCGACACGGTCGACACCGCGTAGTTCGGCAGGTGCAGCAGCGGTGCGCGGACCTCGCTGTACGCCTCGATGAGCGGACCGTGAGCCTGCTCCACGTCGGTGAACCGACGTAGCCGGGTCGTCATGTGATGCCCCTCCTGTTCGTTCAGATCGCGCCGTGCGCCGGTGCCGCTGCCTCGATGCGGCGTGCGAGCTCGATGTCGTGTTCGGCAACGTACCCGCCGAGGTCGCTCGAGCTGATCGAGACCTGAACGGTCTTGTAGCCGAGCGTCGCGTCCGAGTGGTGCCCGAGGTCGTTCTGGATGGCCGCGATGTGGACGATGAACGCCGCGCCCTGGATGTGCGGGACCGAGTACGAGCGCGCGATCCTCCGGCCGTCCGTGGACCAGCCGTTCAGGTCCTTGATTCGCTGCTCGACCTGCTCCGCCGACAGAGCCTCAGCCATGTTCAAGCCCCCTCTTCTCAAGGCGCCTCGGCGCCGGCCCTTCTCCAGCCAGAGGCTATAGATCCCGGACCATGACCGCGTAGACGGGCGAGTCGTCCGAGGGCTTGGCTTCGTCCCGCTTCTCGTAACCCCAGCCCTCGTACAGAGCCTGCACCTTCAAGTGGGAGGAGTCCACGAGGAGCGTCGCGAAGTCCACGTCCAGCGACTGAAGCAGGGCGTCATGGATCCTCTGTGCGCGGCCGGTCCCCTGCCACGGGGGTGTCACCATCAGCTCGGACAGGGCGAAGATCCGGCCGCGTACGCCCTTGGGTTGGTGCGCTCCCTTCCACCAGCCGCCCGGCTTGAATTTCGATCCGTACGCGTATCCGACCGGCCCGCCGTCTTCCCAGCCTGAGACGCACGTCCAGTCCTCGCGCCCCGACCACAGGTCGACGAAGTAGGAGAACCGCTCGCGGGAGTGGAACGGGTCGGGATCGTTCGCGTACACCTCGCCGTGGATGTCCAGGAGCAAGGAGCGGACGTCCGGCGCGTCGGTGTGCGTGTACCACTTCAGGTCCATCGTCGTGACTCCTCGATGCGGCTCACGGCCTCGGGCGTCCGTGCTGTCATCGGCCGGTCAAAGCCTGTTCAGCATCACCGCGTACACCGGCGAATCCGCGAACGGCTGGTTCTCCCCGATCTTCCGGTAGCCCCACGCTTCGTACATCGCCTGGAGACGCGGTCGCTTCGTGTCCACGGTGAGTACCGCCAGCGCCTCTGGCCGGCCTGCGAGGAGTGCGTCGTGCAGGCGCGGGCCCAGCCCGGTTTTCCGCCACTTCAGGCGCACCATCAGCTCCGAGACGGAGAACGTGGAGACCTGTTCTGGTGAGGTGTCGAGGTGGCCTTGCCACCACTCCCGGCCCGGGGCGGCGGGCGCGCCGTAGGAGAAGCCGACCGCCACGGGCCCCTCCCAGGCGATCACGCAGGAGAAGCCGGGATTCCCGCCCCAGTGGTCCACGAACCAGGGGAAGCGTTGTACGAACTCCTCGTGCCGGCGATCCGCGTACGCGTCCTCGTGCACGTCCAGCAGGACCTGGCGGATGTCGCCGAGATCGTCGTGGCCGTAGCGCTTCAGGTCGATGGTCACCCAGTGCTCCATTCGGTGCGGTAGCGGTCCGCCCATTCCCGGGCCACCTGCGCGGAGGCGGCAACCGTGAACAAGGCCCGGTGGAAGTCCCCGATCATCGTGCGGAGACGGCCGGGGAGCGGGTCACCGGCCATCAGCTCGAAGATGGTGCTCGTCGTCGCACATGCCTGTTCCACCTCGCCCTGGTGGAGTTGGGCGGTGCCGAGCCGGGCGATGGTCATCGACCGGTTCCGCCGCAGCTCCTGGGGCAGGGAGGCGAGGGCTCGGTGAGAGGCTGCCTCGGCATGCGCGTGCTTGCCGAGCAGCTCGTGCACGATCGCGGTGAGTGCCGCGAGCTCGGCCGGCCCGTAGAAACCGATCCACGGGGCCCGAGGGGCGGCCGGGTCTGCCTTCGCGAGGGAGGCCTCCGCGTGGCCCAGGGAGTACAGGGCCGGATTGCGGTCCCCGCGGGAGGCGTGCCCGATCGCCGTTCGGGCGTGGGCGAGGGACGACAGCAGGGGGTCGCGCCTCGCCGCCGCGGTGGACTGGGCGGCCTGCGAGGCGGCGATGCCTTCGCCGTACTCGTGCCGCTGGTGCGCGAGCATCGCGGTCGAGTTCCAGACCCGCAGCTGGGCCACGGAGTCCTGGGCCATGCCCGCCAGACGCAGGGCCTCGTTCAGGTGGACGCGGGCCCGGTCGAACTGCCTGGCGTCGACGCATGACCATGCGGCCGTCGACGTGTAGTGCGCGGCCACCGACAGAAGGCGCTGGCGCACGGTCTGCGACACGGCGTTCCGTTGTAGCCGGACCGCTTCGGACGCCCGGGTGAGGGCGGCACCCTCCAGTGCCACGTGCCCTCCACGGGACTGGTCGAGAGCCGTCAGTGCCGCCATCCCGTCCCGCAGGCGGATCACGTCCGACATGCCAACGGACCGGCCGTTCGTGGTCCCCGGAACGGACGTGGCGAGTGCGCCGGCCGTGGCGGTGAGGAAGGAGCGGCGGAGCACAGGGTCCTCCGGAGGTCTGGTGGCGGCAGCCGGTACGAACCCTAGTTCCGTGCTCGGGCAGCCGAACACCTTCTCAAGTGCCGCACGTGTCCGCCCGATCGGCCGCCGGGTGGCACCACTGAGCAGGTTCCGCACCGTCCGGGCGGAGACGTCACCGAACCGGCCGGTGATCTCCAGCAGTGCGGCGTTCATCTGACCTGCCAACTCCTCTTGGGTGAGCCCCAGGTCAGCCATTCGTGCCCGTAATACGGCGTTCCCGGCCATGCCGCCGAACGTAGCCCCGGCCTCACACGGCCGACAAGAACGTCCGTAAAGGGCAGACAAAGTCTTCCGGTCCCCGGTCGGGCGGAGGCAGAGAGCCCTTCCTGTTCCACCCGGGTTGTCGGCCGTTCACTGGTCACAGTCACGCGAGGCGAGGATGCTTCGCGGCCACCTCTCGTCAGACGACGGTTGGGAGCCCCTTTGACCAGTCCACTTCCGCGCGATGTGCTGAGCCTGGACACCCCCGACGGAACCGGGACCCGCATTGCCTCGCTGTCCTTGCCCAGTGGGGACCTGCTCGCGCGGGCCCACGTCGGGTGGGAGCACTTCCTGCTCGGGATGCGCTGGGAGGCGCCGGATGAGTGAGCAGTACGAGTACGTGCCGCACCGGCTTCTGCGCCGTCGGGTACGCGACATCGCGTCCGGAGTGGAGGGTGAGCTGATGGCCGTGGTCAACGAGAACGTCTCCGACACCGGGATCGAGCGGTGGATGGAGCTCGCGTACATCCGGGGCGCGTCCGGGCGCGAGTTCACCACGGCCGTCGGGAACGTCCAGCCCGCCTGATGAGCGACCAGATGAAGGGAGAGTTCATGGGCAAGCACCGCAGTCCGATCGGAGACGACGGAAGCCAGCCCGGGCGGCCCGTTCCGCCGCCGCCGTCGAAGTAGGGAGCCGCCGTGAGGGCCGAGGCACTCCTGGCCGCGATCCCCGCGGTGCCGACAGGTAGGCGCGGGTGAGGCGTTCCACGTAGTCATGGTGGTCCGCCGCGGTGGTCTTGAGACCGCGGAGTCTTGCCGGGCCAGGGAAAGGCTGCCGCCCAGGTGGACTCGGAAGCTCTGGCCCGGCCGGAGCGAGCCTCGCCGCGTCAACCGGACGGCTGATCGGCCCTTTCCACAAGGACGTGCAGCTCGTCCGCACAGAGCTCCGCGAACGCAGCGGACAGGCCCGGGGGAACCCCGCGGGCCTCGCCCTCGGCGCACAGGTGCTCGAGTACGTCGTCCACACGCTCGAACCCGCCCACCGGGTGCAGCAGCCACAGCCGGCCCGCCGGGCGTGGTGGGATCCCGACGCGGGCCAGGTCCTCGGCGGCATCCCTCTCCTGCCTCTCCCGCTCGGCCTCGGATACCGGGCGGCAGACGACGTCCAGCACCCGGCCCGCCGCGTCCAGGGTGGTGTCGATCTGCCAGCGCGTCGACCGGTCGGGCACCCAGGTGCGCGCGCCCGGGGGCCACACGTAGGGCAGGAACACCCACATCGGAGCGTCCGGTGCCGGCGACCAGCCCCGTTCCCCCAACTCCCGCACCTCCGGCAACCGGTCCGGCTCCAACTCGGTCACGCCGGACCGACGCTCCGCCAGCCGATGCGGACGACCACTCGCATCCCACGACATGTCGCGCACGCTACCGGTGGCGAGGTACGGGATGACCGTCAGCGGCGAGGGTCTCATACGCCCTGGCTGGATTCGCCCGGCACGCCGGTCCCTTACTGGAGGGCGGATTCGTCGCAGCGCGATACCCAGGCCGTGAAGGACTCCGACGGGTCCGTGCGGTCCGAGAGGTAGGTGCGGGTGAGGCGTTCCACGTAGTCCGGGAGGTCCGCCGCGGTGGTTTTGAGGCCGCGGAGCTTTTTGCCGAAGCCGCCCTCCTGGTCCGCGGAGAGGGACAGGGTGCCGCCCAGGTGGACCTGGAAGCCTTCTACCTGGCGGCCGTGCTCGTCCGGGACCAGCTGGCCCTTGAGGCCGATGTCCGCGACCTGGGTGCGGGCGCAGGAGTTGGGGCAGCCGTTCACGTTGACGGTCAGGGCTGCCTCCTCGCCGGCCAGGCGTTTTTCCAGTTCTGTGATGAGGGTCGCCGCGCGGTCTTTTGTCTCCACTATCGCCAGCTTGCAGTACTCGATGCCCGTGCACGCCATCGTGTTGCGGCGCCAGGGGGAGGGGCGGGCCTGGAGGCCGATTTCGGCGAGGTCCGTGATCAGGGGTTTCGGGTCCGCCACGTCCAGGACGAGGAGCTTCTGGTACGGGGTCAGGCGGACCCGGCCGCTGCCGTGGGATTCGGCCAGGTCGGCCAGGGCGGCGAGCTTCGTGCCCGAGAGACGGCCCGCCACCGGTGCGGCCCCGACGTACGACAGGCCGTCCCGCTGGCGGTGTACGCCGATGTGGTCGATCGGGGCCGGGGGGAGCGAGGGGGCCGGGCCGTCGAGGAGGGGGCGGCCCAGGTACTCCTCCTCCAGGACCCGGCGGAACTTCTCCACGCCCCAGTCGGCGACCAGGAACTTCAGGCGGGCACGGCCGCGCAGACGCCGGTAGCCGTAGTCGCGGAAGAGGCGGGCCACCGCCACCCACACGTCCGGGACGTCCTGGAGAGGGACCCACACGCCTACGTGTTGGGCGAGGATCGGGACCGTCGACAGGCCGCCGCCCACCCACATGCCGAATCCCGGGCCGTGCTCGGGGTGGACCGCGCCCAGGAAGGCCAGGTCGTTGATCTCGTACGGGACGTCCGGCAGCCAGGACACCGCCGACTTGTACTTGCGCGGCAGGTTGGAGAGGGAGGGGTCACCGATGTAACGGGCGGCGATCTCCCGCACGGCCGGGGTCGCGTCCAGCACCTCGTCCGCGCCCACCCCCGCCACCGGGCTGCCCACGATGACGCGCGGGCAGTCCCCGCAGGCCTCCGTCGTCGACAGGCCGACCTCCTCCAGCCGCCGCCAGATCGCCGGGACGTCCTCGATCCGCACCCAGTGCAGCTGGATGTTCTGCCGGTCGGTGACGTCGGCGGTGTTGCGGGCGAAGCGCATCGAGATGTCGGCGATGGCCCGCAGCTGGGCGGCGTCCAGGGTGCCGCCGTCGCTGCGCACCCGCATCATGAAGTGCTCGTCCTCGAGCTCCTCCGGGGCGAGCGAGCCCGTCTTCCCGCCGTCGATGCCGGGCTTGCGCTGGGTGTACAGGCCCCACCAGCGCATCCGGCCGCGCAGGTCGTCGGGGTCGATCGATGCGAAGCCCGTCTTGGAGTAGATCCGCTCGATGCGCTCCCGGACGAGGAGGGGGTCCTCGACCGCCTTGAACTCCTCGTTGGAGTTGAGCGGTTCCCGCTCGCCCAGCGCCCACTGGCCCTCGGGGCGCTTGGCGGCGGCGGGGCGCGCGGTTCTGGCGGTCCGGACCGGCGGCGCGGCGACTGTTTCCGTCATTGTCCTGCTCCTTGTCAGGTGGTGCCCAGGGGCGAGACCGGGACGATCATGCCGCTGGGGAGCCAGCTCGCGGATGCGGTGTGGTGGTGGCCGCCTGCCGCCGACGGGCCTCCGCTGCCGGGTACGTACAGCACGGCGGCGGCGTACAGCTTCGCGGGCGCCGGGCCCGCCGCACCGCGGGCGGTGCGCCAGGCCTCGTACCCGGCGGCGGTGGGCACCTCGCCGGGCAGGCGGGCGCCGAGCGCCGCCGCGTACTCCACGGCGGCCGGGCTGTTCGGGGCGTAGCGCAGCGGGATCAGCTGGCCCGCGCTCGGCGAGAGCAGCGGCGCGGTCAGCAGCCAGGGCGCCAGGTACGTGCCCTCGGCGACGGTGCGGCCCGCTTCGACGTCGCGTACGGCGGTGTCCGCGCCCGACCAGCCGGAGGTGACCACCAGCGGCCGGCGGGCGGAGGCGTCCGGCGCCCCCACGGAGATCCCCGCCCGGGCCGCGGCGGCACGCACCTCGGCGGCCGCGGCCCGCCCGCGCGGCGAGTCGTCCTCGGCCAGCGCCAGCGAGCGCGCCCCGCGCCCGGCGAGGAACCCGACGGTGTCCCGCAGCGCGGCGGCGTCCGCCTCCGTCAGGGCGTCGGACGGGCAGCCGGAGGGCGCCTCGGCGCTGCCGCCCAGCACCGCCCCGGCGGCGGCGCTCGCACACTCCGCGCCGTCGGCGCCGCGCAGCCCGGCCGGCGCCGGCTTCCCGCCCGCGCGGCCCGTGTCCACCGCCAGCGGCGCAGAGTTCCCGCCGGCCGACACCCACACCTGCCCGGGCCCGGCCGGCAGTTCCACCGGGATCCACGTCAGCGTCGACCCGGGACGCCGCCCGCCCCGCGCGAGCCGCTCCCGGTCCGTTCCGGCCGAGGCGTCGGCGGCGGCGACGCCCACCAGGTTGGGCCCCGGCCGGTTCGGCACCACCAGCACCGGCACCTGCTCGCCGCCCAGGCCCAGCGAGCCCAGCAGCGGTCCGGCCGACACCCGCGCACCCGCACCGCCGTCCGAGGGGGCGAGGGCGGCGACGAGGGCCGCGCACGCCACCGCCGCGGCGAAGTACGCCGTGGCGGTGGTGCGGCGGGCGAGCAGCCGCGTGCGGAGCAGCAGCAGTACGCCCACCGCCAGGGCGGCGGTCAGGACGACCGCCGCCGGCAGGACCGCGTTCACCGTCGGACGGCGCTGTCGCTGACCACGAACAGGACGCCGTGCGGCTGCGCGTCGCCGAAGTCGCCGTGCGGCCACGACGCCCGGTTGAAGCCGACGCACGGCTTGCCGGTGTTCTCGTCCCGGAAGGACCGGTCGAGGGTCACCCGGCCGCGCCGGTCGAGGTCGAACACGCACACCCGGTGGTCACCGCCGCCGCCGAAGGACCCGGCGACGAAGTAGTTGGCGACCGCGATCCGGCTCACCTGCGTGGTCTCCCGGTAGACGCCGTCCGCGCCGCGCCGGAAGTTGTCCATGGCGCCCCAGTGCGGGCCGCCCGAGCTGACGTCGCGGATCGGGACGGTGCTCACCAGCTCCGGGCAGTCCCGCTCGCGCCCGCCCCGGCTCGCCTCGGCGAGCTCGTCGACCGAGCACTTCGCGCCGGTGCCGGCCGCGAGGAGCTTCTGGATGTCCAGGACGTAGATCATGCCCGTGGTGGCGTCGAGCGACTTGCCGTACGGCACGGACTGGCCCATCACCGTGTGGAAGAGGAAGCGGTCGTCGGGGCTGACGGCCAGCCAGCTGCCGTTGTCCCCGCTGCCGGTGACCTCCTTGTCGCGCTGGAAGGACCGGTAGGCGGTGGTGTCGTCGAAGACCTCCTTCCACTGCGGGTCGGGGGCGGTGATGTCCGGCGTGTAGAAGATCGCCCCGCCGGCCATCGACGACACGAACGCGCCCTTGTTGCCGGGCCGGTTGGTCAGCGCGGTCTCCATGACCACGCGCGACTCGCGGAAGAAGGCCCGCTGCTCCTGCGCGCCGCGCGGACCGTCGGCGACCTTCGACACCGACTTCAGCTTCGGGTCGTCGCGGTCGGTGATGTCGAAGACGCGGACCGTCTGGCGGGCCAGGTTCTCCTTCAGCGCCGAGTCGGGCGTCATGAAGTTGCGGGCCTCGGCGAAGTCGCTCGCCACCATCACGTTCAGGTCCTCGCGGACCGCGATGCCGTGCGGGTTGGCGCAGGTCGCGGCCGGCAGCGCGGGGACGTTGCCGCACTGGGCGGGGTCCTCGCCCGCCGCGGTGGCGGCCGGGATCTCCGCGATGGTCTTCCCGTCCCTGCCGATCCGGACGATCTCGCCGGGCGAGCCCGCCGCGCCGTTGCCGACGCGCACCTCGCCGTTGGTGTAGGTGCAGGGGCCGGTCACGTTGGGGCCGCCCATGTACGTCCCGTACGCGGTGCCGTCGCTCAGCACCTGGTAGGCGTCGGGCAGGGTCCCGCAGGGGGTGTCGGCGGTGGTGTTGACCCCGGCGATCGTCAGCGCGGGCAGGGCCTTCGCGTCGAAGACGAACGTCGTGTCGCTCATGATGCCGCCGGCGTAGATCCGGTCGCCCTTGTGCCACACGTACTGCATGTGGTGCGGCTCGTTGCCGTTGTTCGGGCCGACGGTGACCGTGTTGGCGACCTTCCCGTACGTGGGGGAGCCCGGGGTGGCGTCGATGACGGTGAGGAAGTCGGGCGCCGGCTGCTTCGCCGGCCCGGACCAGACGAGCATCCACTGCCGGCCGGGCCCGCGCGAGGCGTCCACCAGGTGGTTGGTCGCCGTGTACGTGACGCCGTCGCCGCCCTGGAAGCTGGAGGTCCAGGTCTCCGGCGTACCGGCGGCGGCGGGGCCCGCCGCGGTGAGCATGGAGGCGGTGAGTCCCACCGCCGACAGACAGAGCGCGAGGCGGCGTATCAGCCTTCCTCGGCGCAGACCTTGCAGACCTTGCAGACCCTTCAGGCTCATTTCTCCGCGTGCCCTCTCCGGGGTATCGGCCGGAAAAAGGCGGACCGGCCGGTCGACGGGAATTACCAAGCGATTTTCAGGTCACTGTGGCACAAGGGCGCTGGCGGTCCGCTGATAGGAGACTTACCGCACCCTGACATTGCGCCAGGAGGAACCCCGCAAACCCCCTCAACTGCACGTAATGCCTGATGGGGGGCGTGGGATGGCCGGTTCTCGGTGAAATTGCCCGCGATCAGCGCACCGTCAGTGCTTTATGTGCCGACATTGCTAATCTCGGCTCAGAAAAATCCTGCCCGGTCGCCGCGTTCCCCATTAGAAGGAGCCGCCGGATGACGACGACTCACGTGCATCGAAATGCGAAAGAACTCGCCGAACGGGCGGGCCGGGACCTGGAGGGCGCCTCCGCCCCGGACATCCTGCGGTGGGCCGCCGAGACCTTCGGGAAGAAGTTCTGCGTGACGTCCTCGATGGAGGACGCGGTCGTCGCCCACCTGGCCTCGCGGGTCGCCCCGGGGGTGGACGTGGTGTTCCTGGACACCGGGTACCACTTCGAGGAGACCATCGGCACCCGTGACGCCGTCGGGGCGGTGATGGACGTCAACGTCATCACGCTGACTCCGCGTCAGTCGGTGGCCGAGCAGGACGCCGCGTACGGGCCGAAGCTGCACGACCGGGATCCGGACCTGTGCTGCGCGCTGCGGAAGGTCAAGCCCCTGGAAGAGGGGCTGACCGGGTACGCCGCGTGGGCGACGGGTCTGCGCCGCGACGAGTCCCCGACCCGGGCCGGCACCCCGGTCGTGGGCTGGGACGAGAAGCG
>NZ_JBVIRQ010000019.1:0-144551 GCF_055575955.1 Streptomyces sp. NPDC033966 | reverse complement strand
GGCGCCTACGGCCTGGTCCAGGCGCTGCCCGCGTCGAAGATGTCCTCCGCGGGCTCGGACTGGAAGACCAACCCGGCCACCCAGATCAAGTGGGGTCTGGACTACATGAACGAGCGCTACGGCAGCCCGGTCGAGGCCTGGAACTTCTGGCAGGCCAACCACTGGTACTAAACCACCAGCAGCCACACCGGCAGCCCCACCGGGAACGCCCGGCCGACACCCTCGGCCGGGCGTTCCCGCATGTACGCAACCGAGCACGGACGGTCAGCGCCGCAGGTACGCGAGGACGGCCAGGACCCGGCGGTTGTCCTCCGCGGAGGGGGCGATGCCGAGCTTGGCGAAGATGCTCGCCGTGTGCTTGGTGACGGCGCTCTCGCTGAAGTGGAGGGCGCCCGCGATGGCGGCGTTGGAGCGGCCCTCCGCCATCAGTTCCAGGACGTCGCGTTCGCGCGGGGTGAGGGCGGAGATGGTGCCGCGGGCGTCACCGCGTGACAGCAGCCGGCCGATCACCTGCGGGTCCAGGACGGTGCCGCCACCGGCGACGCGGCGTACGGCGTCGACGAACTGGCCGGTGTCGGTGACCCGGTCCTTCAGCAGGTAGCCCACGCCGCCGTCGTCGCTCGCCAGGAGCTCGTTGGCGTAGAGCTGGTCGACGTACTGCGACAGCACGAGGACGGGCAGGCCGGGGTGGTGGCGGCGGGCTTCGAGCGCGGCCTGCAGGCCCTCGTCGGTGAAGCCCGGAGGCAGGCGTACGTCGACGACCGCCACGTCCGGCCGGTGCTCCAGCAGGGCGCGCAGCAGGGAGGGGCCGTTGTCCACCGCGGCGACGACGTCGAAGCCGTGCTCGGTGAGCGTACGGACCAGGCCGTCTCTCAGGAGGAAGAGGTCTTCGGCAAGGACGACGCGCACGGGATCTCCAGGGTGGCAGTGGTCGGGCCGCCCCGCGGGCTGTGCAGGGCGAGGCTCCCGTCGAAGGTAGCCAACCGCCGCCGGACGCCGAGCAGTCCGGTTCCCCTTGCCGGGTCCGCCCCGCCGTGCCCGTCGTCGGTGACGGTGACGCGCAGCCGCGGACCGCCGGCCGCCGTCACGTCGTGCACGACGACGACCCCGACGTGCTCGGCGCCCGAGTGCTTCGCCGCGTTGGCGAGCAGCTCGTTGACCGCGAAGTAGGCGGCGGATTCCACCGCGGCCGGCAGCCGCCCCGGCATCCGGACCTCGACGGTCACGTCGAGGAAGCTGTCCAGGGCCAGGGAGCGCACCGCGTCGCCGAGGCCCCGGTCGGTGAGTACCGGCGGCTGGATGCCCCGGACCAGGTCGCGCAGGTCCTGCAGGGTTCGGCCGGACAGCTCGCGCGCCTCCAGCAGTGCGGTCCGGGCGGCCGCGGGATCGTCCTGGAGCAGGCGCGTCGCGCTGTCGAGGCGCATCCCCAGGGCGACGAGCCGGGCCTGCGCCCCGTCGTGCAGGTCCCGTTCGATGCGCTGGAGTTCGGCGGCCCGGCCGTCCAGGACCTCGGCCCGGGTCTCCGTCAACCGCTCGATGCGGCGCCGGAGTTCGGCACCGCGCGGCGCGGCGAGGAGCCGCCGGCCCCAGCGGGCGTGCAGCCGCAGGACGGACGGTGCGAGGAGCAGGCCCCCGGCCGTGAGGGCGAGCCCCAGTGCCGCCGCCGCGATCATCAGGCCGGTGCTGTGCACGGGCACGAAGGCGTACCAGTTGCCGTCGTCCAGCAGCCGCCACACGAAGGGCTGGACCAGCACCCCGAACAGTCCGTACACGACGAGGGACGGGGGCACGGCGAGCAGCAGACCGCCCACCAGGGGCTCCAGCCACGCCCAGGCCAGGTCCCGCCAGAACCCCCCCGTCGGCCAGGACCGCGCGGGCCCCCGCCGCGCGCGGCAGCGGATCCGGCTGCGCGATCCGGACCCCCGGCCACCGGGCCGCCCGCTGCCGCGCGAGGTCGGAGCACCGGCGCAACGCGCCCGCGGCCGGGGGCAGCAGCCGGTGGCCGACGCCCACGGGCAGCAACAGCAGCGCCCCCACGACGGCCGACCCGACGACGGCGGCCCACACGGCCAGCAGACCGTTGAGGTGGCAGCGGCCGACGGCGGCCGGCCGCCGCGAAAGAGATGTCGAACTCATGTTCCGTGCAGGGTAGTCGGGGAGGGCCCGGCTCCCTCCACCGGGGCGCGTCGTCCCGCCCGTGTCCGGGCCCACACGACGGCCACCAGCGCACTGGCCGACCCGAAGCAGAGCATCGGGAGCACCGACCCGGACTCCTCGTCCATGAAGAGCAGCAGTCCGAGGTTGACGAGGGTGTGGAAGCCGCCGGCGAGCAGCAGCCGGTACGGGCCGCCCGTGCCGTCGAGGGCGATGCCCAGCACCACCGACATGGCCACGGTGGCGACGAGGAAGCCCGCCGCGTAGGCCGGGGCCCGCGCGAACACCGGTACGTGCCACACCCCCCACACCGCGCCCGTCACCACCGACGAGGCGGCCACGCCCAGCCGGGTCCGCAGCAGAGGCTGGAGGAAGCAGCGCCAGCCGATCTCCTCCCCGCACGCTCCCACCGACTGCGCCACCGCGATCAGCAGGAAGGGGTGGTGCAGGGCGCCCGGTGCCGTGAAGCCCGGACCCCCCGCCGCCGGCCCGTACCCGAGGACGGTGAGAGCGACGATCACCGCGGCCGAACCGAAGAGGGCCGCCGCCCGCCGGGCCCCGCGTCCGCTGCCGCCGCGCAGCACCGTGCGAGTCTCCCGCCACCGGTACAGGGCGACCGCGCCCACCCCCAGGGCCGGCCCGAACTGGGTCAGCTGCACCACCTCCGCGGGCACCCCGCTGGCCGGCTGCACCGCCCCCAGCACCCCGGCCGCCACGAAGGCGACCGCAGTGAACACCCCCGCCGCGCCCCACACACCGCCGCGCCCCGCCGCCTCGACGCCGCCCACCACAGCCATGTCCGCCCCGCCCTTCGTCCGTATCCCTACGCGGACGACGATGCCGGGCCCGACGCCTCCGGCCACTGCACCTGGCTCCCCGGCCGGGGTGTACTCACCTCCACCCCCGCGCGGCCCCGGTCCGCCGGGCCCGCCGGGCCCCGCGGTACCCGGCCTCACCGCAGTACGGCCGCCAGCAGGTCGGTCCCCAGCGCCGTCAGGTCCGACAGGTTGAGGCTGTAGCGCACGTACCGCCCCTCCCGCCGGGCCGTGAGGAGCCCCGCCCGCCGCAGGAGGGCCACGTGGCGGGACACCTCCGGGGGCGTCAGGTCCCAGGCGTGGGCCAGTTCCCCGTTGGTGTGCGGACCGCGGGCCAGGGTGCGGAGCAGACGCAGCCGGGCCGGGTGGGCGAGGGCCTCCAGACGCAGCGTCACCGTCTCCAGGGACACCGGCTCCGCCGGGCCGGGCCCGTCCACCGGGTACTGGACCACCGGCTGCCAGCCGGGCGCGTGGACCATCGCCAGGTGCGGCCGGCCGAAGACGCTCGGGATGAAGGTGACCCCGCTGCCATGGGCGGTCGTCGCCTTGTCCAGCAGCTTGTCCACGAGGATGGCGTCGCCGTCCGGAGCCAGGGTGACCGCACCGGAGACCGAGGCGAGGGCCGCCCCGGGGCCCTGGCGCCTCAACAGGTCGTTCTTCAGCCGCAGGTCCGTGGCGAGCCGGACGGCGGCGTCGGCCCAGGCCGCGTCGAAGAAGGCTTCGGCACAGGCCTCCAGGGTGTCGCGGACGCGCGCCCGGACCCCCGCCGGGTCCGCGAGCAGCCGCTCCGCGAAGGCCTCCTGGCGCGTACCCCGGGCCTGGGCCAGTTCGAGGGCCAGGTCGCGCGCGGCAGTGTCGGTGAGGGGCGACGGGGAGGCGAAGTGGATCCGGTTGCCGCAGGTGGTGACCAGCGCGGCGGACACGTACCGCTCGTCGTCGATCCGGTCGACGTCGTCCAGTTCCTCCCCGAGCGTCGCCCGGGGCCGGGCCGGCAGCATGAAATCGGCCTGGGACGTACGCCAGAGGAACTCCGCCTCCCGCAACCGCTCGGCCAGTCCCGGCCGCAGCCCGGCCCACACGTCGGAGGCCCATGCGGCGAACTCCGGATGGTGCTCCGGTTCGGCGAGCACGTGCAGCATCGCGGTCAGCTCGGCCAGCGGGGAGGCGGCGAACCGCAGCCCCTCGGACGGCATGCCGCCGATGTCGATCCTCAACGTCATCCGCACATCATCACCGCCCCGCCGGACAGCGCCGGCAACTGTTGACGATCTCCGTCAACCGACGTGCCCGGCCGGGCCGGTGAACCCACCGTTCACCCCATGACAGCCACGACCACCCCCACCCGCACCCCCACCCCGACCCGCAAGGTCCGGCCCCGCGCCCTGCTGCGCGCCTCCGGCGGCCCCCGCTACGCCGTCGCCCTGGCCGTCGACGCCCTCGGCACCGGCCTGCTGCGGCCCTTCCTCCTCCTCTACGGAGTGACGGTGCTCGGCCTGTCCGCGTCGGCCACCGGACTCGCGATGACGGGCGGCATCGTCATCGGCCTGCTGTCCATGCCCGCCGTCGGGAGATGGCTGGACCGCGGCGCCCGCAGCACCGTCGTCGCCGCGTCGATGCTGGTACGCGTGCTGGGAGTGGCCGTGCTGGTGGCGGCCCCCGCGGGCCGCGTCTGGCCGTTCGCGGCCGCGGCCCTCCTCCTCGGCATCGGCAACCAGGCCTGGCCGGCCGCCCACGCGGCGCTCGTCGCCACCATCTCCCACGGGCGGGAACGCGACACCGCCCTCGCGGCCGGACGCGCCCTGCGCAACGCCGGGCTGGGGGCGGGGGCGCTCCTCGCCATGGCCTGCCTGGCGGGCGGGACCTCGGCCCTGCGGGTACTGGCGGCCGGTACGGGAGTGGCGTACCTGGCGGCCGCCGGCCTGGCGTGGTCGGTCCGCGTGCGCGCGGAACGCGAGCCGGAGCGGTCCGTGGCACCGGCGGGGCAGGAGGATCGCCCACCCCGGATGCGTGCCCTGCTGGCCGCCAACGTGGTCTACGTCTTCTGCCTGAACGTCCCCGAGATCGCGCTCCCGCTGGTCCTGCTGACACAGCTGCACGCCTCACCGGTATGGTCGGCGGCGATCTTCGTGGCCAACACGGTGCTGGTGGTCACCCTCCAAGTCCCGGTCACCGTCCTGATGTCCCGCTACGCCCGGCGCACCGCGCTGGTCATCGCCGGCGCCGTCCTCGCGGCCTCCTACGCCGGCTTCCTCGCGGTGACGTCGACGGCAGGCGGGGACGGGGGCGGATGGGCCGCCCCCGCCGTCGCCGCCGTCTCCGTCGTCTGCACCCTCGGCGAGATCGTCTACGCCGGCAGCGCCACCGCCCTCGTGACGGCCCTCGCCCCGCCCCGCGTCCTGGGACGCACCCTCGCCCGCTTCGAACTCTCCACCGGCTTCGGCCTCGCGGTCTCCCCGGCGGCCATCACCGCCCTCGCCCCCCACGGCCCGACCGCCCTGTGGGGCACCCTCGCCGGGGCCACCCTGCTGTCCGCCGCGGCCGTCGCGGGCGAAAGGGACCCCGCGCGGCCGGCTCAGGGGGTCCAGTAACGGGCGAGGGCCCCTTCCCGGTACGGGGCGGGGCTGACGCTGAGGTCACCGGAGAAGGGACGGTCCAGGACGAAGACCAGCAGCAGGCTGAAGCCGACGAGCCCGGCCACCGAGGCGACGAACAGGACCTGGACCCGCAGCTTGCGCAGGCCGTAGAGGAACGTGAGCGGGATCAGGACCAGCGCACCGCCGAAGGCCAGGGCCTGGAGCAGCGGGGGCAGTTCCCGGCGCGCCATGGTGATGCGGGCCCGGCGCTGGGCGGCGACGTCGTCGAGGTGGTCGACGGCCCGCTCGTAGAAGACCTGCTCCGCCTGGCCTTGCGGGGCGTACGTCTGGAGCACCCGGAACGCGTCCTGCAGATGGGCCTCCGTGGCCCCGTAACTGGGGTTTCCCGCGCGCATCCGGGGCCACTGGTCCTCGACGACGGAGTGCACGTAGCCGCTCAGGGCCGCATCGAGGCGGGCCCGCACCGGCTCCGGGAACGCGGCGGCGTCACGGCTGATGAGCGCCGCGCTCGTGGCCTCGGAGGCCACGATGGTCTGGCTGTCCTCCAGCTGCGTCCACAGGGTGACGATCACGAACGCGAGGATGATCCCGTAGATGGCGCCGAACATCCCCAGCGTCACGCCGACCATGTCGTTGTGCTCCCCGCGGGCCAGCGACGGGTGCCTGCGGCGCAGCAGCACACTGCCGGCGACAGCCAGGAGGACGGTCCCGCCGACGGCGACGACGGCCAGTGTGGAGGTGCTGAAATGGTTGAGGAGCCATAGCGACATGTGCGCGGAGTCTAGGCCGGACGCGACACCCCCGAGCCGCGGCTTCAAGGGCCGCTACGGGCGTGCGCGAGGACATTCACGCGACCGGGTGAAGCCGGGCAGCCGTTCACGGACGGCCAGGCCCTGCCCCTCCAGCGTCCGCAGGCGCTCGGGCACCGGGCCCGCAGATCCAGCCGGAAGAGGTCTGCTGGTGCCTGTAGGACGCGACGATGCACCTGTACATCGACGACGCGCTCGCGGTGCCGGCCGAGGACTGAGGGACCCCGGCACCCGGGCGTGCGGTCCGGCGACTAGTGGTATTCGCAGAGGTACGCGGTCTCGACCGTGACCTTGAGCTGGAACTTGCTGTCGCCCGGGACCTTGAAGTGGCTGCCGGAGGAGAAGGTCTCCCACTCGGCGGCGTGGGGGAGCTTGACGGTCAGGGCGCCGCTGACGACGTGCATGACCTCCGGGGCGGCCGTACCGAACTCGTACTCGCCGGGAGCCATGACACCGATGGTCGCCGGGCCCTGCTCCTGGTTGAAGGCGATCGACTTGACCGTGCCGTCGAAGTATTCGTTGACCTTGAACATGTGCGTCCTCTTGGGGAACGAGCGGAAACGGATGGCCGGCTCGTCGCGCCCCGGTGACCGGCGAGGGGAAGGCTACCGGTTGCGCTCCCGGAGCCGGCGCCGGACGCCGCCCGTTCACGCCCCGGTCGCCTGCGCATGCCGGCCGGCGCCGCCGAAGGCCGCACCCCTGAGAGGCGGCGTGTCCAGCCCGGCGCCGTCTCGGAGACCCTGGAGAAAGGCCCCGACCGCCTCGGTGGCCGTACGGGCCGGCACCCAGCCGAGTTCGTCCCGGGCCCGGCCCGCGTCGAGGAGCGGCAGCCGCAGGACGGCGTCCAGCAATCCGGGCGCGGCCGGCGCGAGGTGCATCCTCCAGGCCGCGGCCAGGGCGGCACGCGCCGCGGCGGCGGGCAGCGGCACCGTACGGGCCCGCAGCAAACCCGCCACGGCCGCCGTGTCCAGGACCGGATCGGCGACCAGGTTGAACGGCCCGCGGACGGGGCGGACCACGGCCGCCCGGTACGCCTCCGCGGCGTCGTCGGTGTGCAGGGCCTGGAAGCGGAGCCCCGTCACGGCGGGGAGTGCGGGAACGAAGCCGGGGCGGATGAGCCGCCAGGGGAGCAGCGGGCCGGCGAAGATCCGGCGCTGCTCGGAGGCGGACGTCGCCTTGAACAGGAAGCCCGGCCGCATCCGCACCACCCGCATGCCGGGGTGGGCCTGCTGGTAGCCGTCGAGGTACCGCTCCAGGTACGCCTTCTCCCGGGTGTAGGCGGCGCCGGGCCAGCCGTGCGTGGGCCAGGACTCGTCGACCGGTCGCCCGTCGGCGGGGCCCGGCGAGTACGCGCCTACCGAGGAGGCGTGCACCAAGGTGTGGACCCCGGCCCGGGCACAGGCCTCGAAGACCCTGATGGAGCCCAGCACATTGGTGCGCCAGGTCTCCACCGGGTCGTGCGTGGGCTGGAACTTCCAGGCGAGGTGCACGACGGCGTCCGCGCCGGCGAACAGTCCGGCGAGGTCGGCGCCGCCGGGGTCGATGTCCGCCGCCGCCCAGTGCACGCCGCGGATCTCAAGGCCCGGCCGGCGGCGGGCGACGCCGAGCACGTACGTGACCGTCGGGTCGGACGCCAGGGCACGGACGACGCTCGTGCCGGCGTTGCCGGTGGCACCGGTCACGACGACCCTCATGACGCCCACCCGGCGTCGAGGTGGATCCGGATCATGTCACCAGCTCCCGTCGGATGTATGGGTGGTATCGGATGTATCGGACGTCCGGCGCCTTCCCCCGCCCGGGGCGGGAAAACGGACAAGGCCCGGGATCTCGTCGCCGACCCCCGACCGGCCGGGCGTGACCTTCCGGGCACGGGGCAGACGCCGAGGGGACCGAGCCCCGGCAGCGGCACGCGAACGACACGAGAAGAGGAGCGCCCCGACATGACGTCCTACGGATACTTCCTGGCCAGCGAGGAGTTCACTCCGGCCGAGCTCCTCGACCAGGCCCGCCAGGCGGAGGCCGCCGGATTCACCTCGCTGGCGATCTCCGACCACTTCCACCCCTGGAACGACGCCCAGGGCAACAGCCCGTTCGTGTGGTCGCTCATCGGAGCCCTGTCGCAGACCGTCGACCTGCCCGTCACCACCTTGGTGACCTGCCCGACCGTACGCATGCACCCCTGCATCACGGCCCAGGCCGCGGCCACCTCGAGCGTGCTGACCGAGGGCCGGTTCCGCCTCGGGGTCGGCTCGGGAGAGGCACTCAACGAACACGTCCACGGCGACCCGTGGCCGCCCTTCGACGAACGCGCGGCCATGCTGCGGGAAGCCGTGCAGGTCATGCGCGAGCTGTTCACCGGAGACCGGGTCACCCACCGGGGCAGGCACTACACCGTCGAGAACGCCCGCCTGTACACCTGCCCCGAGTCGCCGCCACCGGTATACGTGTCCGGGTTCGGCCCGAAGGCGGCCGAGCTGGCGGCGGAGATCGGCGACGGCTTCGTTCTGATGGGGCCCGACCGCGAACTGGTCGACGCCTTCCGCCGGGCCGGCGGGACGGGCAAGCCCGTGATCGGCGGGCTGAAAGTGTGCTGGCACGAGAACCGGGACGAGGCCGTCGACACCGTCCACCGCCTGTGGCCGACCGAACAGCTGCCCGGCGAGCTCGCGCAGATCCTCCCCACCCCTGCCCACTTCGAACAGGCCGCCGAACTCGTCACCCGGGCCCAGGTGGCGGCGTCCACGACCTGCGGGGCCGATCCGGCCGAGCACATCGAAGCCGTCGAACGATACGCCGACGCCGGCTTCGAGGAGGTGTACGTCGGCCAGATCGGCCCTGACCAGACCGCGTTCTTCGACGCCTACCGCACGACGGTGCTACCCGCCCTGGCCCGACGGGCGGGCGGGACGGCGAAGGCGGCGTGACCGCACCGCAGGCACCGGTCGCCGGTGAAGGCTCCGTAGCCGGCGACGATGCCGTCCACGCGGCCGTCGCCCAGCAGCTCGCCCACGTACCACGGATCGTTGTACGTGGTGGTCCCGGACAGGGTGGCCGCGAGACGGTCGAAGGCGGTTCCGCCGGGACGGACACCCCTACGCGAGGACCTTCCGCAGGGCGGCGAGCGCGGTGCGGAGTTCCTCCTCCGTGAGGGTCAGCGGCGGGGCCAGCCGGATCGTGGAGCCGTGGGTGTCCTTGACCAGGACGCCCTCGGCGAGCAGCCGTTCGCTGATCTGCCGTCCCGTACCGAGCGCGGGGTCGACGTCCACGCCCGCCCACAGCCCCCGGGCCCGGTAGGCCGTGACGGCGCCGCCCGCACCGGTGATCTCGGCGAGCCCGCGGTCGAGCACGGCTCCCAGCTCGGCGGCGCGCCGCTGGTACTCACCGGTGGCCAGCAGGTCCAGGACCGCGGAACCGACGGCCGCCGACAGGGGGTTGCCGCCGAACGTCGAGCCGTGCTCGCCGGGCCGCAGGACGCCGAGCACCTCGCGGCGGGCGACGACGGCGGAGACCGGGACGATGCCGCCGCCCAGGGCCTTGCCCAGGAGCAGGACGTCCGGCACGACCGATTCGTGGTCCACGGCCAGGGTGCGGCCCGTGCGCCCCAGACCCGACTGGATCTCGTCGGCGATGAAGAGGCACCCCGTGCGCCGGGTCAGTTCCCGGACCCCGGTGAGGTAGCCGTCGTCGGGGATGAGGACGCCGGCCTCGCCCTGGATGGGCTCGATCAGCACGGCTGCCGTCGTCTCGTCGACGGCCGCTTCCAGTGCGGCCAGGTCGTTGTAGGGCACGACGCGGAAGCCCTGGGTGAAGGGGCCGAAGCCGGAGCGGGCCGTCCCGTCGGTCGAGAAGCTCACGATCGTCGTCGTACGGCCGTGGAAGTTGCCGTCCGCCACGACGATCGTCGCCCGGTCCGCTGCGACGCCCTTGACCTCGTACGCCCACTTGCGGGCCACCTTGACGGCGCTCTCCACGGCCTCGGCACCGGTGTTCATCGGCAGCACCATGTCGAGGCCGGTCAGCTCGGCGAGGCGCTCGGCGAAGTCGGCCAGCCGGTCGCTGTGGAAGGCGCGCGAGGTGAGCGTGACCCGGTCGAGCTGGCGGTGCGCGGCGTCGACGAGGGCGGGGTGGCGGTGCCCGAAGTTCAGGGCCGAGTAGCCGGCCAGCATGTCGAGGTAGCGGCGGCCCTCGACGTCCTCCACCCAACTGCCCTCCGCACGCGCCACGACCACGGGCAGCGGGTGGTAGTTGTGCGCGAGCACCGGTGCCTCGGCGCGGATCAGCTGCGCCGACGAGCGCGTCGCGCGGGGGGAAGCGGGGACGGCGGTGGCGGCGGTCGCGGTGGTGGTGCCGGTCATGAGCGGATCTCCAGGGTGCAGCACTTGATTCCCCCACCGGCCTTGCGGAACTCCGACAGGTCGACGGGGACGGGAACGTATCCACGGTCGGCGAGCCGGCCGACGAGGCCGTGGGCCTGCGGGGCGACGAAGACGTTGCGGCCGTCCGAAACCGAGTTGAGGCCGAAGGCCAGGGCGTCCTCCTCGGTCGCGATCACCGCGCGCGGGTAGAGCCACCGGAGCACCTCGCGGCTGCCGGGGGAGAACGCCGCCGGGTAGTACGCGACGTTCTCCCCGCCGGTCCCGTCGCCTTCGCCGCCCTCCTCCCCGAGGAGGAAGAGCGCCGTGTCCAGGTGGTAGAAGCGGGGGTCGACCAGTTCGAGCCCGATCACCGGCCTGCCGAGGAATTCCTGCACCTCGCGGTGGGCGGCCCGCCGGGTACGGAAGCCCGTGCCCGCCAGCACGAACCGGCCCGCGGGAACGAGGTCCCCCTCGCCCTCGCAGACCGCCGCGGAGCGGTGGACCTCGTACCCGGCCTCCTTGAACCACGCCTCGTACTCGGCGGACTCGGGCCGGCGCTCGGCCGCGTGGAAGGACGACCCGAAGACCCGGCCGCCCGACACGAGGGCCGCGTTCGCCGCGAACACCATGTCGGGCAGGCCCTCCACGGGGGCGACCGTCTCGACCGTGTGGCCGTGGCCCCGGTACGCCTCGACCAGGGCCCGCCACTGCTCACGGGCCAGCGACGGGTCCACCGGTGTGCGGACGTCCATCCACGGGTTGATGGCGTAGCGCACATCGAAATACCGGGGCTCACACATCACATAGCGCCTCGGGCGCCAGCTACGGCTGAGCGGCCCGTGTCCTACGGGTGCTGCGGGCACAGAGGTTCCTCCGCTTCCTGCGGTGACGACTGGGGGAGTGGCCCCACCGTAGAAAGCGGCAGGTCAGCGCGACAAGAACAAATCGCTGCGTGCCGACGCAGGAATCCTGCGCATATTTCCCCCTCAGAGCAGGATAGCTGCGCCTTCGGCCGCACGCGCGGCGGCCCCGGCCGGCGCGGACGCACTGGCCCCCGCCTCCGGGCTCTCCGGCAGCAGGTGCGACAGCACCATGTAGCTGATCGTCTTGCGGATGAACGGCTCGCTGCGGATCCGCTCCAGCACCTCCTCGAAGTGCTCCACGTCGGTCGCCCTGATGTGCAGCAGCGCGTCGGCCGCACCGGTCACCGTCATCGCCGCCGCGATCTCCGGGTACTTGCGCGCGACCTCCGCGAGGCGCCGGGGCGGCGCCGCGCTGTCGCAGTACACCTCGATGTACGCCTCGGTACGCCAGCCCAGCGCGGCCGGCCGGACCGTGGCCCTGAACCCGGTGATCACATCGGCCTTGCGCAGCCGGTCCACCCGCCGCTTCACGGCGGTGGCCGACAGACCGACGGCCGTGCCGATCTCCGCGAAACTCGCCCGGGCGTTCTCCATCAGAGTCGCGACGATCCGCCGGTCGAGTTCGTCGAAGGGAGTGGACTTGGTGCTCATGGCAGGTGATCTTCTCCTCGTGCCGCCCCGGACGGGGGACTTCCGCGCCCACTCTGCCGGAATCGCCGGGCCCGACGCGCAACGGCCCTGGCGAGCCGTCGGCGTTCAATGCCCGGCGGAGGCCTTCACCAGGGCCACGGCCAGGCCGATCGCGGCGTCCAGCGCCCCGGCCAGCAGGGCGGCGAGCACGCCGCCGCCCATGCGTACGCCGCCGTAGCAGCCCCAGACGAACAGGCCGGTGACACTGACGGCCGCCGCCGCGAGCAGCGCCGTGCCGACGCTCATCACGCCCAGTGCGGCGGAGGCGACCAGCACCAGCGGGCCGACGGCGGAGAGCAGCAGCGGGCTGCTGACCGACAGGATCCCGCGCAGCTCGCGGCCGGTGGCGAGCCGGCCGTGCACCACCCGGTGGGCCTGCTGGTCGGCCACGATCGCCGCCAGCCACAGCCCGACCGCGGTGGTGAGCAGCGCCGCGGCCGCACCTGCCGCGTCCACGTGCTCGGAGGTCCGCAGGCCGATGACGACCGAGATGATCGTGATCGTGGCGTAGATGCGTTCCTTGAGACGGGCGGCCGCGAACCGCGGGTCCCCCGCCGTCCCCGCTGTCCCCGCCGTCCCCGGCCCGCCGGTCCGTCCTGCGTCCGCTCCGGCAGGGATTTCGTGATCCATGAGCGCACCCTAGACGAGGACGGTTTCATCGGAGATGTCCCAGGGCCCGCCGGCCGGCGGCGTCGGAGCGGGCGAGTGCCGAGGCCGGCGGGGCGGCAGGGCGGCGTGGCGGCGTGGTGGCGGCCCGAACGTAACGTGACCTCAGGGAGCAGGGCACTCGGGTAGCCTCGGGTTCTTCCCAGACCTCCCCTCCGAACGGCACACCACCTGTGAGCACACCCACCAGCACCGAAGGCCCGACGGAACGGGCGCAGGGGCGGCCCGGGGAGGCCGAACGGCAGCCGGGCAGCGGGCCCATGAGCCGCCGGATACCCCCTCAGGGGGTCGTCGACCTCCGGGGCCGGGCCGACGGGGACATCAGGCTGTCCTACCCGCCCAACGCGGCCGTCGTCGTCGCCGGACTTCCCGGCAGCGGCAAGAGCACGCTGCTGCGCGCCTGGTCTTCCGCCGCCGCGGTCGTCGATCCCCGCGCCACCCGCACGGCCTACGAGTCGCGGATGCCCGACTGGCTCCCCTACGCGGTGTACCGGCCATGGGCGAGGCTGAGCCACATGCGGTGGACGCGCTCCCAGATGCGCCTCGGCCACCCCCTGCTCATACACGACTGCGGCACCAGACCGTGGATGCGCCGATGGCTCGCGTACACGGCCCACCGAGGCCGGCGCCCCCTGCACATGGTCGTGCTCGACGTAGGCCCCCGGGAAGCACTGTCCGGCCAGCGCGCCCGACAGCGGCTGGCCTCGCCCCGGGTCTTCGGAATCCACCGGCGGGGACTCGCGGCGCTCCTGGCGCGCACCGCTCGGGACGGCCTGCCCCCCGGCCGGGGCATCAGATCCATGGTCCTGCTCGACCGCCGCCAACGGGACCGCGGCGCCACCTCGGTGGACTTCGACGACCGTCCCGGACGCGTTGAGCCGGCCCCCTCGTCCGGCAGGGTCCCGTCATGAAGTCCACCGGGATCCTCGCGGAGTTGGAAGCGCGGATGGCGGAGCTCGCCACGCCGGCGCGGGTGTTCGTGGCAGCCGGGCGGTTCACCGAGCCGGAACCCGACCTGCCGGAGCTGGCGGCCAGGATCCGCGTGCTGCTGGCCGAGGCGGCGGCCGACGAGGCCTGGCAGCGCTACCTCCCCGGGTACGCCCCCGAGCCCGTCCCGCGGCTCTGTGCCGCCCTGGAGCCGCTGGAGCCGCACGAGGCCGCCGGATTCCTGGCCCGGCTCGCCGCCGTCGACCTGGTGTGGCCGTCCCACCGGCACCTGCCCGCGGACACCGCGGAGCGCGCGGCGGCCCGGGTGGTGTCCCTGCTCGGACCTGAGGGCAGCTGGTGGACCAACCACGACGCCGCCTGCGGCGCGGTGAACGGCCTCACCCCGCTGTTCGACAGCCTGCTCGCCGGGACGGACGGTGAGCACTACGCCCTGGCCCTGCAGCTCGCCGACGACTGAACACCTCTCTGCTGAAACGTTTCTGGGGTGAACGGCGGCGCCCGGACGGGTGAGCGTCCCCGGCCCGGGACCGGGGCGGGTCGGGCAGGGCCGTTACAAACGGGCCGTGAACACGCCGATGTTGCGCTCCCTCCCCGCCGTCCTGATGGCAATGGCCGCCTGTGCCGTTCCGGCCGCGGCCGTCCCCGCGGCCCCTTCCCCGCCCGATCCGGTGGTCTTCGTACACGGCTGGAACAGCGACGGTACGGCCTGGAACATCATGGCCGCCCGATTCCGGTCGGACGGCTATCCGGCCGACCGCCTGTACCAGTGGACCTACCCGACGTCACAGTCCAACGCCACCACCGCCGCGCAGCTCGCCTCCGCCGTAGACCGCGTCCTCGCCTCGACCGGAGCCGCCAAGGCGGACCTGGTCACCCACTCCATGGGCTCGCTGTCGTCCCGCCACTACCTCAAGGAACTCGGCGGCGACGCGAAGGTGGACGCCTGGGTGTCCCTCGCCGGCCCGAACCACGGTACGGACACCGCCCGTTGGTGCGGAGGTCCCTCGTGCGTCGAGATGCGTCCGGGTTCCGTGTTCCTCGACGCGCTGAACGCGGGCGACGAAACGCCGGGACCCGTCCGTTACGCCACCTGGTGGTCCTCCTGCGACATGATCATCAAGCCTGACGGCACCGTGCCCCTCAGCGGTGCGGTGAACACGCAGACCCCTTGCCTGCACCACACGGCCTTCACCGACGACGCCGGGGTCTACCAAGAGGTGAGGGACCACATCGGCCGAGCCGGACGGGCGGGCTGAGCCGGGCGCCCGAACGCACCCCACCGCAGGCCCGAAGAGAGGGCGCACGCGCTCGCCCGGGGCGTACGCGAGCGCGTGCGCCCGCCACCGCACGCCCGGCGCGCACCACCGACAGGGGTTTCCCGGAGCCGCTTCCGGCCCGTCAGCACGGCCCGCGCACCTTAAGGGCGATTGTCACTCTATTCCCGCTAAGGGATGGCTCGCGTAGGTTCGCGGAAGATCGCGTGCTTATGCTTCACCCGCTATGACGGACAGCCAGACATACCGCGCTTTACGCGCCTCAGCCGACGTGATCGTCCTCGGTGCAGGTCCGGCCGGGCTCGTCCTCGGAAACCTTCTGCTCGCCGCCGGGATCGACTGCGTCGTCCTGGAACGCGCTTCCTCCTCCCGCGTCCGGACCCGCGCCCGCGCCGGGTTCCTCGCCCCGAACACCGTGCGGATCCTGGACGGTCACGGCCTCGCCGACGGCCTGCACCAGTACGGCCGCCCGCACGGCACCTGTGAGTTCCGCACCCACGAGGGGCGGTTCCGCCTCGACTACGGGACCCTCGGCCAGGGCGGGCCACACCACGTCTACCCGCAGCAGAACCTCGTCACGGACCTCCTGCGGCACTACCTGGCCCGCGGCGGCCGCATCCACTTCCAGACCGAGGCGCTCACGGTCCACGACACCGACGGCACCAGGCCCTCCGTCACGGCGCGTGGGCCCGAGGGCCGTGCCGTCCGCTGGACGGCGCGCTACGTCGCCGGGTGCGACGGGCGCCACGGGGCCGCCCGCCGCTCACTGCCACCGGACACCGTCCACCACCACGACCACGGCGTCACCTGGCTCGGCCTGCTCGCCCAGGCCCCGCCGAGCCTCGACGCCGTCGGCTACGCGATCCACGACCGCGGCTTCGCCGGACACATGGCCCGCACCTCGCAGGTGACCCGCTACTACCTCCAGTGGCGGCGCGGCGTCGCCGCCGACGCCTGGCCCGAGCAGCGGATCTGGGACGAGCTCGACATCCGGATGCGCGCCCCGGAGTACGGACCGCTCTGCCGCGGCGCCCTCCTGGAGCGCGGGCTCTTCGACCTGACCTGCGACGTGGTCGAACCGCTGCGCCACGGCCCGCTGTTCCTGGCGGGGGACGCGGCGAGCGCACTGGCCCCGGCCGCCGCGAAGGGCGCCAACCTGGCGGTCCTGGAGGCCGAGATCCTGGCCGAGGCGCTCATCGCCGCCCTCACCCGCGGCGACACCGGCGGACTCGACGGGTACTCGGACCGCTGCCTGGCGCACATCTGGAGGGCGCAGGAGTTCACCGGCTGGATGACCCGCCTGCTGCACGCGGCACCCGAGGGCGACCCCGACGCCGGATCGTTCTTCCAGGCCGCCCGGCGACGCTCCCTGATCGCTTCGCTGCGCACCTCGCGCGTCCACCAGGACTGGTTCGCCGAGAACTACGTCGGCGTCTGACCCCGCTGCGCCCCCCGGCACCTCTCCCCACCCGGCTTCTCCCCGCCCAGCTCTGCCCTGCCCTGCCCTGATCAGTACCGGCCCGAGGACATTCCCACGATGACGACGACGCTCGCCGGCGAAACGATGCTGCCCGGCGAAACGATGCTCCCGGACGACACGGCGCGCCTGCGCGCCGCCGCCGCGTTCGTCCGCGAGCACGACAGCACCACCCTGCTGCCCCTCCTCCTGCCCGGCCTCGACGGACCGGACCTGCGGACGCTGGCCCAGCGCTGCCGCTTCGCCCACGCGGGGATGCTGCTCTTCCCGCCTGACGCGCAGAGCCTGCGGGCCCAGCTCGAAGCCTGCGGGCTGGCGGCGGACACCCCTTCCCACCCCAGCGTGGTCGTCCGCGAGCGCCTCGCCCGGCGCCACCGGCGCGACCCGGCCGAGCTCGATGTCCGGATCCTGCGCCCCCAGGTGCCCGGAGTCACCGGAGAGCCCCGTGCGGTCGAGGTGTTCGCCCTGACCGTGCCCCCGCACTCCGCCCTGGAGCCCATCGCCGCCTACGAACGGACCCGCCGGCACGAGGCGCACCTCGCGTTCGAGATCGAGCGCCCCGACCCGCTGGTGCTGCGCGGGCTGTGCGCGACCCTCGCCCGTCACGGAGCACGCCCCGACGGAGGCGGCTACAACCCGCACGAGAACGGGACGGTGCTGTACTTCACCACCCCCGCCGACGCGGCCTGCGGCTACCGGCGACTGGAGCTGTACGCGCACGGCGACCACCGCGGCGCCCTCGCCGGCCACCTCGGCCACCACGGCGAGCGGCAGCCCGCCGAAACGCTCCTTCACCTGCTCACCGGTGCGTGGACCACCCAGGCCCTCGCCTCCTTCGCCCGGCTGCGCCTGCCCGATGCCATGGACACGCGCACCGCGTCCCGCACCGAGGACCTCGCCCGCCTGACCGGCACCCACCCCCGCGGCCTCGACACCCTCCTGCGGTACCTCGCGATGCTGGGCGCCGTCACCCACGACCCGGCTCCGGGCGAGGAGGAAGGATTCCGCCTCACCGAGCTCGGAGCCCTGCTCCGCACGGACGAGCCCGCGTCGATGCGCCCCCTGGCCCTGATGTACGGCGGCCCGTTCTACGGCTCCTTCGGGGGCCTCGACCACGCCGTGAGGACCGGGCTGCCGGCCTTCGACCACCTCTTCGGCGAGAACCACTTCGACCACTTCGCCCGCGACCCCGAACTCGCCGGCCTCTTCGACCGCTCCATGGCCGCGAGCGCACGGATGTTCCGCCCGCTCCCCGGCCACCCGGTCGTCAGCGCCGCCGCCCGGGCGTCCGCGTCCGCCACCGTCGTCGACGTCGCGGGCGGCAACGGAGAGCTGCTCGGCCAGATCCTCACCGCCCACCCGGGCCTGCGCGGCGTCCTCCTCGAACGCCCGCACGCCGTCGAGGCGGCCCGCCGCCACCTCGACACCGCGGGCTGCGGCGCGCGCTGCGCCTACCGCGTGGGCGACTTCGCCGACGTACCGTCCGGAGGGGACGTCTACCTCCTCTCCCGCGTCCTGCACGACTGGGACGACGACCGCTGCCGGGAGATCCTCCGCCACTGCGCCCGCGCGATGCCCGCCCACGCCGACCTGCTCATCGTCGAACGGCTCCTGCCCGCGGACGGGTCTCCCTCGCTGGCCACCGCCTGGGACCTGCACATGCTCTGCAACGTCGGGGGCCGCGAACGCGGCGCCGCCCACTACGCCCGCCTCCTGGCGGACGCCGGCCTCCACCTCCAGGGCCACACACCCCTGCCCCTCGACGCGCACGTCCTGCACGCCCGCAAGACCCCGCCACGACCCTGACCGGGGGAGCCACGCCGATCTAGGCCACGACCCTGTTCGCGTACGCCGCCAGCTGGGCCCGCAGCCGCTCGCGCGGTACGCCGTCGCGGCCGGCCAGGCGCTCGACGAGGTCTGCCCGGGTGGCGGCGAGCAGGGCGTGGGCGGTGAAACCCGGGTCGGCCAGGCCGGGGATCTGCTCCAGCACGGACCGGAGCAGGCCGTGCCACTCCTCGTAGTGCCCGGCCTGGTACGGGCTGCTGCTCCCGGTCTCCTCCAGGGCGAGCGCCAGGAGGCGGTTGTCGAGCTTGAAGCACAGGACGGCGTCGAGCAGGGCGGGCACGCGTTCCCGCGGGGGAGCGGCGGGCCCGAGGGGCGGCGGGCCCGCCGCCACGGCCGCGCGGACCGGTTCGAGGCGTGCTTCGTACAGCGCGTGGAGGAGCCCGGCCCGGTCGCCGAAGGCCCGGAAGAGGGTGCCCTTGCCGACGCCGGCCGCCGCCGCGATATCGGCCATCGTGAGCTCCTCGGGGCTCTCGGAGCCGGCGAAGAGGGCGTCGGCGGCCTCCAGTACGGCCTGCCGGTTGCGGGCGGCGTCCTTGCGGGTCCGGCGTTCGGGCTCGGGCGGCGGGGTCACCGGATACCTCCGATTGAAAAACGGACCCTGGGTCCGTATCGTTGAAGCGGACCGATGGTCCGTATTTTCTGACTGGAGGATACCCATGTCCCTGCCCGCACCGCCCCCTCCGGCGGCCCTGTACCGCCACGGCCTGAGGCTCCTGCTCGACAAGGACGTCGACGGCTGGGTCCGCCTGTGGGCCGAGGACGGGGTGATGGAGTTCCCCTTCGCGCCCCCGGGCCTGCCCAGCCGGCTGGACGGCCGAGCGGCCATCGCCGACTACATGCGCCCCTACCCCGACCGGATCGACCTGCACGACTTCCCCGAAGCCGACCTGCGGATCCACGAGACCACCGATCCGCGGACCGTAGTGGCCGAGATGCGCGGGGTCGGCCGGCTGGTGGAAGGCGACCGCCCCTTCGACATGACGTACATAGCCGTCGTCACCGTCGAGGACGGCCGGTTCACCTCCTACCGCGACTACTGGAACCCCCTCGCCCTCCCCGCCTCCGGTGCCGACTCCACCGGGAGCAGCCGATGAGCACCGCGAACGCCGCCCCCGCGACCGGCACCACACTGGTCATCGGCGCCACCGGGACCACCGGCAGCCGCACCTGCGCACGACTGACGGCCGCCGGCCACGCGGTCCGGGCGGCCGGCCGCAAGGCCACCCCGGTGCCGGGCGCCGAGGCGGTCGCCTTCGACTGGTACGACCCCGGCACCCACGCCGCCGCCCTCGCCGGCGTGGACCGCGTCTACGTGGTCCCGCCCGTGGGCGATCCCGACCCGGCCGCTGCCGTCCTTCCCTTCCTGTACCGGGCCCGGGCCGCCGGCGTCCGGCGCGCGGTGCTGCTGAGCGCCTCCTCCGTTCCGGAGGGCGGCCCGGCGGTGGGCCGGGTGCACGCCGCGCTGCCGGGCGTCTTCGACGAGTGGGCGGTGCTGCGGCCGTCCTGGTTCATGCAGAACTTCACCGGCGGCCATCCGCACGCGCGGAGCATCCGCGGCGAAGGCGTCATCCGCACCGCCACCGGGACCGGCCGGGTCGGCTTCGTCGACGCCGAGGACATCGCGGCAGTGGCCGCCCGTGCCCTGACCGGCGTACGCGCCCCCAACACCGACCTCGTGCTCACCGGGCCCGAGACCCTCGGCTACGACGACGTCGCCGCGATCGTCACCGAGGTCACCGGAAACCCCGTGATCCACCGGTCGCTGTCCCACGAGGAGCTGCGCGACCGGCTCGCCGAGCTGATGCCCGCGGAGTTCGCCGCGCTGCTCGCCGACATGGACCGGGCCGTCGCGGCGGGCGCCGAAGACCGCGTCACCGACTCCGTCCACCGCCTCACCGGGCGCCCCGCGCGCGACTTCCGCTCCGTCCTGCAACGGGAGCTGACGCGGTGAGCGGGGTGGGTGTTCAGGCGGGAAGGGCGTCGGCCAGGCCCGCGCCGAGGAGCCGGAAGGCCCGGTCGGCGGCGGCCACGGCCTCGGGGTAGACGTCGTCGGCCGGGCGGCCCGCCTGCACCTGCTCGCTGTTGCGGGCGGCGAGGGTGCGCAGGACGGTGACGATCTGCACCGCGGCGAGCCGTGCGGTCAGCTCGTCGGCGCCCGCCTCCTCCAGCGCCTCGGTGAGGGCCGCGATGCTGCGCCCCGCGTACCGCATGAGCCGCTCGCTCAGGCTCGCCGTCGTGCTCAGCAGCCGGGCGAAGGCCACGGCGTCGGGGTCGGAGGCGAGCCCGGTGTTCGGGTCCCGCCGGGCCAGGGCGTCGAGCTCGTGCGCGTGCAGGGCGGCCAGCGGGCTCGTACCGGCCGGCCGGGCGCGGACCACACGGGCCGATTCGTCCTCGTGGTCGGCGAACACGTGCAGGACCAGGTCTTCCTTGGTCGGGAAGTAGGTGAACAGCGTGCGCTTGGAGACCTCGGCCGCCTCGGCGATCTCCGCGATCGAGACGTCGTCGAAGCCGCGGGTCAGGAACAGCCGCAGCGCCTCTTCGAAGATCGTCTGCCGCGTGCGCTGCTTCTTGCGTTCCCGGAGTCCAAGTTGCTCAGCCATGCGCCCACGATAGCAATGGGGTACCGAGGGGAAAGTTGCACCTGGTATAGTTATCGACCAGGTGAAGGAATCTTCCTGGGAGGCTCCATGAACACGCAGGTCACTGACGTCATCGTCGTGGGCGCCGGCGGCGCCGGGCTCACGCTCGCCGCCGAGCTCGCCCTCGCCGGCGTGCCCGCGGTCGTGCTGGACCGGCTGCCGGGCCGCAACCTCCAGTCCCGCGCCGGCGCGATCCAGCCCCGGACGGCCGAGATGCTCGCGCTGCGCGGTCTGCTGGACGACGCCCTCGGGCGGTCGATCGACTACCGGCTCGTCGGCGGCCATTTCGCCGGACTGCCCGTCCCGCTCGACTACGCGGCGTGGGACACCCGCTATCCGCACCCCGTCCTGCTCCCGCAGGACCAGCTCGAGGCGGTGCTCGAGGACCGGCTCACCGAGCTCGGCGGCCAGGTGCTCAGGGAGCACCGGCTGACCGGCCTCCACCAGGACGCCGACGGAGTCACGATCACCGTGACCGCACCGGACGGCGACCGCTCGCTGCGGGGCCGCTACCTCGTGGCGTGCGACGGCGCCCACAGCACCGTGCGCAAGATCATTGGAGCCGCCTTCCCCGGCCGGGCGGCAACCGCCCGCATGGCCACGGCCGACCTGCTGCTCACCGGCGACGTCGACGACAGCACCGCCGGGCACATCAGCTCGCGGATCCACACGTCGCCCCAGGGCCACTTCGCCATGATCACGCCCTTGGCGAACGGGCTCCACAAGCTCGTCTTCAGCGGGCCGCGGACCATGTCGGCCGAGCGCGACGCTCCCGTGACACCCGAGGAGGTCCGCGAGGTGCTGCACGCCACCCACGGCGGGACGCTCGACGTGGCCGAGATCCGCTACGCCTCCCGGTTCAGTGACGCCAGCAGGCAGTTGGAGCACTACCGCCACGGCCGCGTGTTCTTCGCCGGCGACTCCGCCCACATCCACTCCCCGGCCGGAGGCCAGGGGCTCAACCTGGGCGTCCAGGACGCGTTCAACCTCGGCTGGAAGCTCGCCGCCGTCCTGCGCGGCGAGGTGGGCGAGGAGCTCCTGGACACCTATCAGACCGAGCGGCACCCCGTAGCCGCCCGGGTGCTCGCCCTCACCCGGGCCCAGGGGGTGATCATGGGGCCGCAGCGTGACGGCGGGCTGGCCGAGCTGCGCGACGTGGTCACCGACCTGCTCCGCCTGCCCGACGCCAACCGGTACATGGCCGGTGTGATGGCCGGGCTCGACCTCTGCCTCCCGTCCCCCGACGCCGCCGCCCACCCGCTGCTGGGCCGGCGGATGCCCGACGTCGACCTCGACCGCGGCGACGGCGAACGGGTCCGCTTCAGCGACCTGACACGGACCGGACGCGGCGTCCTGCTCAACCTCACCGACGCGCCCCTCGATGCCGCGGCCCCCTGGGACGACCGGATCACCCACGTGCGCGCCCGGGCGGAATCCGGTTCGACCGGCGCCGAGGCCCTCCTCGTCCGCCCGGACGGATACGTCTGCTGGGCCGGGGGCGCCGGACTCACCGAGACCCTCACCCGCTGGTTCGGCCCGGCTGACCTCATAGCCGACGGGAGGGCGGGGGAGTCCGGATGAGGTCTTACGGTTCGACGCGTACGCCGGAGGCCGGTGCCGCCCTCCTTCTGCGGTACACCACCACCCCGCACACCGCGAGGACGAGGACGGCGACGGCGGACACCCCGAGGGCCGTCCGCTGGGCGAAGAGCCTTCCCAGCACTTCCAGCACACCGAGCCCAGCGGTCGCGTAGATCAGCGCCCAGGCCGCTCCGCCCACGAACAGGGCGAGGAGGTAGCGCGGCAACGGCATCCGCATGCTGCCCGCGAGGAAGTTGGCGGCGGTCTGGAAGCCGACGGTCAGGAAGGAGACGGCCACCACGGGGGCGCCCCACCGCTGGATCGCCCGCTCGGCGCGCTGGAACCTCGCCGAGGAGATCCGCCCGGCGAACCTGCTGCGGCGGGCACCGGCGCCGGCGAGCCACCCGACGGCGAACGTTCCTCCGGCGCGCAGCAGGACGATGACGTACAGGGCTCCGGCCGCGACGATGATCTTATCCACGACACCCCTTCCCGGGGGCGCGCGACGCGCACGAACCCGGTCCCCTGTTTCCCACCTGCACCCTGCCTCTGCCCGTTCCGTTCCTAGGGTCGCCACCTGCACGCTCGCACGCAGGCAAGGTAAGCCTAACCGGACGCACGTGTGGGGCATAGGGGCGGTCTGGCGCTCTGTCCGGCGGGGCGTGAATCGTCATTTATGCTTCAAGGCGGCCGCGGGGCGATGGCTCGTCGCATGCGGCAACCACACAGCGGTCGGTTCGGGTTCTCGGCCCGGGCCCAGAGCCCTGTGGCGCTGATCATGAAGGTCGTGGGGGCATCGGGTGCGCTCCTCCCACCCGCGAAACAGAAGACCCCCAGGGAGAAGTGAGGTATGTCGGTGATCTGCGTCGGAGGCATGATCGGAATCGGCAAGACGAGTGTGGCCGAACTGATCGCCAAGGAGCTGGGCAGCGAGGTCTTCTACGAGAGCGTGGACGACAATCCGATCCTTCCGCTCTTCTACACGGCGAGCCCGGAGGAGATCCAGGCGAAGCGTTACCCCTTCCTCCTCCAGCTCTACTTCCTGCAGACGCGGTTCGCCGCCATCAAGGCGGCCTACAAGCAGGGTGACAACGTCCTGGACCGGTCCATCTACGAGGACTGGTACTTCGCCAAGGTCAACCACGATCTGGGCCGGATCAGCTCCCTCGAGATGCAGGTGTACGAGGGACTGCTCGACGAGATGATGCGCGAGATCGACGGCCTGCCGTACCGCAAGGCGCCGGACCTCATGGTCTACCTCAAGGCGGACTTCGAGACGGTGCTGTACCGTATCGGGCTGCGGGGCCGCGATTTCGAGCAGGACGACAGCCTCGTCGAGTACTACCGGACGCTGTGGTCCGGCTACGACGACTGGGTGTACAAGCACTACTCGGCCAGCGAGGTGCTCGTCGTCGACATGAACCACACGGACGTGGTGAACAACCCCGACGACGCGGCCCGTGTGGCGCGGACGGTCAGGGAAGCCGTGGCCGCGGCCCGGGCCAGGGGCTGAAACAGTCCCACGCGGGTGCCCGGGCGGAGGTCCCGGCCGCGCCGACCGCCGCGGAAGGGGAGCAGGGCCCCTTCCGCGACGCGATCACTAGCGGCAGTCGCGGGCCGGGTCGTCCTGGGTCATCGCGCATGCCATGCGCTGTCCGCGGACGGTGCCGTAGCGGGCGATGAGGGAGCCGCGGAAGCCGTCCCACTGGGCACGGGTGTCCGCGATGGCCGCTTGGACGGCGGCGTTGAAGTTCCCGGCGACCTGCCCCCTGGAGGTGGTGGGGGAGGTGGCCTTCCCCGTGGCGGCGTCGATGGTTCCGTTGTCCTTGTTCAGGACGCTGTGGGTGATGCGCTTGCCGCAGCCCCACGGGTTGAGGCTGAAGCAGCCCGTCGTGAGGTCGCCGGGGATGTCGGAGGCCGAAGGCGCCGCGGCGGCCAGCCGGAGGAAGGGCGCGGGACCGGTACGGGCCAGGCCCGGCGGGTTGTTGACGCCGATGGCGGACCTGCTGTCCGCCTGGTCCGCCCAGTTGCTGTGCGAGTAGAAGTCCTCGGTGCCGTGCAGCGCCCGGCCGAAGCCCTCGATGGCGTTGCACTTGCCGCGACCCTGGACGCCCAGCACGAAGGTGCAGTCGGAGGAGAGGTCGGTGTCGGACGCACTGACGGTGCCCGCGGCGTTCACGAGGACGTCCGCCTTCTCCACCCCGCGGTTGAACTCGCCCTTGAGGTGCGCGACGCAGGCCAGCAGAGCCGAGGTGGCCTGCGCCCTGGTCCGGGGGTAGCCGGCCGCGTTCAGGTAGTCGGCGCCGTCGCAGTGCGCGGCCTCGGTGAGCACCTGGTCCATGTCCGGCGCTCCGATGGCCCCCATCGTTCCGTTCGCCCCCGCCAGCTGGCGGATGGAGGCCGGCTGGAAGCACGCACCGGCCGCGCCGGGAGCGGTGCCGGGTGCGCAGGCGAGGGCCGCACGGGTGATCCGTTCGTGCTCGGCGTTCTGGCCGAAGCCGTCGATGGTCCCGAAGTTCTGGATCGGCGGTATCTCACGTACGGGCTTCACCGCCGCCGGGCCGCCCTTCGGCGCGCCCGGAAGCGGAGCGGCTTCGGCCGAGCCGGCGAGCCCCAGGAGGAGGGCGGTGGTCGCGATCCCGGCAGAAAGCGTCGAGAGCACTGGCCTGCTCCGACGGTGTGTCATCGTCATGATGTGTTCCCCTTGTTGAGACCCGTGCGCCCCCCTCGGGCGTACGAGCCGGTCAAGATATAACTACCACTGGGTAGTTACGGGGAACGGAGGAGGGTGGCCCCCCGCCGGACCGTCCGCCGGACAGCCCGGCCGGACGAGCAGACGGTCAGATGGCGAACGGCGTCTGGGAGGCGAACGCCTGGGTGCGCTTGCCCGTCTGCAGCATGTTGGGCGTCTGGTAGAAGGGCATGTTCTCGACCACCTGGCGGTGGAGGGTCGAGTAGTTCCCCCGGAACGCCCCGTTCTTCCACGTCTTGAGCAGGACTTCGGTGAACAGGCCGTTGGGCCCCACACCATCGCTGGAGGTCTGGTTGTCCTGGCAGCCGGAGATCAGCAGGACATCGGCCCGGATGTCCTGGAGGTCCAGCGGGGGTACGGAACGCTGGATCTCGTCGTACAGCTCCTTATCACGCTGGTAATTGCGGAACTGGGCGTCCTGCGGCAGGGCGCGGATGCGGGCGCGGACCGCGGACGGGTCGCTGGTGTCGAAGGCGCGCACGAGCTCGGCGTCGTCGAGGAAGTGCGAGACGTCCCGCGAGACGGTGCCACTGTGACAGCTGTCGGAGAGCAGGAGGATGCGTACGTCCTCGGCGAAGGCGGCGAGGTGGGCGTACAGCTCGTCGTCGATGAACTGCCGGTCGTAGAGCACCCACGTCTCGTCGCGGCGGTCGGGTTCGTCGCCGTTCTTGTCGGGGACCTGGGATCCGTGGCCGGCGTAGGTGAGGAGCAGGAGGTCCCCCGCGGTGAGCTGTGCGGCGGCCGTCTTCAGGGCGGAGGTGACCTTGTCGCTGGTGGCTTCCCTGGTGAGCAGCGTCGCGAGGGTGTCGAACCCGTTGGCCTTGGCGACCTCCCGCATGGTGAGGGCGTCGTTCTCGGGGTTCTTCAGCTCGCCCTTGGTCCCGTAAGCGATCTCGTCGATCTCGTTGATGCCGATGTGGATGGACAGTCCTGTGGGCATGGCCGTTCCTCCGTGATTCGTGGGGGCGATACCCGAGCCCCGCTCGACGTTACGGAAAGTGACCGACCGTTACCATGGCGACGCGCAGGTGCCACACGAAGGGGCGATCCCGTCCCCGACCGGCTGACGCGGCACTCGTCCGTCAGGGGCGGTGCCCGGACACCGACCGGCGGGCGACGGGGAAGTCGAAGTAGGTGTCCGGGAACAGCTCGGGCTTGTGCGTGAAGTGCCACCACTCCTCGGGCAGGTTGACGAACCCCTCGGCGGCCAGCGCCGTCTTCAGCAGCCGGCGGTTCGCACGCTGTGCTCCCTGGACGCGCGGGTCGTCGGTGTGCGACAGGGTGTCGAAGCAGTCGAAGCCGGTGCCCATGTCCACGGAGTTGTCGGGGTACCGCTCCGCTTGCGGCGCGTAGCAGGGCACGGACTCCTGCCCCGGCCTCGGCGGGGGCGCCGGGACCGCCGGAAGCGGGACGAGCGTGAGGTCCATGGTGCTGCCGCGGCTGTGCCCGGACTTCTCGGCGATGTAGCCGTCCTCGAACAGGCGTGACTTGTCGACCTGCGGATAGAACTCCGCCTTCCTCCGCTCGTCGCCCAGGTCCTTGGCCCACCGCACGAAGTGGTCGACGGCCCGCTGGGGCCGGTAGCAGTCGTACACCTTGAGCGAGTACCCCTGCGGCAGGAGGCGCGTCTGAGCCCGGTGCAGGGCTTCGGCCGCCGGCCGCGTCAGGATGCAGACCGGCTGCCGGTAGCCGTCGATCGGCTCGCCGATGAAGTTGTGGGCCGACACGTAGCGCATTTCCTGGATGATCGTGGGGTCGACGGAGCTCAGCGCGACGAACTCCCCGGGAGCCCTGGGTTCCGGCGTCCGGGCGGCGGCGCTGAGGGTCGAGCCCGCCGCGAACGCGGTCGTCACGCCCACCGTCACGGCGATCCGCGCCGTCGTCGACATCGTCATCGAGTTCTCTCCCTGAGCCTGAGCGGGTCTGTCCGGGACATTCGGTCCCCCGTGTACTCGCCCACTCCCGCGGCAGATATGCCCCGGCTCTCCGGTCTGTTCAGCGGAACGCCCCGGAATGGCGGATACCACCGCACGGGACGCGGACCGTGACCGTCGACACCGAGCCGCCGCTGACCGGAAGGCCCACGCGGACGGAATCCGGCCTCCGGGACCCAACCATTCGCCATATGCCGAAGTGATGGGGCACCCTGGAGCCATGAATCACGACGACGTACCCCCCTCCGGCCCGGGCGACTCTCGCGCTCCCGCCGCACGGCTCGCGGCCCTCGCCGCCGCCCTGGCCGACGAGACCCGGGCCGCCATCTGCATGACGCTGCTCGAGGGGCGCGCCTGGACCGCTGGCGAGCTGGCCCGGACCGCCGGGGTCGCCCCGTCCACCGTCAGCGGGCACCTGAACCGGCTCCTCGACGCGGGGATCTGCGTGACGGAGCGGCGGGGGCGGCATAGCTACGTACGCATCGCCGACGCCGCCACGGCCCGCCTGGTGGACGCGCTGGCCTCCTACGCCGTCCCCGGCCGGGACGCGGCGCACACTGTTCCGGTGGTCGCCGCGCCCGACCCGCTGGCCCGGGCCCGCACCTGCTACGACCACTTCGCGGGCCGGCTCGGGATGGCGGTGACGGACGCGATGGAGGGCCGGGGCCTGCTGCGCACCGACGCGGTCTTCGCGCTGACCGAGGCCGGTCTCGACTGGTGCCGAGGGGCGGGCGTCGACGTGGCGGGCGCGGGGCGCAGGCCGCTGGTGAGCTCCTGCCTGGACTGGACCGAGCGCCGCCGCCACCTGGGCGGCCTGGTCGGGGCCAGGCTGTGCGCGCGGGCCCTGGGTGAGGGCTGGGTGGTGCGCCCGGAGGGCGGCGGCCGGGGCCTGCTGGTGACGGGGGCGGGAGAGGAGGCCCTGGGCGAGCTGCTGGGGCTCACCCCGGCGGCCTGGAGCTAGTGCAGCGCCCGGAAAGGTCCACCGGGTCGCGGCGCCCGGCACGGCACCTCGCCGCGTTGTCGGACCGCGCACGCACGTCCAGTACGAGCCGCGGCCCTCCGCCTTGCGATGCACCGCACCGGACACCGCGACCCGGCAAACCTTCCCGCCCACAGCACTGGGCATCCGGAATGCGACGTAAAAATACTTCGGCACTCACCGAAGTGTTCGGTGTAGGGTCGGGGACCATGAAGATCCACCCGCGTGACCACTCGCGTGTCCTGCCGCCGCACCTCCTCACCCTCGGCGCCGTCTGCTGCACGGTGTTCGCCTGGGCGTCCGCCTTCGTTTCCATCCGCAGCGCCGGAGCCGCCTACTCGCCGGGGGCACTCGCCCTCGGAAGGCTCCTCGCCGCCTCGCTGGTGCTCGTGGCGCTGCTCCTCCTCCGCCGCGAGGGCCTGCCCCCGCGCGGCGCCCGCCGCGGCATCCTGCTGTCCGGCCTCGTCTGGTTCGCCGGCTACACGGTCGCGCTGAACTGGGGCGAACGCCTCGTCGACGCGGGCACCGCGTCCCTCCTCGTGAACACCGGGCCGATCCTGATGGCGCTCCTGGCCGCCCGCCTGCTGGGCGAGGCCCTGCCGCCGAGGCTCGTGACCGGCATGGCGGTCTCCTTCGTCGGAGCGGTGGTCGTCGGCCTGTCGATGTCGTCCGGCGGCGACGGCTCGACCTCGGTCCTCGGGGTGGTGCTGTGCCTGCTCGCGGCGGTGGCGTACGCGACGGGTGTCGTCGCGCAGAAGCCCGCGCTCTCGTACGGGACGCCGCTGCAGATCACCACGTACAGCTGCCTCACCGGAACCGTGGCCTGCCTGCCGTTCAGCGGGCAGCTGGTGGCCGAGCTGCCGCGGGCCCCGCTCTCCGCGACCCTCAACATGGTCTACCTGGGCGTGGTCCCCACCGCCCTCGCCTTCACCACCTGGACGTACGCCCTCGCGCGGATGCCGGCCGGGAAGCTCGGCGCGACGACCTACGCGGTGCCGGCCATCGTCGTCCTGCTGAGCTGGATCCTCCTCGGCGAGGTACCGGCCTGGCTCACCCTCCTCGGCGGCCTGCTGTGCCTGGCCGGGGTGGCCGTCTCCCGCTACCGCCCGGGCACCCGGCAGGCACCGGCCGCACCGGCGGACGACCCGCGGACCGACGCGCATGCCCACCCGCGCGGCGGGTACGAACCCTCCGGTACAGGAGCGTCGCGAAGGCGGCCGAGTTGAGAGGGTGCCGGAAGTGATTCGGAAGCTGCAGGCGGTCGCACTGGACTGTGCCGATCCGGTACGGCTCGCGGAGTTCTACGCGGACCTGCTCGGCGGCCGCGTGGTCACGGATCCCGAGGACCCCGACTGGGTCGAGGTGCACGGCTTCGAGGGAACACCGCTGGCCTGCCAGCGGGTGGACGGCTACCAGCCGCCCCGATGGCCCGGCCAACGGTACCCCCAGCAGCTCCACCTGGACTTCGACGTGGACGACCTCGAAGGGGAGGAGGAGCGGGCGCTGGCCCTCGGCGCGACCGTACTGGAGCGGACGGACCAGCTCCGCCCGGAGGCCAACTGGCGCGTCTACGCCGACCCGGCCGGCCACCCCTTCTGCCTCTGCCTCCACTGAGCCCGGCCGGTGCCCCCGTCCGGCGGCGCGGGGCACGGGACGGGGGACACGGGGCGCGGGGCATGGGGCCGGATCAGAGGACCATCCGCGACGGGCGGGCGTGATCGCGGCGGGTGACGGGGAACAGGCTGAGGTATGCCCGACCTCGCACGCCTCTTCCGTCCCGTCCCTTCCTCCCGTCACCTCCTGCGCCGACTGCTGGCCAGACGCCGTGACCCGGTCGTGGTGCAGAGCGTGCGGTCCACCGGGGCCGCCGTGGTGTCGTACGTCATCGCACTCCGGCTCAGCGACGAGCCCGCCCCGCTGACCGCCCCGCTCACCGCACTGCTCGTCGTCCAGGTGACCCTGTACTCCACGCTCACCACCGGCGTGCGCCGCGTGAACTCCGTCGTGGCCGGCGTGCTGATCGCGATCGGCTTCAGCGCGCTCGTCGGTCTGACCTGGTGGAGCCTCGGGCTGGTCATCCTGGCCTCGCTGGTGGTGGGACACCTGGTCAGGGTCGACGAGTTCGTCCCGGAGGTGGCGATCAGCGCGATGCTCGTCCTCGGCGTCACCCGGGTGGCGGACACCGCCTGGGACAGGGTGCTGGAGACCCTGATCGGCGCGGTGGTCGGCCTCGCCTTCAACCTGCTGTTCGCCCCGCCCGTCTGGGTCGAGCCCGCCGGCCGGGCCATCGACGACCTCGCCGCCCGCATGGCCTCTCTGATGACCGGCATGGCGGACGAGCTGACCGGGCGCACCACCGTCGCCGAGGCGGCCACCCGGCTGCACGAGGCGCGCCGGCTGGACAACGACATCGCCGGGGTGGACGCCGCCCTGCGCCAGGCGGAGGACAGCCTCCGGATGAACCCGCGCGTACGGGAGGGGCTGATGTTCCGGCTGGTCCTGCGCACCGGCCTCGACACCCTGGAGATCTGCGCAGTCGTACTGCGCGTCTCGGCCCGGGCCCTCACCGACCTGGCGAAGGCCCGTACGGACGAGCCGCTGTTCACCCCCGAAGTGACCCGGGCCATGCAGGACCTGTTCGGCCACATGGCACTCGCCGTCCACAGCTTCTCCCGGCTGATCACCGCCCAGGTCACCACCAACGCCGAGGAACAGGAGGAGCGCCTCACCCGGGAGCTGGGAATGGCGAGGGAGGCCCGGGACCGGCTGGCGCACCTGCTGCTGGAGCAGCTGCGCACCTCGCCGCGGCAGTGGCAGCTGCACGGCGCCCTGCTCGCCGACGTGGACCGCGTACTGGACGAACTCGACGTGGACAAGCGGTCGCAGCGGCTCATGGAGGAACTGGACCGCCACTCCCGCCTGCGCCACGAACGCGGCGCCCGTGTCCACCGCTTGCTGCGCCGCGCCGGCCGGCACCAGGAATCCGGCCGGTGCTGATCGGGGAGCTGCCGCGTCGTACGGGGGTCAGCGAGCGCCTGCCGGGCGGAGCCACTGCCGCCGGGTGAAGTCCGGCGACTTTCCCGGGGCCGTTCTCAACCCCCATTCCGGTGTTTGAGGTCTGAATGCAAGGGAATCCGCGGTCTTGGAGGTTGATGCACATGATTCCCCTGCTTCTCGTTCTTCTGCTGGCCCTGCTCCTTTTCGGTGCGGGGTTCGCTTTGAAAATCCTGTGGTGGGTCGCGGTCATCGTGCTGGTGCTGTGGCTGGTCGGTTTCGTTGCCCGGCCCAAGGGCGGCAGCGCCCGCTGGTACCGCTGGTAGCACCCCGCGCGAGCGGGCCGGCGCAGCCGGCGCACCTCGGCCATCCGCAGTGAATTCCCGCGCTCCGGCCGGAAAGTCGGGCGAATGGCATAGCGGCGGGACGCTCCCGCCGAATTCCGCAACCCAGAGGAGTTGATCAGAGTGACCGAGCGCGTATGGCATTACAAGTCGACCTCGGGCCATCTGGCCGGGACCGACCTGACCGGCTACAAGGTGGAGGCGACGGACGGCAGCATCGGCAAGGTGGACAAGCACTCCGACGAGGTCGGTGACGCCTATCTGCTGGTCGACACCGGGGTGTGGATCCTGGGGAAGGAGGTGCTGCTTCCCGCGAGCACGGTGGTGAGTGTCGACCCGGAGCGCCGGAAGATCTACGTCGACCGCACCAGGGGCCAGATCAAGGACGCTCCCGAGTTCCACCGGGAACAGCACCTCGGCGACAGCGGGTACCGAGAGGAGCTGGGCACCTACTACGGCACCGGCGCTCCCTTCGGGGGCCGCCCGGCCTGACCGCGGAACGGAGTTCCGGAGGCGATGCCGTACCGCGGGCCGGGCGGGTCCTTCGCGGTGAGGATCGCGGCCGCCACGGCACCGCTCCGGTGCCCGGGCTCCGGGGAGTGCTTGAGTGGAGTCAGCCAGCCCCGATCCGGAGGAGAACCATGAACAGCGATGGCCGTCCCGACGACCAGGCCCAGAACATGCGCGCGAAGGCCGAGGAGCTCGAACTCGCGGCCCAGCGGTCCACCGACCCCGACGAACGCCGGCGGCTGAACGAGAAGGCCCTGCACATCCGGCAGAAGCTCGAAGAACTCCACGGGCCGGAGAGCGCCACCATGGACCCGATGTAGCCCGCCCGCGCGCCGTCCCTGGTGCGGGTCGTCTCCACGATCCGGGAGCGAGAGGGTTCGTGAGCCGCCCGGAAATCATGCGGCCGCCGGCGGCGGGCGGTGCGAGACTCGGCCGCATGAAGCTCAACGACCCCAAGGACGACCTGCACCGCTACCTCAAGGCGGCGCGCGAAGCCGTCGTCTGGAAGCTGGACGGGCTGTCCGAGTACGACGTCCGCCGCCCCCTGACGCCGACGGGCACCAACCTCCTCGGCCTCGTCAAGCACCTCGCCAGCGTCGAGTTCGGCTACTTCGGCCCGGCCTTCGGCCGCCCGCACGGCGAACTCCTCCCCTGGCACGAGGAGGACGCCGAGCCCAACGCGGACATGTGGGCGACCCTGGACGAGTCACGCGAGGACGTCCTCGGCCTGTACCGCCGCGCCTGGGCCCACGCGGACGCGACGATCGAGGCGCTGCCGCTCGACGCGATGGGCCACGTCGCGTGGTGGGGCGAGGGCGGCGACGCCACCCTTCAGCGGATCATGCTGCACATGACGGCCGAAACGAACCGGCACGCCGGCCACTGCGACATCGTGCGCGAGCTGATCGACGGCAGGACCGGCATGCGGGCGGCCAACAGCAACATGGCCGGCGGTGACGCGGCCTGGTACCAGGAGTACTGGAACAGGCTGGAGGCGACCGCCAAGCAGGCCCAGGCCGAACCGAGCTGACGCCGGGAACGTTCAGAGCCCGTCCGCCGTGTACGGAGCCGGGCCGGGCCGCCACCGGACGACGGTGGCGGCCCCGGCGCGACGCCGCCGTACCTCGGCCGCCGGATCCGCGAGGGCCGACTCCGCCCGGCGGAGTGCGTACGCCGCCCCGCCCGCCAGGGAATGGCCACCGGCAAGCGGGACACAAGCGGAGCGTGCTGAAGATACTTCCCCTGGTCCTGCCGGCCCTGTGCGCCTCGGGCGCAGCCGTCCTCGCCCCGCCCTGGTCGTGGGCGGTGGCGGTTCCCTCGCTCCTGCTCCTTGCGGTCGCCGCGTACGACCTCCTGCAGCGCAGGCACTCCCTGTTGCGCAACTACCCTCTGCTCGGGCACCTGCGCTTCGCCCTGGAGGCCCTGCGGCCGGAGATCCAGCAGTACTTCATCGAGCGGAACTTCGACGGCCGCCCCTTCGACCGCGACACCCGCAGCATCGTCTACGAACGGGCCAAGGGCACCGACGCGGAGGAGCCGTTCGGCACCGAGCGCGACCTCGGCCGGCCCGGCAGCGAGTACCTGGTGCCTTCCATGGCCCCGCTGCCGGTACGGGCCGAACCGCCCAGGGTCCGCGTCGGCGGGGACGACTGCCGCCGGCCGTACGACATGGCCCTGCTCAACGTGTCGGCGATGAGCTTCGGCTCCCTGTCCGCCAACGCCGTCCTGGCCCTCAACACCGGCGCCCGAATGGGCGGCTTCGCCCATGACACCGGCGAAGGCGGCCTGTCCGACTACCACCTGCGCCCCGGCGGGGACCTGGTGTGGGAGATCGGCACCGGATACTTCGGGTGCCGTACGCCGGACGGCGGCTTCGACGCGCGGCAGTTCGCCGACAAGGCGGCCCACCCCCAGGTCAAGTGCGTCTCCCTGAAGATCAGCCAGGGCGCGAAGCCCGGCATGGGAGGAGTGCTCCCGGGCCGCAAGGTGAACGCCGAGATCGCCCGGGTACGAGGCGTGCCCCAGGGGGAGACGGTGATCTCACCGCCCTACCACCGCGTGTACTCCACACCCCGCGAGCTGGTCCGCTTCCTGGCCCGCATGCGCGAACTCGCCGGCGGCAAGCCCGTGGGCTTCAAGCTGTGCCCCGGGTCGCGCCGTGAGTTCCTGGCGGTCTGCAAGGCCATGCTGGAGGAGGACACCACACCCGACTTCATCGTCGTCGACGGAGCGGAGGGCGGAACGGGCGCGGCGCCCCTGGAGTTCGCCGACACCGTGGGCCTGCCGCTCGGCGACGGGCTGATGACGGTGCACAACGCGCTGGTCGGCGCCGGTCTGCGCGACCGCGTCCGGATCGGGGCCGGCGGCAAGGTCGCCACCGGCGGCGACCTCGTACGGCGGCTCCTCCAGGGGGCCGACTACACCAACGCCGCCCGCGCGATGATGTTCGCGGTCGGCTGCATCCAGGCCCAGCGCTGCCACACCAACACCTGCCCCGTCGGGGTCGCCACCCAGGACCCCCGGCGCGCCCGCGCCCTCGACGTGGGCGACAAGGCCCAGCGCGTCAGGCGCTATCAGGAGGCCACCGTCAAGAGCGCCCTCCAGATCATGGCGGCCATGGGCGTCGGCGACCCGCGCGACCTGCGCCCCCACATGCTGCTCCAGCGCACGGACCCGCACACCGTCCGCTCCTACGCCGAACTGCACGACTGGCTCACCCCCGGCGAACTGCTCGCATCCGCGCCGGAAGGCTGGGCAGGCGACTGGAAGGCGGCCCACCCGGACCGCTTCACCCGCTGAACCCGACCGGAGGACACCGCCGTGGCACGTACCGTCGCCGATCTCATCGTCAACTCGCTGCGGGAACTGGGCGTCCAGCACGTCTTCGGCGTCGTCGGGGACGCCCTGAACCCGCTGACCGACGCCATCCGCACCACCGAGGGGGTCGACTGGATCGGCTGCCGGCACGAAGAGGCCGCAGCCTTCGCCGCGGGGGCCCAGTCCCAGCTCTCGGGCACCCTCGGCGTGTGCGCGGGTACCGTCGGCCCCGGCTCCGTCCACCTCCTCAACGGCCTCTACGACGCCGCCAAGAGCCGCACGCCCGTCCTCGCGATCTGCGGACAGGTCCCCCTCGCCGAGATGGGCGGCGACTACTTCCAGGAAGTCGACAACGACCTGCTCTTCCGCGACGTGGCCGTCTACCGGGCCACGGTGACCTCCCCGGACCAGATGCCGCGCATGCTGGAGAGCGCCGTACGGGCCGCCGTCACCCAGGGCGGCGTGGCCGTCCTGACCGTCCCCGGAGACCTGGGCGGCCAACAGCTCGGCGAGGACCGGCCCACCCGCTTCGCGCTCGGCCGGGCCGTCACCCGGCCCGACGAACCGGCCCTCGCCCACGCCGCCGGGATACTGAACGCGGCCTCCCGCGTGACCCTGCTCGTCGGCCGCGGGGCCCGCGACGCCCGGACCGAGGTCCTGCGCACCGCCGAACTGCTCTCGGCGCCCATGGTGCTCACCCTGAAGGCGAAGGAGGGCTTCGAGGGCGACAACGACTTCCAGGTGGGCCAGACCGGCCTCATCGGGAACCCCGCCGCCGCCCACGCCCTCGACACCGGTGACGCGCTCCTCATGCTCGGCACCGACTTCCCGTACCGGGAGTGGTACCCGAAGGACTGCCGGGTGGTCCAGATCGACGCCCGGGAGGACCACCTGGGGCGCCGCACCCCCGTGGACGCCGCCCTCGCCGGCGACGTCGGCGCCACACTGCGGGCCCTGCTGCCGCTGCTGAAGGCGGCGCCGGACCGCACCCACCTGGACGACGCCCGGGAACGGTTCGCCACGTGGGAGAAGGGGCAGCGCAGGCTGGCCGACCCCGCCCTCGAACGTCGCCCGGTCGGGAAGCTGCGGGCGGTCCTGGACAACCGCGACCACGACGTCCGCCCCGAGGCCCTGGCCGCCGCCGTGGACGCCCACGCCGACGAGGACGCCGTCTTCACCTCCGACACCGGCATGGCGACCGTCTGGCTCTCCCGCTTCGTCACCATGCGCGGCGCCCGGCGGCTGATCGGCTCCTACAACCTCGGCTCGATGGCCAACGCCATGCCGCAGGCCATCGGGGCCCAGCTCTGGGCGCCCGACCGGCAGGTCGTCGCGTTCTGCGGGGACGGCGGGCTGAGCATGCTGCTGGGCGACCTGATGACCGTCACGGCGTACCGGCTGCCGGTGAAGCTGATCGTCTTCGACAACCGCAGCCTGGGCATGGTCAAACTGGAGCAGGAGCAGGCGGGCCTGCCCGAATTCGGCACCGGACTCGACAACCCCGACTTCGCCGCCGTCGCCACGGCCCTCGGCCTGACGGGGATCCGCGTCACGGACCCCGCCGATCTCGACGACGGCGTACGCCGCGCCCTGGCCACCCCGGGACCGGTCCTGCTGGACGTGCTGACCAACCCGGAGGAAGTGGCGGTCCCGGGCCGGCCGACCGTGGCGCAGGGCTGGGGCTACGCGGTGGCCAAGGCCAAGGAGATCCTGCCGGGCGGCGAGCACTGACGGACGGTGCCCGGCGCGGCCGCACCCACGAGGGCGGCCCCCACCCGGTGGGGGCCGCCCTCGTGTACGCCGTGCGCGACGCGGATTCAGATGCGGCCGCCGGTCAGCCGGGAGAGCGGCCCGCGCCGGCGCAGTCCCGCGCGGCGGCCGATCGCGTACGCGGTGCCGAGGACGGCCGCCGTCCCGCCGGCCGCCACTGCGCTGACGGCCTTGCGGGCCCGCACCGCCGCCCACACCCGCCCGGGGTCGCCGAGGCGCCCCCGCAGGGCCTGCGCGGCCGCCCGCGCCTTCTCGGACAGCGGGGCGGGCAGGACCTCCGGACCGGCGGCCCCCCGCTCCTCGGCTTCGGCCGTCGCACCGGCCGCGGCCCGGGCGGCTCCGGCGGCCCTCTGACGGGTGGTCGTCCCGTTGGATGAGGAACGGGAACTGCTGCTGGTCGTCTTGCCGTTGTCGGACTTCTCTGATGGGGTCATGTAGCGCGTGTAGCCGGATCCGTGTTCGGTATGCGCGCCCTTCAGAGAAGTTTGCCGAGCGGACCCAGATCGATGTTGAGGTCCTCGGGCTCCAGGCCGAAGCGGGTCCGCAGCAGCTCCATACGGTCCTCCAGGAGCATGAGGGTCAGGCCGAGCCGCTCCTCCTGGTCCTCGCTCAGGCCGCCGGCCTCGACCCGCCGCAGCGCCTGCCGTTCCATGAGCTGCCGCAGCAGCTCGACGACGGTCAGCACCAGGCGGGCCAGGTCGCGTTCGACGGTATCGGGGTCGAGGTCCACCCGCCGTGGCGCACTCACGCGCCCACCTGCTTCCAGGGGGAGGGCACGGCCTCGCCGACCGAGCTGACGAGGGCTTTGAGGTCGATGCGGACGAGGTCGACGCCTGCGATGCTCAAGGTGACGTCGCCGGCCAGGACCACTCCCGTGGCGAGCAGCCGGTCGAGGAGGTCGACGAGTGCGACCTGCTCGCCCGTCATGGCTGCCCCTCGCGCTGCTCGCGCTGCTCGCGCCGCTCGGCGGCTGTCCGGGTGAAGGAGTACGGGACCCACGGACCGGTGACCTCGCCGCGGATGCCGGACGGGAGGTCGGCGGGGCCGGGGACGGCGTCGAGGAAGGCCTCGCGCGCCTCACACGGCACGAGGTACGCGGCGTTCAGGACGTTCGTGTCCGGCCGGCCGGAGAGCCGGGCCTGCTGCGGGGGGTGCAGGACCGACTCGGTGGCCCGCGCGGCCAGCCGCCGGTGGACCCGCTCGGCGGTTCCGGCGGCCAGGCCGGCCCGTTCCTCGCGCCGGCGGCGGTCGCCGAGGCGGCGCCGGAGGTACTCCCGGCCGGTCCCGGTCCCGGTCCCGGTCCCGGCTCCGCCCCCGGCGTCGGGCGGAGCCGCCGGCGCGTCCCCTTCAGCGGGGGCGGCCGCGTACAGCTTCACGCCCCACTCCTGCGCACCGGCCAGCCGTACGAGGGCCTCGGACAGCCGCTCGCGCCCCTCGGCCAGCAGCCTGCGGACCCCCTCCTCGCCCCGGCATACGGTGGCCAGCCCCAGCGGCACGGTGGTGCGCAGGCGCCCGACGGCGGCGACCACCCGGTGGTGGGCCCGGGCGAGAGCGGCGAGCCGGTCCAGGTCCTCCAGCTGCCCGCGGAGCGCGCTCTCGTCGAACCCGGCGGGATCGACCGCCCCGACCACCGCGGCCAGCACCCCGTCGTCGACCACCGTGACCCCGGCGTCCCCCGCCCCGCGGACCCCGTCGGCGGCCGAGGGGCCGGTGCCCGACGCGACGACGGCGTACACGTAGAACAGCTCCGGCCCGCTCATGCCCGCTCCCGCCGCGCTTCGAGCTCCGCGACGCGCCGGCGCAGCTCCTCGTTCTCCCGTCCCAGCTCGCCCTGGCGGGCCTTCGAGGACAGGGCCGGGTCCCGCTCCCACCAGTCGATCCCCATCTCCTTGGCCCGTTCCACCGAGGCCACGACCAGGCGCAGTCTGATGGTGAGCAGTTCGATGTCGAGGAGGTTGACGCGGATGTCGCCGGCGATGACGACGCCCTTGTCGAGGACCCGTTCGAGGATGTCGGCGAGATCGGCGCCGGAGCCCCCGTCACCGTAGGCGGGCCGGGGGAGGCCGGAGGGCGTCGTCATGACCGGGTGCCTTCCAGTCGTGCCAGGAGTTCGTCCTCCCGGCGGTCGAACTCGGCCGCGTCCAGCTCGCCGCCCTCGAACGCCGCGACGAGCAGGGCGAGTTCACGGTGGACCACGGCCGGGTCGCGGTACTGCCGCTCGGCCTCGGCGACGACCTGCTCCAGGACCCAGACGGTTCCCCGCAGCGGGGCGGCCGGCAGCAGCAGCACCTCCTTGAGCAGCCCCATGGTCAGTCCGCGTCCGCGAAGCTGTACGAGGGCAGCGGTCCCGTCACCTGCACCTGGAGGTGCTCGTGCTCCTCGTGGAGGTGGCGCACCGCCTGCAGGAACCGCTCCCGCCGCTCACGGGCCACGAGGAACGACAGGTTCGCCGGCCACCCCGGCCCTCCCGGTCCGTGCCGCAGGGCGGCCGCGTACGGCCGCAGCGTCTCCTCGACCAGGACGGCGTCCGTCCGCCCCTGCGCGGCAACGGCCCGCGCCACTCGCTCGCCGAACGCCAGCTTCTGCTCGTGCGTGCCCCCGCCCGCCGCCCGGTTGGCCTGGTGCAGGGCGAGCAGCTCCGGATCCGAGCTGACCACGGCGAAGAGGACGGCGTCCTCCTGGTGCGAGACCTTGACGTTGAACTCGTCCTTGCCCTCCAGCTCGGCCAGCCGCTCCAGGTAGGCCTCCTGGCGCCGTTCGAGGACGGACGTGACCGTGTCGTCGTCGGGGGAGACCCCGCCGAACCGCAGGGGCAGTACGGGGCCGCCACCGCCTGCCTGGATCACCACCCGCTGATGGGCGAGCAGGTCACGCCGCTTCGCCCGCAGCTCCGCGGGCGCGTCACTGACCAGGGCCACCAGCTTCCCGCTGCGTACCGTGCGCACGGGCAACGGTGGCTCTCCCACACCTTCGAGGGTGTCGGGCAGGCTCTGATCGGCCCGGGCGATGCCGTACACGTACGTGGTCATTCCTTCTCCTCCCGGCGGGCGGTGGTGCGCCGGCCGCGGGGCCGGCTCTCGGTCTTCTCTTCCGAGGTCTCCTCGCGGTCCCGGCCGAGGGCGTCCGAGATCGTCTGCGCGGCACCGCTCAGGACGCCCTTCGTCTTTCCGCGCGCCCCGGACTCGGTGACCTCGCCCACGAGTTCCGGAAGCCCCGGGCTCTTGCGGGGCCCGGCCTCCAGGTCGAGGCGGTTGCACGCCTCGGCGAAGCGCAGGTAGGTGTCCACGCTGGCCACCACCACACGGATGTCGATCTTCAGGATCTCGATGCCGACGAGGGAGACGCGTACGAACGCGTCGATCACCAGGCCGCGGTCCAGGATCAGTTCGAGGACGTCGTACAGGCCGCTGGAGCCACCGCCGGCAGTGGCGGGAGCGGGCTGGGCAGGAACGACAGTCATAGCTTCCGGTTCCCTTTCGTCTTCGGGGGACGGGGGACGGGGGCGGGGGAGCGGTCCGGGAAGCGGAGCAGCGCCGCTTCAGCGCCGGTCCGCACGGCCCCGCTCGTAACGGCGGACGCGCCGGTACCCGACCAGCTCGCCCCCGGCGTCGACCTCGACCTCGTAGGACGCCAGCAAGCTCATCGTGTCCGGAACGCGGGCCAGTTCGAGGACTTCGACCGACAGGTGCCAGGCGCCGTCCTCGTCGCGTTCGCAGCGGCTGACCCCCTCGGCCGGCTGCGACAGCAGCTCCGAGAGCTGTTCCATCGCGGCCCGGATCACCGAAGCGGCCCGCACGGGCGGCTTGCTCCCGCCCGCCCTCTTCTCTTCTTCGTCAGGTGAGTCGGCCATGTCTTCCTCCTGGCGCGTATGTCCGCACGCGTCACCCCCAAACGGGCGCCGCCGGAACCGGGCACGACCAGCGCCCGCAGCACCCTCCGGTGCGGCGGCTAGGCGGCCCGCAGCCGCCGCCGCTCTCCGGCCGTCAGGCCGCCCCACACGCCGTAGGACTCGCCCATCAGCAGGGCGTGCCGCAGGCAGGCCTGCCGTACCGGGCAGGACGCGCACAACTCCTTGGCCTCCCGGTCGCGCTGCTCCCGGTCTCCTCGCTGTTCGTTCCAGGGGCCGAAGAACTGCTCCGAGTCCAGCCCCCTGCACACGGCTCGGGACTGCCAGGCCCAGTGCGTCAGCACAGGACCGGGGAGAGGGGGAGGCTTCGGCATTTCCGGCTCCTTCGGTGTCGGTGTCAGGAGCGCGTCTGTTCCCGCCGGTTCGAATGAAACCTGGCGAAAGCCCGTAGTCCCGGGCGGGGTTCGGCCCACGAGCGAGTCGGCCCCGGGCCGTGTCACCTCTCCGAGCGGGGGCAAGCGCGTCCGTATGACAACGAACACGACCGCTGCACTGGCCTGGGCCGCCGAATCCGGACCCGTCTGGCTCCACCTGCTGGTGGTGGCCTTCGCCCTCGTCGTCCTGGTGGCCACCCTCGCCCGGCACAGGTAGCCCTCCCGTGCTGTTCCTGGCGCTGCTCGTACCGCCACTGCTGATGTGCGTGTTGCTCGGGCTCGGCCGGTACGAGGAGCGCGTGCTGGGGCCCGCGAGGACCTCCGGCGGACCGGAGCCGGCGGCGGCCAGGGGCAGGCACAGGCGCCCCGCCCGCCCCGCCCGCCCGGGGTTCCGGGCAGCTGAGCCCGCCCGCCACGAACGCGCCCGGCGCAGCCGCTTCCCGACGTAGGCTGAGCCCGCGCAGCTCCTCCGTGCCGCGCCGCCGCGCAAGAGGACGCCTCCACCATGCAACGACAGCCGCACGCCGCCGGGCCGCCGGGCGGGCACGCCTTCCGGACCTCCGACGTGGACGTGGCGCGGGACTGGCTGAAGTCGGCCTACGGGACCAGCCTGCGCATGAAGGCGCCCGCGCCCCGGAGCACCTTCCGGTACACCCGCGACAGCGCGGGTCCCGTATCGCTGAGCACCATCTCCCTGCGCACCGAGTACGCCTACGCCACCGGCCCCCTGGGTGCCGTGGCCGTCACGCACGTGGTGGGCGGCCGCATGGCCCGGGAGTGCGCGGACGACGTCACCGAGGCCGGCCCGGGCGACGTCCTGGTCATCTCGCAGCCCCATCTGCCCTACGCGGGCCGGGTGTACTCCGCCGAACTGCGTGCCGTCACGGTGCCCCTCGCACTGGTGGAGGAGCTCGCGGGCCGCCCGGCGGACCGGCCCCTCCGCCCACTGCGCTTCACCCGCTTCACCCCCGTCTCCACGGTCATGGCCGACCAGTGGAAGAGGACCGTCGACTACGTCGAGGAGAGCATCCTCGCCCTGCCGGCGGCGGGCGAACCGCTGGTGCTCGACGCCGCCGCCCGGATGCTTGCAGCGACCGTCCTGGCCGCCTTCCCCACCAACGCCCGCCCCGACCCCGTGCTCTGCGACACCCGGGACGCCACGCCCGAGACCGTCCGCCGTGCGGTCGCCTTCATCGAATCGCAGCCGGCCTCCGGGATCGGCCTCGCCGAGATGGCCGCCGCTGCCGGAGTCACCCCCCGGGCCCTCCAGTACGCCTTCCGACGCCACCTCGGCACCACCCCGACGGCGTACCTGCGCCGCGTACGCCTGGCGCTGGCCCACGCCGACCTGGTCGCGGCGGACCCCTCCCGGGACACGGTCACGGCCGTCGCGAACCGCTGGGGCTTCCACCACCAGGGGCGTTTCGCCGCCGCCTACCGCGCCGCCTACGGCGGCCCGCCCAGCCGTACGCTCGCCGGGTCCTGAGCGGCGGCTCAGGGCCCGGCCGCGCCGCCCGCCCCTCCCTCCGCCGCCGGCGTCCCCGGCCGGACGGTGAGCAGGTGCTCCCCGTGGGGGACCACGTCGAGGCCCGCCTCGCGCAGGATCACGGCCAGCGCCGTCCGGAGCGCCTTGTGCAGGCCGGCCAGCGAGGTGAACCTCGACAGGTCCTCCTCGTGGCCGTGGACCTGGAAGGTCGGCCGCAGCACCTCGCGGGCGACCCATCCCACCATGACCCCCTCCGCCGCCGCCCACACGCGCAGACCGTCCCCCTCCCGCGAGGACGTGTCGAAGCCGGCCCGCGCCAGGACGCGCCGGACCAGCCGGCACAAGTCGTCGTCGCCCCCCTCGTCGGAAGGCTCGGAGGGCGGTGCGTCCTGTGTGGGGGGCATGCCCCCCACTCCAGCGACCCGGAGCCCGAGGCGAAAGCCCCTGCGCGAACGGATCCCGGCCGCCCGTCCGCAAAACGAAACGCCCCTGCCCGGTGCCCGTGTGAGACCGGGCGGGCGGGGCAGGCGCGGGATCACGCAAGGAAGCGACACCCCCGATCAGGAAGGGCCACCCGACATGACCGAGAACGTGTGGGGATACAGGGAGACCTCGGGCCGCCGGCAGGGCATCGACCTCGCCGGCTTCAAGGTCGAAGCCGTCGACGGGAGCATCGGCAAGGTCGACAAGCACTCCGACGAAGCCGGCTCCGCCTACATCGTGGTCGACACCGGCGTGTGGATCTTCGGCAAGGAGGTCCTCCTGCCGGCCGGCACCGTTTCCCGGATCGACCTGGACGAGGAGAAGATCTACGTGGACCGGACCAAGGAGCAGATCAAGAACGCTCCCGAGTTCCACCGCGAGACGCACCTCGGGAGCCCCGGCTACCACGACGAACTCACCGCCTACTACCGGCAGGGCGACGCCTTCGGCGGCCGCCCCTTCTGAACCACCGGGGCCGGCACCGACCGGTTCGGCCGCGGCTCCCCGGTGCTCCACGTGCTCCCCGGCGCTCCACGGGCTCCGGGGAGCACGCGCGTCCCGCTCCCGCGTGACACCACGTGTGCGGGCGGCCGCGCAGGGCACACGCGGTCCATGACCGTACCCAAGACAAGCGTCCTCGTACTGGACTGCGCGGAGCCCGGACCGCTGGCCCACTTCTACGCCTCCCTGCTGGGCGCCGAGGTGGGCCCGGCCGACGGCGACGCCGGCCTCCTCCTCGTCTCCGGCCCCACGGGCACCGTCCTCGGCGTCCGCCACGACCCCGACCGCGTACCGCCCAGCTGGCCGCTGCCCGAAGGTTCCCAGCAGCCCCACCTGCACATCCTCGTGACCCCGGACACCCTCGACGAGGCGGAGCGCGAGGCCGTGGCACTCGGAGCGCGCCCGGTGGCGGCGGAGGCGGACGACACCCGGCCCGGCAGCAGGACCACCCAGCGCCGCTACGCCGACCCGGCGGGCCACGCGTTCGTCCTGGCGGCCCTCGGCGAACCGGCCGCCTGAGCCCTCCGGGCAGGAAGCAGCCGATGGCCGCACTCCGTTCCGGGGGGACGGAAAACGGAGTGCGGCCACCGCTCTCGGGTGTTGCCACACCGCTCAAAGGGGCAACGCACCGACACCCCGCGTGTGTCCCCGATCCGCACCTTCAAACCCCCCGCCCGCCGACCGATCCGCGAACGCGCGTCCGGGCGGCCGCCGGCGGGGCGGCTCAGCCCGCCGCGGGCCTGCCGGAGACCAGCCGGGAAGCCTCGATCTCCGCCCACACGACCTTGCCCCGCTCGTGGACCTCGGAGCCCCAGCGGTCGCACAGGCGGTCGATGATGTAGAGCCCGTGACCGCCCGGGACGCCCCGCCTGGGGGACGGCTGGCGGCGCGGCTGCGCCGTGGAGCCGTCGAACACCTCGATCCGCAGGGCTTCACCGCGGGTGAGGACCAGCTGGATGCAGCCGTCCGCGTGCAGACCGGCGTTGGTCACCAGTTCGGAGACGACGAGCAGGGTGTCCTCCGAGGTCTCGGTCCCGTCCCACCCCCAGTCCCGCAGCGCCTGCCGCGTGAAGTCACGGCCCTTGGCGACCTGTCCCCGGGCCCCGGCCAGCGCCAGGAGCCGGCGCTGCCCCGCCACCCCGGGGCGCGGTGGATGGCCGGTCTGCGATCCGCTGCTCTTCACTGTGGTCTCACCCCCGCCGTTGACACGGCTTTCTTCTCGTGGCGACCGCTCGGGCCCCGCTGATCCCGTCGCCTTCCGGACGGTACGTATGCCCCCGGCCCGGCCGGGGACACCCGGCGGGCCACCCTCCCGGCGACGTCGAGTGCCGGGACAGTTTAAGGGGGCCGGGCTCTCAGACGTCGGCCATGTGCAGTCTCAGGGTGAAGCCGGAGCGCGTCGCGCGGATCTCGACGAGGTCGCACAGCTGGTGGATCATCCACAGGCCGCGGCCGCCGCTGGTCGAGGCGAGCGGGGGGCGGCGCCGGCCGGCCAGCGGATCGGCCAGCCGGCCGCCGTCGCGGACCTCGGCCACCACGCCCCGCCCCGGGGTGCTCCACAGCCGCAGGGTGCCCTGGCCGCCGCCGTGGGCGCAGGAGTTGGCCGTGGCCTCGCTGACGGCGAGGATCAGGTCGCCCCGCCGCCCCGCGGCGAGGGAGGTCCCGTCGGCCCAGGCCTCGGCGAACTCGCGTACCCGGGCCAGGTCCCCGGTCGCGTAGTCGAGGCGGGCCGTTCCCGGGCCGGGTTCGGGCAGCGGGACGTCGCAGTCGCCGCTGACCACCGAGGCGTCGGTGTAGCCCGGGCTCGGCAGTTCGTGGCCGCCCTCGATGACCGTGGGGTGCGTACGGCGGGCGTCGGCGACCACGCCGGGGGAGAGGGCGGCCACGTCGTACGGGCACAGGACGGTGGCGTCGCGGCCCGCGAACGCGGTGTTGATGAGGGCTTCGTGGCGCGTGGCCTCCAGCACCTCGGCCCGCGTACGGCCCGGCCAGATCGGCTCGCCGACGATGCGCGCGGGCCGCCCCTCGTGCCGTTCGGAGAAATCCCGCAGCGCGGCGAGGATCCGGCCGGGATTGCGTCCCAGCCGCGTCATGTCCGCGAACTCGACGCCCGCCCCGCCGCCGAGGTCCTCCCGCAGCGGGTCCAGCCGGAGTCCCGGTACCGCGACCAGGACCGGCTCGTCCGCCGCGAGCGCGGCCCGCACGAAACCGCCCACCCCGGCGAGGTATTCGTCGGGGCCGCGGTAGAACAGCGCGGGATGGACGAAGGCCCCGGGGCCGTCGGCCGCAGGAACTGTGATCATGCTGCGACCTCCAGCGCGGCACATTCGTCCGGGAACATCTCCATGACCTTGCGGAGCGAGTACGGCGGGTCGTGGAGCAGCAGGCACCGGCCCTGGCAGCGGAGGAGGGCCGACGCCTGCACCAGGGCGGCCACGGCTGCCGTGTCGAGGAAGCTCACGGCGGACAGGTCGAGGTGTACGACGGAACCCGGGATCCGGCCCAGCGCGGCCAGCGCCGCGCCCAGTGCCTGCCGGGTGTCGAGGTCCCCGCTGCCGCAGAGGCGCGTGCCCGCGCGGTCTCCCAGCGGTACGGCTGTCAGGGCCACCATGACTCCTACGAGGTGAGCATTCCGGCGCGCAGCCGGGCCAGTGTCCGGGAGAGCAGCCGGGACACCTGCATCTGTGAGATGCCGAGTTCGGCGCCGATCTCGGCCTGCGTCTTCTCCTGCCCGAACCGCATGCTCAGGATCAGCCGGTCCCGCGGCTCCAGCCGGCGCAGCAGCGGGGCGAGCGTGTGGAAGTCCTCGAAGAGCTCCATGGCGGGGTCGGTGCCGCCGAGCTTCTCGGCCAGTGCGCGGGCGGGGCGGCCCGTCCCCTGGGTCTCCTCGGCGTCGCCGGCGGTGTCCAGGGAGCCGCTGGTGTAGCCGTTCGCGGCGACCAGGCCGTCTATCACCTCTTCCTCGGACAGGTCGAGGTACCGGGCGACCTCCCTGACGGTCGGGGCCCGGTTCAGGCTCTCCGTGAGGGACTCCTGGGCCTTGGCGAGCTCGGAGCGCAGCTCCTGGAGGCGGCGCGGGACGTGGACGGCCCAGGTGGTGTCGCGGAAGTGCCGCTTGATCTCGCCGGTGATGTACGGGAGCGCGAGCGTGGAGAACTCGACCTCGCGGTCGGGGTCGTAGCGGTCGATGGCCTTGATCAGCCCGATGGTTCCGACCTGGATGATGTCGTCCATGTCGAGCCCGCCCCCGGTGGCCCGGGCACGGAACCGGCGCGCGGCGTACTGCACGAGGGAGAGGTTCATCTCGATCAGCGTGTTGCGGGCGTACTGGTACTCCCGCGTGCCTTCCTCCAGGCTGCGCAGCTTCCCGAAGAACAGCCTCGACAGTTCACGGGCGTCCGCCGGCGCGATCTCCCGGGCCTGCTCCACACGGGGCAGCGGCGATACCGCCGGCGACTCCCCTCCCGCGGGCGGGGTACAGCCCGGCGCCTGGCGGTCCGTCGCACGATCAGGGCTTACGGCTGCTGCCGAACGAGGCATGGTGGCGGTTCCCTCCCTGTTGCTGCCGATGACTGCCGCCGCGCTCCTGCCCCCGGATCAGGGCCTTACACGTACCGGAACGTGACCCTCGCCACGGGGGCCGCGCTCCGCGGAGGGGGGCGTCGTCGCCGGGAGGGCCGGCATGCATACTCCATTCCGGAACCCGTACAGGTGAGATCCGGGGAGGCGGACATGACCGGAGCAGAGGACGCGCAGGGAGACGGCGTGGTCGGGGGCGGCTACCCGGCGGGGCCCGGCTGGGTCGTCGTGGCGCGCGGGGAGCTGGACCAGGACACCCTGCCCTCGCTGGAGGAGGCCCTGACCGCCGCCGCCGGCCGGCACCGGGTGGTGGTCCTGGATGCGAGTTCGGTCACTTTCGGCGACTCCTCGTTCCTCAACCTGCTGCTGCGGCTGCACCGTCTGACGGAGCTTCGGATCGCCGCCCCGGGCGAACAACTGCGCCGCCTGTTCGCCCTGACCGGCGCGGACACGGTCCTGTCGCTGCACTCCGGTGTCGAGGACGCCCTCGGCCGGTGACGGCCGGGGGGCTCCGCGGCGGGGGTTAGCCTTCACCGGTCGGGTACGGCGAGAGTGGGGTTGGAGATGGCTGAGCGGACCGGCGCGGTCGCACCGGGCGGAGCGCCAGTGGCAGCAGGCGAGGGCGGCATCACCGAGTCCGAGCTGCGCCTGCTGCTGGAGGGGCTGACGGCCGTGCGGGACGGGGATTTCCGCACGCGGCTGCCCGACGCGGCGGAAGGGCTCCTCGGGGAGATCGCCACCGTCTTCAACGGGATGGTCAACCAGCTGTCGCTGTTCACCTCCGAGGTGACGCGGGTGGCGCGCGAGGTCGGCACGGAGGGGACGCTGGGCGGCCAGGCCGAGGTCCCCGGGGTCGGCGGAGCCTGGTTGGACCTTACGGATTCGGTCAATTTCATGGCGGGAAACCTGACCGCGCAGGTGCGGTCCATCGCCCAGGTCGCCACCGCCGTCGCCCAGGGCGACCTCTCCCAGAAGATCACCGTCACCGCGCGCGGCGAGATCCTGGAGCTGAAGACGACCATCAACACGATGGTCGACCAGCTGTCCGCGTTCGCCGCCGAGGTGACGCGGGTGGCGCGCGAGGTCGGCACCGAGGGCAACCTCGGCGGCCAGGCCACTGTCCGCGGGGTGTCCGGGACCTGGAAGGACCTCACCGACAACGTCAACGTGATGGCGTCCAACCTGACGGGCCAGGTGCGGTCCATCGCCCAGGTCGCCACCGCCGTGGCCCGCGGCGACCTGTCGCAGAGGATCACGGTGGAGGCGAAGGGCGAGGTCGCCGCGCTGGCCGAGGTCATCAACACGATGGTCGACACGCTCTCGGCGTTCGCCGACGAGGTGACGCGGGTGGCGCGCGAGGTCGGCACCGAGGGCCGCCTCGGAGGCCAGGCCCGCGTGCCCAACGTGGCCGGGACCTGGAAGGACCTCACCGACAACGTCAACTCCATGGCGAACAACCTGACCAACCAGGTCCGCAACATCGCGCTCGTCACCACGGCCGTGGCCAACGGCGACCTGTCGAAGAAGATCGACGTGGACGCGCGCGGCGAGATCCTGGAGCTGAAGACCACCATCAACACGATGGTCGACCAGCTGTCCGCGTTCGCCGCCGAGGTCACCCGTGTGGCGCGCGAGGTCGGCAGTGAGGGCCGCCTCGGCGGTCAGGCCGAGGTGGAAGGCGTATCCGGCACCTGGAAACGGCTCACCGAGAACGTCAACGAGCTCGCCGGCAACCTCACCCGGCAGGTCCGGGCCATCGCCGCCGTCACCAGCGCCGTCGCCGAGGGCGACCTCACCCGCTCCATCACCGTGGAAGCGCCCGGAGAGGTCGGCGACCTCAAGGACAACATCAACTCCATGGTCGGCTCGCTGCGGGAGACCACCCGCGCCAACCAGGAGCAGGACTGGCTCAAGTCCAACCTCGCGCGGATCTCCGGCCTGATGCAGGGCCACCGCGACCTCGCGGTCGTCGCCGAACTCGTCATGGACGAGCTGACCCCGCTCGTCGCCGCCCAGTACGGCGCCTTCTACCTGGCCGAGGACACCCGGCAGGGCACGATGCTCACGCTCGTCGGCTCGTACGGCCGCTCCGCGTCCGACGGGGTGGCCGTACGCTTCGCCCTCGGCGACTCCCTCGTCGGACAGGCGGCCCGCAGCCGCCGGACCATCGCCACCGACCAGGTTCCCGCGAACTACGTCATCTCCTCCGGGCTCGGCCACACCACCCCGGGCAGCCTGATGATCCTGCCGATCGTCGTCGACGACCAGGTCCTCGGGGTGATGGAACTCGCCTCCTTCTCGGCCTTCACCCCCGTCCACCGCGACTTCCTCAGCCAGCTGATGGAGACCATCGGCGTCAACGTCAACACCATCGTCGCCAACGCGCGCACCGACGAACTCCTCGGCGAGTCCCAGCGCCTGACCGCCGAACTCCAGGCCCGCTCCGCCGAACTCCAGGACCAGCAGGAGGAGCTGCAGCGCTCCAACGCCGAACTGGAGGAGAAGGCCGCCCTGCTGGCCAGCCAGAACCGCGACATCGAGGCCAAGAACCTGCAGATCGAACAGGCGCGGCAGGAACTGGAGGAACGCGCCCGGCAGTTGTCGCTGGCCTCCAAGTACAAGTCGGAGTTCCTGGCGAACATGAGCCACGAACTGCGCACCCCGCTCAACAGCCTGCTCATCCTCGCGCAGCTCCTGGCCCAGAACCCCACCCGCAACCTCACCTCGAAGCAGGTCGAGTACGCGGGCATCATCCACTCGGCCGGCTCCGACCTGCTCCAGCTGATCAACGACATCCTCGACCTCTCCAAGGTCGAGGCGGGCAAGATGGACATCCACCCCGAGCGGGTCCACCTGCCGCAGCTGCTGGACTACGTCGAAGCCACCTTCCGGCCGATGACCACCCAGAAGAGCCTCGACTTCACCGTCACCACCGCCCCCGACGCCCCCGCCGCCCTCCTCACCGACGACGCCAGGCTGCGCCAGATCCTGCGCAACCTGCTGTCCAACGCGGTCAAGTTCACCGAGCGCGGCGGCGTCGAACTGCGCATCGAACGGGCCACCGACTCCGAGGTGCCCGCCGGGCTGCTCCGCCGGGGGAGCCTGATGGCCTTCCGCGTCCGCGACACCGGCATCGGCATCCCCGAACAGCAGCTGGAATCCGTGTTCGGCGCCTTCCAACAGGCCGATGGCACCACCAGCCGCAAGTACGGGGGCACCGGACTCGGCCTCTCCATCACCCGAGAGATCGCCCAACTGCTGGGCGGCGCCGTCGCGGCGGAGAGCACCCCCGGCCAGGGCAGCACCTTCACCCTCTACCTCCCGGTCAGCCACGCCGAGTTCGAAGGGGACCCCGGAGTCCCCCTCTCCGCGGCCCCGGCGCCGGCCCCGGGGACCACCGCGTACGAGCTGCCCGGCCAGCGGCGCGAGGGCGCCGGCGAGACCTCGGGCGGACCGCAGCGGCAGGCCCGCCGCCTCCTCGTCATCGAGGAGCGCCAGGGCGGCCTGCTCTCCCTCGTCGCCGAGAGCGCCGAACGCGACCTCGTACCGCGCCCCGCCCCGGGCGCGGAGCAGCACGGCATCCAGGTGGTCGGCGCCACCAGCTCGCGAGAAGCCGCCGCGGTGCTGGCGTCCGAGCCGTTCCACTGCGTCGTCCTCGAACTCGACATGCCCGGTGGCGAAGCCCTGCGCTTCCTCGACGCGCTCGACGGGGACCCGGCGCTCAGCTCGCTGCCGGTCCTCGCCCACAACAACCCCCGCCTGAAGAACGGCCCGGGCGAGGCCCTGCGCGAACGGCTCCCGTCCCGCCGCGTGGAACTGCTCAGCAGCCTCGACGAGCTCCGCGAACGCATCGTCCTGCACCTGTCCGCCGACCGGCCCGGCGAGGTGCTGCCACTCGCGCACGCGGTGCCCGAGGGCGAGGAGACGCCACCCGTGCCCGAAGGGGACCTGGCAGGGCGCACCGTCCTCGTCGTCGACGACGACGCCCGCAACCTGTTCGCCCTCAGCGGCATCCTCGAACTCCACGGCGTGCACGTGCTCCACGCCGAGGACGGCCGCAAGGGCATCGAGACGCTCACCCGCAACCCCGGCATCGACCTCATCCTGATGGACGTGATGATGCCCGAGCTCGACGGCTACGCGGCGACCGCGGAGATCCGCCGCATGCCCGCGCACGCCGAGCTGCCCATCATCGCCGTCACGGCCAAGGCGATGCCCGGCGACCGGGAGAAGAGCCTGGCGGCCGGGGCCAGCGACTACGTCACCAAGCCGGTCGACGCCGACGACCTCATCGGCCGCGTCCGCCACTGGCTGACCGGCCCCGGCCCCCACGACGAGGGGCCGGCCGTCCGGTGACCTACTCCCACACCTCCCGGACCCCCGAAGGCCGGCCCGGAGAAGGGCCGCCGCCCTCCCTCCCGAAGCAGGCGCCGACCCCGCTGGGGCGCCTCGTCGCCACGGTCGAGCGGCTGCGCCGAGAGGTACGCGAGGCCCATGCGGCGGCCGACGGCCGGGCCCTGGTCGAGCTGGCCAAGGGCATCCTGATGGGGCGGCTCGACTGCACCCCGGCCGCCGCCGCCCACCAGCTCGACGAGCTGTGCCGCGAGGCGGGGCTCTCCCCCCTCGAACTCGCCGCCGACATCGTCAACCAGGCCGCCCGCGACCACGTCAGCGAGGTCGCGGCCGAGTTCGTCGAACGCACCGCGGCCGCCCCGCCGGCCGGGACGGCCTCCACCCTGTCGGTGCGCCTGCGCACCGCCGAGAGCGGAGTGCTCGCCGCCGCCGCCGACACCCAGGCCGTGGCCGAATCCCTGCTCGCCAACGCCCTGACCCCGCTGGGAGCGGTCGCCGTGGCCGTGTGGGCCGCGGCCCCCGACGGCTCACTGGCCCTCGCGGGCCACGCCGGATTCCCCTCCGAGGAAGCCTCCCGCTGGCGTCACGTGCCCCCGGGCGTCTCCACCGTTCCCCGCCTGGCCCTGCGTGAACGCGCCCCCGTCACCCTCGCCGACCTCGGACGCGAGGGCATCCCCTCGATCGGGCGCCTCCAATGGCCCGAAGGCGGCCGGATGGCCGTACCCGCCGGGACCGGCGGGCGCGTACAGGGCGTACTCGAAGTCTGCTGGCCGCGGCCCCTGCCACCGCAGCCCCCGCAGATCCAGCGCCAGGTGGAGGCGCTGGCCGAACTGTGCGCCCACACCCTCGACACGGCGTCCCCGCCCGAAGCGGCCGCGCCGGAGGGACTGCTCCCCGACGTCTCGGAACTCATCGACCTCGCCGAGGGACTGCACGACCCCACCATCATCCTGACCCCCGTCCTCGATGCCGACGGCCGACTCGCGGACTTCCGCATCCGCCACGCGAACAGCCGCTTCGTCGACCCCGTGGGCCGTCCGCGCGCGGACGTCAACGGCGCACTGCTCCTGGAGGCCTACCCGATGGCCGCCGGCGAGAGCGGGCTCTTCGACACCATCGAGCGGGTGCACGCCACCGGCGAGCCCTTCCGGGCCGAACGCGTCAGCCTGACCGCGCTGGTCGACCAGATCCCGCTCACCTCGGTCGCCGACATCAGCGTCAGCCGGCACGGCGCCGCCGTCCTGCTCGTCTGGCGGATCGAGGACGAGACCGCCCGGCTGGCCAACCTGCTCCAGCACGCCCAGCGCCTGGGCCGCATCGGAGGCTTCGAGGAGAACCTCGCCACCGGCGAGATCACCTGGAACTCCGAGCTCTACGCCCTCCACGGACTGCCGGCCACCGCGTCCCCCGTACCGCTGCGCGACCTGCCCGACCACGCCCACCCGGACGACTCCGCCGCCCTCGGCCGCTTCCTGCGCGCCGTGCTGCGCTACCGGCGTCCCGCCTCCGTCAACCTGCGCCTGCGAAGGTCCGACGGCATCCTGCGCCACATCCGGGTCGTCGCCGAACCCGTACTCGACGCGGCACAGCGGCTGCACGCCCTGCGCGGTGCGTACCAGGACATCTCCGCCCAGCACTGGACCGAGGTGGCGCTCGCCGCGACCCGGGACCAACTCGCCCTCACCGAAGCCGAATCGGCCGAACGCAACAGGCTCGCCCTCCAGCTCCAGCACGCCATCATGCCCCCGCACCACCACATCGAGGCGCCGGGGCTGCGCGTCGCCGTCCGCTACCGGCCGGCGGAGACGGAGTCCCTGGTCGGCGGCGACTGGTACGACACGCTGGTCCTGCCCTCGGGCCTGATCATGCTCTCGGTGGGCGACGTCGCCGGACACGGCATCGAAGCCGCCACCGGCATGGTCGTCCTCCGCAACGCCCTGCGCGGCCTCGCCGTCACCGGCGCCGGCCCCGCCCAGCTGATGTCCTGGCTCAACACGGTCACCCACCACCTGACCAAGCAGGTCACCGCCACGGCCGTCTGCGGCCTCTACGACCCCCGCACCCGCGTCATGCGCTGGGCGCGCGCCGGACACCTGCCGCCGGTACTCGTGAGGAAGGGCGAGGCCAGCGCCTTCCCCCTCATCGAGGGCCTGCTCCTCGGAGCGCTGCCCGACGTCACCTACGCCGAGGGGGAGGTCCGTCTCGAACCGAAGGACACCCTGCTGATGTTCACGGACGGACTGGTCGAGCGCCGGGACGCCTCCGTGCAGGACTCCCTGGCCCATCTGCTGGACACCGCCGCCACCGGCGCCGGGGACCTCGACGGCCGGCTCGACGCGCTGCTCACCGAGAGCTGGTCCGACACCGACGACGACACCTGCGTCATCGGCGTACAGGTCGACTGAGCCGTGCCGCCCCGTCGCCCGGCCGCCCCGTCGGCCGGGCGGCCGGGCGGCTCAGGCGGTGTCGGACCGGACCGACAGCGGGGTGGCGATCCGCTCCAGCGAACGCCCCTCGGCGGCCACCGCGTAGAAGACGGCGACGAGTCCCGCGGCGACCATCAGCGCCGCCCCGACGCAGAAGGCCAGCACGGTGTCCGAACGGACCCCGCTGGAGGTGAGGCCGGCGAAGACCAGCGGCCCCGAGATACCGCCGGCGGCCGTGCCGATCGCGTAGAAGAACGCGATGGCCATCGCCCGCGTCTCCATCGGGAAGATCTCGCTCACCGTCAGGTACGCCGAACTCGCCCCCGCCGAAGCGAAGAACAGCACCACGCACCAGCAGGCCGTCATGGTCAGTGCCGTGAGCCTGCCCGCGCCGAACAGCCAGGCCGTGCCGAACAGCAACAGCCCCGACAGCACGTACGTGCCCGCGATCATCGGCCGCCGCCCGACCGTGTCGAAGAACCGGCCGAGCAGCAGCGGCCCGAGGAAGTTGCCGAACGCGACGACGGCGAAGTAGTAGCCGGTGACGCCACTGGAGACGTCGAAGAACCGGATCAGGATCGTGCCGAACCCGAAGGTGATCGCGTTGTAGAGGAACGCCTGACCGATGAAGAGCGACAGCCCGAGGACGGCGCGCCGCGGGTACGAGCGGAAGACGGTCCGGGCGATCAGGCCGAAGCCGATGCTGTGGCGCCGGGTCACGGTGATCGCCTCGTCGGGCTCGGGCAGCCGCTCCCCCTTCTCCGCCTCCACCTGCCGTTCGACGTCGGTGACCAGCTCCTCGGCTTCGCGCGCCCGGCCGTGGATGGACATCCAGCGGGGGCTCTCGGGTACGTGCCGGCGGACCAGGAGGATCACCAGGCCCAGGACCACGCCGAGGGCGAAGGTGAGCCGCCAGCCCAGCCACGCCGGGAACACGTCCGTGTCCAGCGCGACCACGGACAGCAGCGCACCGGCCACCGCCCCGAGCCAGAAGCTGCCGTTGATGATCAGGTCGACCCGTCCCCGGTACTTGCTCGGGATCAGCTCGTCGATCGCGGAGTTGATGGCCGCGTACTCGCCGCCGATGCCGAAACCGGTGAGGAAGCGGAAGAGGAAGAACCACCAGGGCGAGAAGGACACGGCGGTCAGGGCGGTCGCGGCGAGGTAGAGGCCGAGGGTGGCCAGGAAGAGCTTCTTGCGGCCGAAGAGGTCGGTGAGCCGGCCGAAGACCAGGGCCCCCGAGCACGCCCCGGCCACGTAGAGCGCGGCGGCGACGCCGGTGACCTGGGCGTCGGTGACGGAGAGGCCGCTGCCGTCCTCGGAGAGGCGTCCGGCGATGTTGCCGACGACGGTCACCTCCAGCCCGTCGAGGATCCACACGGTGCCCAGCCCGACCACGATCATCCAGTGCCAGCGCGACCAGGGCAGCCGGTCCAGCCGCGCCGGTACCTTCGTGGTGACCGTTCCCGTGTCCGGGCTTCCGCGGTGATCCCCGAGCTCAGCCATGCACGCGCTGTTGCCCGCCGCCCGGCACCCCAAACCACCACCGGGCCGTACGGCTGGGCGCCTTCGCCGGGACCGTCCTGTTCAGCCTGGTCCTGGCGCGCGTCACCCTGGAGCCGTCGGCCGCCTCGGCCGGGATCGCGCACAGCAACACCCACCCGGACGCCTCGATCGGCCTGTACCTCGACGGCGCGTCCGTCAGGGAGGCCGCCGAACAGCTCGGCGGGAACGTAGTGCTCGGCATCCCGTTCGGAGTACTGCTCCCGGTCCTCCTCCCGCAGGCGCGCGGGCTGTTGAGGGTGGCGGCGGTGACGGCCGCCGTCATGACGCTCGTCGAGCTGATCCAGGGCGCCCTGGTCGCGGGCCGCGCCTTCGACGTGGACGACGTCCTCCTCAACACCGCGGGCGCGCTGCTGGGTTACCTCCTCCTGGGCCGCCGGCTGGGCCGGGCCGTGCACCCGCGCCGCCGCCACTGGTGGCACTGCCCGCTCCGTCGCGGACGCCGCGCCCCGGCCCGCGGCTCCGTGCCGCCGCCGGGCGGGTAAGGCGCGTCCGGCCCGAACCCGGTTGCCGGTGACGGGGTTTGGGAACGGAGATCGGGGACACACGCGCCAGTGACGGCGGCACGTCTCGCCAGACCGGCGACCACCGCGGCTGGTGACCGCGGGCGGCACCCCTCACCGGGACACCGCCCGCGGGCCGCCGGCACGGCACCGCTCCGTCGTCCCGTCGCAGGCAAGCCCACGGCCGCGTCCATGCCTCCCCGCAGACCCGGCCCGGCCGAGCCCCCGGCGCCCACTGCCCGTGCAGCGGCCCCCGGGCCCGTCGGCGGGACGACGACCGGGGCCGACGGCTACGGACGGCCCGCCTGATCCCGAGCGGGCCCGGCGTTCCGTGCGAGGCCGTCGCCGACGGTGCGGACCCAGACGGGATGCAGGGCCGCGAGGACCAGACAGGCGAAGGACATCGCCCCCCACAGCCCGGCAGCTCCGGCACGCGCGAGCAGCTGGGTGCCGACGAGCGGGGCGGCGATCCCGGCGATGCCCCAGCTCGTGCCGTAGACCGCCAGGTACCGCGCCTTCCCGGCGGCGGGGGCCATGTTCGCGACGAGCGCGTACGCGCGGCCCACGAGGAGCAGGTCGCCCACGCTCCATGTGACGGTCGCCGCGATGTGGCCGGGGAGGCCGTGCGCGAGCGCGTACCCGGCGAGGCCGAGGGCCATCAGGAGATAGCCGCCGGCGAAGGCGGCGGGTGCCGGGAGCGTGGCGAGGCGCTCGAGCCTCAGCAGCGGCTGCCCCGCGGTGATGGTGAGGGCGGACGTGGTGAACAGCAGTCCGGCGTCGGCGGGTTGCAGTCCGCGGAGTTCCAGGGACAGGGGCAGCCCGATCACGATCTGGAGGTGGACCACCGCGAGCAGGGTCCCTGCCGCGAGCATCACGAGCAACGCACGGTCCCGCCATGGGGTGATGGCGGCGGCCGGCTCCGTCGGCGCTGTCGCGGCGCGGTGGTCCGCGGGCAGGAGCAGGTGCACGGTCAGCGCGCAGAGCAGGCAGCTGAGGGCATCCACCACGAAGAGCCATCGCAGGTCCCAGCGGCCCAGCCCGGCCGCGAGGAGGCCCGCTCCCATGCCGGCCACGGCCAGCGCGGCGTTCAACAGGCCATGGGCGCGGACCTGCTCGCCGGGCGGGACGGCATCCGCGATCACCGCCTGACTCGGCGGCTCGTAGACCTCGAAGGCCAACCCCATCAGTACCGCGAAGCAGGCCGCCGCCACCAGTCCGCCGGCCGAGGCGATGCCCAGTTGTGCCACCGCGCACCCGGTCAGGCCGGCCACGATCGTGCGGCGCCGGCCGATGCGATCGGCAAGGCGGCCGCCGATCAGGCGCGAAGGGATCGTGGCGAGCCCGAAAGCGGCGCTGACGTAGCCGGCCACAGCGGTACTGGCACCGAAGCCCGTCGTGATCAGCACGGTGAGGAACGACAGGGAGAACGCCCCCAGCCGGTTCACCGCTCGGGCCGCGACCAGCAGCCGCACCGTACGCGGCAGGGGGTTCCGGTTCTGCGCGGACCTCACGAAACCCCCCTCGCGCGTGACCGGCGAAACGGCTATCGTCGGTTGCGCGTGCAGGCTAGAGGTCAAAGGAGTAACCGGTCAAGTGATGTTCGATGGTCACGTGGTGGCGCTGCTCGATGCGAGCGTCTCCCTCGTGAATGCGCTGACCGACGGCACCCGGCAGGGCCGCCCCTACACCGCTCCGCACGGAGACCAGCTCCCGCAAGCGGTTCACGACGCCCTGCCGCCCTCGCCGGACCGCTCCGCGGTCGCCCCGGAGCACGCCGTCCACCTCGCGCGCACCGCCCGGCAGATGCGGGCGGTCTTCGAGGCCGTCGACGGGGGCCGCATCGACCAGGCGGCCCGACTGGTGAACGCCCTGCTGCGCACCACCGGCGCCCGCCCGCAACTCGACCGCGTCGCGGGCGAGCCCTGGCAGGTGCACTTCCACGGCTCCGACGACAGTCTCGCCGTGGGCTGGAGCGCCGGATGCGCCACCGCTCTCGCCCTGGCGATCGGCAGTGACCTCGCCGGACGCCTCGGCGTCTGCACGGCCCCGCACTGCGACCGGGTGTACGTGGACGCCTCTCGCAACACGGTCCGCCACTTCTGCTCCACGGCCTGCCGCAGCCGGGTCAAGGCGGCGGCCTTCCGGGCCCGCAAGGCGGCCCGGAGCTGAGTACCCCCCGGCCCGGGCTGCCCTGGGGGCGTCAGGCAGCGACCAGACCCGTCTTGAGGGTGTCGGAGTTGGGGAAGTCGATGTAGAAGTAGGTGCCGTCGCCGAAGTCCGTCCCCAGGACCTTCCACCTGCCGGGCTTGACCGTCACCCAGTCCTTGCAGACCTTCTTGTCCTCGTCCCGGTTTTTCAGGTAGCACAGCCTCAGCGTCGTGTCCCGGTCCGGCTGGACCTGGATGTCCGAGCACCGGTTGGTCGTCACGTAGTAGCCGTCCCCCTCGGGGGCGAACCTGTATCCGTCGTACCTCCAAGCGCCGCTTATGCACGACGCCGCGGCGGCCGGCGCCACCCCTGCCGGCCGGGACGTCGCGGCCGCCGCGGCGGAAGCAGCCCCGCCGAGGGTTCCCGCAGCGAGGACGCCGACCGCGAGCAGGGCGGTGAGTTTCCTGGGAGTGGGCACGGTTCTCCTTCTGCCGTCCGGTCACATATGCCCCGTCGGGGCACCGGTGGACGACTTCACCAGCTCGCGGATCGTTCGGCAGCACTGTTTTGAGCCTCCTGGGGAAGGGGCGGACCGACGTGCGGCCGATTGGCCTGGACCAGCCCTTCCGCGTCGGCCTGCTGCGCGCCGCCGGTTCGCTGTCCGACGGGGCCGGACCCGCCCGGCACCTGCCGACCGTACGTTCCGCGACCCCACCCCCCGACCGATACGGGGACGCGTACCCGCGACCACGACGGCCGGTTTCCGTGCCAGGCCCCGGCGGCGCCACCCACGCGGTCAGCCCAGGTGGACGACGCGGGCCCAGGGGGGCGGGGCGTCGGGAACGTAGTCCGGGTCCTCCTCGTCGACGGAGCGGGCCGGCCGGGGGAAGAGGCCGACGACCGTACGGCAGGACGGCTGGGCGGAGGGCCAGGGCGTCTGCCCGTCCGTCAGGGCGACGATCACGTCCGGGCGGGGGCGGCACCGCAGCGCCCGGGCGAACCCCGACCTGAGGTCCGTACCGCCGCCGCCGACCAGTTCCAGGTTCTCGGCGCGGCACAGCGGTACGGCGACCCCCGCCGCCGCGTCGCAGGAGATCACCGAGACCAGGTCGCGGCGGCCGCCCACCGCCCGTGAGATCGCCGCGACCTCCAGCAGCGCGGTGCCGAGTTCGGCGTCGCTGACCGATCCGGAGGTGTCGATCACCACGCAGACCCTGGGCGGCATCCGGCGCAGGCTGGGCAGCACGACCCCCGGAACCCCGGCGGAGCGCCGGGACGGGCGCCGGTAGCTGTGGTCCTCGCCCGCCCCGGGCCCGCCCGCGGCCGCCCGCACCGCCGCGCCGAGCAGCTGCCGCCACGGCTGCGGGGGATGGAAGGCCTCGTCGGCCCACCGCCGCCAGCCCTCCGGGGCGTCCCCCGGCCGGCCGGTGATCGCCTCGGCCACCCGGAAGCGGACGGCGTCCCGCTGCTGCCGGGTCAGTCCGTGCGCGCCCTCCGGCCCCAGTTCCCACGGCCGCGCCCGGCCGTCGGCGCCGCTGCCGCAGTCCAGCCAGGTCAGCAGCGGGGTGCGGGCGGCCAGCGAGAACCGGCTCAGGTACTCCTCCATCAGCAACCCGTCGGGCAGGCCCATCATGGCCGGCCGCACGGCCCCCGCGGGCACGGGCAGGCCGTCGCCGTAGATGTCGTCGTTGATCTCGAAGTCGGCGGCGAGGTTCTGCCGCAGCCGCTGCCCCGGCCCGCCTTCCCCGTGCTCCCGCGCGTACCGCTCACTGCGCCCGTGATGGTCCCTCAGCAGGTGGGAGACCTCGTGCACCCACACACCCGCCAGGTCCTCCAGCGGGGTGCGCGCCACGAAGGACGGGGAGACGTAGCAGCGCCAGTGGGCGTCCACCGCCATCGTGGGCACCGACCCGTCCTCCACCACGTGCAGCGCGAACAGCGCTCCGGCGAGGTACGGGCGGACGGCGGCCGCGTGCAGCCGGGCGGCCAGCAGCTTCTCCGTGTCCAGCGGGACCGCGGGGTCCGGCGGCGGGCCGGGGACCGCGACCCGTACGGGGCGCGGGGGCGGGGGAGGGGACATGGGGCGCGGGCGCGGGTGCGGGCGCGCGGGGGTGCTCATCGGCCCCCGCCCGCCGTGCCGGCGCTGCCCTTCGCGGTGCGGGCCACGGAGTCCTCCGCCCGCCGCGCGAGGCCGACCACCGCGGTGAGCCGCTCCACCGTCTCCGGCACCTCCCAGCCGTCGCGTCGGAGAGCGGCCAGCGCCTTCGCCGGGCCGACCAGCAGATCCGGTGCGCCGGTCTCCAACGCCCGGACGAGGACCGCCCAGCCCGCCTCCCAGCGCTCCCGTTCCGGGCGCGCTCCGACGGCGGCGACCACGGCTTCGAGCGCGGCCTGGCGCAGGTCGCCGCGCTCCGGCAGTTCGGCGGCGGCCGGGTCGGCCAGCAGCGCGTCCGGGTCGGGCAGCTCCATCCGGTCGATGTGGGCGAGCAGTTCGAGGCCGGGGCCGTCGCCGACCGCGCCCCTGACCAGCAGCGCCAGCACGTCGCGGGAGACGGCGGCGGCCGTGCCGAAGGCGAGCAGCGTCATCGCGGCCTCCCAGCTGCGGGGCGAGGGCCAAGCGCCGCCGCGCCGGGTCTCGGTGGTCGGCAGCCGGTGGATCAGCGTGGGCCGGGCGTTCAGGAAGCCGCAGACCGCGCGGCGGGCGAACGCCACCGCCTCGGTCAGCCCCGCCGGGTCCAGCCGGGGCAGCTCCGCACGCGGCCAGACCCCGCCGAGGCCGCGCACCACCACCTCCCGGTCGTGCACCCAGTAGAGGTGCACGAAGCGGTTGGCCAGGGGCGGACTCAGCTCCCAGCCGTCCGCGGCCGAGGCGCGGGGATTGGCGGCGGCCACGATCCTCACGCCGGGCGGCAGTTGCAGCGCGCCCACCCGCCGCTCCAGGACGACGCGCAGCAACGCGGCCTGGACGGCGGGGGTGGCGGTGGACAGCTCGTCGAGGAAGAGCAGCCCCCGGCCGGCGCGAACCAGCTCCACGGCCCATTGCGGCGGCGCCATGGGCACCCCGTTCTCGGCCGGGTCCTCGCCCAGGACGGGCAGGCCGGAGAAGTCGGTCGGCTCGTGGACGCTGGCGATCACGGTCGTCAGGGGCAGTCCCAGGGAGGCGGCGAGCTGGGTCAGGGCGGCGGTCTTCCCGATGCCGGGCTCGCCCCACAGAAGGACGGGCAGGTCCGCGGCCACGGCCAGGGCCAGCGCCTCCAGTTGCTCATCGGGGCGCGGCTCCGTGGTGGTGGTCCGCAGGAGGGTCAGGAGGTCTTCGGCGAGCGAGAGCTGGGGGCGATCGGGGTGATCGGGGAGGGCGGGGTGGTCGGGGAGGGCGGGGAGAAGAATGCCAGAGGTCATGGTCATCACCTGTGCGGGTTCGGGGACGGGGGTTCCGTCCGGGAGGTGGTCGGCGGCGCGGCGCGTGAGGGCGGCCCCGGTGCGGCGCGCGGTGCCGGACGTACGTGGAAGGGGAGCCGGGCCGGTGCGCCCGACGGCCGCGGCCCGGGGGCCGGGTGCCGTGCGGGCCGTCAGCTGTAAAGGCCGGTCCGGGGGCGGGAACGGGAGCCCTGCTTGCGGCGGAGGTCCCAGGGGACACGGCGGTCGAGCCGCGGCCGGTGGCCCGTACCGCCCGCCACGAGCGCGGCGGGATGCACCGGCACCAGCCCCGCGCGGAAGAGCCCGTGGTCGAGCCGGCCCGCCACCGCCGCCTCCAGGGCCTCCCGCAGGGGACCTTCACGCAGGACCGCGCCGGTGCCGAGCAGCCCTTCGACCACGGCCAGGGCGCCGGTCACATCGCCGTGGCCGAGCCGCTCGCGGACGGCGGGCAGCGCCTCGGGGCTGCGGTGGACCGTGTCGATCGCCCGGAGGCAGGGCAGGCCGGGCCCGCCGAGCGCCATGAGCAGTTCCTCACGGGCCAGTTGGGCCGGCTCGTGGTCGACGGCCGCCAGCGTCCCGTCCCGCAGCGCGATCCGGTGGACCTCCCCGAGGCAGTCGACCCGGTGCGGGTCCGTGGCTCCGGCCGCCGCGCCCGGCGCCGCCGCCCCGGAGCCGCCCGGAACCCCCGCGAGAACCGGCGGCCCGGCGGAGCCGGGGCCCGACAGCACCGCCGCGACCAGCGGGTGCAGCCGGTCGGCCCGGAGCAGGCCGGCCCGCAGCAGTTCGAAGTCCGGCAGCGGTCTGGCCGCGGCCTCCGGCAGCACCGGGAGCGCCGCGGCCTCCCGCGCCGACAGCACCGCCCGTACCGGCCGCAGGACCGGCGCGTGGCTGTCGTCGGGGGCGACGAGCTCGAAGACGGCGTGGCCGCGAGGGCCGAGCCGTACGGCGAGCGGGCCGCGGGGGCCACGGCCCTCGGCCCGCAGCAGCAGCTCGGCCTCGGCGGCCCAGTGGTCCGGCGGCCGCGAGGGAGCGTGGTTCCCCGGCTCACGGCGTTCCGGCCCGTACGGCACCTCCTCGGCCCAGTACCTTCCGGCCAGTTCGGCGCTGCGCGTGCCGTCCCAGAGGTGGCGGTGCAGGTCGAGCCGGAAGCGCCGGTCGGGATGGGGGTGGGGATGGTGTGCGGGTGCACCGTCCCGGGGCCCCTCCCAGAGCGCCAGGGACATTCGCTGGCCCGCGTCCGCCCAGGCGGGCGGGGTCCGCACCACGAGCCGGGGTGCGGCGTGACCGGGGGCCGCGTAACGGGCCAGACAGAGGGTGAGGCCGGGCCGCAGACGCCCGTCGGGGGCGATCCGGGGCATGTGCCAGCGCAGCAGATCGGGCGCCAGGCGGCGCAGATCGGCCCGCACGCGGGCGGCGAGTTCGGTGCCGTGGCGGTCGCGCACGGCATGCAGGTCGAGATCGACGTCGATCCGGGCGGCGGCGCAGGCCCCCGCCCAGTCACCGGCGGCCCGGCGCGCCGCAGCGTTCTCGATCATGGACGGGGGAACGGCGTACTCGCGTACGCGTTGCCACATGAGCAGGCGGGACGGAATCGGTTCCGCGAAGTGAGGTGCCATCAGCACTCACCTTGCGCGGACGATTCCCCCGTTCCGGTAGAGGAGTAGGTCTTCATCGGCGGCATCATAAGCAGGTCCCGGATGATCTGTCAGCCGGGTTTCCGGGCCCCCTGGGGGTGGCCGTCGGCGCGTGGGGGCGGCCGGCGGTTCATGCGCCGCCGGTGGTGCGGCGGTGCCCTCCGTACGAGGCGACCAGGGCGTCGGCGACGGCGGCCGCGTCCGCGTCGGCCGCTTCCGCCGGGTATTCGGGCAGGAGGTCGTCCCAGACGGGCAGCCACGACCCGTACAACTGGGCCTGCCCTTCGGGCCGGGCGAAGAACCACACGTGCAGGTGTGCGGCCCCGTCCCCGATCCGGTAGACGTGGGCCCGCGAGACGTGCGGCAGCGCCTGCACGTGGCGCACGATGTGAGTGGTGAGCACGCCCAGCTCGGCGGCCAGTCCGTCGGGCAGGTCGGCCATGTCGTAGTGGTCGCGCGGGAACAGCATCAGCACCAGCGGTACGCCGACGCCCGGTATCCGGGCCAGGCGCCAGCGGTCGTCGAGCCAGATGCCTTCGTCGCGCGAGCGGCACTCGTCGCAGTCGGCCGGATCCTCGCCGTGCCGCGGCGGCTCGGGCAGAACGGGCGGGCGAAGAGCGGAGACGCGTAGCCCGTCCGCCTCGAAGGGACTGACGTCCCACCCGGTCATCCTTGCCAGCGGAAGCCGGAGCTCGTCATCCGCGGCCGCACGTGCGTGGTCGAAAAACTCGTCGGGTCGCAAAGCCATGATCGTAAGACTAAGACCGGTCCTGTTACCTTCCCCCGTCGGCATCCGTCATGGGTGTGACGGCCGGAGACGAACGGCCACCGCACCGACGAGTGAATCGAGAACCGGAATGCTGACCGACATCATGTACGTGACGATCTACGTCACCGACCAGGACCGCGCGCTGGACTTCTACACCCACGGGCTCGGCCTGGAGAAGCGGATCGATTACCCCGGGCCCGACGGACGCTTCCTCACCGTCGGCGTTCCCGACAGCCCGGTCCAGATCATCCTGTGGGCGCAGGCGGCAGGCACGGGACAGCCGGCCGGCGTGCCCGGTCCGGTGATCCTCGAATCCGACGATCTGCGAAAGGACGTCGAGATCATGCGCCGGCGCGGCGTCACCTTCGAAGGGTCCGAACCCGAGGAGTATCCGTTCGGGCTCCGCATAGAGGCCGTGGACCCCGACGGCAACCGGGTCTCGCTGCGTCAGCCGCGCAAGCCGTGACCGCACACCCGTCCGGCCTCGTGACCGAGGCGTTCGAAGCCCAGCGCGACCGGCTGCGCGCCGTCGCGTACCGCGTGCTGGGCTCGCACGCCGATGCCGAGGACGTGGTCCAGGAAGCCTGGCTGCGCCTCGTCCGTCAGGACGAGGGGACCATCGGCAATCCGGCGGGCTGGCTGACCACCGTGGTCGGCCGGATCAGCCTGGACCTCCTGAGATCCCGCCGGTCCCACCCCGAAACCGCCTACGAGGAAGAGTTCGCGAACCTCGTGGTGACGCCCGACGACGACCTCGCGCCGGACGAGCGGGTGGCGCTGGCGGACTCGGTCGGTCTCGCCCTGCTCGTCGTGCTCGACTCGCTCACCCCGAGCGAACGCCTGGCGTTCGTCCTGCACGACATGTTCGCGGTCCCGTTCCAGGAAATCGGCCGGATCCTGGGCAGGTCCACCGACGCCACCAAGATGGCCGCCAGCCGGGCCCGCCGCAAGGTCCGGGCCACGGACCGGCCGACGGGCACCGGACACGACCGGCGGGAGGTCGTCCGGGCATTCGGTGCCGCCGCCCTCGGCGGCGACTTCGAAGCGCTCCTGCGCGTGCTCGACCCGAACGTGAAGCTGACCGTCGACACCCCCGACGGCGTGGTCGTCACCCTGGGCGCCACCAAGGTCGCCGCCGGCGCCCGCACGTTCTCCCGCGAGGCCGCCCGCCACCGCCCGGTGCTGGTCAACGGCAGCCCCGGCCACATGTCCTGGAGCCCCGACGGAAGTCCTCTCTCCGTCATCGCCTTCACCGTCGCCGAAGACCGGATCACCCGCATCCACATCGTCGTCGACCCGGCCAAACTCGCCTCGGTCGACCTGCCCGCGCCGGACTGCTGACGCCGGCCGGCCCGTACGGTCCCGCCCCGGTGGGCCGGGACCGTACGGAGGGCCCGCGGGCGGTCAGCCCAGCCACGGCCGCCAGACGCGCTCGTTGCGCTCGACCCACTTCTTCGCCGCCTCCTGCGGTGAGAGCTTCTCCTCGGCGATCATCAGGGACACCTCGTTCTGCTCCGCCTCGGTCCAGCGGAACCTCTTCAGGAAGGCGGCCGCCTCGCCCCCCGACTCGGCGAAGCGCGCGTTCAGGTACTTCTGCAGCGGCGTGTGCGGGTAGGCGCAGGCCACCTTCTCCGGGACGTCGGCGCAGCCCTCGGTGTACTCGGGCAGCCTCACCTCGGTCATCGGCACCCGCTCGAAGAGCCACTGCGGCTCGTACCAGTACGTCAGGAAGGGCTTGCCCTCCTTGGCGAACTGCTTGATCTGGGTGATCTGGGCCGCCTCGGAGCCGGCGAAGACGACCTCGAAGTCGAGACCCAGGTTCTTCACCAGCGCCTTGTCGTTCGTGACGTAGGACGGGGAACCGTCCATCAGCTGGCCCTTGCCCCGGCTCTCGGGGGTGCGCAGCTGGTCGGCGTACTTGTCGAGGTTCTTCCAGTCCGTGACGTCCGGGTGGGCCTCGGCGAAGTACGTGGGGACGAACCAGCCGATGTGGCCGGTCACCCCCAGGTCACCGCCCCGGGTGATCGTCTTCTTGCCCTCGACGTACCGCTTCTCCTGCTCGGGGTGGCCCCAGTCCTCCAGGATCGCGTCGACCCGCCCCTGGCTCAGCGCGTCCCAGGCGGGGACCTCGTCGACCTGCACGGTGTCCACGCGGTAGCCCAGCTCGTGTTCGAGGAGGTAGGCGGCCACGGCGGTGTTCGCCTGCGCGCCGACCCAGGACTGGACGGACAGGGTGACCGTCTTCGCGTCCTGCGCGGCGGCGTACGGAGAGGCCTGCCGGGTCATGTCGGCCGCACCGCAGCCGGAGAGGACGGCGAGTCCGGCAGCGGCGGAGAGCAGGGCCGCGCCGCGGCGGCCGCGCCCGCCGCGGAAGGGTCGGTATCGCATCTCAGGCCTCCTTCGCGGGCTGGGTGACACGGTCGAGCAGCAGGCCGAGGCACACGATCGCGGTGCCCGCGACGAGGCCGGTGGCCAGGTCGCCCTGCGCCAGACCGAGGACGACGTCGTAACCGAGCGCGCCACCGCCGACCAGGCCGCCGATGATGACGACGGCGAGGACCAGGACCACGGCCTGGTTGACGGCGAGCAGCAACGCCGGCCGGGCGAGCGGCAGCCGGACCTGCCACAGCAGCTGCCAACGGGTCGCGCCCAGCGAGCGGGCGGATTCGAGCGACGCCGCGTCCACCTCGCGCAGGCCCTGCGTGGTGATCCGGATCACCGCCGGCAGCGCGTACACGACCGCGGCGGCCGCGGCCGGTGCCCGCCCGACCCCGAACAGCGCGACCACGGGGATGAGGTAGACGAACTGCGGCAGTGTCTGGCAGACGTCGAGCACGGGACGCAGCAGCCGCTGCGCCCGGGCACTGCCGGCCACGGCCACCGCGATCGCGAACCCGGCCACGAGGGTCACGGCGACGGCGGCGAGGACCTGCGACAACGTGTCGAGGGAGGCCTCCCACACACCGAGTACGCCGACCCCCGCCAGGGCGAGCACGGCGGTGAGCGCGGCGCGCCAGGTGCTCACGACGAGGGCGATCGCCCCGGCGAGCAGCAGGAGCAGCCACCACGGTGCGGCCTGGAGGCCGCTGCGCAGGGGATCGAGGACCCAGCCGGTGAACCGGGCGGCCCAGTCGGCACTGCCCCCGACGACGGGCACCCCGGAGTAGAGGTGGGAGGTCATCCAGGCGGCCGCCGCGTTCACCGGCTCGGCGATGGACACCGTCCAGGACGCCGGCCACAGCGATGTGCCCGCGATGCGCCCGGCCACACCGGCCGCCACCGCCACGAGGACGGTGAGCAGCCACCCGTACCAGCCGTCGAACACCTTCAGCAGCAGCTGCCGCGCGCCGCGCACGGGGACGTCGGCCGCGCCGATCCGGCGGCCCGCCGCCTCGGCGGTGCGGTCGAGGACGACGGCGAGCAGCACGATGGGGATGCCCGCGGCCAGTGCGGCACCGACGTCGACGGACGCGAGCGCCTGGTAGACGCGGTCTCCGAGGCCGCCCGCGCCGATCACGGAGGCGATCACGGCCATCGACAGGCCGGTCATGACGGCCTGGTTGACACCCAGCATGAGCTGCCCGCGTGCCAGCGGCAGCCGGGCGGTCAGCAGCCGCTGGCGGCCCGTCGCGCCGAGCGAGGCGGCGGCCTCCAGCACCCCCGCGTCGGCCTCGCGCAGCCCGAGCGCGGTCAGCCGCGCCATCGGCGGGGCGGCGTACACGACCGTGGCCAGCACGGCGGCGGGCACGCCGATGCCGAAGACCAGCACCATCGGCAGCAGGTACGCGAACGCCGGCAGGATCTGCATGGTGTCGAGCAGGGGGCGCAGGACGCGGGCGGCCCGTGCGGAGAGCCCGGCGGCGAGACCGAGCATCCCGCCGACGGCGACGGAGGCGGCGACGGCCACGACCATCAGCGCGAGGGTCTGCATGGTCGGCACCCACATGCCGAGCAGCCCGCACGCGGCGAAGGCGGCGGCACAGGTCAGGGCGAGGCGCAGGCCCGCCAGGCGCCAGGCCACCAGGGCGGCCAGCGCGGTCACGCCGGTCCAGCCCGCGGCGAGCAGGACGACGTAGACGGCCCGGACGGACACGACCACGGCGTTGCTGACGTGCCCGAGGAAGTAGAGGAACACCGGATGGCTGTCCCGGTGGCCGATGATCCAGTCACCGGCCCGGCCGAGCGGGCCCGACAGGTCCACGGCCAGGGCCGCGGGCCAGCTGCCCGAGGCCGGCAGGGCGACGGCGAGCGCGATCAGCACGGCGGCTACGGCGAGGGGCAGGAGCAGTCCGCGGCCCGGACGGAGCCCGGACAGGACCGGGCCGCCGCGCGGGCGCACGGGCGCTCCGGATCCGGCCGCCGCGTCCGCCGCCGCTGCGGGGCGGCCGGCGGCGGCGCGCTCCGGGGCGCCGGACCGGCCGGGCGACTGCGGGCCGCCCGGCCGGGAGGGTTCGCGTGCGGGGGCCGTGGCCGCGGTCATCCGCACCACCTCCCGGTGCCGGGTACGGGGACAGCGGGTCGGTCGGTGCCGTTCATGCCGCCGCCTCCCGCCCGGTGGCGGCCGGGAGCCCCGCCACCACCGCGAGCAGTCCTGCCTCGTCGACCACACCCAGGCACCGGCCGCCGTCGACGACCCGGACCGGACCACCGCTGCGGACGACGGCCTCGATGGCGTCGGCCACGGTCGTGGCGGGGGCCAGGGCGGGGCCCTGCCCGGCGTCGTCGCCGTCGGCGCGCCGCATCGCACTGCGTACGGTGAGGACCCGCTCGCGCGGGACGTCGCGGACGAAGTCCCGTACGTAGTCGTCGGCCGGCGAGCCGACGATCTCCTCGGGCGTGCCGAGCTGCACGATGCGGCCGTCCCGCATCAGCGCGATGCGGTCGCCCAGGCGCAGCGCCTCGGCCAGGTCGTGGGTGATGAAGACCATGGTGCGGCCCTCCTCGTGGTGGAGGCGCGCCACCTCGTCCTGCATCTCGCGCCGGATGAGCGGATCGAGCGCGCTGAACGGCTCGTCGAACAGGAGCACTTCGGGGTCGGCGGCCAGGGCCCGGGCGATCCCGACGCGCTGCTGCTGGCCACCCGACAGCTCGCCGGGGCGGCGCTCCTCGAACCCGGCGAGCCCGACCTTCTCGACCACCTCGGCAGCCTTCGCGCGGCGCTCGGCGCGGCCCACGCCCTGGATCTCCAGGCCGTAGGCGACGTTGTCCAGGACGCTGCGGTGCGGGAGCAGGCCGAAGTGCTGGAAGACCATGGCGGCCCGGTGGCGGCGCAGTTCGCGCAGCCGGCCGGGGTCCATCGCGAGGACGTCCTCGCCGTCGAGGGCGAGGGTCCCGGCCGTGGGCTCGATCAGCCGCGTGAGGCACCGTACGAGGGTGGACTTGCCCGAGCCGGACAGGCCCATCACCACGAACACCTCGCCCTTGCGGACGTCGAACGTGACGTCGCGGACGGCTGCCGTGCAGCCGGTGCGCTCGCGCAGTTCCGCCGCCGGCAGAGCGGCGTGATCGGAACCGGGGACCTTCGCGGCCGCGGCCTTGGGGCCGAAGACCTTCCAGAGGCCCTCGACCGAGAAGACGGGTTCTTCGACAGGGGTGGCGTTCACCGGGCACCGCCTTCCGCAGACAGCAGCTCGGCGGCCTTCTCGCCCACCATCAGGACCCCGATCATCGGGTTCACGGCGGTCATCGTCGGAAAGACGGAAGCGTCCGCGATCCGGATGCCGTCGAGGCCGCGCACCCGGAGGTCGGGTCCCACGACGGCGGTGGGGTCGTCGGGGGCGCCCATCTTGCAGGTGCCCGCCGGGTGGTAGACGGTGTGGGCGACCGACCGGGCGTACGCGCTCAGCGCCTCGTCGCCGGTGATCTCCGGCCCCGGGCAGACCTCCCGCTTCAGCCAGCCGGCCAGTGGCTCGGTCGCGGCGATCTCCCGGGCGAGCTTGATGCCGTCCACGAGGGTGCGGCCGTCGTAGTCGTCCTCGTCCGTGAAGTAGCGGAAGTCCAGGGCGGGTTTGACCTCGGGGTCCGCGCTGGTCAGGTAGAGGCGGCCGCGGCTGCGGGGCTTGGGGATGTTGGGGGTCAGCGACACCCCGTGCGCGGGGCGTTCGTACCCGATGCGCTCCGGGTTGTCGGTGAAGGGCACCTGGTAGAAGTGGAACATCAGGTCGGGTCCCTGGGACTGCGGGTCGCGCCGCACGAAGAGCCCGGCGTCGCTGTCCATCGCCGAGTTCTCCGGGATCGGTCCCCCGGTCTCCCAGACGATCACCGACTCCGGGTGGTCGAGCAGGTTCTCGCCCACCCCGGGCAGGTCGTGCACCGCGGGGATGCCCAGGGCCTCCAGGTCGGCGCGCGGGCCTATGCCGGAGTGCAGCAGCAGGCGCGGGGTGTCCACGGCGCCCGCGCAGACCACGACCTCCCGGCGTGCGGTGATCAGGGACGGCGTGCCGTCCTGCGACCGGACGTGCACCCCGCGCACCCGGGCACCGTCGAGTTCAAGGCGGTACGCCCAGGTCTCGAGGAAGAGCCGCAGGTTGGGGCGGTCGTCCAGCACGGGGTGGAGGTACGCCACCGAGGCGGACGAGCGCTTGTTGTCCTCCGGGTGGTAGGCGAGGTCGAAGAAGCCGACGCCCTCGTGGAACGGCTTGCGGTTGAAGCCCTCGACGAGCGGTACGTCCAGGGCCGCCCGCGCGGAGTCGACGAAGTCGCGGGCGATGGCGTTGCGGTCCTTCTCCGCCACCGGGACGATGTTGTTGAGGAGCTTGTCGAAGTACGGCTCCATGGCGGCGGAGTGCCAGCCCTCGGCACCCGCCTGCGACCACTCGTCCCAGTCGGACGGCAGCGGCTTGAAGGCGATGAGGGTGTTGTGCGAGGAACAGCCGCCGAGGACGCGGGCGCGGCTGTGACGGATGTGGGAGTTGCCGCGCGGCTGCTCGGTGGTGGGGTAGTCGTAGTCGAGCTCGCCGCCGAGCAGGCCCATCCAGCGGCGCAGCGTGAGCACCTCGGGCCGGTCGACGTCACTGGGGCCGCCCTCGATCACTGCGACGGTGGTGCCGGGGTCCTCGGTCAGGCGGGAGGCGATGACGGAGCCGGCGGTTCCGCCGCCGACCACGACATAGTCGTACTCGTACTCGGTGATGTCCGTGTTCGCGTTCGCGTTGATGGTTCTCCTCCTCCTTCAGCCCGCGAACCAGCGCACGGGGCGCGGAGCGAGGTTCTGGTACACGTGCTTGGCCTCGCGGTACTCGGCCAGACCCGCCGGGCCCAGCTCGCGTCCGGTGCCGGACTTCCCGAAGCCGCCCCACTCGGCCTGCGGCAGGTAGGGGTGGTAGTCGTTGATCCAGACGGTGCCGTGGCGCAGCCGGCCCGCCACCCGGCGGGCGCGGCCCGGGTCGGCGGTCCACACCGCGCCGGCGAGCCCGTACTCGGTGTCGTTGGCGAGCGCGACCGCTTCGTCCTCCGTACGGAAGGTCTCGACGGTCAGCACGGGCCCGAAGACCTCCTCCCGCACGACGCGCATCTCCCGGTGGCACTGGTCCAGCACCGTCGGCCGGTAGAACCAGCCGGGCCCGTCCGGGCGGGAACCGCCGGCGCGCAGCACGGCACCCTCGGCGAGGGCGGAGTCCACGTACTCCTGCGTCCGCGCCAGCTGGGCCGCGGAGACCAGGGGGCCGCACTCGACGCCCGGGTCGGTGCCGCGGCCGAGGCGGATCCGGTCGGCCCGGCGGGCGAGCTCGGCCACGAAGCGCTGGGCCACGCGGTCCTCGATGACGAGCCGGGAGCCGGCGGAGCAGACCTGGCCGCTGTGCATGAACGCGGCGTTGAGGGCCTGGTCGACGGCGGTGTCGAAGCCTTCGGCGGTGGCGCAGGCGTCGGCGAAGACCACGTTCGGGTTCTTGCCGCCGAGTTCGAGCGCGACCTTCTTGACCGAGTCGGCGGCCGCCCGCATGACCTTCGTACCGCTGGCGAGGCCGCCGGTGAAGGAGACCAGGTCGACATCGGGGTGCTCGGACAGGCGGGCGCCGACGGGGTCACCGGCACCCGTCACCAGATTGGCGACACCGGCCGGCAGACCGGCCTCCGCCAGCAGGTGGACCAGCTCCACCGTGGACAGCGGGGTGATCTCGCTCGGCTTGAGGACGAAGGTGTTGCCCGCGGCGAGGGCGGGGGCGATCTTCCAGCTGGCCTGGAGCAAGGGGTAGTTCCAGGGGGTGATCAGCGCGCAGACGCCGACCGGCTCGTGGACCACGACGCTGTGGACGTCGGGGGAGCCGGCGTCGACCACGCGCCCGGCGCTCTCACCGATGACCAGGTCCGCGAAATAGCGGAAGGCGTCGCTGACGCAGTCCACGTCCACCCGGCCCTCTTCCAGCGTCTTGCCCGTGTCCCGGCTCTCCAGCAGCGCCAGGCATTCCCGGTTGCGCTGGAGCAGCTCGGCGGTGCGGCGCAGCACGGCGGCACGCTCCGCGACGGGCGTACGGGGCCACTCGCCGCCGTCGAAGGCGGCGCGCGCGGCGCGGACGGCGGCGTCGGCGTCCGCGGCGGCGCCCTCGGAGACGACCGCGAGGACGCTCCCGTCCGCCGGGTCCAGGACCTCACGGGTGGCCCCTGAGACCGCGGACCGCCAGGTCCCGGCGATGTGGATGGTTCTCTGCTCCGACACGACGCGCTGTACCTCCGCTTCCGACACCGCGGCTCGCCCGCGATGCGTGTTGCTTTCGGCCCGCTTGCCCCGCGGCTCGGCACACATGCCCCTTCCGTTACGGGAAGTGACGGGAGTCACGCCGAAGAGCCGTTTCCGATTGCACGGGTGGCATACGGCCGCGGAGCCGTGGCGGAAACCGGTGGGAGACCACGGCGGCCCGCGGCTTCGCGGTGGCCACCGTCGACGCCGCCGGGTGCGGTGACCGCCCCCGTTCCGGCGCCGGCGAGCAGGGCCGCGCCGGCCTCCGCCGGATTCCTCGCGGGCGGCTACGTGCCCCGTGCCCAGCGGGAGGAGGCCCGGCGGGTCACCGTTCCGCTGCTGTTCCTGCTGCGGTGGGACGACGAGGGGAACCCCCGGCAACGGGCCCTGGACCTGTTCGAGGCCTTCGGCGGCGAGGAGAAGACGCTGCACGCCGATCCGGGAGGGCACACCGGAACCCCGTGGTTCGAGCTGGAGGACGGGTGCCGCTTCCTGGAGCGGCACCTGAAGTGAGCCACCGGCCCACCCGGACGGCGGGGCCCGCTACGGCTGTTCCAGCTGGCGGCCCATGTCGAGCAGGTGGTGCCGTAGCTCGTGGAGGGTGTGCACGGCGACCCAGCGCAGGGTGCGTTCCTCGCGCTCAGGGTAGGTGTACACCAGCGTGCGTTCCCAGTCCGACGGAGACAGCCGGTCGAGGACACCGGTGAACAGGACGACCGCGTCCTGCAGTTGGCGCGCCACATCGGCGGGCTCCTGCAGGGCGTATCCGTCGTACTCGACCCGCTCGTCGCGCCCCATCGGCTCGGCGACCGGCGTATCACGGCGCCGTGCGGCCATCACCCGCTCGCGCTGGACGAGCAGCACGTCGCGCACGTGACAGGCGTACTCGAGAGGTGACCAGACCTGCGGCGTGGAACGCCGCCGCAGCACCGACGGTTCGGCGCTCAGCAGGTCCGCGTAATCGCGTGCATGGCCCCTGGCGAGTCCTGAGACTCCAGGAGCCAGGGCGAGGTCGTACTCGAAGCCGCATTCCGCGCAAGCCGTCACGCACCCACGTTAACAACCGTCCGTGCCCTGACGGCGTCAACTGGCGGTGGCGGCCGGGGCGGCGACGCCGTGCCTCCAGGGCTTGGGCCGTGCGGCGGAGCCGGTGTGCCGGTGCGTGCCGATGCGTGGCGGCTGTGGTGGGGTGGGGGTCTGAGACACGGTACGACCGACCGCCGACCCGGGGGCCGCGCTCATGCTCACCACGATCACGATCGCCGTCATGGCCGCCGCGCTCGCCGCCGGCCTGTTCGCCAACCACCTGCGGCGCCGGCGCCACGCGGCTGCCGGGACGGACGAGGAGGAGCCCTCGATCAGTGATCTGATCAGTCCTCTGGAAACCCTGGCGGTGCTGCTGGTGGCCTTCGTGATCGTCGTGGCGGCGGAGTCGTACGGCTCGGCCGAAGCGGCGGCCGGGGCCGAAGCGCACCGGGTGGACCAGCTGTACGAGGTGGCCGACTACGCCCCCGAGCCCCAGCGGGAGCGACTGCAGGGCGCGGCCGTCTGCTACGCCCGCGCGATCACGGTCTACGAGTGGCCCGCGATGATGGACACGGGGAGGAAGGCTCCCGAGGCGTCGGTGTGGTCCACCGACTTCCGGACGCACTTCAAGGAGCTCGCCCGGAAGGACGACAGCACCTTCGAGCTCCTGGTGCAGGCGGACGACGAGCGCTCCGTCGCCCGCCAGGACCGGCTCTCCGAGGCCACTCCGGCGATCCCGGGCATCGTCTACTGGTTCATGGTGATCTCGCTGGCCGCCACGGTCGGAGCCTTCGCGTTCGGGCTGCCGCGCGGGCGCGGGGCCTCGCACTTCGTCCTGCTCTTCGTCCTCGCCGGGCTGCTCACGGGATCCCTGCTCCTCATCGAGGACATCGACAAGCCCTTCTCCGGGCAGATCCTGATCTCCGGCGACGCCATGGCCGACGCGGCGGCCGACATCGCGGAGGACTTCGCCGGCGACCACCCGGGCCACCCGCTGCCCTGTGACGCGAACGGCATCCGCACGCGGGACTCGTCGTAGTCCCGCTCCCCGGACTTCTCGGGGAGCCGGCGCACCGAGGCGGGCACCAAGGGCGACCTGCCGTCCGGCCGGGCGTTGCGTGCCACGAAGGCGTCGAAGACGCGGCTGCTGGCTTCCGTGAGTGCGAACAGCGGTCCGTGGAAGTCGCCGGGCTGACGACCACTGGGATCATGAGTGGTGATGCCGGTGCCGTGACTCGATCGCGCATCCGAGGGCGGTGGCGGAGTCGACGCTGGTCAGCGCCGGCGCGCGGTCAGCTGGCCCTGGGCGTAGGGGTCGGCCTCGGGGGCGTAGGGCCCGCCGTGGCCGGCGAGGAGGCCGGTGATGCGATGCCATTCCGCCAGCGCCGCCCGCGTGGATGGGTCGGCTTCAGCCGCACTGCCGACGGAGTCCATGACGCGCGCCAGCGCGGCCGCTGCCTGATGGTGGGTCATGCCCTCGGCTTCGGCCCGTACCCGGTTGCGGGCCTCGACCTCACCCGGCGACGGCTCGTGCGGTTCAAGCTCCGCCTCGACAACGGTCTCGGTTTCGTCCGACATGGCCCCCCTTCCGTTTCCCGTGGACGCCCCTACCCCGCGGACGGTCCGGCAAGCGCCCCGCTTCAGCGCCCGTGCACAGGTTCGCCCCGCACCGGAGCCCCTGTGCGGCAACCGCGGCAAGGTCTGGGCGCCCGCCCACCGAGCTCCGGGGGCGGAAGCCGGGGACCGGCCGGACAATGGGCGGGAACGCTCGCTGCCGGCCCGCCCGCCCCGGGCAACCGCAGGTATGCGGTCCTGGCCGGCCTGAGGAGGTCGAGCCCATGAAGCGCAACGTGTACGTCTCCGCGGCCGCGGCCGTGGTCCTGCTCGCCTGCGGCCCCGCGGCCGCCGCCGTCGCGGCGCCCGCCGACGCGGTACGGACGGCTCCAGCGGCCGCCGCCGCGCCCCTGGCCGACACCACGGCCGAGGGGGCCGCCGCCGCGGCCCTGAAGGACTACCCCGGGGTGATCGAGTCCCTCGACCGCGAAGCCAACGTCTGGCACGCGGACGTGATCACCAAGGACGGCAAGGGCCACGCCGAGCTGAAGGTCGACGCGGCGACCGGCAAGGTGACCCGGGAGAACGTCGACACCGACCAGGACGAAGGCGAGCACAAGGACCTGCTGGCCGCCAAGGTCACCGCCGAGCAGGCCCTCAAGGCCGCCGTCGCGGCCCACCCGGGCGAGGCGTGGGGCGTCGAGTGGAACTCCGACGACGACAACGGCAAGGCGGCGTCCTGGCACGTCGAGGTGAAGGGCTCCGACGGCAAGACCTGGGACGGCGCCGTGGACGCCACGACCGGCAAGGTAACCGCCCGGTCCGACTCGGACGACGACTACGACAACGGCTGACCCCCGGCGTGACAGGAGCCGCGCCCGGGCCGGGCCGCGGCTCCTGTTACGTGTGTCCGGCAGCGTCGCCTCAGGAGTGGGTTGCCGTTGGCGGCGAAGGTGAAGCAGCGGTCGTGGGTCTCTACCTGCGCCGTCCCGGCAGATCCGCCCCGGTTCTACCGGCTGTCGCCGCCCGGCTCCGGCAGCCGCGCAGCATGCCGGCCGGCGGCGGGCCGCCAGGGCGGCCCGAGGCCCGGAGCGGGCGCCTGCTGAGGGGGAGGAGACGCTCACGACCGGGCCCGGCGGCCGGAAGGCCGCTCACCTGGCCGGCCGCTCTTCCAGCGTAGCCGCGCCGCCCGGCCAGGGCGGCATCGGAGGCGGCCGCCCCGTCGTTTCAGGGGCGTCCGGACGGCGGCTTCCCGGCGTCATCGCCGGTCCGCCCGTGCGGGGAGTGCTTCCCCGGCGGACGGAAGCAGGCCGTGATCGTCTTGCCGCCGTGGAAGGCGTGGGCGTCCCACCGGTCGGCGAGGGCGTCGACGATGGCGAGGCCCCGGCCCGAGGTGGTCCGGGTGGAAGCCGGCCCGGGGGCCGGTATCCGCGGGTCGTCGTCCGCCACGCTGACGTGCACACAGCTGCCGTCCCAGGTCAGTACGAGGTGGGCACTGCTCCGGGCGTGCACGTGGGCGTTGGTGACCAACTCGGAGACCGTGAGCAGGACGGAGTGCACCGTGTCGGGGGCGTCCGCGGCCCACGGCAGGGCGTTCAGATGGGACAGACACCACCGGCGGGCCTCCCGGACCCCCCGGTGGACGGGAAACGACCGGGCCCAGCCCACCGCTCGAACCGCCACGGCCTTCCACCCTCCAGTCGACGGGACCGGTACCTCTTCGGCCTGTTCGTCGTCTTCGCGTGTTTCCGCCGGGCTCCGGACGAAACCCCCGAACCGGCGGCCGACCGCTCCCCCCGCGGACGTTTCAGGTGCAGACCGGCGCCGGCGGGGCAGGGGCGGAATGACCTGGCAGGCCCGAGACGGAACACGCGTACGACCACCTCGTACTGGCCCCCGGCAGCATCACCCGCACCTTCGACATCCCCGGCCTCACCGAGCACGCCCGCGGCATGAAGACCCTGGCTGGAGCCGCGTACCTGCGCGACCACGTCATCTCCCAGCTCGACCTGGCCGACGCGAGCGAGGACGAGGCGGAACGGGCCGCAGGCCTGTGCTTCATGGTGGTCGGCGGCGGTTACGCCGGCACGGAGACGGCCGCCTGCCTCCAGCGGCTCACTGGTCGGCGCTGCGCACCAACGTCGCCAAGACCCGCGTCCTGACCAACTGGCTGCTCAACGCGATGGCCGGCGACGACTTCGTCAGGACGGGGGCCCAGCCCGCCGAACCTGCGGCAGTTCGAGTGCACGGACACCTACCCGTCCGCCGATCAGGTGAGGGCCCGCACCGCGGCACTGCGCGCAGCCGGCCGGCGGACGGCGGGATAGGACCTCCCGGCCCCCGCAAGGGCACCGCGCAGGATGAGGACGCCCCAGCCGGGCAGGAGCGCACCGTGGCAGCGAACACTCTCCGCACGCACCGGAGCACCCCGGCGAACCGGTTCCTCACCTCCGTCAAACGGCTTCGGCAGGCCCTGCGCGACACCGCGGCCCGGCTCTGGCACGACAACGTCGCCGACCACGCCGCGGCCCTCACCTACTACGCGGTCCTGGCGCTCGTACCCGCCCTCCTCGTCTCGGTCTCACTGGCCGGACTGGCGGATGACGGCACCCGGGAGCGCCTGATCGTCGATCTCACCTCCTACGCCCCTCCCCAGTCGGCGCAGGTGCTCCGGGAGGCGCTGTACGGCCTCACCGCGCAGCCGTCCTCCCTGTGGATCCTGCTCTGCGGCGGCATCATGAGCGCGCTCTGGTCGGCCTCCAGCTACCTGGCGGTGTTCCGGCGCGCGCTCCACGCGATGCACCGGCTGCCGGACACGCGCCCGCCCCTGCGCGCGGCACACGTCCTCCTCCTCACGGCCGCCGCCCTGCTGGCGCTGCTGGTGGCCGGTGCGGGGAGCCTCGTCGTGACCGGACCCGTGGTCCGCCGGCTCGCGGCGGCCGCCGGCCACGCGGGCAGCGACACGATGACACTCCTGCGGTGGCCGGTGCTCCTGCTGGTCGTCTCGTCCCTGATCCTCATCCTCTACCGGACCGGCCCCCGCGAGGCCCGCGGAACGCGCCGGTGCCTTCCGGGCGGTGCGCTGGCGGCCGTGCTGTGGCTCTGCGCCTCCGGCCTGTTCACCCTCTATGCCGAATCCGGCACGTACAACAGGCTCTACGGTTCCCTGGCCGGCGCCGTGGTGTTCCTGGTGTGGCTGTGGGTCGCCAACCTCGCACTGCTGACGGGAGCGCAGTTCAACGCGGTGCTCGTCCGGCGGGGGAGCAGGCGCGGGTAGCGGGCGGGGCGGGGCCGGTGCGTCAGACCCCCGGCGGCTCCGGGTGCCCGGAGCGGATCTCCGGCTCCAGCCCCTGGGCGGGCGACGTACGGCGCCGCCCGACATCCGCCCGCCAGGCCTCGAAGGCCAGGGTGGTCGCCGTCACCACCGCCAGACCGAGCAACCAGCCCCCGACCACGTCGCTCACCCAGTGCACGCCGAGCGCCACCCTGGTGTAACCCACGCCCACCACCGACACCGCCGCGAGCACCCACGCCAGGGGACGCAGCCGCCGCGGCACCAGCGGCAGCAGCGCCAGCAGCAGCACGGCACAGGACGTGGTGGCCGTCATGGCGTGCCCGGAAGGGAAGGAGAACCCCGGCGCGTGGGCGACCGGGTCGGACAGGTGCGGCCGCGCCCGCGCCACCACCTCCTTCACCAGGAGGCCGAGCAGGCCCCCCGCCGTCGCGGTGACGGCCGCCCACAGCGCCAGCCGCCGCGCACCCCGTAGGAGCAGCCACACCACCAGCACCGCCACCAGCAGCCGCAGCGTCACCGGATCCCAGACCACGTCCGTCAGGGCGCCGAGCACCCGCACCCACGCGGGATGCTCCAGAGCGGCGGCGTGCAGCCGCTCGGCCGTCCCCCGGTCCAGCCGGGCCAGCGGCGGCCACCGCGATTCGACCAGCAACAGGGCGAGGGCGAACGGCACGGACACCAGGGCGGTGGCCGCCACCGTCGTCAGCAGCCGCGCGCCGAACCGCGCGTCGGGGCCCGGGAGACCGGAGACGAGCCGGCCGGACAGACGCCGGACACGGGTCGGGATTCGTGCCATGGCCGTGGTGCTTCCTTTCCTCGTTCCTCGCGCTCAGACGCCGGGATCCGCCATGACCGGCTGCCTCACCCCCGCCCGTACGGCTTCCAGCTGGGCGGCGAAGGCGAGCCCCAGGAACAGGGCCATCGAGGTCAGGTACGACCACAGGAGCAACGCCACGAACGCGCTGAGGGGGCCGTACACGGTGGCGAAGGAGCCGCTGACCCCCACGTACAGGCTCAGGCCCCACGTCGCCAGCAGCCACAGCACCAGGTACACCGACGCCCCGAAGGCGAGCCAGGTGTAGCCGGGCTGGGTGCGGCGGGGCGAGAGGCGGAAGACGGCGCTGGTGGCGAGCAGCGCCAGCAGCACCCCCGACGGCCAGCGCAGCATGTCCCAGGCGTGGATGGTCCCCGCGTCGAGGTGGTACACCTCGGCCACGGCACGGTTCAGGTGGGTGCCGAGCACGGTGACCGCGAAGCTCAGCCCGAGGGGCAGACCTGCCAGCACCGCCATGACCAGTCCGCGGCCGTACTTCCGCAGGAACGGCCGGTCGCGTTCCGTCCCGTAGATGCGGTTGGCGCCCCGCTCCACCTGGCAGAGGGCGGTGGTGACGTTCACGACGGAGAACAGCAGACCGAGCCAGAGCGCGAGCCGGCTCCCGTCCCCGGGCCGGAGCCGGCTCTGCGCCAGCGCGTCGCCCACCACCTGCTGGCTCGGCCCGCTCGCCAGCCCGCGGATCGTCAGTTCCGCGACCCGGCCGATGCCCTCGGTGTGCAGCGCGCCGGACAGCCCGACGAGGGCGATGGCCAGCGGGACGATCGACAGCACCGTCTGCAGGGCCAGCGCCCTGGAGTGGCTGAAGCCGTCGGCGTACCGGAACCGGATGAAGGAGTCCCGTACGAGGATCCAGCCGCCGTAGCGCCGCAGCGCGGCCACCGCTTCCTCGGCGGACAGTTCCTCGCCCTCCACCTCCGCCTCGGCCGCCACCACCTCCCCGCGCTGCGGCACCCGTGTCGCCGTTCCCACGACCGTCACCCCCTGCCGAAGTCGTGTGCCGGACCGCCGGATCCGGCCGCCTCGGCCCGTGCCGCGTCCACCGCCGCACGCGTCCGCTCCTGCTCCTGCTCCCGCTCCTGCTCCCGCTCCCGATGCGCGCGCGGCGGCAGCCAGATCCGCAGCCCGCCCGGCTCCACCTCGGCGGTCAGCCGCCTGCCGCGGCCGAAGACGTCGCCGTCGAGCTGCCGCTGCTGGGGCAGGGCGAAGCGGATGCCGACGCGTTCGGCGCTGAAGTACTCCAGCGCCCCGCCGGCCACCGTGCCGTGCGCGCCGCCGCGGTCGCCCGGGGACCGGCCGGGCAGCATGCGCGCCCCGAGGTGGGCCACCGCGGCGATCCAGCCGCGGGCACCGCGCGGATCCAGCAGCACCACCTCCAGCCGGCCGCTGTCGGGCCGCGCTTCGGGCAGCAACGGCAGTCCGCCCTGCAGAGTGCCGACGTTGCCGATGACGACCATCCGGGCGCGGCGCTCCAGCGCCGGGCCCCCGTCCAGCCGGATCGACAGGCGCATCCGGGGGTCGCCGAGGTGGCGAACGGCGGCCAGGGCGTACGCGGCCCAGCCGAGGCGCTCCTTCACCCGCTCGGAGGCGTCGCCGACCATGGCGGCGTCGAAGCCGGCGCCCGCCATGACCGTGAACCGGGTGGACTCCAGCCCGTCACCCCCGACCCGGGCCGTGTCGATCCGCGCGGTCCCACCGGACAGGGCCGCCTCCAGAGCGGCGGCCGGATCGGCGGGCAGCCGCAGGTTGCGCGCCAGCAGGTTGCCGGTGCCGCAGGGGACGACCGCGAGCGGGATGCCGGTGCCGGCCAGCACGCCGGCGCAGGCCCGTACGGTGCCGTCGCCGCCGCAGACCACGACGAGGCCGGTGTCCTCCGCGCCGATCCGGCCCGCCAGGCCGCCCGCGGCGTCCTGCGCGGAAGTCTCCGTCCACACCTGGTCGGCGTAACCGTGGCGGAGCAGCACCTCCCGCACCTGCCCGGCCAGTTCCACCCCGCAGCCGTGCGGGTGGCGCACCACCACGGCCCGCCGGGGTGCCGCCCCGGCGCCGCGGGCGGCACGCGCGGTACGGGCGGTACGGGCGGCCGGAAGCGGGACCGGCAGCAGCAGCGCGTGCGCCATGACGAGCAGTACGCAGGCGCCGTTGAGCAGGCCCGCCACCACGTCGGAGGGGTGGTGCATGCCCCGGTAGAGCCGGGAGAAGGACACGGCCAGCGGAATCAGCAGAAGCCCCGCGACCACGGCGTGGGCCGCCCACCGCCGGGGCCCGCGCAGGCGGAGCACCGCGAGGACCGCGAGGCCGCCGAAGAGGGCCACGGACGCTCCGACGTGCCCGGAGGGGAAGCTGGAGGTCGGCGGCGCGGGGTCCAGGCGGGGCACGTCCGGACGCGAGCGCTCCACGACCATGGTGACCAGCAGGAAGACCGCGGCCTGCGCCGCGACCGCCCCGCCCAGGAACAGCGCCTCCCGAAGCCACCGCCCCCGCGAGAACGCCAGCACGGCGACGACGGCGAGGGCGGTGAGCGCGATGACGCTCCGGGTGCCGGCCAGCAGGGACAGCCACTCGGTGAAGAAGTCGACGGGACCCTCGCGGTGCGCGGCCAGGCTCCGGTTGACGCCGTCTTCGGCCGCCACGGGCCAGCGGCCGGCGAGCGGGCCGGTGACCATCAGGCCGATACCGGCCATCAGAGCCGCCTGCACCGGCAGCAACAGCAGTACGGAAGGTCCGCCGGGTGCCACGGCGGTGCCGCGTTCAGGTCTCATTGAGGCCGTGTAACCCGCCACGGCCCGCTCATGCGCGCCGTTCACGGCACACGGCCGGCCCGGCTGTCTCGACCGGGGTGACACTGCCGGGGACCTGCGGGTGGCGGTCAAGGCGCGAACCGTCGAGGAGGTCACGGATCCCGTCCTGGCCGCGGTCGTTAGGCTCGCCGGCATGGAAGCCCGTACCCCACCCGTCCTGTTCCTGTCCGCACCCCGAACCTCCACCGGCGAACTCCTCGCCCGGGCAGCGGCCTGGCGCGGCTACGAGGTGACCGACCGGGTGGCGAACACCGAAGGGCGCAGGGTGCACTGGTACGGCGGTCCCCGTGCGGCCGCACGGCTTGCCGGCCCGCTGGGCCTCGGGCTGCTCGAACCGGCCGACGACTGGCTGACGCGCGTACCGGACCCCCTCCTGCGGCGCCGCGTACGGCTCACCACCCTCACCGAGGCCCGCACGCTGCGGGAACGGGCCTTCGTGAAGCCGCCGTCGGCCAAGATCGACGTACTGCCCGCCGCTGTCCACGAGGACGGGACCAGCCTGCCCGGCGGGCTCGACGGCTCCACGCCGGTCCTGGTGAGCGGCGTGGTGGAGTTCGCCGCGGAGTACCGGCTGTTCGTCCTCGACGGCGAGGCCGTCACGGGGAGCCGCTACGCCGTCCGCGGACGCCTCGACCCGGCGCCGCTGGACGCCGAGAGCCGCGCCTTCGGCCGTACGGTCCTCGACGCCACGGCCGCCGGCCTGCCCAGCGCGGTGTGCCTGGACATCGGCCGGCTCGCGGTCGGCGGCTGGGCGGTGGTCGAGGCGAACATGGCATGGTTCGCCAACTGTTACGCCGCCGAACCGGAACGCGTCCTCGACACAGTGCTCCGCGCCGCCGGCCCGATGGCCGCGGTCACGGGCCGCGACCGGCCGCACCTGATGCCCGGAGCCCTGCTGCGAACGGCGGAGGTGGGGTAGCCGAAGTCCGGGAAGGGCGGCGCGCTCCCGGCCGGAACCCGGGCGCGCTCCGCCCGCGGGAGGGGCGTCGGCCGTCCGGTACACACGGCACCCGGGTCCCGGGGCCCCGCGTACGCCGCCCGGAACCGGCCCCGGCCTCAGCCTTTGGAACAGCAGACTTCTGCTGGACAGCGTGCCGGTCGCGGTCACGGAACCCGACTGGCTCGAAGCCGCCCAGGACGCGGCCGGGCTCATCGAGGCCGCGGGCGCCCGCGCGACAGTGCTGTGCGACTGGTGCCACCGCGCCGTCAACCGGGACGCGGACCCCGTCGACCCCGCCCCGTGCGGCGGGCCGTGGCCTCCCGGGACCTGCCGGGCAAGTCACCCACCGGTGTGGACCGTGCACCTGGGCTCGGCGGAACCGGAACAGGTCTACCGCAAGCGCATCGACCCGGATGCCTGGGCGGAACAGGAGCGCAGCAGGCGCGAGGCGGCCCGCGCGAAGAAGGGCCGCCGCGGACCCGGCAGGCCGATCCGGCCTGATCCGGCCTGATCCGAAGGACACGGCCTAAGGGCCGCTTCCGGCGGGCAGAGCGTGATCATGACAGAAATGGCCACGCACACCCCCGCCCCGCCCCGCCGCCACCCCTTACGCCAGCTGCTGGCCGCCTCCGTCGGCAACGCCGTGGAGTGGTACGACTGGTACGCGTACACCTTCCTCGCCACCCACATCGCACGACAGGTCTTCCCGCCCGGCGCGGGCAACTCCCTCGTCCCGTTGCTCTCCGCCTTCGCCGTCTTCGCAGTCGGCTTCTTCATGCGCCCGGTCGGCGGGCTCCTGATGGGCGCGGTCGCCGACCGGCGGGGCCGGCGCACCGCGCTGACCGTCACCATCCTGCTCATGGGCGGCAGCAGCCTGCTGGTCGGCCTCACACCCACGTACGCGGCCGTCGGCGTGCTCTCCCCGGTCGTCCTCGTCACCGCGCGGCTGCTCCAGGGCCTTTCCGTCGGCGGCGAGTTCGCCGCGTCGACCACCTTCCTCGTGGAGTCCGCCGGGCCCGGCCGCCGGGGCCTCTTCTCGTCGTTCCAGTACGTCTCCACCTCCATCGGCCAGCTCGCCGCCTCCGGCCTGGCCGCGCTGCTCGTGGCCGTGCTCCCCGAGGACGCCATGAACGGCTGGGGCTGGCGGGTGCCCTTCCTGCTCGGCGCCGTCCTCAGCCTCGCGGGATTCTGGATCCGGCGCGGCGCCGAGGAGACCCTTGCCGCGCAGCCCGCCGCGGACCCCCGCCCCGGGCTCTTCGACGCGCTCCGGCACCACCCCCGCGCCTCGCTGCTGATCGCCGGCATCACGGCCGGCGGCACCCTCGCGTATTACACGTGGACCTCGTACCTGCCGACGTACGCCGAGCTCGAAACCGGCATCGGCAAGCGTGACGCGCTGCTGGCCGGCACGCTGTCCCTGGCGTTCTTCGCCCTGCTGCAGCCGGTCGGCGGCCTGCTGTCCGACCGTTTCGGACGCAAGCCGTCCCTGCTGTTCTTCGGGCTCGGATTCGCCCTGCTCGTCGTACCGCTGCTGCGCTCCCTGGACGGCTCGTTCCTCTCCCTGCTGCTCGTCCAGTGCGCCGGAATGGTGCTGCTCACCGGGTTCACCTCGGTCTCGGCGGCCGTGAACGCGGAGGTCTTCCCGGCCCGGGTAAGGGCGGCCGGCATCGGCTTCCCGTACTCGCTGACGGTCGCGCTCTTCGGCGGCACGGCCCCGTACATCGGCACGCTGCTGCAAGAACTGGGCAGGCCGGAGCTGTTCCCCTGGTACGTCGCCGTACTGTGCCTGTGCTCCTCGGTGGTGTACCTGCGGCTTCCGGAGAGCGCCCACGGGCCCCTCGACCGCTGACGGCCGGAGACGTCCAGCGGAATCCGGCCGCGTGTTCCCGTGCCCACGAGCGGAACGTGCGGGCCGGCACGCCGGTGACCTCTTCCACGGTGGAGGTGGTCACGTCCGAGCGCGGTCGCGTTCCGGCGGTGGCTACGCGCCACGGCCGCCCGGTACGCGGCGGACCCCGGCCCGGCTGACGGCGGCTCACGGTGCCGCGGGCTCCGGCCGGGCCCGGGCTACCGGCCGTCAACGGCGGTGCCCGGGGCCGAACGCCGTGTGAATAGGGTGAGCCCATGTCTGTCACATTGAGCTCCACGAAAGCCGCTGCCGCCCTCCGGCGTTCGGCACGGGTGTCCGCCGAGTTGCTGGTGGTCCTGGTCATGGCGGCGGCGGTGCTGTGGGTTCTGGGCAGGATGTGGTCGGTCATCTGGCCGCTCATCGTGGCCCTGCTCCTCACCACCCTGACCTGGCCCCTGGCCGCCTTCCTGCGTCGGCGGGGGTGGCCGCCCGCTCTGGCCGCCTCCGTGGTGACCGTGCTCTTCCTCCTGGCGGCAGGCGGCATCGTGGCGCTCATCGCGGTTCCCGTGGCCTCCCAGTCGGGGGAACTGGTCGACGGGGTGGCCGAGGGCATCCAGCGGCTGCGCGAGTGGGCTGCCGGGCCGCCGCTGAACATCGGCAACGACCAGATCACCGGCGCCTTCGACGCCGCGGTGGCCCGGCTCCAGAACAGCGTCGGCAGCGCGGTCTCCACCGTCGCCACGGGAGTGAGCACCATCTTCAACGGCCTGGTCACCGCCGTGCTGTCGGTCTTCCTGATGTTCTTCTTCCTCAAGGACGGCCCCCGCTTCCTGCCGTGGCTCACCCGCCAGCTCCCCGGCCGGCTCGCCACCGACGTTCCGGAGGTGGCCGGGCGCGGCTGGCAGACCCTGGGCTCGTTCGTCCGGTCCCAGGCCTTCGTCGGCCTGCTGGACGCCGTGTTCATCGGCCTGGGCCTGTGGATCGTCGGCGTACCCCTGGTGCTGCCGCTGGCGGTCCTGACCTTCGTCTCCGCGTTCGTGCCGATCGTGGGCGCCCTGTTCGCCGGTCTGGTGGCGGTGCTCATCGCGCTGGTGTCGAACGGCCTGACGGACGCGCTGATCGTGCTGGCGATCATCGTCGTGGTGCAGCAGCTGGAGGGCAACGTGTTCCAGCCCATGATCCAGAGCCGCGGTCTCGGTCTGCACGCGGCGGTCGTCCTGCTGGCTGTCACGCTGGGCGGCAACCTGGCCGGCGTCGTGGGCAGCTTGCTGGCCGTACCGGCCGCCGCCCTGGTCGCCGTCGTCTGGAACTACCTGCGCGACCAGCTCGGCGAACCGCCGCACGATCCGGCGGCCGCCGAAGAGCTGCCCACCGCCCCCGCCCCCTCATAGGACCGCTCCGCCGAAGGGTCCGCCGGGGGTGCCGGGGCGCAGTGTGGCCGGCGCCGTGCACCTCGACGCCCTCGGGCGCGGCGAGGGCATCCGGGCGTTCGCCCTCCACCGGACGGGCAACTCGCCGATCCGGTCCTCGGGCAGTTCCTCAAGGTGGTCCGCCCCGCTCCGGTCGCGGCCGGTGGTCACGGGTCGTCAGGTCCGTGCAGCCTCAGCGGCATGCTCCTGGACGTGGTCCCGGGACTTCGGGTGATCCGGGTCGTCGGTGGGGGCGGCGGCGCGCAGCGCCGCTTCGACCCGGCGGTTGCTTGTCATGGTCGCGGTGACGGCGGTCATGGTGAGCAGGAGGCCCGCGGCGGTGTAGAGCGGGGTGCGCACGTCGTAGGCGGTGGCCAGCCAGCCGCCGAGGAAGGCGCCGAACGGGGCGGCGCACATGGCGAGCATGCGGGAGGTGGAGGCGACCCGGCCCATCAGGTGGGCGGGGACGATCGCCTGCCTCAGGGAAGGGGCGAGCACCATCGTGGTACCCATGCCCGCGCCGCAGACGGCGAGCGCGAGGCCGGCGGCGTACGGGTTCGGGGCGGCGGCGAGGCCCAGGATGGCGAGTCCCTCGACTGCGGCGGTGCAGGTCAGCGCGGTGCCGGTGCCGAGCCGCCGGCCGAGGGGGGACGCGATGGCCGCGCCGAGCAGACCGCCGGTGGCCTCCGCCGCGAGGAGCAGGCCGAAGCCGATGGCGCCGCTGCCGAGACGGTCGTGCGCGAAGAGGGCCAGTACGGTCTCCACGGCGACGAAGGCGATGTTCCCGACCGCCGGGCGCAGCGCGAGCCCCAGCAGCAGCCGGTCCCGGAACACGTACGAGGCTCCGGCGCGCGCCTGCCGCAGCAGCGACTCACGGGCCTGCGGCACGGGCCGGGGTACGGAGGGCAGTGACCGTACGAGCAGTGCGCAGACCGCGAACGAGACCGCGTCGGCGAGCAGCGGAACGGCCCGCCCGAGCGCGAGCAGGGCACTGCCCGCGGGCGGCCCGACGAAGCCGGACGCCGCGGTCTGGGTGCCGCGCAGGCGGGAGTTGGCGCGTTCCAGGAGCGCGGGGTCGCGGCCGAGCAGATCGGGCAGGTAGGCCGTGGCGGCCGTGTCGAAGAAGAGCCCGCCGATGCCGAGGAGGAAGCCGACGGCCGCGAGCAGCGGAATGCTCAGCACGTCGAGCGCGGCGGCTGCCACCGGTACCGCGAGCAGCACCGCCCGCGCCGCGTCCGTGACCCACATCGTGCGCCGGCGGTCCCAGCGGTCCACCAGCGCACCGCCGAGCACCCCGAAGAGCAGCCACGGCAGCGTTCCGGCGGCCGTGACGACGGCGAGCGCCATCGGGTCCCGCGTCAACGTCAGCGCGATCAGCGGCAGCGCGGCGTGTGACACCCCGTCTCCGAGCGAGGAAACCGTCTGTGCGGTCCACAGCCGCCCGAACCCGGCCGGCATCCTGCGAGCGTCCGAGGTCACTTGGCGTCCTCCTCGGCCTGCTTGCCCGAAGCCGGGTGGAACAGCGCGAAGACGAGCGACGTGTCCGGCAGCGAGGGGTCGGACAGCGCGCGGTACTCGTCCGCCAGTGCCTCCAGCCGGGCCCCCAGCTCCGCGAACTGCTCGTCGGTGAGCCGCAGGTGCGCCATCCGCACGTGCCGCTCGGCCGCGGCCGGCGCCGCCTCCAGGTCCGCCACCGCGTGCCGCATCAGCACGTCCGGCCCTCCCTCGCCCGGATCCGGCAGCACGATGGACCGCGCGGCCATCGCGTAGTACCGCTCGGTGACCCCCCGCACCTTCCGGGTCCGCACCACCTTCACCAGCCCGGCCCGCTCCAGCAGCCGTACGTGGTAGCTGGAACTCCCCTTCGCGAGGCCCACCCGCTCGGCGATCTGCGTGATCGTCGCGGGCTCGAAGCGGAGCACGGCCATGATCCGGTGGCGCGTCAGATTGGAGACGGCGCGCAGCTGTTCGTCGGTGGTGACGTGAAAGGTCTCGGGAAGATCATCGGTAGGCATGGCTCAATGGTCAACGTTTCTTGACCATTGCGCAAGGGGTATCCGCCACGCGATCTCGGACGCCCGTGAGTGCCCGGGCGCCTGGATGCCGCGGGGACGGGCCGGTGGGTGGACGGGGCAAGGCCTCGAGTCCGGCCGCGACCGCATGGGTCCGGCCGGCGGACGAACCGCTCCACGAGCCCTGCGGGAGTTCCCGGTACGGGCACAGGGGGCGCTGCGAGGGGTGGACCGTCAGCGCTCCAGGTATACGGCGTTCCCGCTGCGCCGGGCCTCGTGCACCCTCCGGAGCCGCTCGAACTTGGCCGGCCCCATGACCGGCTCCCACTCCGTGAGCGTCCGCACCCGCAGCTCCGTGTGCTCTGCCGGGCCATTGCCGGACGTCGTCGTTGCGGACGGTCCTGAGCTGTACGGGGCGGCCGCGGGTGTCGGTGAAGTAGAGGCAGGCGTACGAAGAGGAGCGGGCGATGGTCTCGACGTACTTCTCGGGCGGCGATAGAGGCCGTCCGGCCCCTCGGCCGATTCCGGCTGGACAACCGGAGCAACTCCCACGCGCGACCAAGGCGTTAGGGGGTAGACAGCGCAGTGTTAGTGGCCGTGGCCAGCATGGACTCCTCCACAAGCCAGGTCCGTTTCGTTCTGCGACACGGGCCGGCTTCCGAAGAGAGGCACGGCCTTGAACCTGTTGTCCATGAAGGTGCCCCGGGCGGCCCTTGCCGTCCTGGTCGCGCTGCTGGGTCTGCTCCAGCTGACCACGGCCTCGCCCGCCCGCGCGACCACGACCCAAATATGGACCGTCATGTCCTGGGACATCACCAGCCTCCGGCAAGGAGGCCCCCTGGCGGCCCAGCGCTACGACGACATGCTGAGGGAGCTCCGCCATCTGGCGGGCTACACGGTCGACGCCGACCACGGCGGCGTCCTGGGCAGGACCGAGGCCGAAGTCGGCCGGTACATCGAGATTCGCGTCACGGACAACGGCGATCAGTTCCTCAGCCTGTTCTACCGCACGGACAACCTCTACCTGGACGGCTTCAGGCTCGCGGGTCGCAACTTCCGGTTCAGCGACGCCCAGCCCCAGCTGGTGAGGAACTTCGGGAGGGGCGACCAGCTCTTCACGACCATCTACTCGGGGAGCTATCAGAACGGCGGCCTCGACTCCGCCAACGCCCGCGCAAACACGGTGTACACCGGGCCGAACCTGCGCAACCAGTTCATGGGACTCACCGGGTTCAACTACAACACCCGTGACAACTACCGGCTGCACCTCGCGAACATAGTCCAGGCCACTTCGGAGGCGGCCCGTTTCGGATGGATCCAGAACCGCATCTCGAACACCATCAGGAACGGAGGGGAATCGGACGGATACGGCTGGCAGACGACTCTGGGATCGTTCGGAATCGCGTTGGAGAACCGGTGGGCCCCCTTGACCCGCCTGGCCTTCCAGACCAGGAACGGCGGTACCGGAAATCCGGTGAACGTCGACGGCCGGAGCTATGCGAGTCTGATCGACATGATGCGGGGAAATCCGCCCCAACGTCCGCGCATCTCCTACTTGCTGGGGCTGGGCAGCCAGGCAGGCCAGTAATGCTCCGGAAGCGCTGAGCCCCTTCCGGCCCGTCGGAGGGCGGCTCGGCTCGAGGAGTCCCGGCTGCGCCGCACGACCGAGCTCCCGCCGGCCGGCGCCCCAGGGTCCTCGCCGCCTCGCCGCCTCGGCGACTCGGCGAGGACTCTGGATCCCCCGCCGAGGCCGACCTCTGGCAGGCCACGCGACAAGCCGCCGGAAGTCAGGAACAGGAACACCCCCCGCTTCTTTCCGGCCGAGTCCGTCAACACCAACACCCCGAAGCGACGGCTCGTGATCAAGAAGGTCCGCCCACCCCATGAGGTTCCCCCACAAACGCCGCGCGGACCGCGCGGACCGCACGGACAGCAGGGACGCCGGCGCAAGGCCGGAGCAGCGGGAGGGTCGGCAGCGCGCTCGGCGCCCTACGCGCCGGGCGAAGAGCCGCAGGAGGGCCGCCCGGAAAGCCCGTCGCCACCTCATCGACTTCCCTCGACGCGGCCGGCGGGGCTGGCGGCGCTGGACGCCCTCCTGGAAGCTGACCTCCGGCCTGTTCCTGCTCTTCGCCGGAGCCCTCGCCGGCCTCTTCACCGCCGTCTACGTGCAGGTCGAGATCCCGGACCCGCACGACTCCGCGAGCCGGCAGGGCACCGTCTACTACTGGGCGGACGGCAGCCGGATGGTGAGCGTCGGCGATGTGAACCGGCAGGACGTGAAGCTCTCCCAGGTGCCCGATTCCGTCCAGCACGCCGTCATCGCGGCGGAGAACGCGGACTTCTACAGCGACTCGGGCGTCTCGGTGACGGGCATCGGCCGCGCCGCCGTCAACATCGTCAAGGGCGAGGAGACCCAGGGCGGCTCGACGATCACCCAGCAGTACGTGAAGAACACCTATCTGAGCCAGGACCAGACCGTCCAGCGAAAGATCAAGGAACTCTTCCTCGCCCTGAAGGTCAGCGAACAGCGGCCCAAGACGGAGATCCTCGAGGGGTATCTCAACACCTCCTGGTTCGGACGCGACGCGTACGGCGTCCAGGCGGCCTCGTACGCGTACTACGGCATCCCCGCCAAGGAGCTGAACCCCAGCCAGGGCGCGCTGCTGGCCGCCGTCCTCAAAGGCGCGGACAGCTTCGACCCGTCCCTCAGCGCCGACAACCGCCGACGCGCCGAGGACCGCTGGAAATGGATCCTGGACCGTCAGGTCGCCACCGGTTCGATGGGGGCCGAGGAACGCGCGAAGTACACGAAGTTCCCCGAGCCGAAGCCTCCCGTCAAGCCGACCAGCCAGGCCGGGCAGACCGGCTACCTCGTCGACATCGCCAACAAGTACCTCAAGAGCCGCGGCGGGATCACGGGCAAGGACCTGGCCGGTGGCGGCTACAGCGTCCACACCACCTTCGAGAAGGACAAGGTGCTCGCACTGGCCAGGGCCGTCGAGCAGGTGTGCGCGGACCGACTGGACCCGAAGAAGCGCGCGGAGGACCAGTACGTGCAGGTCGGTGCCGCCTCGATACGCTCCGAGGACGGAGCGATCGTCGCGGTCTACGGCGGCTCCGACGCGGTCGAGCACTTCACCAACAACGCGGACACCTCGGGCGTGCCTGCGGGCTCGGCGTTCAAACCCTTCGTGTACGCCGCCGCCGTGCAGCAGGAGCTCGAAGGCGGGGAACGCCCGGCAGACGGCGCTGACCCGGACCCCCTGAAACCCGGGCCGGCAGGGCCGCCGAAGGCATCCGCGGGCCTTCACACGGCCCTGGTGGACTCCGACCACACGCCCTTCGTGGAGGCCGGCAAGAAGATCGGACTGAAGAAGGTCAAGGAGCTCGCGGTCGCGTCGGGACTGCGCGAGGAGAGCATGGCCAAGCTGGAGCCGGCCTTCTCCATCGGTACCTCCACCCCCAGCGCCGTCCGGCTCGCCAGCGCCTACACGACCTTCGTCAACCAGGGCCGGGCCACCGAACCGTACTCGGTGACCAAGGTGGAGCGGAACGACGTCCCCGTGGACGGCTTCGGCCAGCCCAAGCCGCGGCGGGCAATGAGCTCCGAGGCAGCCTCGACCGTCGGCGCGGCGCTCCGCCAGGTGGGCGGGACCGCCGTCGGACCGCCGACGGACCAGCGCACCTCCCCTCCGGCCTGGGCGGGCAAGACCGGCCCGAACGACCGTATGAACTCGGCCTGGTTCATCGGGGCGACGCCGGAACTGAGCACCTCGGTCGCGATGTTCCGTACGAAGCCCGACGTCTCACAACTGCTGCCCATGCAGGGCGTGGGCGGCTCCGACTCCGAGCGGGGCAGCGCCTTCCCACCGCTGATCTGGAAGACCTACAACGAGGCGGCTGCGCCTGCGCCGCAGCACCCGTCCGACGCTCCCCAAAGACGCCCGTGACGGTCTCGCAGCGCGGTACGTCCTCCGGCGTCGCTTCGGCCCGCCGCGTCATGGATGTCCGGCGAGGGGCCTGCCACTGCGCGGTTCGAGGCCGGCTCGAGGCAGACGCAGTGTCCCGTGCCCGAGGTCCGCGCTGAGAGGACCTCGGGGTGTCGTGCGTTCTTGCTGCTCCAGCGAAGGTGGGCGTGCGTTCAGGAGGGCCTTCAGGCCTGCGTACGTGCGGCTGGTGTCAGGGTGCGAACGGCCGGTCTCCGGTCAGTGACCAGACGGCCGTGATGCGGCCATTGCTGATGGCCAGCAGGTCGATGCCGCTCTTGGTGACGGGTTCGCCCGCGCCGTCGGTGTATGTGGCGGTCCAGCGGGCGGCGACTTCCGCACGGGTGCCGTCGACCGCCGGCGCACCGTCGACGGCGTACGTGAGTCCCGGGAGTTCGTCCCGGTGAGCGCTGATGAACGTGGTCAGGTTCGGGAGGCCGAGCGTGGAGTCGGGGCCGGTGCCGGGAACCCTGCCGGCGAAGCGGAGCCGGAAGCCGGGCCCGATGAGGTCCGCGGCGAGGGTGAGGTCGCCGTTCCAGAGCCGCGTCCACCCGTCCAGCAGCGCGATGCCCTGTGTGCGGGTCAGGGCATCCGTTCCGGTCGGGGCACCGGGCGGCACGGCCGCCGGAGCGGGGGACGAAGCGGTGGCGGCGGTGGTCATACGGGACATGAGGAGATGCCTTCCTGTCGTCGGTCGGGGACCAGCCTCTATGTCTTGGGCGACAACCTCCTGTCGGTGTTTACGAGTTCGTCGAGGCCGACGAACTCCCAGCCCAGCGTGTCGAGCCCGGCGAGATCCAGCACGCGTGGCGGGACCGTTTCGGCCAGTACCTCGACGTGCCGGATACGGTCCAGCCGGAAGCCGCGTACCGCGGAGCGCAGCCGGCACCAGCCGATGAGGTACCAGTGGTCGCCGCCGAGGAAGCCGTGGGGTTCCACACAGCGGTCGGTGGCGGCGCCCTGCGCGTCGGCGTACGACAGGCGCAGGACCCGGCGCATCGAAAGGGCCTCGCGCAGCGCGTGGGGTATGCCGGAGGGCTGCCGGGCGGGCGCGGCGAGCCGGACCCGGCCGGCCAGTTCGCCCGCCCCGCTCCGCTCGCGCTGCGGCATGACGGCGAGGACCTTCTGCAGGGCGGACCGTGCGTCGCGGGCGAACGGCGTGCCTGCCAGGGCGTGCAGGGCCACCGCGAGCGCGGTCGCCTCCGCCGAGGTGATCGTCAGCGGCGGGAGGGTCTGATCCTTGGCGAGAACGTAGCCGCCGGTGCGGCCGGGCTCGGCGTAGAGGGGGACTCCGGCCTGCTGCAGAGCGGCGAGGTCGCGCTCGATGGTCCGGGTGCTCACCTCGAACCGGCCCGCCAGCCAGCGTGCGCTGCGCGGCCGGGGGGACGCCGCGCGCAGTTCTTCCACCAAGGCGTACAGACGATCGGTTCGGTTCACGGGCAACGACCGTAACCCAGCCCTGGCACCACGCGCCCGCGGGGGGTTCGGGCGGCAGTCCGGCCAGGTAAGCGGCAGTCCCGACCTGGCCTCGGAATCTGTCGTTGGAGGACCGGGTGCTGCTGGTCGCCGCTCACCGGCGGACGAACTGGACGATGCGGCAACCGGCCCTGCTGTTCGGGGTGTCGAAGTCGGCCGTGGACCGGGCGATCAACGGCCTCGGCCCGAGGTTTGCGCCGCGTCCGCGCCGACGGTTCGCCAAGGGAGCGGTACTGATCGTGGACGGCACCCTGGTGCCCAACCGGGACCATGAGGTGGCCGAGCAGTCGAAGAACCATCTGCGCTTCCACCAACCATCAGGTGGTCATCGACGCCGACACCCGCCTGGTCGTGGTAGCCGGCCGGCCGTTGCCGGGCAATCGCAACGACTGCCGGGCGGGGGCGGAGTCCGGTGCGAAGGCCGCCGTCGGCAACACGATGACCACCGCCGATGGCGGCTACCCGGGTACCGGACTCGTCATGCCGCATCGTCGCCGCAGGGGAGAGGATCTGCCCGACTGGAAACGGGCACACAACAAGGGTGTGAAGGCACTGCCCTTCAGCGAGATCAAGGCGGCCTTCCCGGTGGTGCACAACCCGGCCAACAAGGGCCGCGCGGTGCCGGTCACCGAGAAGGACGGGGCCCTTGCCCCCACCGCCGGAGACCTCGGCCGGAGCTGACCCCCGGCCCCTGGCCGGCCCGTCCCCACCCGTCGCGACCCGACCACACAGCGGTCAGTGCTCGCAGAGGGAGAATTCCCGTTCGTAGAGCTGGTCGTTGTGTTCGGCCACGAAGAACTTCCGTTCCTGCATGAGCTGTTCGCGGTACTCCATGGCCTGTTCGAGCGTCATCGTGGAGTCATCGGACCACGGTTGCTGCGGCGGGACGTCGGAGGTCGAGACGATCGTCGTCGACGGGTCGACCAGGAAGAACGCAAGGATCTTGCGGTGCCCCGGGCGGGTGGGGTCAGCGAGGCGGAACGAGCCGACGCGGTGCTGCAGGATGTTCGGGAACGCCAGGCAGCGCCCCATCGGCGTCGCCGCCGACCCCAGCACCTGGTTGAGCGCGTCTTCGTTCTCCAGGCCGTAGACCTCGCGCACCCCCTCGTCGTCGTTCTGTTCGTAGTCCGGATCGTCGAGCGCCGCGCGGAAGCTCAGCCTGCTCTCGGTGATGTTCTCGCTGTCCCAGTAATAGATGCCGGTCGAGACGATCCGCTCGTTCAGCATTCCCTCGACGTGCCAGGAACCGCCCGCGTACTCGGGCTTGTCCGGGGTGAGATGAATGGTGGCGAGCTTGACGATGACCTGGAGGCGGCGGCCGCGCAGGTCGACCCGGGCGGCTCCGTCGGGCAGCACGGGCGCGGTGAAGTCCGGCGCGTCCGGGACGACCGGGCGGCGGGTCTCCCACCAGGCCTCGTGGGCCTCCTCCCATGCACTGCGGGCGTCCGCGTAGGCCGCGTCATCACTGAAGGAGGACTTGACCGGATACGCCGGCTCCGAGTCGTACCACCCGTAGGGATCGGCCTCGATGCGCAGCGGCCGCGGATGGCGCAGATCGGTGAGCACGTTCTCCCACAGCGGCCGCATGCGCGCGAGGACGTCCGGCAGGACGGCCGCGAGTTCCTGATGGGCCTCGGGGTGGATGTTGTTGACGTACGAACGGAAGGCGACATCGCCCTCGCCGCCGACCTCGACGTCCGTGGGCAGCCACTGGAACTTCTCCGAGAACTCGTGCTTCGAGTAGTGGTTCGTCGGGTTCCGCCAAGCCTCCTCGGGGCCCCCGCTCACCTCTCGCACCAGGCAGAACAGTGAGGGATGCACCAGATCCAGCACCTGCCCGTCCGATCCCGGATGCCAGTCCCGTTCCGCTTCGGGGACCTCCTCCAGGGGCCGGACCGCCTTGCGCAGCCGGGATCGGAGCCGATCGTCGACCAGCGTGTCCGACTGCCACACCCCGTCGACGGCGGACACCTCGATGCCGGTCCGTCCGTCCCGCAGCGCGGCATAGTGCCCGAGTTCCGCGAGGACGTACCGGACCTGCGCCTCGGTGAGCCCCTGGGCGACCGCCTCCTGCCGCCACCGCGCGACGATGCCGGCATCGTGCATCTTGTCGAACCACCCCGGCTTCGCCCGGATGTGCGCGCTGCACTCCATCATCTCCAGCTCCCGTAGCGTCCGGGCTTTCGCGAACGCTATGGAACGCGACGCTTGAAACGGCAGCGGAAAGGCAGACAGGCCGGTCAACTCTGATGATCCTCACGGTCGGCGAGCGGTGCCGGAAGGATAGCCCAGCGCACTGACACGTCAGCCGCACCCCGAGGGCCCGTCCAGTCGACTGCGGGCGCGGCGAATGCGTCCAAGCGCGCCGGGCGGCTGTCCGCCCTCACACCGGGACCGGCACGCCGGCCTGGTCAGAAGCCGGAGAGGCCAGGGAGGGGTTCCGGAATCAACCGGCCTCCCGTTCCACCGGCAGCCACAGCTCGGCCTCCGCCTCCCTGCCGTCCGCCGACATCCGCGTACGGAGGATCTCCGGCCCGGGGCGGCTCCGGTACGGGTTCGACGGGAACCACTCGGTGAACACGTCCCGCCACAGCGCCTGGATCGCCTGCGGCGCCGGCCCCGAAGTGGTGAAGACCGCCCATGCCCCGGCCGGCACGGGCAGCCTGGCCATGCCCTGCGGCGCGGACGCCGAGGTGACGACCCCGTGGTAGTAGTCGAGGCCGCTGCCCTCCGCCCGGCCGGGATCGAGGTCGGCGCAGACCGCGAGGATGCCGTGCGGCTCCTGGTCGGACAGCTCCTCCAGCAGCTCCTTCGCCTGGACGCCGAGCCCGCGGACGAAATCGATGATCGCCTGGTTCGGCCCCGAGTACACGAGCGGCACCCTGGCCTTCGCCCCGACGACGCTGAACTCCGGCTTGCGCAGGACGCGGTAGCGCATGCTGCTGCTCCCGTCGACGACGAGGCGGAAGGTCATCCGGGGCTGGGAGCTGAGGGCCGCGCCGGTGCGCCGCGCCTCGCCGGGCCCGACGCCGTGCACCGCGCGGAACGCCCTCGCGAACGCCTCGCCCGAGCCGTATCCGTACCGCACCGCGATCTCCAGCAGCGTCCGCTCGCCGGCCAGCACCTCCGCGCCCGCGACGGTCAGCCGGCGGCGCCTGACGTACTCCGACAGCGGCATCCCCGCGAGCGCCGAGAACATCCGCCGCAGGTGGTACTCGGAGGTGGCCGCGACCCGTGCCAGCTCGCCCACGTCGACGGGGCCGTCGAGCTGCCGCTCGATGTGCTCCATGGCCTGATTGAACCGCTCCAGCACCGCTCGCCTCCAAGATCCCGACCATCGATTCAACCAGGTGCGGCCCTGCACGCCGCACCCGATGAAGGCGGTGCGGCAAGTGTCGGGTGACCGGGACCGCCCGCGACGCACGATGGAGGCATGGACGACACGACATTGGTATCCCGCTTCCTCCGCGACGGCTTCGTCAAGCTGGAGGGCGCCGTCGCGCCCCGCGTGGCCGAGAGTTGCGCGCGGCTGCTGTGGCGGGAGACGGGCTGCGACCCGGACGACCCGCAGACGTGGACGCAGCCCGTGCACTGGGTCGGCGGGATGGCACAGGGACCGTTCGCCGCCGCACCCAACTCCCCGGCCCTGCACCGGGCGTACGACCTGCTGGCCGGCGCCGGGCGCTGGGAGCCACGCTACTCTCTGGGCACCTTCCCGCTGCGCTTCCCGCACCAGGAGGAGCCCGGCGACGCGGGCTGGCACATCGAGGGGAGCTATGAGGTGGAGGGCGAGACCTGGCCCTTCACCAATCTCCGCTCCCGCGGCCGGGCCCTGCTGATGCTGTTCCTGTTCAGCGAGGTCGGGGAAGAGGACGCCCCGACCCGGATCCGGGTCGGCTCCCACCTCGACGTGCCGAAGGTGCTGGAGCCGTACGGGGAGGAGGGCGCGAGCGGCCTGGCCATCGCACCGGACCTCGAAGCGGCGTCCGCCCACCGGCCGCTCGCCCTCGCCACCGGTTCGCCGGGTGACGTGTTCCTGTGCCATCCGTTCCTGGTGCACGCGGCACAGCCGCACCACGGGGCACGGCCGCGCTTCATGGCCCAGCCGCCGCTGATGCCGGCCGCGCCGTACGAACTGGAGCGGGCCGACGGCGCGTACTCCCCGGTGGAAACCGCGATCCGCCGGGGCCTGGGACAGGCCACCCCCGGGCCAGCCACCCCCGGTCCCGGCGGGGAGGGCGCCGGACCCACCGCCGACCCCTCGACGCTCTGCTGATCGGTGACTCGGCACCGGCAGGCTCCACATGCGGACCGCGCTCGGCACCGAGGCAGCCATGGCCGGCCACGTGTATCCGGCCAGAATGCGGAGCCGGCGGACGATCTACTACTGGCCGGCACCCGACTCGGTGGTGGCACCTACCGCCCCCGCACCAGGATCGGAAGCGGCTGGCAGATGACCTCACCGGAAGTCCGGGGCCCTCGCAGTCCGGGGAACCGTCACGGCAAGGGGGCGGGAGGACAGTCCTCACCGCTGCCCACGGGAGGGCTGGGGAGGTCGTGTGCCCGTGGGTGGGGAACCGGCTGCCGAATCGGGAGAGGGACACGAGGTTACGGAGGGGACGGGTCGGCGGGCGGGGTGGTCCGGCACGGGGTGCCCTACGCCGGCTCGGCCTGGGGGTGCGCGCGCCGCTGGTACGCCTGCGGCGGCCTGGGCCCGGTTGACAGGTGCGCCGAACACGGGGATGCGGTCGGCCCGTGGGCGCCTCGCAGGACCGGGGCGGGAAGGCGGCTCACGGTGCTGGTGTACTGATCACCGAGGTGACGACGACCGCACCCGGGACCGCGGCCTGAACCGGCGGCCGGTGGACCCTCCCCGACACGGGCGTGCAAACCTGGGCCGGTGAATGAAGCCCTCTCCACCGCCCTGCAGCGCGCGTCCCGCCACCAGCGCCGTTTCGAAGCCCGCTTCGCCGCCTACTTCGATTCCCTGACCGACCCCGCGGGCGGCATGTTCGAGACCCCGCCGCACGGCGCCTTCCCCGCCCGCGCACTCGACTTGGTGCGCGACATGTCGATGCGCGGCGGCAAACGGCTGCGTGTGGTCCTCCTGCACGAGGCCGCCGCGCTGGTGGCCGACGAGGGCGTACCAGGGCTGGACGAAGCGGCCATCAGCATCGAGCTGCTGCAGACCCACGGTCTGATCCACGACGACATCATCGACGACGCGCCCGTACGCCGCGGTGGCCCCTCCACGTACTACGCCTACCGCCACGAGTTCCCCGACCGGCCCGACACCGCCCTCGCGCTGGCCCTCCTCGCCGGCGACCTCGCGGCCTTCCTGTCCCTGCGCGTGCTGCTCACCAGCGGTCTGCCCGCCGACCGGGCCCTGGCCATGGCCGCCGTCCACGCCGACACGGGAGCTGCCACGATGACCGGGCAGATGATCGATCTGGAACGCGACTTCCACCCCGTCCCCGACATCGAGTTCCTGCACGCGGTCACCGAATTCAAGTCCACCCGCTACTCCGTGCTCGCCCCGCTGCGTATGGGCCTGCTCGCCGCAGGCACCGACCACGCCCCCTACGACGCCGAACTGCGCCGCTACGCGACCGCATTGGGGATCGCCAACCAGATCCACGACGACTGGCTCGACCTGTTCGGCGATCCGGCGGCCCTCGGCAAACCGGTCGGTTCCGACATCCGTTCGGGCCGCCGCAGCTACGCCCTGCGCGCTCTTCTTGCCGTCTGCGACGACGCCGAGCGCAAGCTGCTGGACGAAGCCTCGGGCGACCCGGGCTGCGACGACGAAACCCTCGACCGCATACGCCGCATCGCGCGGGCGCACGGCGTCGACCGGCAGCTCCGGGCCGACGCCGACGACTACGCCCGCCGGGCAGAGGCCCAGGCCGCCACATGGCGGGAGCGCTGGCGGCCGGAGGCCGTGGCGTTCTTCGAGCACATGCCGGGCTGGAGCGTCACCCGCGACCGGTGACCCCCTCCCCGCATCCGCGTCCGCAGGCGCGTAGCGGTGCTGGAGGTGGCGCCGGCAGGCGTCGGCAGTGGTGGCGCGCGGCCGACCGTGCGGCCGGCACGTTCCGGGTGGGAGGCCGGCCACAGCGGGACCAGGCCGCCCCAGCAGCGAGAAGCGGCCGGACAGCGGCGTGGCCGCGAGGGCGAAACGGTAGGGCAGGCTTGCCGCGACCCGCGGGCAGTCGCGGGCCATGTACTCCAGCGAGCCGACCCACACCAGGCGGCTCTCCCGGACGGCCTCGCGGACGGGAACGGCGGTCGCGAGCGCGCACCGGTGGCAGGGCCGGGCCACCTTCTCCGGCAGCCCGCACAACACCGCCAGGCCCAGCGTCTGCGTAGTGCTGTCGTCTCGCTCGTCGCTTCATCGTTCCTTCTGGGGTCCACGGTCGTCCTCGCGCCGACCGCCACCGCGACACCCGCTCCGGGTACGTACGCACTCAAGGCCGAGGTGAACGGGGCGCGGGCACTGGTCGACGGCGAATTCCCTCAGGCCAGGATCAGGCCGCGGACGGGCGACGGCCCGCTGGAGGCCACCCAGGAGGGAGAGGCCATCGTCATGCGCGTACCGCTCGAAGGCGGCGGCCGGATCGTCGTCGAACTGTCCCAGGAGGAGGCTGATGCCCTCGCCGAGGCACTCGCCAATCCAGCGGGACCCGACCAACTCGAACCCGAGGTACCGGAATTCGAGGAACCGTAACGACGACCACCCCCGCCCCTGCCGCATCAGAGCCGCGCAAGGCGCGCACGTGCCCCTCCGCGAACCCTTGGGCTCTAGTCGTCATTGCAACACCCCAGCTGAGGGGATGCGATGGGCTTCGAGGTTCGTGAGGAGCGGCGGTGGCAGGGGTCGCGCCCTCTGGTCCGTGAGCGGGAGGAATACTTCCGGCTCATGGACCGACGGACGGGACAGCGCTGGCGGAACGCGTCCACCCGGTCGGAGAACAAGAAGTGGATCCCGCCAGTCGATCTGGTGGGGTCCGACCCCGTCCCGTCGACGCATCTTCGGGAGTCGGATCGCATCCACATAGCCGACCGGCTGCCAGAGAAGGCCTCGATCCGGACGATCGCCGGCGAACTGTGCCGCAGCCCCTCCACCATCAGCCGGGAAGTCCGCGTCGCAACCGCACCGTCCTGGCGGACGGCAGGTGGAGATACCTGCCGCACGCGGCACCGCACCGCGCCGACCAGCGCCGCCCCCGGCCCAAGCCCCGAGAGATCGGGCAGCTCCCAGAACTGCGAGCCCGGAACGGCTCTGCCGGGCTCTGCGCACGCGCTTTCCCGACCGGCCGGAGATGCACGTGGTCCACGAGACGATCCACCGGGCGCTCTGCGCCCAGGGCCACGGCGAGCTCCGCGAGAACACCAACGGCCTGCTGCGGCAGTACTTCCCCAAGGGAACCGACCTCGCGCAGCACAGCCGCGAGCACCTGAACGCGGTGGCCGCAGAGCTCAACGGCCGCCCGCGCAAGACGGTCCACCGCCTTCGAGCTCGTCGAGGACCCGGCCGACGCCGCCCCCCAGTACCTGGCCCTGCTGACCGCCCTCACCGAAGTCGACCCACGCAGCGGGGGACCGGTGCACGGCGCGCTGGAGCGGCGGGAGGCAGCCGTGCCGTGGCCTCTGGCGACCCAGGGGCCGTGCGCGGCGCGGCACAGCTCCGCCATGTCCGCAGCCCCGCCCCGGGTTCGGGCTGTAGCCGGGCGAGGTGTCTCGCTTCATCTATGGGGGGTGCAGGGGGCCTTGGGTAGTGCGAGGCGAGTGCGGGCGGACGACGGTCTTGGTGCGGTCGTAGACGATCGACATCGGCACCCCTCTGATATCCGGGTCTCGGTGTCAAGAGATGGGTGGGCTGAGCAGCCTGAAGGATCGTTGTCAGAGGCCCCGGGGATACTGGCGTCGTGACGACGTTCCCCTCCGCCGCGGCCGGCTCGACTCAGCCTTCCCCCACCTGGGTCGAGTCGATGGGCGGCCCGCTGATCGTAGTGCCAGTTTCCGCGCTGACCAGATGGCGTGGTTGTACCCAGTCGGGGATGATCGTCGGCAGCGGTGACCTCCGGGACGATTACGACCGTGCCTGCGAGGTGAAGGGTCTGGCCGGCGTGATCGCCGTCGGCGAGGAGGGCGCCCAGGGACTTGTCCTGGCGGACGAGCCCGCCAGGAGCTTCTATCTGCAGGAGCACCGGGCCTTTGTCCGCTGGCTGGGCGCCGACAGCGAGGCCGATCTGATGGCCGCGGCCCAAGCCGTGCTTGCCGACCCCACCACCGCGTGGGAGGAGTGCGGCGTGTGGGAGACGGACGGCCCGGCGGTCCTCAGGGACTCCGTGACAGCCGGGGCCGAGCTGGGTGTCGAGTTTCCGAGCGGCGGAGGCACGCCGGAGCAGGCGCCTGTCCCGATCGGGCCTGGCAGCTGGACGGTCCGCGCCGTTCACGCCTCACCGATCGACGACACCTCGGTGGGGGTGATCCAGCTTCTGCCTCGACCGTCGAACTGACCGGGATAGGCACGTGGTGGGAAGGTGACCAGGACCCTTCTTCGTCCAGTCGGCCGAGGAGACCGTCGAAGATCTGCTCGCGGGAGACCTGGCCCTTGGCCGCTGCGTCGTCCCGCTGGCGTTCGAGCGTGGGGCGGAACTCGATGGTGGTGACGAAGAACGTGCAGGACTCGCAGATCGACTCGAAGTGGCAGTCCATCTCGACAGGGCGCGCGCAGTAGCCGTTGCCGAGCGTCCGCCGGTGCATCTCGCGCGGAGCTTGGCCATCTCCGTTCCCTCCGCGTCGGCCGGCAGTCGGCGCGGCTTCGCGGAGCCCTTCTTCGATCCTGTACGCGCTGGGTTCCGAGATGCTGTTACACGAGCGCGCCTCGGTCGCCGCCGTCCCGGTGGCTGGGCGGGCGGGGAAATTCCTCCGACTCCGCGGCCAGAGCCACCCCTCGTGTGAAAACTCCGCAGGTCATCCGATATAGGACGCACGCTGTCCTATATGGAGGGCATGCTTCCGATAGGGCTTCTCGAAGCGGGCTGTGTGCCCGTGAGAAAGCCCCTGCCCTTCTGCCCGCATCCCCTCTTCGAAAAGTGATCTCTGATGAAGCCCCCTGCCCTCTCCCCGTGCCTGGGAGTCTCCGACACCCAGGCGACCGTCGACTTCTACGAGAAGCTCGGCTTCACCGCCCTGCCCGCCGGCAACGACCCGGACGACGACCTGCGCATCCTGCTCTTCGACGGCGAGTTCGCGCTGATGGTCTACCGCGACGAGCACCTGCGCGGCTGGCTGCCCGTCCTCAAGGACACCCCGGTCGGAGCGTTCGGCATGTTCTACCTCGCCGTGGACGACTTCGACACCTACGTCGAGCGCATCCGCCCCCTGGTCACCGTCCAGAAGGACGTCATGGAGCACCAGGGCCAGAAGCTCTTCTACTTCACCGACCCCAACGGTTACATCATCGCCGTCACCCAGAAGCAGAGCTGGTGACCGTCATGACCGAGAGCAACGCAGCCGTTACCGGAGCGGTGAAGTGCGCGGCCTTCTGGGGACACGATGGCAAGGCGCTCGCCGACTTCTACGCCGCCGCCCTGGGCTGGAAGGTCACCCAGACCTTCGGTGACACCGCGGCCATGATCAGCGACGGCACCACCTCGTACGTCTTCTACACCGCCGAGTCCTTCAAGGCACCGGACTGGCCGGCGGACGAGCTCGTCTTCCACCTCGACCTGACCTTCGCCGACGTGGCGGCCGCCGAGCGGCGACTGGTCGGCCTCGGTGCCTCCAAGCCCGCCCATCAGCCCGGCGGCAAGCACTGGACCGTGCTGCTCGACCCCTCCGGCCAGCCGTTCTGCATCAGCGCCGCCGGCAAGAACGGGTGAAACGTCCCTGGTCCACGCAGCCGCAGCGGACGAACGGGAATGACCCATCGCGGTACGGACCGTGCTCTGATCACCGTCTTTGAGCGAACAAGGAAAGATCCACATGAACGACGAAGGCAAGGCGCTGGCGGGGAAGGTGGCGCTGGTCACCGGGGCGAGCCGGGGCGGGGCCCGGGCGATCGCCGTTGAGCTGGGCCGGGCCGGGGCCACCGTCTACGTGACCGGCCGTTCCACCCGCGGCAAGGCGGGCGAGTCGGGCCGCCCGGTTGAGACGGTCGAGGAGACCGCCGAGCGGGTCACCGCCGCCGGCGGCAACGGCATCCCCGCCGCGGTCGATCACCTCCAGGCGGAGCAGGTGCAGGCGCTCGCCGAGCGCATCGACCAGGAACAAGGCCGGCTGGACGTCCTCGTCAACGCCATCTGGGGTGCGGAGCACCTCGTCGAGCGCGGCAAGAAGATGTGGGACTGCGACCTCGAGAGCGGCCTGCGCATGCTGCGGCTCGGAATCGACACGTACTACGTCACCAGCCACTACCTCCTGCCCCTGCTGATCCGCCGCCCCGGCGGCCTGCTGGTGGAGCTCACCGACGGCACCGCAGAGTTCAACAACGGCCACTACCGTGCCCCCTTCGCCTTCGACCTCGCCAAATTCGCCCCCTTCCGGATGACATGGGCACTGTCCGAGGAGACCAAGGAGTACGGCTGCACAGCGCTGGGCCTGGCCCCGGGCTGGATGCGTACCGAGGCGATGCTCGACGCGTTTCACATCACCGAGGACAACTGGCTCGACGGCTGCAAGATGGACCCCACGTTCGCGATCTCCGAGACCCCGCTCTTCACTGCCCGGGCCGTCACCGCACTCGCCACCGACCCGGACGTGGCCCGCTTCACCGGCGACTCCCTGTCCGTCGGCACACTCGCGAAGCAGTACGGCTTCACCGACGCCGACGGCTCCGCCCCCGACTCCGTCCGCTACTTCCAGGAGTACATGCGCACCGGACAGGCACCCAACCCCGACGACTACCGCTGAAGAATGCGGCCCCTGCGAACCCGGCCAGACGAAGGACATCACCATGACTCCCGAGGACATCGCGGAGCTCGCCCTCGCGTTGCCGGAGGTGACGGAGGAAGAGCCGTACGGTCCCAACAGGCCCGTCTACAAGGTCGGCGGCAGTATCTTCGCCATGCTCGCCGCAGCTACCAAGGCCCACCCCGATCAGGTGACCGTCAAGTGTGAACCCCAGCTCGCCCTGCACCTGTGCGAGCAGCACACGGCCGTGCGCCCCTGGTACCAGGGCCGCCGCTGGCACTGGCTCACCGTGCACCTGGACGACGACACGATGCCCGACGAAGACCTCACCGACATGCTCCACCACGCCTGGGACTGCGTGGTGACCGACCTGCCGGCAGCCACCCGCGACCGGCTGCGCACCTGCCATGAACAGCGATGACCTTGAGACCGTCAACGCGTGGGAAGGTCCACCTCACTGGTGACCTCTGTGCCGGGGCAGGGCCGGACAAGGCGTGTCAGCGATTGACCTCGGGTTCGTCAGCACGAGCAAGGCGCGCAGGAGGTGGGTGGCGTGGGCGGGGTCGGTACGGAGTTTGGTGAGGGTCCGCCAGTTCTTGAGGTGGGCGAAGCCGTGCTCGACCGGCGCACGTCCGACGGCGAGAACGCGGTTGGCGGTCTTCTGGCCGGGTGTGAGCTTGTGGGCGCGGGTGGCGGTGAAGCCAGTGACGATCACAGGATCGCGTACGTCGTTGTCCAGGCCCCGGAAGCCAAGGTCCGCCAGCGCCCCGAGGCCGACGGCGCGCAGGTGGGCCAGGATGTGGTCATGGCGGGCGGCGGTGACGTCGTGGGTGCGACCGGGCCGGGCAGCAGATATCCAGATCAGGCGGCCTTACTCGTCGGTCAGGGCCAGGAAGTGCAGGCCGTGATGACGGTGCTTGCCGGAGTAGTTGCGGCGGTCGTCCCGTCCGGTGCGGCGCTGGGTGGGGATGAGGGTGCCGTCGATCAACACGACCTCCCCGCCCTGCTTGGCGACCTTCTTCAGGGCACGGTCCAGGCGCGGTGCCTGCGCGGCGAGCAGGGCGATCAGCTCGTCGCGCCAGCGGCGGACGGTGGACTCCGAGACGTTGTTGCCGCCGGCCATGTCGGCAAGGCGCTGGTCGTGACGGAGCACGGCCAGGACGATCACCGCGATCTTCCCAGGCGGCAGGATCCGCCACCGTGACCGTATTGCCTTCAGATGACGTCCCAGCAGACCGGCGAGGTGGTCGACGGTGTGCGTGGACAGTGGCAGACGGCACTGGTAGACAAGCGGGAAAGTTTCCTCGGTGCGTTCCTTGGATTTCGTCACACACCTCCAACGGCCGCCGGGGGCACCCCGGTTACGCCGGCTCCGCATCGCCTGGTGCGGCAGCGTCCCAGGTCACCGGCGGGTGGTGAAGCGGCCGTCGGGCTGTTTGCGCAGCCAGCCGCGATCGGTCAGTCTGAGCAGCTTCCCGCGCAGCGGCTCCAGCTTGCTCTTCGCGCTGATGTCCATTCCCAGCATCTCGCCGACCTGCCGGGCCATGACTGGCCCGGCAGCCTGCCGCACGGCGGCGAGGATGCGCGCCGACAGTGGGGCACACCAGCCCTTTGACCTGCGACTTCAAGTTGGCGGAGGCTCACTGATAGTTCTTGCTCGAGGCCGCGGGCCCGGCCGCCCCGCGGCTGCTGGGCACCTCGTGCGGGCAGCTACCGGCGCGGCGTCGCAGAAACGGCACCAGCACGGCCTGCGCGCCGACGTACGCGCCGACCGCTCCGAGCCGCTGCCCCCCGAGGTGGTCCGTGCGGCGCTGCGGGGGACCGGTGGGCGCCGGCCGGGCGGCGGACCGGCTGTCCGAGGCACTCGGCGTGCCGCTTCCCCGGTGCCGGCCGCGGGTGACCGGGTCGGCGGTCGGCTACCTCGCGGGGCGGTCTGCAGGGTCCGTCTCGGCGGTGACGTCGAGTCCCCCCACACACACGGCTGCTCACCCTCGCCGACGAACTCGACATCAAGCAGCTCACCGTGGCTCCGGGCATGTCATACGGAGGAACGGCCCGCTATCGGCAGCGCTTTGAGTGGCCGCCATGCCTGGCCGACGTGCCGCGGGGTGGTCGGTCGGGCGGTGTGGTGATGCGGGTGGTGAGTCCGTCGAGCAGGGCGCCGAGGCCGTAGTGGAGGAGGGATTCGGGGGAGAGGTCGGCGTCCGCCCGGGTGGCGGTGAAGGCGGGGAAGGCGCCGCCGTCCGCCAGGGCCGCCAGCAGGTCTTCCTGGACGCGCATCCACTGCTGCCCGCTCACCCCGCTGGACCGCTCGGCCGCCGACTCCGGCTCCGCCCCGAACCAGGCTTGCCCACCCGGCCGGGGCCGCGCCGACAAGGCGGCGTCGCTGACGGTCCGCCCGGGGCTCCTCGGCGGGGCCGGGCTGCCCGATGCCCCGTACCCACCTGTGTCAGGGCCGCCGTAGACCGTCCAGGGCGATCTCCGCGAACCGGCGCCAGTCTCCGATCTCGTTGTGGCTGAGCATCGCTACGGCACCCACACTCATGTACAGGTCCGCGACCGTCACATCGGCACGCAGCGTCCCGTCCAATCGCCCCCGCTCGACAAGCCGCGTCCCCATCGCGAGCAGTGCCTCACCGACCTCGCCCCGCGGGGCCATGCCGCCGAACGACGCCTCGATCACGCCCGAGAGCGCGCGCCCCTCCTCGTGCATCTCACCCACACGCGTCAGAAGCGCCTCCACCGCCCCACACGCGTCGGGCCGCGCCGGGCATTCCTCCTCCAGGAACGAGAGGACCTTCGCGAATCGCTGCTCGGCGACGGCCCCCACGAGGGCCTGCCGGGTCGGGAAGTGCCGGTAGACGGTGCCGACGCCGACCCCGGCGGCCCGGGCGACCTCCGCCATCTGCACCTCGTCGCCGCGCTCGGCGAACAGTTCGTGCGCAACGTTCAGCACCCGCAGGCGATTTCGCTCCGCGTCGGTCCGGGAGGGTCTTGACATGTCCCTGCTTCCCCTGCTCAGCTAAGCGGAATCGGATTCCGATTCCGCAATCGTTGAGGGAAGGATACTCATGTCCGAGGACCGATTCATCCTGCTCGACCCCGGCGCCTCCCGCCCCACTCGCGTACCGCTGCCGCCTGCGATGACCGTGAAGGCGAGGACGGAGGACACCGAGGGCCGTTTCTCCTTGATGGAAGTCGTCGTCGCCCAGGAGATCCCGCGCCATGTCCACCACGTGGCTGACGAGTGCATCTATGTGCTGTCAGGGGCCCTCGGCGTGGAGTTCGACGACACGGACCGCACGGTGACGGCCGGCCAATTCGTCCTGCTGCCGCACGGCGTCCCGCACGCCCTGCGTCCCGTGAGCATCCCGCCGCCCCATGTCCTCCAGATCTCCTCGCCCGGCGGCTGGGAGTGCTACCTGGAGGACCTGTCCGAGCACGTGTCCGGAACCGGCCACCGGAGCCGCCTCGACGCCACGGCCCTGAACCGGATCGCCGCCCCGTACCAGATCACCTACGAGGAGCCCGCCGCGCCCGCGTAGCCCGGAATGCCGAACCGGCCCTCAAGGCCGTGTTCTGTGTGGTGAGGCGGAGGAGTGGTCTGTAGCAGCAGGCGGTTGCGGGAGTGGCGTTCGTAGGGGTGGCTGAGCCGGCCGTCCGATCACCCACCTGCGGTGCCCGAGTCGTTCTGACGACTCGATGCCCCTGCGTGCGCTACGGACGCCGACACGTCTTCCGCGGAGCCGGGACGCAGGTGGTGGTGACATTCGGCCGCCGCCAGAGCTGGTAGCCGGCGAGCCGCCTGCGTCGGTGACCGCTTGCGCCTGCGGTTCGAGCGCTCCAGCGAGCGCTGCGTGATGACCAACGGGCCCCGCCGGGCCTGCCGCACTCCCCGCTGGTCCTGCGCGCCATCGCGCGGGACCACGACATGCGGCTGGACGCGCTGGACGCGCTGGACGCGCTGGCCACGGTGGTCCGGACGGTCCGGGTCCGGGTCGGGGACCGCGTCGTGCTCACCGGCTGATCTCGGCCCGGTGGGCCGCCGGGCACGCCGGTGCATTCCGCCCCTGCAGGCGGGGCCGGGCCCGCGCACCCGTGGGCGTCCGGTCACGGGAGTGGGGCACGACCGCGCCGGCGTGCGCGAGGTCAGCGGATCGCGTCCACGATCTCCCGCTGCGGATGCTTCTCCGGTCGCCCACCAAGGCGCTCGCCGCGGGCGACACCGCTGTTGCCGGCGTCTCGCAAGCCGATACCGCCTCGGACGACCAGGGCGAGCACCGCGGCGAGCACAGGGTGGAGCGCACCTACCGCCAGCTGCCCCATGACCTACCCTTCATCGACAGCGATGCAAATCTATCGAATGTCGATAGGTCACGCAGGAGTCGGCTACACGTCGGGCAGCGGCTCCACGCTGTGGTGACGTGAGCTCAGCCGGTCCTCGGGTGCCGGCGTCGGCGGAGTACCGCGACTCCGCCCGCGAGGGCGAGTGTCGCGCCGGTGCCGCCGGCGAGGAGGAGGGTGGAGGACGGGGCGCCGTCCTCCACGCGCGGCGGGCTGTAGCCGCTCGAGTAGCCCTTGGTGTCGTACTCCGAGCCGGGGAGCTTGTCGGCGTAGCGGGCCTTGACCAGTTTCTGGTAGTCGCCGAGCGACACCGACGCCTGGCCTCCCAGGCCTTGCCGGGCCTGGTCGTTCAGAGGCTCGACGGTGGTGAGCTTGAGCTGGTACCAGCCCCGGATCTGCGGCTCGGTGAAGACCAGCGTGCCCACGGTGGCCTTGCTGGCGTACGCGGCGTCGCCGTCGCCGTCGCGCACGCCCGCCATGTGCCAGCCGCCTCCCTGGGTGGGGGCGAGCATGACGGTGGCGTTGCGACCGTTGACGGTGGTGCTCAGCGAGGAGACCAGCTGCGTCAGCTTGACCGCTTCGGTGGGCAGTGCCGGGGCCGTGCCCGCGACGAACCCGGGGGTGATCTCGTTCAGGGCCACCGGGTCCTTGATGCTGAAGGCGGGGAGGCCCTGGCAGGGCTCGGCCGTGTCGGGGATCGTCTGCACCGGCCCGCCCGCGCCCTCGCTGGGCACCGGAGTGCGCAGGAAGCGGCAGACCGTGTTGCGCACGTCGGTGGACTTCACCGCGTCGAGAGCCGCCTGGTAGTCGGGGATGTCGGCCGGCAGAGGGTCCTTCGCCGGGGCCGCGTGCGCCGGACCGGCGACGCACAGCAGGGCGGACGCACTCAGTGCAAGGACGACGGACAGGCGGGGGAAGCGAGAGGCCGCCCGCGTGCTGGATGTTTCGGTGCCGCTGGTGTCGCGCATGTCGCCTGCCTTAGCGGGAGATACCGATGCGGGAATGGGTCCACTTGGATGAGCTGTTGCTCACGTAGTCGTTGTAGTTCCACCACGTGTACGTGGTGGTGTCCGGCCACGGATCGGCCACGGCGATCTTGCTGTTCGAGGTGTCGAAGCCGTAGACGACGTTCATGTGGCCACCACCGGACGTCCACCCGATCCGGGCGCCGATCGGCCGGGCTGCCTTGACCTCGGTGTACACCTGGTTGAACGTGGCCGCGCTGCTCAGGCCCGAACCCGGATGCGCCATGCCGAGGCTGCTCCAGCCCCTGGCCATGTCGTCGAGCGTGGCGGGCTGGTTGTTGCAGCCGTAGTAGGGCTGGGCCCGGCTGCAGAAGTCCGTCTGGGTGGAGCCCAAGCCGTGGAACTTGGCGATGGTCAGCCCGGAGGCGACCCAGCACCACTGGCTCTTCTCCTGCTTCAGCATGGTGATGGTGTCCTGACCGGCTTCCGCGTGAGCCGTGCCTCCCGCGGCCGTCAGCGATCCCAAGGCGGCCAGCGCGATGGCCGACGCCGTGGTTCCGTACCTGAACCTGCCCATTTTCCTGCCTTCCCCTGATGGGTAGAACGAGATGATCGGGGCAATCTGGCAGGAATATGACAGCGCAGCATGCCGGGGGCACATAAGGGACTTGGGGAAAATTCCCCCTAACTGATTATTCGTTGGGTAATCATGTGCATCGGGCATTCGCGGCGCAGGGCGGGGCCGCCTGCGAGTGCGAGGAGGCGGAGAGGACGAAGCCGGTGTATCCACCGGCGGCCGCGGCGTCGATCTCCGTGAGGCCGTTCCGCCTCACATGCGCGATGCAGTCGGTGATCCACTCCACCTGCTGGTCCAGAGACACCGTGATGTGCGGCGTGAGTACTTGGGGCCGTCGCCGGGTCCGTGACGACCGACCGGATCTCGCACCGGGCGGACCCGGCCACGGTCTCGTTGGCCCTCGCACCGGTCAGGATGTCGGTGTACGTGCGGAGCGGTCCGCTGAGCAGAGCCGAGTTCCAGGCGGCCTCGTAGGCGGCCGTGCGCTCCGCCTCGTCCTCGTGCCGGAACTGCGGGCAGGGCGATGAGGAACTGCAGCGCGCTGGGCAGGGACCTGAGCAGCCCACGGGGCGGCGTCGTGCGCCGTGCGGGTTCAGTCCTGCCCGTCCCCCCCCGGGGAGCAGCTCCTCGCCGCGCTCCGCCCGGCCGGCTACGGCGTGACCGATGCGCTGACCGACGCCGTCCTGCGCGCCGTCCTTCAGCGTGCCGCCGGCCGTGACCGGTCGGCCGTCCTCGCCGGCCGCGTCATTGTTCAGGCGATGCTCCCCGCCGTCTTCCGCATCACCCGCGGGCAGGTCCGTACGACCGGCGGCCGCACCCGCGACGCCATCGGTCACGTGACGGTTGCCGCCCTGTACGAGGTGGCCCGCGCTGGCCGCCCCGGCGTCGTGCGTGCGGCCGACCCCTCCCGGCGGCCGGCAACGGGACCGCCGGCGCCCCGGTCAGTCCTCGTCCGGCAGCGGGACGTGGCCCGCCGCCTTCTGCACCGTGGCCTCCAGCTCGTCGCGGTCCAGACCGCTCGTCTCCGCGTAGTACTCCAGGGCCGTGTCCAGCGCCCACCAGGGCTCGCGCGCGTCTTCCCACGCGTCCCGCCAGGTCACCTGCTGCTCGTCGGTCCACCGAGCCGAGTCGCCGAGTTCCTCCCGAAGGCGCGTCAACTCGGCGTGCGCTTCGTCGGTCGCTTCCTGCAGCGCGATCAGCTCGTCCAGTACGTCGGACAGTTCGATTTCCATTCCGGGATCCTAGGCGCGTGGTGCTCCCCGACCGGTGTGCGGGTCAGGGGGGCACGCGGCGGACGATGTGCGTGGTGAGCGCGCCCAGCTCGGCGGCCGTAGCGTTTACAGCCAGGTTGTTGCAACGAACCCGCTCCGGCTGTTGCGTTACATTCTGATCCAGTGCAACGATTATATCGCGCTGAGCTGCGCTTTTGTGGATGTGACGCCATATTCATGGTTGCTGCCTCGATTAACGCAACGTAGCGTTTCTCTCGTCAGAAACAATGGATCGCGGCAGGGCACGTTCGGAGGGGTGGGTCGTGGAGGCGGTAGCACTGGACCAGCGGCAGGAGGCTCCGAGCGCCGTCACCTCGTTCGCCCGCTTCGTGCTCTGCGGCGGCGGAGTGGGGCTCGCCTCCAGCTTCGCGGTGGTGGTCCTCGGATCCTGGATGCCCTGGGTCCTGGCCAACGCCGTCGTCACCGCGGCCTCCACGCTCCTGGCCACCGAGCTGCATGCCCGGTTCACTTTCGGTGCGGGCGGCCGCGCGACATGGCGCCAGCACACGCAGTCGGCCGGATCCGCAGCCGCCGCATACGCCGTCACCTGTATGGCGATGCTGGTGCTGCAACACCTGGCCGCGGCCCCCGGCGTGCTCCTCGAACAGGTCGTCTACCTCACCGCCTCCGCACTCGCGGGCGTCGCACGGTTCGCGGTCCTGCGCCTCGTGGTCTTCGCGCGCCACCGCCTGCGCGAGGCGCCGGCGCCCGTCCGCACCGACCGCCCCGTGTCCGCGACCGTTGGACGCGCCGCGGCACCCGCCGCCCCGACGGCGCTCTGCCGCGCCGCCTGACCGTCGCACCCTGCACCCGGCGGGGCGGGGGCGCATCGGGAGCGGTTCCGGGCAGGTCTCCGCCGCAGCCCTCGCGCGGACCATGTCCGGTGACCCGCTTCCCCGTCATCGCCCTACCCGCACGCTATCCGCCGTCCCGCAGCTCACCGTAGGCGCCCTTCGGCGCGCTGCGGGGGCGGGCGGCGTCAACCGACAGGGCCGTCAGGGGCAGCGCCGCTTCTCCCAGGAGCGGCACCCCCGCACCGAGCAACACCCGCCGCCGGGTAGGTGCCCCGCCCAGCCCGGGGGCGCAGCAGTGCGCGCAGCTCGGCGTACATCTGCGTGACGGCGGAGTCGGCCGCTGCGGAGTGGGTGTCGTAGTGGACGAACCCGTGGATCAGGCCGGCGTAGACGTGCTTGCTGACCGGGACGCCGGCTGCGGCCAGACCCTCGTCGCGGAGCGGAGCGGGTCGAGTTCGCCGCAGCCGACGACGGCCGGGGGCCTGTCGCACGGGGGTTGAGGGCCCCGGCCGGACGGACTCTGCGCTCCTCCTTACCGGGGTCAGGCGAAGAGGGAGCGGGTTCGTGTGAGCTGGAGGAGGCGTTCCACTCGGTGGCTGGTGGAGGTGAGGCGGAGGGCGCGGCCGGCGCGGCTTGCGGCGGCTTGGGCTGCGAGGAGGGCGTTGAGGCCGGCGCAGTCGCAGAAGGTGACCCGATGCAGGTCCACCAGGAGGGTGCACCGATGGGAGGTGAGGGCGACCATGAGGTCTTCGCGCAGGGCCGCGGCGTTGTCGAAGTCGATCTCACCGATCACGCGCACGTAGACCGTCCCGGGCGGCCCTGGTTCCACGCAGATGTAGAGGCGGTCGTCTGCGGGGGCCTCGAGGCGGGGGCCCTCGCGCAGGGTCTGGGTCATGCCTGCCTCCCCACGTGCTCTGGGGCTGCTGGTCCTTCAACAGATCATCGGCACAGGGTTGGCAGGTGTCAAGAATTACCTGAAAAACAGGACATAAATACAAAAGGGGTGCATTCTGGGGTCATGGGTGATGAAGCGTTTCCCCGAGTCCCGTGGACGTTCCTCACCAGCCACGCCCGGGTCCTGCTGGCACTGACCAGGGATCCCGGTGTCCGTCTGCGGGAGGTCGCGGCGAGCTGTGTGCTGACCGAGCGGACGGTCCAGTCGATCGTCTCCGACCTGGAGCGGGAGGGATACCTCACCCGGGTACGCGAAGGCCGGCGCAACCACTACCGGATCAATCCGGGCACGAAGTTCCGCCACCCCGCCGAAGCCGGCCGCGACATCGCCGGCCTGCTCGCCCTCTTCGCCGACACCCCCGAAGGCCCCACCGCCCACCCGGTCGCCGGCTCCCATGGGCACCGGCGGCCGGAGCCATCCCTCATGGGTGGCTCTGCCACCGGGTGACCGGTCGCCTGGATCCGCGCGGATCCGGCGGTCCTCCCCTGGCCCGTTGCGGCGCGTGGCCGGTTTCTTCCACGCCTCCTTCCCGAGCCGCCCAGGGTGACCGACTCTGGCCGGAGCGGACCTGGGCTGCGTGAGGAGAACCGGAATGAGCGGTATGCGGAACGGGGGGCCGGGGAACGTCGCCGGCGGAGGCTCGCAGGCGTCTGGGACCCCCCTCCCGGAGGGTATGACGGCGTTCGACGACGCCTACGATCAGCCGGATCCCCGGGCCTACTTCCAGGCATTGGGTCCACTGGAATACCAGACGCCCCATCACGGACAGAGCGTCTTCCGGCGGGCGGTCGCGAGCCGCAGGACAACCCGGGCGGCGGATCCGGTGACCGTGCTGGACATCTGCTCTTCCTACGGCATCAACGCCGCCCTCCTCAACCACGAGGTGACGCTGGACGACCTCTATGCCCACTACACGTCGCCGCAGGCCACCGCGCTCACGACAGCCGAACTGATCGAATGGGACCGCGGCTACTACGCGGCTCGTCGGCGCCCTGACCCGGTCCCGGTGATCGGACTGGACATCGCCGCGAACGCCATCTCCTACGCATGCGCGGTGGGCCTGCTGGAACAGGGCTTCGCCGAGAACCTCGAAACCGCGCCTCCCTCCGCGTCCCTGCTCCGCGCCGCGCGGCACGCCCGTCTGATCACGATCACCGGAGGGGCCGCCTTCCTGTCTCCCCGCACCTTCCTGCCGATCCTCACCTGTGCCCAAGACCCGGTGTGGGTCGCGGCATTCGTGCTGCGCACTACGCCGTACGAGTCCATCGCCGCATGTCTGGCTTCGTACGGCCTGGTCACCGAGGCGGCGACCACGCACACGTTCCGGCAACGACGCTTCACGGACGCGGAGGAGCAGAAGTACGCCGTCCAAGCGGTGACCGCGGCCGGTGATGACCCGTACGGGAAGGAGAGCGACGGCTACTTCCACACGGTGCTGCACTTGTCGCGCCCACCTGAAGACGCGACGGCGTTTCCGCTGGCGGGCCTGATGCCGGGCCTGTGAGGCAGACCGCTGCCCGCTGCCCGAGCACTCGCGGACTCGGACGAAGACCACCGACGGCGACCGGCTGCGGAACGGCCCCGGGGTCCCTGCCGGCCGGGTTTGCGACTCCGGGCGGGCGCCGGGCCCTTCGCCGCGGGTCGACCGCGGGCCCGGAGCGGGCGGGCGTGGCCGGGGGGTGCGTGCCCGCCGAGTGCTCCTTCACGCTCCGGTGAATGGAGTAACGGTCACTGGGCCGCGTCCACCATGATCAATACCGTGGGTGTCCGGCGCGTGACCTCGCGCCGTCACGCACACAGAAGGCGAGCGGCCCCGGTGAAACTCCCCATGGTGCGGCACAAGTCCTGGCTCGTCGTGGCGACCGCGCTGCTGATGACGACGGGCACCGGTCCGGCCGGAGCCGACGGTGCGTGGCAGAAGGTCGGCGGGGACGCCCGCAGCGGCGTCAGCGGTCTCGCCTACGAAGGGCGCACGGAGGACGGTAGCGGCGTGCGGGCGCTGGCCGTGCACGACAACAAGCGGTCGGGGCATGGGCGCCTGTCCCGCATCACCCACCGGGAGGGCTCGGACGAGGTCACTCCGCTCACCTGGGACGGGCCGGAACCCGTCGACCTGGAGGCCCTGGAGGCGATCCCCGGAATGCCGGGGGAGTACCTGGCGGTCACCGGCCGCGGCATCGTCTTCCGCCTGAAGGTCGCCGGCTCCACGGCGACCGTGGTCGACTACACGCCGCTCCCGGCCATCGGCGAGGGTGACGACTTCGAGAGCCTGGCGCTCGTCGCGCAGAACGGGAACATCGCCGCCCTGTGGGCCGACCGCGGCGCCGGTCCGGACCGTCCCGCCACTCTGTACGCGGCCCCCCTGACGTTCGCCGCCTGGGGCCAGCCGCTGTTCGGGGCGGTGACGCGCCGGCCGTACCGGGCGGCGCACCCGCTCGGCGACGGGGTGCGGCACATCTCCGACATCTCGGTGACCGGCTCCGGCCGGATCCTCGTCGGGTCCGCCGCGGACGCCGGTGACGACGGCCCCTTCGACTCCGCGGTCAGCGACGCGGGCCGGGTGACCGTATCGGCGGCGGGCCGGGTACGGGTGAGCCTCGCGGCCTCCCCGACGGTGCTCGGGAAGTTCCCGCAGTACAAGGTCGAGGCGGTCGAGTGCCTGCCGGACTCCGCCGACGCCCTGCTCGGCACGGACGACGAGAACCTCGGCGGGTACGTGCGGACCGTGACGTTCTGCGGCACCTGATCCCCGGCCGCGCGGGCCCCGACGAGGCGTGCTGACCGCCGTTCAGCTCGCCGCGGCCATGGAGGCCGTCCGGTTCAGCCAGCTGAGACAGGTACGGGCGAGTTCGGGCCAGCCGTGGTCGACGATCAGGGAGTGGCCGCGGTCGTCGAAGCGCTGGTACTCGGTAACGGCGCTGGAGTGCCGGTACTGCTTGAAGGTGGAGCGGGTCAGCACATCGGGGACCGTGTGGTCGAGCTTGCCGGACAGCAGGAGCAGCGGCCCCCGGGACTCGTTGCCGGTGTTGACCTTCGCCGCGGAGTTCGGTGTGAAGTTGCCCAGCGCCAGCTGGAACAGGGGGCGCGCCGGGCTGGGGATGGTCCAGCGCTCGAACAGCTCGTCGGATTCCTCCTCGGGTACGGCATTGGCGAAGGCGTACCGGAACTGCGCGGGATTCAGGGAGACGGCGCGCTTGGTGTTGGCGGGGTTGCGAAGGAAGGCGAACGCCGACTTCGCCTGGGCCGGAGCGACGGCCTTGACGCCCTTGATCTGGCCCGGGCATATCGCGACGGCCGCCGCGCCCAGGCCCTGCCCGAGCAGGTGCTGGGCGATGAAGCCGCCGACGGAGTGCCCGACGAGTACGGGTGGGGTGCCGAGGGTCCGGATGACTTCGGCATGTGCCTTGGAGATCTCCGAGAGCCCGACACCGCCTTGGGCATCAGGACGTCGGCGGGCTTCGGCAACGGTCGCGGGGACGCCGGGCCACTCGGGGGTGACGGGCTCGTACCCGGCGTCGCGGAACGTGTCCGCCCATCCTTGCCAGCTGGTCGAGTGGAGCCACAGACCGTGGATGAACACCACGGGAGTGCGTTGTGCGGCCATGGCAGCCTCCTGGAAGGCGGCAGTCCCTGGGCGGCGTGGCCTCGGGCCCGCGAAGTGCTGGGAGAACCGAACGCGGTCATCGGGCCTGAGCAGGCAGCCGACGGCGGCCCGTCTCACCTGAACCATCCCATTCCACCCCATCTGGGTCGCCGTCGCGCGTCGAACGGCAGAGCGGGCCCCCCCGGAGGTCGGCCCGACCCGCTTTCTCCGATGGGACCTGCACTTCGAAGGGCGGCCGAAGGATCCCCCCACGGCACCGGAGTCCGCACCGGGCGGAGCCGCTGTGCGGTCCCGGACGCCGCTCCGCCGGGGATCCGGCCCGATCCGCTCGCGGTCTCAGCCGTTCTGGTTCGCCGGCCGTCCCGTCTGAACACCGTCGTTCCCCTGGTGGCCGAGGATGTCGGCCAGCCAGTCGAAGACCGTGTCGCAGTGCTGCTGCGGCGCCATCGGGGAGCAGTGCAGCTGCGCGCCCGTGGCCCGGGTGAGTTTCACGTACGAGCGCCGGGTGCGCAGCAGCTCGTACATCTGCTCGGGCTGTCCGGGATAGAACGCCTCGTCGTCGTAGTCGAGTACGAGGGTGGGGGCCTTGATCCGCGGCACCACCTCGGTGACGTCGAGGGAGATGGCCAGCTGTGCGGGGGTCCACAGGTCCTTGAACACCCGGCCGGCTCGCGCCTCGCGCAGGGCCTCCCGGGAGAAGATCTCGAAGCGCTTCTTGACCGTGTACGCGAGATGCGGGGTCAGTTCGGGGATGGCCTCGGCCCACGCCCGGTTGGTTTCCTCCTTGTCGGTGGTGACGAGGGCGCGCAGTTCGGCGTCGAAGCCCAGCCAGGGGCTGACGCAGCCGGGCATGCAGACCAGGGCCGCCAGCCGGTGCTCGAAGGCGGCGGCGCGGGCGACGAGGTTGCCGCCCATGCTCAGGCCGGTCAGGGCGATCCGGTTGCTGTCGACCTCCTTGCGGCGCTCCAGCCAGTCGACGATCGGACGGACCACCTCCTCCCAGCGGGGGGTGAAGAGTTCCTCTTCCACGAAGAGGAGCTGGCCCTGGCCGGGGCCGTCGTAGACGAGGGCGTTCCAGCCCCGGTCGAGGGCGGCGGCGACGCCGTACGTCCACATGTCCACGTTCTGGCCGTCACTGCCGTTGGTGAGGATCACGGTGGGGCGCGGCTCGGCCGGGCCGGCGGGACGGAAGAACCACAGGGGCAGGCGCGTGCCGCCGTACGGGACCGCGGCTCGGATCGCGGGGGGCGAGCAGAGCTCGGCGAAGGCGTCCCAGGAGCGTCGGGCCGCCAGGTACACGTCCTTCTCGTCTTGGGGCGTACGGGTGCCGAGTACGTAGAAGAGGGCCTGGGAGTAGTACTGGGCGGCCCGCAGCGAGCGGAACCGGCGGGTCTGGGAGGGGAGTTCGCCGCCGCCCTGCCGACCGCCCGGGGGAGGCGCGGACAGCTGGTCGCCCCATTGCCGGAACACCTCCGTGTAGCTCTGCTCGGACAGGCCCGCACCGTTGATGGCGTTGACCGCGGTCAGTACTTCGCCGACCTCGGAGGCGCGCATGCCCGCGCCGCCGAGTGCGAAGAGGCCGGCGAAGTTGAACCCGGGGTCGTCGAAGAGGGTCATCACGCCCGGCGTGGGGCCGTCGGCGCGGGGAGTGGGGGCATGGGGAGCGGGAGCGGACGGCACCGCTGCGGCGGGGGTGGCCCCGGCGGCCAGTGCTCCGGCTCCCGCGGCGATGCCCGCGAGGGCGGTGCGGCGGGAGAGTACGGCGGAGCCGGAGGGGTCCTGGTGCGGCAGGGGTTCGCTCATGGTGCGGACCGTAGGAGGCCCCTCCGGTCACCTGCGGTCCGCCACGCCCGGGGGTGCTCCGAACGGAGCACGGCGGCGACCGCGTGCTGCGGCAGGATAGGGGCGTTCGGGGGCGAGGCGGTAGCCGACGGAGACCACGACCGCGGCTGCCCCGTAGAGGCGGTCCGGCTCGAAAGGATCTCCCCCGGCAGCGCGGGCTGCTGCCCTGGCGTGCGTGCCGCGACACGGTCGGGGCGGAAGCCGGATGGGCGTGGCTGGGCGGTCCGGAGGCGCTCGGTGGGCTAGAAGGGTGGTGGACGGGAGGACGGGAGGACGGGAGAAGTGGTGGGTTCGGGGGACGAACGGGTACCGGGCGGTCCGGGGGTGTGGTCGCGGCGACCGGACCGCAGGCGTGTGCTGGTGGTGGCTGCGGGTCTGGCCGGCGGCGTTTGGCCGGCGGGTGCCGGGCACGCTGCGGCGGGGGCCCGTGGGGGATGCCCACCCGGGCGGGCCGCGCCGGTCGGCGGTGGGTTGGACGTGCCGACGGAGAACTCCCTCCCCGGTGACCCCGGCTGGCGGGTCGCGCGGCCGGGCGCCCCGCACGCGGTGGAGGGATTCGCGAGCCGGACCAGCGTGCTGCCCGGGGAGCCCTTCGACTTGTACGTGTCCACGCAGTCCGCTTCCTACACGGTCTCGGCCTACCGGATGGGCTGGTACGCAGGCGCGCGCGCCCGGCTCGTGTGGCGCTCGGCCCCCGTGCCCGGGACGCGTCAGGCGCCGGCCGTGGTCGAGCAGTCCACACGCATGGCGCGCACCGACTGGCGGCCGTCGGTGCGCGTGGACACGACGGGCTGGCCGGAGGGCTGCTATCTGCTGCGGCTGGACACCGCCGACGGCCGGGCGCAGAGCTTCGTTCCGGTCACCCTCCGCTCCCGCCGGACGGCAGGGCGCCTGGTCGTGGTGAACTCGGTCGCCACCTGGCAGGCATACAACCGGTGGGGCGGCGCCGACCTGTACCGGGGCCGGACCGGGAAGAGGGACTCGCGGTCGCTGGCCGTCTCCTTCGACCGCCCCTACGCGGCACGCAACGGCGCGGGACAGTTCTTCGTCTTCGAGGCCCCGCTCGTCGCCCTCGCCGAACGCATGGGACTGCCGCTGGCCTACGCGACCGGCGTGGACGTGGCCCGCGATCCCGGCCTTCTGCACGGGGCAGCGGGCATCGTCTCGCTGGGACATGACGAGTACTGGAGCCCGCAGCAGCGCCTGCACGTGATGCAGGCCCGCGACCGGGGGGCGAACCTGGCCGTCCTGGGCGCGAACTGCTGCTACCGGCGCGTCCGTTTCGAGCCCTCGTCCGTGGGAGCGGACCGGACGGTGGTCTGCTTCAAGGAAGACTACGCAGCCGACCCGGGCTACCGTGCCGGCCTGCCGCCCACCAACGACTTCCGCCGGGCTCCGCTCCCGCAGCCGGAGAGCGAGCTGCACGGGGTGATGTACGACGGCTACCCCGTGGACGCCCCGTACGTGGTGGCTGCCCCCTCGCACTGGCTGCTCACCGGGACCGGAGCACGGTACGGCGATGCGTTCCCGCACCTGGTCGGTGTCGAGTACGACCGGGTGAACCCCGCCTTTGCGGCACCCGGTCCGATCGAGGTGATCGCCCGCTCGCCCGTGATCTGCAAGGGACGGCGCAAACAAGCCGAGTCCGTCTACCTGACCCTGCCTTCGGGAGCGGGGGTCTTCGCGACCGGCACCATGAGGTGGGTGGAAGCCCTGGACGCGACCGGCAGCGCGGGCAAGGCCAACCACGGCATGGACGGGCGGACGGGAGCGTTCGCCAGGACCGTCACCGAAAACCTGCTGCGAGCCTTCAGCCGGGGCCCGGCGGGCCTCGCCGGCCGGACGGTCTGAGGTCCGCCGGCATGCCCGGCTTCGGCGAAGGCGAGCGTGTCGTCGTCGATGACCTCGCTCACACGTCGCGGCGCCTCACGACGAGCACGGCGAGTGCGACCGTGATCAGAGGCCAGAGCGCGTACACGATCCAGGAGCCGGGGACCGTGGCGGTGTGGCCCAGGGATCCGGGATCCGGCTCCCAGCTCTGGACCAGGCGCTTCCAGGCAGCCGACACCATCGCGTGGTTGATGTCCGCCGACCAGCGAGTGCTCTCCGAGAACATGGGCGGCAGCATGAGCAGGGTCGAGACGCTGGTGACCATGGTCGCAGCGCTGTGCCGGAGCAGGACGCCGAGGCTCAGACCGATCAGTGCGCAGACCGGGGCCAGCAGCGCGGACGCCACCACCGCCCGGAGCACTCCGGGGTGAGTGAGCGGGACGCCGGCGTGCCGACCGCTGAGGATGGCCTGGGAGACCAGGAAGGAACCGGTGGAGATGACCGTGCCGACCGCGGTCCACAGCGCGGCGGTGACGGCCGCCTTGGCCAGCACCACCGAGCTGCGGGCGGGGACGGCCACGGTGGTGGTGCGGATCAGGCCGCTGCTGTACTCGCTCACGACGGTGAGGGCGCCCATGCTGCCGGCGACGAGTATCAGCGTCCAGTAGCCGGCCGGCGGATAGGCGTCGTAGGGCAGGAAGTCAGCGGGGCCGGAGCGGGCGGCGTCGTCCGCGAGCGTGGCCACGGCGGAGGACCCGATGACGAACAGGACGGTGAGCGCGATCGTCCACGGGGTGGAGCGCAGGGACCGCGTCTTGATCCACTCGGAGGCGAGCAGGTCGCGGAAGCGGGCGGGTGGTCCGGTGACCGGGGTGGTCGGGAGGACGGAGGCGAGTGTGGTCATCGGGGCTGTCCTGCCTGGTACTCGACGTTGTCGGCGGTGAGTTCCATGAAGGCCGCCTCCAGTGAGGCGGTGTGGGTGGTCAGCTCGTCCACGCGGATCCGGTTCTCGAAGGCGAGCGCTCCGATGCGATCCGCCGGGAGCCCGGTCACGGCGAGTTTCTCGGCGCCCGCCGAGCCTTCCGGCTCGACCGTGGCGCCCGCCGCGGTCAGCACGGCTGCCAGCTCGGCGGCTTGTGGTGTCCCGACCACGACGCTGCGACGGGTGCCGCGGGCCGCGAACTCCCGTACCGACTCGGCGGCGATGAGGCGGCCCCGGCCGATGACGACCAACTGGTCGGCGGTGTTCTCCATTTCCGACATCAGGTGGCTGGAGAGGAAGACCGTGCGCCCCTCGGCGGCCAGGCGCCGGAAGAGTCGGCGTACCCAGAGCACGCCCTCCGGGTCCATGCCGTTGATCGGCTCGTCGAACATGAGCACGGGCGGGTCGCCCAGCAGGGCCGTGGCGATCCCCAGCCGCTGCTTCATGCCGAGGGAGAATCCGCCGATGCGACGGCTCGCCGCCTCGGCCAGCCCCACTTCCTGGAGCACCTCGTCCACCCGGCGCCGCGGGATGCCGTTGCTGCGGGCCAGGGCGGCCAGGTGGGCGGCGGCGCTGCGTCCGCCGTGGACCTGTCCGGCGTCGAGGAGGGCGCCGACGTGCCGCAGTCCGCGCGGGTGGTCGTGGAACGGGACGCCGCTGACAGCGGCGGAGCCGGTGGTGGGCGCGTCCAGGCCGAGGATCATCCGCAGGGTGGTGGACTTGCCGGCTCCGTTGGGGCCGAGGAATCCGGTGACCTGACCCGGCCGCACGGTGAAGGACAGATGGTCGACGGCCGTCTTGCTGCCGTAGCGCTTGGTGAGTTCGTTGACTTCGATCACGGCACCCACACTGCCGAGAGGACCCCGTCCGGACATGGGGCTGTGGGAGGCAATCGTGCGGCCGGCTTGGCCCGTGGGCGTACGTCCCGGGGCTAATGCCGCGCGGTCGGTGTACCGGTTAGTCTCGCGGCGTGGACCTCATAACGATCACCCCGTTGCCTGTGCGTGTCGCGCACTGCGGCCTTGCTCCCGAGATGGGGGCACGCAGCCGATGACGAGAACCAAGACGGTGGCCTGGGCGGGGGGTGCCCTCTACCTCCTCATGGTGGGTCTGCTGGTGGGGGGCGCCCCGCGGGCATCGGGCACGGTCCACGGTGTCGGGTCGCTGCTGGCCGTGAGCCTGCTCGTCGGCGTGGTGCGACGGAGGCCGCTGCCGGCTCTGGCCATGGCACTCCTCGGATCCACCGCCGTGGTGGTGGGCACTCCGAGCTCCGTCCATGCGGACATGTCGGTGGGCTATCAGGGTCAGTTCCTGTCGTTCCTGGCGGTGGATCTCGTCCTGGGCTTCATCGTCGCCACCTGCACTCGGCGAGCCTCGCTCGCCGCCGTGGCCGTGTCCTTCGCCGTGCAGCTCCTGGCCATCGGCGTCTTCGCGCACGGGGACAACCTGACCGTCAACGTCGTGATCGCCCTTCTGGCGATGGCCGCATCCTGCACGGTCGGTCTGCTGAGTCGCGAGCGCCGCGAGCACGCGGTGGCGCTGCGTTCGCAGGAGGTGGCCAAGGCCGTGACCGCCGAAAGGCTGCGGATCGCACGGGAGCTGCACGACATGGTCGCGCACAGTATCGGCATCATCGCCATCCAGGCCGGTGTGGGCAGCCGGGTCATCCAGACCCAGCCCGCGGAGGCCCGTGAGGCCCTGCGTGCCATCGAGGCCACCAGCAGGGAGACCCTGTCGGGTCTTCGGCGCACGCTGGTGTCGCTCCGTCAGGCCGACCTGGGCGCGACCGTATCGGAGCAGTCACCGCTCGCACCTTCGCCGGGGCTGGCGGACGTCGAACAGCTGGCGGCAGCGACCGCGGATGCGGGGGTAGGCGTCGAGGTGCACCGCAGCGGGGAGCAGCGTCCTTTGCCTGCCGACGTCGATCTGTCCGCCTATCGGATCGTGCAGGAGGCGCTGACCAACGTCGTCCGTCACGCGGGCACCGGGCGTTGCCGGGTGGCCATCGACTACAGGGCGGAGGAGCTGTCCGTGGAGGTCGTCGACGACGGGCGCGGTGCCACCGGGGACAGCTCGGCCCGCGGCTTCGGCATCATCGGGATGCGGGAGCGGGTCGCCCTGCTGGGCGGTGACCTCAGCGCCGGGCCGCGGACCGAGGGCGGCTTCCGGGTGGCGGCCAGGCTGCCACTGGCCGCACACGTCGGAGTTCCGGCGGAGGCCCGATGACCGTCCGGGTGGTGCTCGCCGACGACCAGCCGCTGGTGCGGTCCGGCCTGCGCGTACTCATCGCCGATCACCCCGGCCTGGAGGTCGTCGGTGAGGCCTGCACCGGTGCTGAGGCGGTCCAGCTGGTCAAAGACGTCAGTCCCGACGTCGTGGTGATGGACATCCGGATGCCCGGCATGGACGGGATCGAGGCCACCCGTCTGATCATGGCCGGCCCGGCGACGACCCGTGTTCTCGTCCTGACCACCTTCGACGAGGACGACTACGTCTACGGTGCGCTCCGGGCCGGCGCGAGCGGCTTCGTGGTCAAGGACATGGCGCTGGACGACATCCTCGCGGCGATCCGCGTGGTCGCCGCCGGCGACGCACTGATCGCGCCGGGCGTGACGCGCCGTTTGATCGCCGACTTCGTCGGGCGCCCCGAAGTCGTCCCGGAGCGCCCCCCACGGCCGATCGAGGGCATCACCGAACGGGAACGGGAAGTGCTGACCCTGGTCGGACGCGGCAGGTCGAACACCGAGATCGCGGGAGACCTCTTCATCACCGTGGCCACCGCCAAGTCGCACGTGTCACGGCTGCTCACCAAACTGGGCGCCCGGGACCGGGTCCAGCTCGTGATCACCGCTTATGAAATGGGGCTCGTTACGCTGCCTCGCTGATGGTGTCCCGCGGTGGACGGTGGGGCTCGGGCCGCGAGGCCGCGCATGGCGGCGAGCTTCTGCTCTGCGGCGGCCGGACTGGCCTCGATCGCGGCGACGACTTGCCGAGCCGGCCCCGTTGTAGGGCAGGGTGACCGGCTCGACGCCGTCGGCCCGCAAGACATCGAACGCGAAGCGCGCGGGTTGCGAGATTCCTGAACGTGGGGAAGCGGGAACGCGCATGCCCGTTCATGGCTGAGGCGATCCCGCGCGCAGGTTCCGGTGAAGCCGGCGGGATCTGATCTTCCGGGCGTTCGCCGTGCCGATCCGACTGGCTAGCCCGCAGGCCAATGTGAGTTCGGCGTGCCGTCATCGTTCATGTGCGCCCGCTGCCAGATCTCGTTCCAGTTGAACGGAGTCTCTGGCACGAACCGGTGCCGCCGCCCGCACGGACACGGCGCCAGCACCCATGCGCACCCCCGGCACAGCTCGACCCAACCGTGTCCGGTCGAGCTCAGCACTCGCGGTCCCGCATCCCCGCAAGCCGGGCAGCCGGGCGGCTCGGCTCCATCCAGAATCGCGTTCTGCCGCCGGACGTACTCGGACAGGCGCAGCGACGGGTGGCGAAACGGGTCTTCGTACCAGGCACGGTCGGGGCTTTCCCACCAGCTCCACAGCCACCACGGCCGAGGGTTCGGCGCAGCCCGCCGCCCAGCCTGCTTCTCCGCCCGGCGTTGCGCGGCGTACTCGTCTGCCCGCACGAGCCACAGCACTCGCGCTTCGTGTAGTTCCTCCACCGCCCGCACCAGCGCGTCCGGGTCCGCCTCCATCCGGCGGGGGATCGCGGCGCTGAGCGTGAGGTGGTGGTACGTCGCCCGCAGACCATAAGGAGCAAAGACGGTGAGGCAGGTGCGCAGCGCGCTGTGCCGCCGGTGGAGGGGGAGCCCGGCGTCGTGCACGTGCGCTCGGTGGGTCAGGAAGCTCGTCATGGTGTGGGTGCCAGGTCCAGTGCGCGTGCCAGGGCGGTAGTGACGGCAGCAGCATGTGCTGGCAGGTGTTGTTCCGCCCAGGTTCCGGCAAGGCTGAGGAAGTCCTGCAAATCCTGCTGAGCGTCGGCGACGAGCCTGCGTACCTGGTCTACCGACAGCTCGATCACCGGGCTGCCGTCCACCCCGTGAGCATCGAGCGTGAAACGGACAACGTCGTTGACGCGTTCGGCCACCGAGGATGGATCGTGGCCGAAATATGCGCAGCCGGTACCGTCGAGCACCTCCAGCCAGTCCCGCCAGGTCTCCAGGCCGTTGCAGCAGCCCGGCTCGACGAAGACGGTGTCGGTGGTGTTGTCGGTCACCCGGAAGCCGCCGGCGGCGAACAGGTCAGGCATGGTGAGCAGCCCGTGCAGGAAGGCGCCGAGCGGGTCGGCCGGACACGATTCGTGCTCCTCCTGCGGCTCGAAGTGATTGCAGTCGGCGATCTGCATAACGGCCGTGCCGACCTCCGCCGGAGTCAGCCCCCCGTTCAGCACGAGGTAGCCATATGACTCGTGTTCGCCAACGGGCCAGAGCTCGAATTCGTCGGAAGCGGAGATCTCCAGAACGGGTTGCATAACAATCACAGGGGGATGATGCCGGACCCGCTGCTTCGTCGCCACGGGCTTTCGGCTGCGGCGTTGGGCTCGGAGCGGGCCCGCTACCTGGGCAGTTTCGGGGTGCGCTCCGGTCAGGCAGTGCTGACGTAGCGCATGGCGGTCTGCTCGGTGACGCCGAACAGGCGCATCGGCCGGAGCGGGTCGGCGCATTCGGCCGCCTCATCAAGGATTCGGAACGCCCGTGCTCAGCGGATCTCGGGGAAGGCCTTGTCGGGGTGGGCTGCCGCGACGTACTTCATGGCCGTCGACGGGTGAATGCCGAAGAGGCGGATGAGGTGGACGGGGTCGGCGCTCACCCGTCCCTCGTCCAGCACGCGGTCGCTCCAGAGCTGCCTCGGGGTCATGCCGATCTGGTCGGAAGCCGCGCGCAGTCCCACGTAGCTGACCGGGATGTGTGAGGGAGGGTGCGCGGTCTGGCTGGTGATGAAGAGGTGGGGGTTGGGCACCATGGGCCAGGTACGGCGCCGTTCGTGCAGCCAGTCGGCCGCGAGCCCCATGGTGATGGGGTCCAAGTACACGGTGTGGGTGTGGTTGCCGCGGCGGACCGTGAGCGTTCCGCGGACGAGATCGACGGCGGTCAGGGGCAGGCGACGAACTTCGCTGGCCTTGGGCGCGTGCACGGCCACGAGGGCCACTGCGGAACCTGCCCCGCGCTGCTTGAACGCCGCGAGCAGATCCGTAGGCCGCCAGATGTCCGCGAGATACCGGACCGTGGTCGTGGCCCAGCCGTGTCCCAGCAGTCGCCGTACTTCCCACAACGTCATCCCGCGCCCGTAGTTGTGCGTCGCGCAGGCGTGACGCAGCAGGTGCGGGAAGATTTCCGTGACTGGGCCCGTCAGGTGCCGTCGTGAGGCCGCCTTCAGCGCCCGCCGCAACGTGGCGGGCACGACTGCCGGCGCCACCGGCACACTGACGGCGGGTGCCCGGTGAACGCGGCGCGGCGGCGCGCCGCATCGGCGGCCGGGGCGCTCGCCCTGACCGCCGCCGCGACCCTCACGGCCACGGGCACGGCCCACGCGGCCGGCCCGGGCCTGTGCGGCGGCCAACAACGAGCGCCTTCGAGCGGTCTTCGACGGATTCGATCCCATCGCCGGCCTGCCGGGCGGCCGCCCCGGCGCGCTCCGGCTCGCCCTCGTCGAACAGCGCGGCGGCCGGCCCGGTACGGTGAAATGGCCGTGCGCGGTGCGGAGACGGCTGTTACGGTCGTCCGCATGTGTTCCGTCATCCACAACTGGCCGGCCCTGCGCACCCGGTCGACGCGCTGACCGTGGTGTCGGCCGTCGCCGACACCGGGTCCCACGTCCACCGTTCACCTCAGGATGACGAGGATCTTCACCATGCGCGCAGACTCGCGCCCCACTTTCGTACTGGTTCACGGCGGCTCCAGCAATGCCCGGGCATGGGGCCCGTTGCAGAACGAGCTGGCCCTGCTCGGCTACCGTTCGCACGCCGTCGACCTGCCCGGTCACGGCGACCTCGCCGACACCCCCGCCGCCTACTACCGGCAACCCCAGGACGTCACGGCACTCGCCGCCGCCCCCTCCGCGCTGCGTGGTGTCACGTTGAAGGACAACGTGCGCCACGTGCTGGACGCCCTGCGGCGGCTCGCGGCGTCGGGGCCGGTCGTCCTGGTCGGCAACAGCCTCGGCGGTCTGACGATCAGCGCCGTCGCCAACGCCGCACCGGAGCTGCTCGACCGGGTGGTCTACCTCTCCGCGCTCTGCCTCAGCGATCCGGCCATGCTTGCCGAGGCGTGGGACGTGGCCGACGACAACCTGCTGGACGCCGCAACGGCCCGGATCGCCGTGCCGGGCGTACGCGATCCGGGCGTGGTCCGGCTGAACTGGCGGGCCGCCCACGCCGATCCGGACCTGTTCGCCGCGTTGAAAGCCGCCGTCATGGCCGACTCGACCGACCATCAGTTCCGGCTGCTGCTCGACTCCCTGGATCCGGACGAGACCTACTCGGCGATGGAGCCGGGTGCGTTGGTCCGGGCCGATGCGTGGGGGCGGGTGCCGCACACCTACGTCCGGCTCTCCGCCGACCGGAGCCTTCCCCTGGCGGTCCAGGACCACATGATCCGCACGGCGGACGCACTGACCCCGCACCATCCCTTCGACGTGCACACCCTCGCGGCCTCGCACGTCGGCTACTTCAGCCGGCCGAAGGTCTTCGCGGAGCTCCTGACGAGCCTCGTCCGGGAGTAGCGGGTCCGTACCGGTCATCCGGTCCAGCTGTCCATGGTCCACCCGACATCCGAAAAACGCACGTGGTCGCCCTGACAGCGGGGGACCGGCCGGGTCAGGCCGCGCTCGGTACCACGCGGGCGTTGTCGACGTACAGACACAGTGCGCCGTCCTCGGGGCACCTCAGGGCGACCGAGATGCCCCGGACCGCCCCGTCCTGCGCGCAGGCGAGCGCGACCGCGACCTGGAACACGTCGTGCCCCGCGGGGCAACGCGGCAGGTCAGACGGTTCGAAGCCCGGGCCCGGCGAGGCGGGCGGCAGCGGGACCTCGGACGGCTCGAGCGTCCACGGGTGCGGGGCCCGGTGCACGTCCCCGTCCGTGATGCCGAACGGCAGGCAGCAAACCACACAGAAGCACTCGCCCTTGGCGACCTCGAACCCGCCCTCTTCGGCACCGCACAGCACGCACTCGGCGACCAGGGCCTCGACGCGCCCGCCCGGCTCCGCACGGGCGGCATCGCGCACCCTCCGCAGCACGTCCTCAGGTCCCGAGGAGGGCTGCCCCGCCGTCCCGTACGTCCACACGAACTCGTGATCCATGGTGTGGATCCTCGCACGCGCCCCCCCCTGCCGGTGTACAGCCGGCCGGCCGTTGTCAGTGGCGGGCGCGAGGATACGGGCATACCGATGAACCGGCCACCTCCTGAAGGGTTCTCCATGTCCGTTTCCGTTTCCGGGCCCGCGGCCGACGCCGCGGCCGTCGCCTTCCCCACCGGCTGGTGCGCCACGGACCTGGGGCGCTTGCGGCCGTGCGCGTCCACCTACGAGGTGTACCCGCTGGAGAGCCTGCCGCTGCTGGAGGCCGCGCAACTCGACGACGGGTTCGGCTGGCTGGGCGGGGCGGACGGGCCGCGGTCCGGGCACGCGGAGCATCTCGCGGCCCTGGAGCGGGAACTGGCCGAAACCGGGCTGGCCCTCCCCGAGGGCTTCGCCGCCTTCTACGGCAGCGAGCACCTCTGCCGCGCCTTCGACGAGGTCTCGGTGACGGCCTGCTGGAGCCACCTCTCCGGTCCGCTGCGCAGCCCGGCCGAGGAGGGCGCCCGTCTCGTACGGTTCCTGCGCGACCAGCAGGACTGCGTCATCTGGTACCTGTACCTGCGCCCCTCCGGCGAGGCGTTCGTGGTCTTCTCGCACCTGGAACTGGAGTCCGCCGGCTGGTGGGCGGAGGGGGAGCCGGCCGAGGAGGTCCGGGCCGCGGTGGCCTCCTCGCTGATGCGGTGCGCCGACACCTTCGAGGAGTTCGCGTACCGCTTCGTCGTGGAGAACGAGCTGTGGATCCAGGCGAACTCCGCCGGCGCCGGGAGCCCGCTCGCTCCCCGCCTCCAGGCGTACGCCGACCACTACGCGGCCGCCGCCTCCTGACCCGGGCGGCCCGCCCGCGGGCGCCGCTTCTGCGCCAACCCGGCAACGTGGTGCGGACGTGTACCCGTGAACGCCGGTGGAAGGGCCGGGGCCGACGTACGGTCGGGCAACGGGCCGAGCCCGGCGTCCGGCGGCCGGCACCGCACACCGCCGGCGCCGGACGCCGGGGTCGGCCCCTCGACGCCATGACCGGAACAGGAGCGGAGCAGCCGATGCTTCTCTACGCCCAGACCCCAGCACGGCGGAACCGTCAGATCCTCGCGGACCTGGTCGCCGTGGCCGTGATCGCCGGCGCGGTGTGGTTCGCGCTGGCCGTCCACGACGCGATCATGCTGTTGGCCGAGCCGGGACGAAAGGTCGAGAGCGCGGGCGAAGGCTTCGCCGGCGCCCTCGACGAAGCCGGCGAGACGGCCTCGGACGTGCCGCTGGTCGGCGGCCTCCTGAAGAAGCCGTTCCACTCCGCGGCCGACGCCGGCACCGGGCTCGCCGACGCCGGACGGTCCCTCCAGGACGCCATCAGCCAGTTGGCCACCCTGGCCGCAGTCGCCCTGATCGTCGTACCCGTGGCCTTCGTACTCCTGGTGTGGCTTCCCCTGCGCCTGCGCTGGATCCGTCGCAGCGCCACCGTCCGAAGCGTTTTCGACGCACCCGGAGGCGCCGACCTCCTCGCGCTGCGCGCCCTCACGGGACCGCTGGGCGACCTCCGCGCGATCCCCGCCCCGCCGGGCGGCCTCGCGGACGCCTGGCGCCGGGGCGACCGGCAGGTCGTCGCCGCCCTGTCCGAGGTCGCACTCAGGCGGGCGGGCCTGCGGCCCTGACGGGCGCGACAGCGGCGGCCTGACGCAGCTGTACCTGGTGGGGGGTGACAGCCTCTATGTAATGTCACACCGCATGATGCTCTTACGTCGTGCGGCATCGGCCGCCGCCCTCCTCGTCACCGTCCTGCCCGTGACCCTCGCCCCGCCCGCGCACGCGGCCGGCGCCACCCCCGCCTGCCGCCCCCCGGCGTCCGTACCGCTCGACGCCGAACAGGCGCGCCTCGCGGACAGCCGCACCACCGCCCTGGTCGAGCGGGCCGGGTTCGGGGACTTCGTACGACGCCTGCCCGCCGCCCTGTGCACGACACGCACCCCCGCCGAAGCCGAACGGCTCCTCGACTCCTGGGGCCAGGCCCTGTGGCAGGCCTCCGTACGGCGCGCCCAGGGACAGCGGCCCGGCGGCGACCTCGCCCCCGGCGACGACCGCCCCCTGTACTGGGCACGGCTCTCCATGACCGCCGCACTCGCCCGCTGGCAGCCGGCCTTCACCGTCGACCGGGCCGCGCTCCGCGCCCGCTTCGAAGACGCCTCCCGCGGCCTCACCGACAACGCGTTCCGGACCGCGCCCGGCGTACGACGCGTCTTCATCAGCGGCTTCGACCCCTTCGGGCTCGACGCGGAGATCCGCCGCGCCAACCCCTCCGGATCGGCCGCCCTCCAGCTCAACGGACGGCACGTGACCCTCGCCGACGGCAGCCGGGCCGAGATCCGCGCCGTCGTCCTGCCCGTGCGGTACGCCGACTTCGACGCCGGCATCGTGGAACGGGCGTTCGCCCCCCGCCTGGCCGCCGCCGGACCCGCCCCGGCCGACATCATCACCACCGTCAGCCAGGGCTACCCCGGCATCTTCACCCTGGAGGACTGGGCGGGGCGGGCGCGGTCCGCCGACCCGTACCCCGACAACGCGCGCGCCCTCTCCGGCGGCACCCGCGAGCACTCGGTCACCGCCCCCGGCCTCGGCCCGGGCCCGGAGTTCATCCGCACCACGCTGCCCGCCGACGCCGTGACCGCCGCCGTCCAGACCCCGTACCCGGTCCTCCTCAACAGCGACGTGACCGAGATCCCGGCAGGCGGCACCACCCCCGTCGACCGGACCGACGGCCCGACACCCGGCTCCCGCGCCGTGGCCGGCGGCGGTGGCGGCTACCTCTCCAACGAGGTCGCCTACCGCTCCAACCGGCTGCGTGCCGAACTCGCCCCGCACCTGCCCGGCGGCCACCTCCACACCCCCGTACTCACCGGCCTGCCCGCCGACCCCCAACTGCTGACCGGCCCCGAGTTCGAACGCAACGAGAGCGCGATCACCGCCGAGGTCCGCACCGTCCTCGAACACGCCGCCGTACGCCGCCAGGCCTGACGCGCTCGTGCACGGCCGGCGGTCCGACGCCGGATCCCGGAGAGCCCCGCACCCGTGCGGGAGCCGGCCGCGTCTTGCGCGTTACAGCTCGTCGAGCCGGAGGAGGGTGAGCGTGAGGAGGTCGTCGGGTTCGTCCTGGGCGGCCCAGTGCTCCACGGCCGCGGTGAACGCGTCGAGCACGGCGCCCGCCAGCAGGCGTGCCTCCGGGCTGTCGGCAGGTCTTCCCGTCCGGTCGGCGAGGTCGGCGGGATCCAGCCCCAAGTGCTCCTCCAGCTCGTACCAGAGGAACTCGCCGATCTCCGCCCGCGTGGTGCCGCGGTGGAGGCGTCACCGTTTCCGCACAAGTGTCACCACCGCCGTCGGGGCCGGCGGGGCGGAGGCTAGGGTCGTGGTCATGGGGGACGGGCTGACGCGAGTGAAGCAGTGCAAGCAGTGCCGGCGGCCGCTCGACGAGCGCCGGTGGGGGCGTCCGAAGCGGTTCTGCAGCCGGTGGCACCGGGTGAGGTACTGGCTGGAGGAACTGGGGGAGCTCGTGCTGAGTTAGCGCCGGTCCCGATGTTCCTCGACCCGGAACACGCCGACACCGGCCGATGGATTTGGCCAGGCGCGCCGGGTATCGCGCTCGGTCACAGGCGCGCCCGCGCGGGGCGCGGCGCGAACATGGAGCGCTGGAGGCTGGCTGGTGGATCAACGGGGCGTCGGGCCGAGTCCCCGCCCCTCACCTGGGGTGCGTCGGCCTAACGTGGTCTCGGTTCAGGTCCGTCGTGCAGAGTGGAGCATCGCCTTGAACAGTGGACCCTTCCGAGTCCCAGACCTGTCGGACCGCCCGCACCGTCTCGTCATCGAGCGGGAGATGCGGGCGGACCCGCACACCCTCTACCTGGCGTGGACGCAGGAGTTCGACCGCTGGTTCGCCGCTCCTGGTGCGGTGCTGATGACCCCGCGGGTGGATGCGCCGTTCTTCTTCGAGACCGAGTACGCGATGGAAGCGGGCATGCCCAAGGCCCGGCACCCGCACTACGGCCGCTTCCTGCGGCTGGAGCCCGACCGGCTGGTCGAACTGACCTGGGTGACCGGCCGGGGAGGCACGGCGGGGGCAGAGACGGTGGTCACGGTCGAGCTCACCCCGCACGGGGGCGGGACGCTCCTGAAACTCACCCACGCCGGGTTCTACGACGATCTCGCACGCCGGAGAACCGAAGCCGCCTGGAAGAACGCGGTGCTCCCGCACCAGGACCAGATCCTCACGGGCCGGTCGGAGACACCGTAGGCCGCTGTAGCGCCCAGTGGATGCCGGGTTCGGCGGGGGCTTCGCGCTGGGCGGTGTCGCTGGGCAGCAATGAGTTGATCTCGAAGCCCTGAGCACCCGGCCCGTCACCCATTCGGCCGAGTGTCGTTGGTGGTGATGTCGAGCTGTCGTCTGGGCCCGGGGCGAGATTGTGACCTCGATCGAGCGGACCGCATGTCCGCGGTTCAAGCGGCTGATCACCGCGCATGAGCTGCATCTGTTCGGCTCACCGACTCGCGATGAGCCGGAGTGGGCGGCAGGGGCGACGGACGGGGACGCGTATCTGCTGGCGCGCCGAGGCCAGGGTGGCCCTTCAATCTCTCCGTACCTGACGGAACACATCAACCGGTTCGGCGAGTACTCCACGCACGAGCTCGGCCTCCAGCCCGAGGCGTACGACCCGAAGCTGGACGTCGACTTCACCCCGCTGCGTGAGCAGGACCTAGTCGCAGCTGGTTTCGGCACTGCCGTCTGAACCGGAGCCGCCCCCGCGCTAGCGGGGGCGGCCCTGCGACCATGGTGGATCACCGGTCGTTCACTATGCGGGTGCGGCCCCGGGTGGCATTGGCCAGCAGGCGCAGAGCCGTGTACTTCAGGTTCGTCCTCCGAGCCGGAGCCTCAGCTGTTACCCAGGGCGCGGCCCAAAAGAGGGAGCAGGTGGTCCCAGTGACGCTTCAGCCCGGAGGCGCTGAAAGCGTCGGTGTCGGACATGGTGAAGCCATGGATGGTGCCGGGGTAGATCTCGGAGGTGTAGCTGACACCTGCGGCATCCAGGGCCTGGTTGAGCTCGCCGAGGGCCTCGGGCTTCAAGTCGCTCTCGGCGTGGCCGAAGTGGACCTCGGCGGTGAGCGTCGAGAGGCTGTCGGGCCCGTCGACTCCCACTGGGCCGTGGAATGCGGCGAGGGCGGCCACCTGGCCGGGGTGGGCCGCGGCGGTGCGCGTCGCCAGGAGGCCGCCGATGCAGTAGCCGGTCACCGCGACCGGTCCGGCGCCGACCTCGGGCTGAGCGGTGAGGAACTTGAGATAGGCGTCGGCGTCGCTCAGGACACGTTCTGCGGTGTGCGCCTCGATCATCGGCATCAGCTGGGCGAAGACAGCGGGCCGGACCTCATCTCCGATGTGCTCAGGAAGCTCGATCACCGGAGCCGGCCCATGCCGGTAGAAGAGGTTGGGGACGAGCACGTAGTACCCGTGCCCGGCCAGTTCGCGGGCCATCTCCCGCAACACGGGCCGGAGGCCGAAGCCGTCCGCGTACATCAGCACCCCGGGGTACCGCCCGCCACCATCGGGGAAGGCGGCGAACGCGTCGGCCTGGCCGTCCGCGGTGGGAATCTGCAGCGTCTTGATGGGCATGAAATCTCCTGTCGTGGTTGACGTGTCGAGCCTGTGGTCAACACGACGGAGGCGGAGCCCGCGCAGCGGCGCAAGATCCCCGATCGAGCAGCGGGCCCGCACTGGCCCGCGCGGCGCTCAGAAGAGCACCGGGTCACCAATCCGTGTGCGGCGCAATGCCATCCCGGTAATCATCCCCACAACATAGTCCACAGCCCCACCCGTCCGGTGCGACAACATGACTAGGAGTAGAACGGAACGGCCGTCACTGGCCCTGTAGTCCAGGGCCCTGTCGACGCCGCGAGGGTCAGCCGGGGCCCGGCTGACCCTCGCGGGTGCTCCCATCGTGGCGCCGGGGCTGTCAGGTCACTCGGCGGCGGATCCACCAGGCGCAGAACCCGGTCAGGGCCAGGGCGAGGCCGAGGTAGAGCCCGGTCTCGGCCCATTGAAGGGACCAGAAGTTGCCGGCGGGCTGGTACGTCACCTGCTGCTCGTAGCCCAGGGCGCCGAGGTCGGCGACGCAGCGGTCGACCTGCTGCAGGGCGGGCGGGCCCGACCCGCACGCAGCAGTCGGCGAAGGACGACGGCACCGGGGTCGGCTGCCCGGCGGCGTTGAGCGTCTGCTGGGAGGTGACCCAGGCCCCGGGCACTTCTTCTAGGTGCGCGACGATCTGCCTGGCGCCGTCCTGGATGCTGATGGGGGCGCCGCCGGGCTCGATCGGCACGGTGATCCGGTCCGCAGAGGCCAGGTGGGACCGAATCCACATCGGCACGGCGATCTGGACGCACGTGTAGAGGGCGAACGTGGTGGCCATCGCGGGCAGGGTGCGGCGGATGACCAGGCCGAGGGCGACGCCCAGGACGAAGGCGAACACGCCGTGGGCCATGGGTGCGACGCCCCGTGCGGCGAAGGCCACGGGGTCGAGCCGCGGGAAGTACGTGTCCGTCGCGCCGCCGCCGTTGACGGCCCGGTCGATGGGGCTGCTCCACCAGCTCACCGCGAGGCCGGTCAGCCCCGCGGCGGTCGTGGAGGCCGCCGCACCGAGGCCCAGCTTGGTCGCCAGCCAGCGGGTGCGGGTGACGCCCTGGTTCCACGCGAGGTAGTGGGTACCGGTCTCCAGTTCACGGGAGATCAGCGGGGCACCCCAGAACATCCCGATGACCGCCGGGACGGCGAGCACGACCAGCAGTCCGGTGTAGTAGAGGGTCTGGTCCGAACTGGCGACCTGGTCCACCAGGCTGCTGCCGGCGGTCCGGTAGAGGTCGGACAACTGCGGGCCCGTGACCGCCAGGGCGGCGGCGAGGACGGCCACCGCGGCGAACATCACGGCGGCCTGCGTGCGGAACTGGCGCCAGGCCAGCCAGATCATCGGAGTACCTCCAGTGCGGGCCGGGTGTCACGTACCGCGTCGGCGGGCCGGGTCATGTAGGCCAGGACGATGCCTTCCAGGCCGAGCGGGCTGACGGGTCCAGGACGGATCGTGGACCGCGGTGTCGGTGCGGACCAGGAGGGTGGTCTGCCGATCGGTGTGGCCGGCGGTGATGACGTGCTGACCGGCCGGGAGCGTGGCCGGCTCCCGGCGCGGTCCGGTGAACCGGTGGTGGCAGGCGACCAGGTCGTCGATGTCGCCCGCCACCTGCACCCGGGAGTCGACCAGCACGATGACGTAGTCGCAGGTCCGCTCCACGTCGGAGACCAGGTGGGAGGAGAGCACGACGCTCAGCTCGTGCTCGGCGACGGCCTCCATCAGGACCTGCATGAACTCCCGGCGGGCGAGCGGGTCCAGAGCCGCGACCGGCTCGTCCAGGATGAGCAGCTCCGGGCGCTTGGCGATGCCCAGGGTGAGAGCGAGCTGCGCGCGCTGGCCGCCGGACAGCTTGCCGGCCCGCTGCTTGGGGTCCAGACCGAGGCGATCCCCGACAGCGCGGCCAGCACGGTGAACACGACACCGGAGGGGGCGCGCGAGCCCTGGAGCTCCCCGGTGAGGAACCGAAGGCCGACGTCACTGGCCTTCAGCTCTTCGGCCAGCGCCGCCAGTTCGATGCCGCGACCGAGTCGTTCGTGCTCGAGGACAACGAGCGTGACGCGGACGCCGGAGGCGCGCAGTTCGCCGGCGAGGTTGACGGCCTTGTCCAGCTCGGGCCGCTGGGTGGCGCGGGTGGAGATCTTCTCGGAGAAGATCCGGGTGACGCCTGCCTCAGGACGTGGCTTGGATGTGCGGTGAAGTGCGGGCGGCGACGTCGGCGGCCCAGTCTCCGGCGGCGGCTCGCTGCCATTGTGACGACGACGGTGATGTCGATGCCGAGGGTGCGGGCGAGGACCCCGGCGGGCAGCTCGGTGGCGAGCTGGAACAGCGCGGTCGAGCGGGCCTGTGCGAGGCGGATGCCGAGTTTGCGGAGTCGTTCGCCCCTAGTCCAAGCGCTGATCAGGCGGTCGGGTGATCTTCTGGGCGAGGGTCCAGCGCACGAAGTGGCCCGCCTCCTGGCGAAGCCGGACGTCGTCGCTGGTCATCCAGCGTTCGAGGTCGGTCTGTCGGCAGGAGGCGAGGGTCAGCTTGAAACCCGGGAGACACGGAAGTCGGGGCAGCCCAGAATGCGCAAGACCTTCGTGGAGTCCAGCGGGTAGGGGACGGTCTTCCCGAGGTCGTGGAACCCGATGCGTCGGTAGAAGGCCATGGCGCGGTGATTGTCCTCGCGCACCCCCAGGGTGAGCCAGGCGCAATCGGTGTGCTCGCGTGCGAAGTCGACTGCCGCGTCCATCAGCGCCCGTGCCGGACCGTCCGGCCCGCGGTGCGCCGGGGCGACATAGACGGCGTGCACGTGTGCGGTGTCGGGGATGCCGTCCAGGGGTGCGGCCCCGGCGGTACCGGCCCAGGAGCCGGTCTCGTCGACGGCCACGAACAGCCCGTCGTCGGCCGCGGCCGCGGCCCTCTCCGCCCACTCCCGCCACGTGCGGTCGGAGAGCGCGACGGCGTCGGCGTGACGTACACCGAAGGCGTCGGGCGAGTCCAGCAGGGACTCAAGGCGTATCGCGCGCAGCTCGCGCCACTCCTCCGCCGTGATCCGGCGTATGACGTACTTCATGGTCCTCACTCTGTTCGGGGCGGTCAGGGGCGGTCAGGGGCGGCTTGCGGGCACGGTGTCCTTCGTCAGCAGCGTGGTGCCGGACCAGCAAAGCCGGTAGAGGTCGACTTCGTCCAACAGGTCGCGGCCGGAACGGTAGAACTCGCATGTCGCGCCGGGCGGCCGGGATGCGGAACGGGCGCGGTCGGACGGGTAGGGGTAGGCGCGGGCCGGCAGCAGAGGGGCGAGTTCGGCGCGCGGCCGACCGGTGGTCAACTCCTCGAACCGGGAGGGCGGCAGCACGCTCGTCGTCAGTTGCCAGGCCAGGTAGAAGGCGGATGGCACGAAGAAGACGGCTGCGACGACAGGTGCCACGAAGGCGACGGCGGAGCGGCGACGGGCGTCGCTCCGTACGGAGGCGAGCCGCTTGGCGGACTCCGGTACAACGGTGCCCGGGGCCGTATCCGTATCCGGGTCCGGGTCCGGGTCCGGGTGGGGGGTGGATTCGGACGGCAACGCGGACCCTCGGGTCCCGACCGGCGTTCCAGACGCCGCTCCTGGCCCCGGCGCCGGCCCCGGCGTCCCGGGACGGGCGGTGGCGGTGGCGGTGGCATTGGCCTGGTGCGGGAGGACGGCGGTGACGTGGAACCCGCCTTCGTCGGGCGCGGTCCGCAAGGAGCCGCCGAGGACCGTCACCCGCTCCCGAAGTCCTGTCAGCCCCCGGCCGCCGACGCCGCTTGCCGGGCCTTCGCCCGCGTGCGCCGGTCCCTCGGCCGACGGGGCGGCGTTCACGACGCTCACGCGGGTACGGTCGGCCTCGTGGGTGATCCGTACCCGGATCGCACAGTCCGGCGCGTGCTTCACTGCGTTGGTGAGGGCCTCCTGCACCACCCGGTACATCCCGCGTTCGACCAGGGGGGACATCGGGGGCATCGCCCCGCGCCGCTCCCAGCGCACCGGCACCCCGGAAGCGACCGCCCGTTCGAGGAGATCCTCGACGGTGTCGTTGACCGGCAGGCCCGCCCCCGTGTCCGTGCCGGGCGGGTCGTGCAGGACGGCGACGGCCTCCCGCAGTTGCTCCACCGCGTCCGCGATCGTCCCGCGCAGCTCGGCGAGGTCGGCGCGGTCGCGGTCTGTGAGGTCGGGCGAGAGTTCCAGGGCCCCGGCGCGCAGGGCGACCAGGCTCAGGGCGTGGCCGAGGGAGTCGTGCATGTCGGCCGCGATGTCTGCGCGTTCGGTGAGCCGAGCCCGCTCCGCGATCAGATGATGGCGCTCTTCCAGGCTCCGGGCCAGCCGCCAGCCCTCCCGCACGAGTTCGCGCCGGCCACGCCAGTGCCGTCCGGCCAGCCAAGGCAGCAGAAGGGCTGCGGGCAGCACGGTCAGCGCGTACAACCACCACACGGGCTGCGTTCGCAGCACCGCGCACGTCGCGAGATCGACTGCTGCGCACCCGGCGAGCAACAGGAGCGGGCGCCGTGCCGCGGCGACCCGGGCACCGAGCAGACAGCTCAGGGCTGCCAGCGACAGGACGTGAGCGTTGCCGGGGGTCGCGGAGTCGGCCAGGCCCAGCGCGCAGAGCCCGTTGACCAGCACGACGGCGGCCCCCGGGCGGCGGCGGGACAACGGCACGGCCACCGCCAGGACGGCCAACGGGAGGAACAGGTCCAGAATCAGGGAGGCCGAACCCGCGTCCCGAAACCCGTAGCCGGTGGCGGCGGCGAGCCCACCCCACAGAGCCACGTCGCCGCACCCAGACCTGGCTGAGGGTCTACGCGTGTGCACCATGGCGCGTCGGCCGTCCTTCCGATGGATGTCCATACCTGTCCGGGTCGATTCTGTGGGACGGGCCCGGACATCCGACGAGGGGTCGGGCACGGTGGGGGCGTCCGGGCCGGCTCCGCCGCTGGTCAGGCGTTTCGCCGTCGCAGCACGAAGAGACCGGCCACATGGGCTGCGACGGCCCACATCAGCAAGATCAGTAGGCTCACGGTGTCCGGGAACGGGGCTTTGCCGTCACCCAGCATGAAGTATCCACCCACGGTCTGCGGCATGTACTCGTTGACGGCCAGCAGCACCGGACCTCCCAATCCGACCAGCATGCCGGGCAGGGCGGAGACCACGAAGAAGACCACGGCCACGGCGCCGGCCGCCGTTCGCAGAGCGAACGACACCCCTACCGTCATCACGCAGATGAGGGCGCAATAGATGCCCATGGCAACGGTTTGATGCGCCACCTTTGATAGCTCGAAACTGGCGTGCCCCCGGAAGGGCCCCCAGGCCAGGGCGGTGCCCAGCACAGCCCACCCCACTCCCGTGACGAAGCCCACCAGGGCACTCAGCAGCGCCTTGGCCAGCTGCAAGCGGGGCCTGACCGGCACCCACAGCAGCGAGGTGCGCACGCTGCTCGTCGGGTATTCGCTCGTCACCATCGTCATCGCCAGGACCACCAGGGCGAACTGGGTGAGGATGACCGACGACACCGAGGCGTTGCCGACCGGCTGGATCGGCTTGTCGTTGATCCGGGCGATCGACCCGTAGTAGAAGGTGAAGACCACCGTCACGGCCAGGCCAACCAGAAGGCAGACGTACGGCGTGCGGATGGTCCACAGTTTGGTCCACTCCGCGGCGAACGCGCCGACGAATCCGCCACCGGTGTGGCCGCAGGCCGTGCGGCCACACCGGCCGTCGGTCACGTCAGTCGATACGGCGCTCATGCTTCCGCTCCCTGCGTCTCCTTGGAACCCGTGCCACCGACCACGGTGTCGCCCGATTCGTACTCCACGCTCTGCCCGGTCAGTTCCATATAGGCCTGTTCCAGAGAAGCGGAGACGGTCCGCAGTTCGTGCAGCCGCAGCCCCAGCCGGTGGGCCAGGTCGCCCACCTGCTCGGCACTGCGGCCCTTCACGACAAGCTCGTCGGCCGCGGGTGACTCCACGTTCACATCGCCGTCCTTCAGGAGATGGTCGATCAGTGCGCGCAGGTCCGCCACGTCCGGGGTGCGCACCCGTACCGACGACAGCGAGCTGTTGGCCAGCAGGTCAGCCATCGGGGTGTCGGCCAGGAGCTTCCCCCGTCCGATGATGACCAGTTGGTCGGCGGTCAGCTGCATCTCGCTCATCAGGTGACTGGACAGAAAGACCGTCCGGCCCTCCACGGCCAGGGACCGCACGAGCTCACGCACCCAGCGGACACCGTCGGGGTCGAGGCCGTTGACCGGCTCGTCGAAGACGAGTACCTGCGGGTCGCCGAGCAGCGCGCCCGCCACGCCCAGCCGCTGGTACATACCGAGGGAGAACGCCCCGGCGGAGCGCCGAGCCACCTTCGCCAGGCCAACCGTCTCCAGCACCTCGTCCACCCGGCGCAGCGGAATGCCGTTGCTACGCGCCTGCGCCACCAGGTGGCTGCGTGCGGAACGAGCCGGGTGCAACGCCTTGGCGTCCAGAAGCGCGCCGACCTCGCGGATCGGGTGGCGCATCGAGGAGTACGGCTTGCCATCGATGAGCGCCTCGCCCTCGGACGGATGGTCCAGGCCGAGAATCATGCGCATCGTGGTCGACTTGCCGGCACCGTTGGGCCCCAGAAAGCCGGTCACTTGCCCACCCTTGATGTCCAGCGTCAAACCGTCCACAGCGACGGTCTCGCCGTAACGTTTGGTCAGTTCTCGAAGGGTGATCACGGAGCTCCTTCGTGTCGGTCGCGGAACGCGGAAGCCGACGGAGGCGCGCACCGACCGACGCATGGTGCTCAGCCCTGGGGCGGCCACCGCGTTTCCTGTACGAAAGCGACGTTAGAAGTCCGCGGGGCCGGCGCCCATTGGTCGAACGGCAGCGGCGTCCTGCCCTTCGTCAGGGGTGTGCCCCGACCCGGGCTGATCCGTGCAGCCCGCCGTTCGCACGGCGGTGCGTCGGCCGTAGGCTCGCCGCGTGGAAGAGACAACACCGCACAGCCGGCCGGTCCGGGTCCTCATAGCCGACGACGAGGCGATGATTCGGGCGGGGGTGCGGGCCATCCTCGCCCGGGACCCGCACGTCGAGGTGGTCGCCGAGGCAAGCGACGGGCACGAGGCCGTCGCGCTCACCCGCAGGCACCGGCCGGACGTGGTCCTGCTGGACATTCAGATGCCCGGCCTGGACGGGCTGGCGGCAGCGGCGCGCCTCCACCGGGAGTCGACGGCGGTCGGTGTGATCATGCTGACGACCTTTGGGCAGGACGAGTACGTCACCCGCGCCCTGGAAGGGGGCGCCGACGGCTTCCTGCTCAAGGCGGACGACCCGAGGGAACTCCTCAACGGGGTACGGGCGGTAGGAGCCGGCGGGGCCTACCTGTCCCCGCGGGTCGCCGGCCGGGTCATCGCCGGGCTGCGCGCGCACCGGGCGGCACACCCCCACCGCTCACTGGAGCGGCTCACGGAACGGGAGCGCGAGGTGCTGGCCGGACTCGGGACGGGGCTGTCCAACGCGGAGATCGCGAGCCGGCTGCACCTCGTCGAGGGCACGGTGAAGGCACACGTCAGCGCGGTATTCGCGAAGCTGGGCGCACGCAACCGGGTGGAGGCGGCCATCGCCGCGTACGAGGCAGGCCTGGTCCCGTCATCAAGCAACGTTGGCCCTGTCACCGACGGCACAGACCCCGCCTGTCGAAACTTCTGACAGCAACACCGGTTTCCTGGTCCGTTCCTCATCGGACCCCTGGTAGGTGGGAAGGCCGTTGCGTTCCGTGACGCCCCGTTGGCTGGCTCCCCGGTCAGCGCGGGTGCTGGGCCTGGCCGGGGGCGTGGGGTCACCACTGGGTGATGAGCGGCGCGTCCGGTCCGTGCTGCCGCCAGGCTTCGGTGAGGCGGGCGAGCGGCGATGCCGTGCATGGTGGCGATGCGCTGCGGAGTGTCGTAGCGCAGCAGTGTCTTGGCCAGGCTGCCGGCGCGGTCGGAGATGGCGGTCGCGTCGTCGGTGAGCATCGCCACCAGCCGCTCGGTGCGGCCCGAGGTGGCGGCGGTGAGGAATTCCTCGACGATCCTGCGGGCGGACGCCGGGTCGACCTCGGGGCCGCGGCGGCGTGCGGCGGTGACGCGGGTCCGGGCGCGGTGGAGGTGCTGCTGGCTCGCGGACTCGGTGATGTCGAGGATCTCGGCGATCTCGGCGTGGCCGTAGGAGAACGCTTCGCGCAGGACGTAGACGGCCCGCTCTAGCGGGGACAGGCGCTCCATGAGGGTCAGCAGGGCCAGGGACACCGATTCGCGCTGCTCGAAGGTTTCGGCCGGGCCGAGCATCGGGTCGCCGTCGAGGAGCGGTTCGGGCAGCCAGGCGCCGGCGGTGCGTTCGCGGCGGGCCTGCGCCGAACGGAGCCGGTCGAGGCACAGGTTGGTGACGACCTTGGCAAGCCATGCTTCCGGCACTTCGATCCGCTGCCGGTCGGCGGCCTGCCAGCGCAGGAACGCGTCCTGCACGGCGTCTTCGGCGTCGGCGGCGGAGCCCAGGAGCCGGTACGCCGCGAGGCCAGCCGGTTGCGGCTGGCCTCGAACCGGCTGGTGTCGAAGCGATCAGTGGCGGCACGTGAGCGGCTGCGCGCCCTCATGCCGGGCGGGTGCCCTGCTCCCTCAGGGCCGCTTCCAGCCGGGTGACGTCCTCGGTGTCCTTCCTGCGGCGAGGCCGACCCGGGACCCAGACCGGCATCATCTGCTTGATCTCGATCTGGGCGTGGGGACTGATGATCCGGCACCGCAGTGTCCCGATACGGCCGACAGGAGCATCGAGCATGCCCTCCGGCCATATCTCCCCGGCCCAGGGGCCGCCGGCGACCACAATGCGCCCGAACCCGTCCCTGCTCACGAGAGCGAAGCTGCTCTCCACGCCCTCCTTGCAGAAATCGAGCTGTTGATCGACAGGCGGCCCGGACAGCGGCTCATAGCCGGAACGAAGCAGGCCGTCGGTCAGAGCAGAGGCATCCTCCGCCCAGGCGAACCAGTCGATGTCCACATGGTCACGCGTGACCTCGCCGATGAAGAAGTCCATGGCCCAACCCCCGCGGAGCCACACCTCCACACCAAGGGCCTTCGCGATCTCCATCGTCTCGCCGATCAGCCGAAGCTGCCGAGCACTGCGCTCTCTGTCCACAGCCGGCAGGCTATGCGGAAACCCTGACCGCAGCAGCTCGATTTCCGGCTGCAAGAACGGGCGAACGTTGCCTGACGCGGCACTAGTTCCCACCGCGTCGCCCACCGGTCCGCCGCGCGCTCACGGAAGCGGCCGGTGAGCCCCTCCCCGGCGGACGGCCTGCCGTTCCCGCAGCGTTTCACGGTGCTCCGGCTCGGCCCGCACGGGCGCCCTCGCCGGCCGGAGCAGCGCCAGGCCCTCCCGCTCGGCCTCTTCGCCGGCTCAGCCGCCGCTCGCGGGACCGGTCAGGAACCGAGAAGCCCCGGCCGCCGCCCACCCCCTAGCGTGATGGTCATGGCAACCACCGCTTCCACCGCAGCCCCCACGTCCCTCGCGTCCGTCACCCTCGAGGTGGCCGACCCCGAGGCGGCCCGCCGCTTCTACACCGCCTTCGGTGTGGACGGCTGCATCCGCCTGCGGGCCTCCGAGGCCCACTCGACCGGATTCCGCGGCTTCACCCTCGGGCTCACGGTGTCCAACCCGGCCACCGTCGACGGCTTCTTCGCCGCCGCCGTGGACGCCGGCGCCA
>NZ_JBVIRQ010000018.1:0-154250 GCF_055575955.1 Streptomyces sp. NPDC033966 | reverse complement strand
GCCCGGTTACATTCCGAACCCGGAAGCTAAGCCTTTCAGCGCCGATGGTACTGCAGGGGGGACCCTGTGGGAGAGTAGGACGCCGCCGAACAATCTTTCAAAGGACCCTTGGTCCAGCGTTCAACGCTGGACCAAGGGTCCTTTTGTTTTTCACCATCTTTACGCCGAAGCGCGGCCATGGGCTGGCTGCGCGAGAATGACTAGCGGTACCCCGAAGACAGGAGTCACACCCATGTCCAACTACTCCGACGATCGTCCGGAGCGCGAGCCTCGGCGCAACGACGGCGGTGACAGGGGCGGCTACCGCGGCGGTCGTGACGACCGTGGCGGCGACCGCGGTGGCTTCCGTCGCGACGACCGCGGCGGCCGGCCCGCCGGTGGCGGTGCCGGTGGCGGCTTCCGCCGTGACGACCGCGGTGGGCGTCCCGCCGGCGGTGGCGGTGGCTTCCGCCGCGACGACCGCGGTGGCGACCGTCCGTCGTTCCCGCGCCGTGACGACGACCGTGGTGGTTTCCGCGGCGGTCGTGACGACCGTGGCGGCGACCGTCCGTCCTACCCGCGCCGTGACGACCGTGGTGGCGAGCGTCCCTCGTTCCCGCGTCGTGACGACCGTGGCGGGGACCGTCCGTCGTTCCGTCGTGACGACCGTGGTGGCGAGCGTCCCTCGTTCCCGCGTCGGGATGACCGTGGTGGCGAGCGTCCCTCGTACCCGCGTCGTGATGACGACCGCGGTGGCCGTCCCTCGTTCCCGCGTCGTGATGACGACCGTGGTGGTTTCCGTGGCGGTCGTGACGACCGTGGTGGCGACCGTCCGTCGTACCCGCGCCGTGACGACCGTGGTGGCGAGCGTCCCTCCTTCCCGCGTCGTGACGACCGTGGCGGGGACCGTCCGTCGTACCCGCGTCGTGATGACGACCGTGGTGGTTTCCGTGGCGGTCGCGATGACCGTGGTGGCGACCGTCCGTCCTACCCGCGCCGTGACGACCGTGGTGGCGACCGTCCGTCGTTCCGTCGCGACGACCGTGGTGGCGAGCGTCCGTCCTACCCGCGTCGCGATGACCGTGGCGGGGACCGTCCGTCGTACCCGCGTCGTGATGACGACCGTGGTGGTTTCCGTGGCGGTCGTGACGACCGTGGCGGCGACCGTCCGTCCTACCCGCGCCGTGACGACCGTGGCGGCGAGCGTCCCTCCTTCCCGCGTCGTGACGACCGTGGCGGGGACCGTCCGTCGTACCCGCGTCGTGATGACGACCGTGGTGGTTTCCGTGGCGGTCGCGATGACCGTGGTGGCGACCGTCCGTCCTACCCGCGCCGTGACGACCGTGGTGGCGACCGTCCGTCGTTCCGTCGCGACGACCGTGGTGGCGAGCGTCCGTCCTACCCGCGTCGCGATGACCGTGGCGGGGACCGTCCGTCGTACCCGCGTCGTGATGACGACCGTGGTGGTTTCCGTGGCGGTCGTGACGACCGTGGCGGCGACCGTCCGTCCTACCCGCGCCGTGACGACCGTGGCGGCGACCGGGGCGGCTTCCGGCGCGACGACCGGGGCGACCGTGGTGGGTACCGTGGTGGCCGCGATGACCGCGGTGGCGACCGTGGCGGCTTCCGCCGTGACGACCGCGGTGACCGCGACTTCCGCTCCGACCGCGACCCGGTCAAGCGGCTTCCGATCGACGAGGACGTCACCGGCCACGAGATCGACGCCGATGTGCGCCAGGAGCTCCTGAGCCTGCCCAAGGGGCTCGCCGAGGAGGTCTCGCGGAACCTGGTGATGGTCGCTCGGCTGATCGACGAGGACCCCGAGCAGGCGTACGCGTACTCCCGCATCGCCCTGCGGCTCGCCTCCCGCGTCGCCGCCGTGCGCGAGGCCGCCGGCTTCGCCGCGTACGCGACGCAGAAGTACAGCGAGGCGCTCGCCGAGTTCCGTGCCGCCAAGCGGATGACCGGTTCCGTCGAGCTGTGGCCCGTCATGGCCGACTGCGAGCGCGGCCTCGGCCGTCCGGAGCGGGCGCTGGCCATGGCCGGTGAGCCCGAGGTGCAGAAGCTGGACAAGGCCGGGCAGGTCGAGATGCGTCTCGTCGCGGCCGGTGCCCGCCGGGACATGGGCGAGCTCGACGCCGCCATCGTGACCCTGCAGAGCCCCGAGCTGGCCTCCAGCGCCGTGCAGCCGTGGACCGCGCGCCTGCGGTACGCCTACGCCGACGCCCTCCTCGCGGCCGGCCGTGAGGACGAGGCGCGCGAGTGGTTCGCCAAGACCCTCGAGGCCGACAAGGACGGCGCGACCAACGCCTCCGACCGCCTCGCCGAGATCGACGGCGTGGAGTTCGTGGACGCCGCCGCGTCCGACGCGGACCTCGACGACGCGGACCTCGACGACGAGGACCTCGCCGACGACGCGGACCTCGCCGACGACGAGGACGAGGAGCAGGACCCGGCCGAGGTGGCCGCCGCCGAGCGCGCCACCGACCAGGCCGAGTACTACGACGAGGACGACGAGGAGTACGAGCCCGCCGACGACGCCGACGTCGACCTGACGGACGAGCTCGTGGTCGTGGAGGACGAAGAGCGCGGCAAGGCGTAACCGCGGCGCTCGCGGGACGACGGAAGGGCGGCACCCCCTCGGGGGTGCCGCCCTTCCGTGTGTCCGGGGCCCTCGCGTGTCCGGGGCCCGGCGGGGGCGTCAGTCCAGGCTGCGGAGCACCAGGCCGGTGGCCGGCTTCGGCCCGAACGAGGTGGACTTGCGGGGCATCGTGACGCCCTGGCGGGCCAGGTCCCGGACGACCTCCTCCCGTACGGGGTGCAGCAGGACCGCGGTGCCGCCGTGCCGTTCGGCCATGGCGACGGTAGCGGCGGCGTCGTGGATGTACGAGATGTGGTCGGGGGCGTCCGGGATCTGCCACAGCGCGTCGAGCAGGGAGGCGTGCAGCACGGTCGCGTCCAGCCGGCGCCAGGCCTCGGGGCGGTCGCGGCGGACGGTGCGCTCGATGAGGGTCGGGTCCGGGTCGGTGACCAGGTGGTAGGAGCCGTCGCCGGTGAGGAGGAAGGCGTTGCCGCGCTCCGAGGCGTCCGCGAGGGCCTCCAGGGCCAGCGGCAGCGGGCCCTCGACGGGGCGGACCCGGAAGGAGCCCTCGACCTTGGCCAGTGCCTCGGAGAGGGGGAGCCGGCGCAGCATCCGGTGGATGGCCCGGACCTGGAGCGGGTAGCGGGCGGTGTCGACGAGGAGGACCAGGCCGAAGTCCCACGGGGTGGCGGGGCCGTGCTCCTCCTGGAGGCGCAGGTACGTCGCCCAGCGGTGGTGGCCGTCGGCGATGAGGGCCTGGCGGTGGGCGAGGTCGGCGGTGACGGCGGCCAGTTCCCCGGGGTCCGTGATGGCCCAGAGGCTGTGGCGGAAGCCGTCCTCGGTGACGGTGGACAGCAGCGGTTCGCGGGCGGCGGTGTTCTCGACGACGCCGGCCGCTCCGGTGCCGGGGCCGTCGCCGCGGTAGGTGAGGAGGAGGGGTTCCAGGTTGGCCGAGGTGGCGCGCATCAGGCCCGCCCGGTCGGTGACCACGTCCGGCATGACGTCCTCGTGGGGGAGGACCACGCCCGCCTCGGCGGGGGAGAGGGCGAGGGCGCCGATGATGCCGCGCTGGAGGAGGCCCGGCTTGCGCTGCTCGTAGACGTAGAGCGCGGGCCGCGGGTCGGCGCTGAGGACGCCCCCGGCGAGCCAGTCGCGCAGGGTGCGGGCGGCCTGCTCGTTGCGCGCGGCCGGGGTCTGGGCCTGCGGCAGGATCAGCCGGACGATGTTGTGCGGGTCGGCGGATTCGAGGTGGTCGACTCCGTCGGGGCGTACGACCACGTCGTACGGCGGCGAGGTCACTGCCGCCAGGCTGCCGACGCGCTCCGGGACGTAGCGCAGTCCGTGGAAGGGGATCAGGCGCAGCCCGTGCTCCGCGTTGCCAGGTGTGGTCATTGGTGCATGGTAAGACCCGTCTCGCGATGCGGGATGATCGGGGGAGTTACGGGGTAGCGCAAAATCGGACAAGATCGATCCTGAGAATCCCGATGTCTCGAGCGTTCTTGGAACGGTTCAAAAGGAGTGGCCAGATGACCCGGCAGAGCAGGACCGGCCCCGCGGGCAGTGAGCGGAGTCTGCACCAGGCGTACGACACGGCGCTGCTGGACCTGGACGGGGTGGTGTACGCGGGCGGGCACGCCATCGCGCACGCGGTGGAGTCCCTCGCCGTGGCCCGGGAGGACGGGATGCACCTGGCGTACGTCACCAACAACGCGCTGCGGACCCCGGACGCCGTCGCGGAGCACCTGACCGAGCTGGGGATCCCCACCGAGGCGGGTGAGGTGATCACCTCCGCGCAGGCGGTGGCCCGGCTGATCGCGGAGCAGGTGGAGCCGGGGTCGAAGGTGCTGGTGATCGGCGGCGAGGGGCTGCGGGTGGCGCTGCGCGAGCGCGGGCTGGAGCCGGTGGAGTCCGCCGACGAGGAGGGGCTCGCGGCGGTGGTCCAGGGGTACGGCGGCCCGCACCTGGAGTGGGGGCGGTTCGCGGAGGCCGCGTACGCGGTCAACCGGGGGGTGCCGTGGTTCGCGTCGAACACCGACCTGACGATTCCGGGGGCGCGCGGGATCGGACCGGGCAACGGGGCGGCCGTGGAGGTCGTACGGATCGCGACGGGCGCGGAGCCGCAGGTGGCGGGGAAGCCGCTGCCCCCGATGCACCGGGAGACGGTGCTGCGGACCGGGGCGGAGCGGCCGCTGGTGGTGGGGGACCGGCTGGACACCGACATCGAGGGCGCGTTCAACGGGGACGTGGACTCGCTGCTGGTGCTGACCGGGGTGACGGACGCGGTGCAGCTGTTGCGGGCCGAGCCGAGGCACCGGCCGACCTATGTGGACCGGGACCTGCGCGGGCTGCTGACCGGGCAGCCGGAGGTGGTGGAGCACGCGGGCGGCTGGCGGTGCGGCGGCTGGACCGCGGTGCACGCGGACGGGCGTCTGGACGTGGAGCCGGCGGGCGGTGCCGGCGGTACGGGCGATCCGCTGGACGGGTTGCGGGCGCTGTGCGCGGCGGCCTGGTCGCGGGCCGGGGACGGGGCGTACGGGGACGACGTGGAGAAGGCCCTGGCGAAGCTGGGTTTCTGAGCCCGCGGGGGCTCGGCGGGCTCGGCGGTCCGGGTGATCAGAGAAAGCGCAGGGTAGGCTAACCTAACCTTCGTGTTGGCTGAGAGTCCCCCCGAAACCGAGCAGAGCGCGCCGCCCCCCGTGGCCCGCCCGCGGCACGCGGCGCGCGTGGCCGGTCTGCTGATCGCCCTCGCCGTGCTGGCCCTGGTCGCGGTGGCGAGCATCGCCGTGGGCGCCAAGCCGATGCCGCTCGGCGAGGTCTGGCACGGCCTGTTCCACTACTCCGGCACCACCAACGACGTGGTCGTACGGGACCTGCGGGTCCCGCGCACCGTCCTCGGGCTGATGGTCGGGCTCGGACTCGGCCTGTCCGGCGCGGTGATGCAGGCGCTGACCCGCAACCCGCTGGCCGAGCCCGGCATCCTCGGCGTGAACGCGGGCGCCGCGGCCGCCGTCGTCTCGGCGATCAGCTTCTTCGGGGCCGCCACGCTGAACGAGTACGTCTGGTGGGCCTTCCTCGGCGCCGCCGCCGTCTCGGCCGCCGTGTACGTGCTCGGCGGCAGCCGCAGCGCGACGCCGGTGCGCCTGGCGCTCGCCGGCACGGCGGCCAGCGCGGCCCTCGTCGGCTACATCAACGCCGTGCAGCTGATGGACACCAAGGCGCTCGACAAGCTGCGCTTCTGGACGGTGGGCTCGCTGGCCTCGGCCAACATGGACACCGTCCGGCAGGTGGCCCCCTTCCTGCTGCTCGGCGGCGTGCTCGCGCTGACGCTGGGCCGGCCCCTCAACGCGATGGCGATGGGCGACGACACCGCGCGGGCGCTCGGCGCGCACCTGACGCGGACCCGGATCCTGGCGATGGCCGCCATCACCCTGCTCTGCGGGGCCGCGACGGCCGCGTGCGGTCCGATCATCTTCATCGGGCTGATGATCCCGCACCTGGCCCGCCTGGTGGCCGGGCCCGACATGCGCTGGGTGCTCGCGTACTCGGCGGTCCTGTCGCCCGTGCTGCTGCTCGGCGCCGATGTGATCGGACGGGTCGTCACCCGGCCGTCCGAGCTCCAGGTCGGCATCGTCACGGCGCTCATCGGCGGCCCCGTCTTCATCCACCTGGTTCGGCGCAAGAGGATGGCCCAGCTGTGACCGCGACCCCCGCCGAGACCCCCGCCGTGCCGAACTCCCGGCTGCGGGCCCTGCGCGGACCCGGCCGTACCTCGCTGCGCGTCGAGCCGCGCGCGCTGCTGACCGGGCTGGTGCTGGCCGCGGCGACCCTGGTGCTGGCGGTCGTGCTGATCGGCACCGGCGACTTCGAGATCGCGCCCTGGGACGTCGTACAGACCCTGCTGGGCAACGGAACCCCCGCCGACGACTTCATCGTCAACGACCTGCGGCTGCCGAGGGTCCTGGTCGCGGTGCTGGTCGGCGCGGCCCTCGGGATGTCCGGGGCGGTCTTCCAGTCCGTCTCGCGCAATCCGCTCGGCTCCCCGGACATGCTCGGCTTCGGGTACGGGTCGGCCGTCGGCGCGCTCGTCGTCATCGTCCTGTTCAAGGGCGGCGCCACCGAGGTCGCGCTGGGCGCGGTCGTCGGGGGCCTGCTGACCGGTCTGGTCGTCTACCTCCTCGCGTACAAGCAGGGGATCCACGGCTACCGGCTGGTGCTCGTCGGCATCGGGGCGTCCGCCGTGCTCGTGGCCGCCATCCAGTACCTGATCGCCCGGGCGCAGATCGTCGAGGCCACCCGGGCGATGGTGTGGCTGACCGGTTCGCTGGCCGGGCGGGACTGGGCGCAGGTGTGGCCGCTGCTGGCGGTCTGCGCCGTGCTGTTCCCGCTGGTCCTCGGGCAGAGCCGGGCGCTGCGGATGATCGAGATGGGCGACGACGCCGCGTACGCGCTGGGCGTGCCGGTGGAACGGACCCGGATGCTGCTGATGCTGGCGGCGGTCCTGCTGACCACCGCGGCCGCCGCCGCGGCCGGGCCGATCAGCTTCGTCGCGCTGGCCGCGCCGCAGCTGGCGCGGCGGCTGTCGCGGTCGCCCGGGTCGAACCTGCTGACCGGTGCGCTGATGGGCGCGGTCCTGCTGCTGGCCTCGGACCTGGCCTCGCAGCGGGCCTTCGGCTCCGACCAGCTGCCGGTGGGCGTGGTCACGGGGCTGGTCGGCGGTCTCTACCTGCTCTGGCTGCTCGTCACCGAGCGCAAGGCGGGACGTATATGAACAAGCAGGTCGAAACGAGGAGTGGGCAAGTGCAGAGGCTGAGCGCGGAGAACGTCACCCTCGGCTACGACCAGCGGGTCATCGCGGAGAACCTGTCGGTGGAGATCCCCGACAACTCCTTCACGGTGATCGTGGGCCCCAACGCCTGTGGCAAGTCGACGCTGCTGCGGGCCCTGTCGCGGATGCTGAAGCCGGCCGCCGGACGGGTGCTGCTCGACGGGCAGGCGATCTCCTCGCTGCCCGCGAAGAAGGTGGCGAAGACGCTGGGCCTGCTCCCGCAGTCCTCGGTCGCCCCGGACGGCATCACGGTCGCCGACCTGGTCTCGCGCGGCCGCTATCCGCACCAGGGGCTGCTGCGCCAGTGGTCGGCGGAGGACGAGCGGATCGTCGTCGAGTCCATGACATCGACCGGCGTCGCCGAGCTCGCCGACCGGGCCGTGGACGAGCTGTCGGGCGGTCAGCGCCAGCGGGTGTGGATCGCGATGGCCCTGGCCCAGCAGACCCCGCTGCTGCTGCTGGACGAGCCGACGACCTACCTGGACATCCAGCACCAGCTCGACGTGCTCGACCTGTGCGCGGAGCTCCACGAGACCCGGGGCCGGACCCTGGTCGCGGTGCTGCACGACCTCAACCACGCGGCCCGCTACGCCACGCACCTGATCGCCCTGCGCGGCGGCGTGGTCGTCGCCGAGGGCCCGCCGGCCGAGGTGGTCACCGCCGAGCTGGTGGAGGAGGTGTTCGGGGTGCGCTGCCAGATCATCGACGACCCGGAGACCGGCACGCCGCTGGTGGTCCCGGCCGCCCGGCAGGCCCGCGTGAAGGCCGCCGTCTGAGGCTCGCGCCGGACCGTGCCCGCGGCAGCGCCCCGCACCCGCCGGACGGAGTCCGGCGCAGCGCCGCGAAGCCGGGGAGGCCGCTCGCGGCCGAGGCGTGCGAGTGGGCGCGTTGAGGGGGCGGGGCCGCTCGGGGCCGAGGCGTGCGAGTGGGCGCGTTGAGGGGGCGGGGCCGCTCGGGGCCGAGGCGTGCGAGCGGCGCGTCAGAAGGCTAGAGCAGGCTCTTCAGGCGCAGCAGGTCGCGGAAGCCGGCCTCCAGGCGGACCCGGCCCGAGGCCCAGGCCTTGGCGAACTTCAGCTCGCCGGCGACCATCGCGACCAGGTCGTCGCCGGTCATCGCCAGCCGGATCTCTGCCTTGGACCGGGGCGGCCCGGGCGTGAGCCCGTCCACCCGGATCCCGCCGTTCTGGAGGCGCCCGGAGAAGGTCTCGTCGAGGTCCGTGATGTGGCAGCTCAGGGAACGGTCGAGGGCGGCCGCGCCGCGCACGTCGCCGTCCGCCGCGGCCAGGTTGTCGGAGAGTCGGTCGAGTGCCGCGCGGCACTCCTGGATCGTAGCCATGGTGATCACGACCGTACCGCAGAGCCGCGGGTGGTGACGGCCGCGCTTCGGGGTAGCGTCGTGGCATGACCGACGCACAGTCCGGGAGCGTCCCGGACGCCCCCCGCGAGCCCGCGCCCCCCGCCGCCGGGCCCGCGCCGCTGGGCCTCGTACGCACCCCCACCGGCCACGCCGCGGTGGACGCGCACCTGGAGCGGCTGGCGGACGCGGACGACCTGGCGGCGGACGGGCACGTCGAGGTGTACGAGGATGTGCACAGGGGACTGCGCGAGGCGCTGGACGCGCTGGACGCACCGCCCGTCCCCGGACCTTACGAAAACAGGAGCTGAACCGAACGTGGCAGGAGTGGCACGCCGCCGCCTGGACGCCGAACTGGTACGCCGCAGCATGGCCCGCTCGCGCGAGCACGCGGCCCAGCTGATCGCCGCGGGCCGGGTCACCGTGGGCGGTACCACCGCCACCAAACCGGCCACCCAGGTCGAGACCAGCGCGGCGCTGGTCGTCCTCAAGGACGACAGCGACCCCGACTACGTCTCCCGGGGCGGCCACAAGCTGGCCGGCGCGCTCGCGGCGTTCCGGCCGCAGGGGCTGGCCGTCGAGGGCCGCCGGGCGCTGGACGCGGGCGCCTCGACGGGCGGGTTCACCGATGTGCTGCTGCGCGCGGGCGTGGCCCACGTCGTCGCCGTCGACGTCGGCTACGGACAGCTGGCCTGGTCGCTGCAGAGCGACGAGCGGGTCACCGTCAAGGACCGTACGAACGTGCGCGAGCTGACGCTGGAGCTGATCGACGGCGTCCCGGTCGACCTGGTCGTCGGGGACCTGTCCTTCATCTCCATCGGCCTGGTGCTGCCCGCGCTGGTGCGGTGCACGGCGCCGGACGCCGATCTGGTGCTGATGGTGAAGCCGCAGTTCGAGGTGGGCAAGGACCGCCTGGGCAGCGGTGGTGTGGTGCGCAGCGCCGAGCTGCGGGCCGGGGCCGTGAAGGACGTCGCGGCGCAGGCCTGGAAGCTGGGGCTGGGCGTGCTGGGCGTGACCGCGAGCCCGTTGCCGGGGCCGTCGGGGAACGTCGAGTACTTTCTGTGGCTTCGGGCGGGGGCACCGGCACTCGACCCGGGGGATGTCGATCGTGCAGTGGCGGAGGGGCCGCAGTGACGGATGTGTCAGCAGGTTCAGCAGGTTCAGCAGGTTCAGCACGTCGGGTGGAATCGGAGGGGGCGGCCTCGGGGGAGGCGGCGGAGCCCAAGGGGCCGCGGACCGTCTTCCTGGTCGCGCACACCGGCCGGCCCGCCGCGATCCGCAGCGCCGAACTGGTGGTGCAGGGGCTGCTGAAGTCGGGGATCGGGGTGCGGGTCCTGGAGCACGAGGCGCGGGACCTGCCGCTGCCGCCCGAGGTGGAGCTCGTCGCGGAGTGCACGCCCAAGGTGTTCGACGGGTGCGAGCTGCTGATCGTGCTCGGCGGGGACGGGACCCTGCTGCGCGGGGCGGAGTTCGCGCGCGGCTCGGGGGTGCCGATGCTGGGCGTCAACCTGGGCCGGGTGGGGTTCCTCGCCGAGGCCGAGCGCGACGACCTGGACAAGGTCGTGGACCGGGTGGTGACCCGGTCGTACGAGGTCGAGGAGCGGATGACCCTCGACGTCCTCGTACGCACCAACGGTGACATCGTGCACCGGGACTGGGCGCTGAACGAGGCCGCCGTCCAGAAGGTGTCCGCCGAGCGGATGCTGGAGGTGGTCCTGGAGATCGACGGGCGCCCGGTGACCGGCTTCGGCTGCGACGGGATCGTCTGCGCGACGCCGACGGGTTCCACGGCGTACGCGTTCTCCGCGGGCGGGCCGGTGGTCTGGCCGGAGGTGGAGGCGCTGCTGATGGTGCCGATCAGCGCCCACGCGCTGTTCGCGAAGCCGCTGGTGACCTCGCCCACCTCGGTGCTGGCGGTGGAGGTGCAGAACGGGACCCCGCACGGCGCCCTGTGGTGCGACGGGCGCAGGACGCTGGAGCTGCCCGCCGGGGCGCGGGTGGAGGTCCGCCGGGGGACGGTGCCGGTCCGGCTCGCCCGGCTGCACCACGCGTCGTTCACGGACCGGCTGGTGGCGAAGTTCGCGCTGCCGGTCTCGGGGTGGCGCGGGGCACCGCACTAGGGGGGTGTCTAGCCTTCCCCGATACGCCAATAGCACATCCGTTCGAGAAGTTTCGGGCGGGTGAGGTCACATGCCACCCGTGAAACCTCGGTATGGTCGTCCCGTGCTTGAGGAGATGCGGATACGGTCGCTCGGGGTCATCGACGACGCGGTGGTCGAGCTGTCGCCCGGTTTCACCGCGGTGACCGGCGAGACCGGTGCGGGCAAGACGATGGTCGTCACCAGCCTCGGGCTGCTGCTCGGCGGCCGTGCCGACCCCGCCCTGGTACGGATCGGGGCCAAGGCCGCGGTGGTCGAGGGGCGCGTCGTCCTGCGCCCGGACGCACCCGCCGCCGTACGCGCCGAGGAGGCCGGGGCCGAGCTCGACGAGGGCGCCCTGCTGATCAGCCGGACCGTGTCCGCCGAGGGGCGCTCCCGCGCCCACGTCGGCGGCCGCTCCGTGCCCGTGGGCCTGCTCTCCGAACTCGCCGACGAACTCGTCGCCGTCCACGGCCAGACCGACCAGCAGGGCCTGCTGCGCCCGGCCCGCCAGCGCCAGGCCCTCGACCGGTACGCCGGCGACACCGTCGCCGTCCCGCTGGAGAAGTACGCCGGCGCGTACCGGCGGCTGCGCGCCGCCACCGCCGAGCTGGACGCCATCACCACCCGCGCCCGCGAACGGGCGCAGGAGGCGGACCTGCTGCGCTTCGGGCTGGACGAGATCGCCGCCGTCGAGCCGCTGCCCGGCGAGGACGCCGAGCTCGCGGCCGAGGCCGAACGGCTCGGGCACGCCGAGTCCCTGGCCTCCGCCGCGCAGGCCGCGCACGCGGCGCTCGCCGGAGACGTCGAGGACCCGGAGGGCGTCGACGCCAACACCCTCGTCGCGGGCGCCCACCGCGCGCTGGAGTCCGTACGCTCCCACGACCCGGCGCTCGGCGCGCTCGCCGACCGGATCGGGGAGCTGGGCATCCTGCTCGCCGACGTCGCCGGGGAACTCGCCGGGTACGCCGACGACCTGGACGCCGATCCGCTGCGGCTGGCCGCGGTGGAAGAGCGGCGGGCCGCCCTGACCCAGCTGACCCGCAAGTACGGGGAGTCCGTCGACTCGGTGCTCGACTGGGCCCAGCAGGGTTCGGCGCGGCTGCTGGAGCTGGACGGGGACGACGAGCGGATCACCGAGCTGACCGCCGAGCGGGACGCCCTGCGCGAGGAGCTGTCGCTGCTGGCGCAGGCCCTGACGGACGCCCGGACGGAGGCCGCCGAGCGCTTCGCCGCCGCCGTCACCGAGGAGCTGGCCTCCCTGGCCATGCCCCACGCCCGGGTGACCATCGAGATCCGGCAGACCGAGGACGCCGACGGCGTCGAGGTCGGCGGGCGCACGGTCGCGTACGGGCCCGCGGGCGCCGACGAGGTCGAGCTGCTGCTGGCCCCGCACCCCGGTGCCCAGCCGCGGCCGATCGCCAAGGGCGCCTCGGGCGGTGAGCTGTCGCGGGTCATGCTGGCGGTGGAGGTCGTCTTCGCCGGTTCCGCGCCCGTGCCCACGTACCTCTTCGACGAGGTCGACGCGGGCGTCGGCGGCAAGGCGGCCGTCGAGATCGGGCGGCGGCTCGCGAAGCTGGCCAAGTCCGCTCAGGTCGTGGTCGTCACCCACCTGCCGCAGGTCGCGGCCTTCGCGGACCGCCAGCTGCTGGTGGAGAAGACCGTCGACGGATCGGTGACCCGGTCCGGGGTGACCGTGCTGGAGGGCGAGGACCGGATCCGCGAGCTGTCGCGGATGCTGGCCGGCCAGGAGGACTCCCAGACGGCGCGGGCCCACGCCGAGGAGCTGCTGGAGGCGGCGCGCGCGGACGCGTGACGACGGCATCGTTAGCCCGTGTGGGTGAGGCTGGGGGGCGCACTGCGGTATCCCGTACGGGATACGCACCCGTATGGTCCCGGAACGCGCGTGCGGACTGGCATCCTGGGCGACGTCTCTGACTCCTCACCCTGGAGCTACGGCCCGTGAGCAGCTCCCCGGCCTCCTTCCCGGCCCCCGCACAGCCGTACGGGCGGCCCCCGCTGCGTACCGTCCAGGTCCTCGGCGGTGCGGGCGCGGGCAGCAGCGCGCACGTGCGGTCCCTGGCGACGGGACTGGCGGCGCGGGGCGTACGGGTCACCGTGTGCGCCCCCGTAGCGGCCGAGGGGGAGTACGACTTCACCGGCGCCGGGGCGGAGTTCACCCCCGACGCGGCGAGCGCCCTGCGGGCCGCCTGCGCCGGGGCCGACGTGGTGCACGCCCACGGGATCCGGGCCGGGATGCGGGCCGCGCTGGCCCTGCGCCGCGGGCGCGGACGGCAGGTGCCGCTGGTGGTGACCTGGCACGGCAGCGCGCCGGAGCCCGGGGGGCCGCTCGGGCGGCTGAGCCGGCTCCTGGAGCGGCACGTGGCCCGGGCCGCGGCGGTGGTGCTGGGCTCCTCCTCCGACCAGGTCGACCTCGCGCGGCGGCGCGGGGCGCGGGACGCGCGGCTGGCCGCGGTGGCCGTCCCGGCCGCGGCGGCGCTGCCCGACGCGGGCAAGACCCGGGCGGAACTGGGCGCGGTGGAACGCCCGCTGATCATCGCGGTCGGCAGCCTGGTGGCGCGGCGCGGGTACTCCGTCCTGCTGGACGCGGCACGGGCGTGGCGGGTGCTGGAGCCGCCGCCGCTGCTGGTGATCGCGGGGGAGGGGCCGCTGCGGCCCGAACTGACCCGGCGCATCGAGGAGGAGGGCCTCCCGGTGCGGCTGCTGGGCCGCCGCCGGGACGCCGACCGGCTGCTCGCGGCGGCGGACGTGGCGGTACTGCCGAGCCGCTGGGAGGGCCGCTCCCTGCTGGCGCAGGAGGCGCTGCGGGCGGGGGTGGCCCTGGTGGCCACCGAGGTCGGCGCGGTCCCGGAGCTGGTCGGCGACGCGGCCGTGCTGGTCCCCTACGGCGACTCGGGCGCGCTGGCGGGCGCGGTGGCGGCCCTCCTGGACGACCCGGACCGCCGGGCCGCCCTCGCGGTGGCGGGACGCGCCCAGGCGGCGACGTGGCCGTCGGAGGACGACACGGTGGCGCAGGTCCTGGCCGTGTACGACGAACTGATGGACCGCCGTTAGCCTCCGGCGCTTCCGGGGACGGGTGGGGGCTGCGTCGGTTGCCGCTGCGCGGGCGTCCCCTACCCGCCCGTCCACCATTCCTCGGGGCTCCGCCCCGAACCCTGTACGGGCCCTCCGCGCCCGCCGGCGATTGAGGCGCGGGGTCCGAGGCAGCGCCCCGGGGAACAGGCGAAGGCGGGTGGGGAACGGCCCCCGCGCAGCGGCACACCCACCCGCAGAACCCGCCGGCCCCAGCCACCCGCACCACCCCCGCCCAGGGTCCGACGGCCGGAGGCTGTCGCAGCGGCGCGAAGCCGGTGAGGCCGCCCGCGGCCGAGCCGCGCGAGCGGCGCGTCAAGAAGGAGAAGCGGTGTGCCGGCGGGCGCGGAGGGCCAGGCTGAGGGAGAGGACCGTTTCGGGGTCGTCCAGGTCCGTGCCCAGGAGTTCCGCGATGCGGGCCAGGCGGTTGTACAGGGTCTGGCGGTTCAGGTGGAGCTCGCGCGCGGTCTCCGCCTTGCGGCCGGCGTGGGCCAGGTACGTCTCCAGCGTCGGGAGCAGAGGGGGACGGGAGGTGGCGTCGTGGACCCGCAGGGCCCCGATCGCGCGGTCCACGAAGGCCGCCAGGTCGGGGTGTTCGCGCAGGCGCCACAGCAGGAGGTCGATGTCCAGGCGGCGGGCGTCGTACCAGGGCCGGGCCGGCAGGCCGTGGGCCGCGGTGGCGGTCTCGGCGGCGTGCCGCAGGCCCGAGGAGGCGGCCGCCCAGCCGCCCGCGACGCCCACGACCACGGCCGGCGGGGCGGAGGCCCGGTCGAGGCCGGCCCGTTCGACGCCCGCCCGCAGCGCGGCGGCGACCCGGTCCGCGACCGTCGTGCGTTCCGACTCGGTGCGCAGGGAGACCAGCAGCGGCACCCGGCCCTCCACCGGGCGGACGCCGAGCAGTACCGGTACCCCGACCGAGGACAGCTCCTCCAGTACCGCCCGGGCGAGCACCGCCCAGTTCCCCGAGGCCCCCAGGTCCGTGGACAGCCGCATGACGATCGGCAGCAGCGGGCCCGTCCCCGGCCGGAAGCCCAGGACCCGGGCCTGCGCCGGGGCGTCCTCCGCCGAGATCCGGCCCTCCGCCAGGTCCGTGAGGAAGTCCCCCCGGCCGCGCGCGGCCAGCTCCTCCTCCTGCCGCGCCTGCATCAGCACCACCGCGAGGACCCCCGCCGTCCGCTCCGCCGCCATCCGGTGCACCGGCAGCAGCGGCGCCGACACCCCGACCAGGACGACCCGCGCCCGGACCGATCCCGTGCCGTGGCCGCCGCCCGGTACGTCGACCACCACCGCGTTCGCCGACGGCTCGGACGCGCGCTGGCCGCGCAGCCCCTCCCACACCTGGAGCGGGTCCGCCGCCGCCTCCCCCGCCACCGGTCCGGCGGCGTAGAGGAGTTGGCCGTCCGGGGTCTCCAGGAAGACCGGGTTGCCGGTGAAGTCGGCCAGGATGCGCAGCACCTGCGGGATCCCGCCGCCGCCCAGCAGGGCCTCCGTGCAGCGCCGGTGGACTTCCTCGGCCCGCTGGAGCAGGGCGTAGTGGCCGTTGACGATCTCGGTGTGGACCTCCTCCGTCACCGTCACGAACGGGACCTCGCGGTGGAGTTGGACCAGCGGCAGCCCGGCTGCTTTGGCGGTCTCGACGATCGTGGCGGGCAGCCGGGTGAAGCGCGGGCCCAGCTCCACGACCAGCGCGGCGATGCCCCGGTCCGCGAGGCGGCGTACGAAGGCGCGCTGTTCGGCCGGCCGGGTGCCCAGTCCGAGCCCGGTGGTCAGCAGCAGCTCGCCGCCCTTGAGCAGCGAGGCGATGTTCGGCACCTCGCCCGCGTGCACCCAGCGCACGGTCCGTCCCAGCCGGTCGGCGCAGGCGACGACCTCCGGGAGCCCGCCGCGCAGTCCCGGCAGCTCAAGTGCCCGCTGAACCGTGATTCCGCCCTGGTCGTCCATATCGCGGACGGTACCGGCCGTCCTGTTCCGCGCACATCACCGGACGGTTACGGAGTCCGATATGCCCCCGTCCGGACCGACAACTCGTCGTCCTTGCAAGGAGATTATCGGACTGCGTGCCGATTGTGGTGTGCGTCACCCGGGTGGAGAGTGACGGCCCTCGGACAGAGCAGAGAAAGACCCATCAGGAAGCAGGAACGAGGACTCCATGAGCAGAGCCAGCGCCACGCCTCCGCCCGCCGCCGGGGCCGCGCCCCCGGTCCAGCGCCTGAAGGCCAACTCCGTCGGCCTCGTCGGCGTCGTCTTCATGGCGGTCGCCACCGCCGCGCCGATCACCGCGATGACCGGCAACCTCCCCATCGCGGTCGGCTTCGGCAACGGCACCGGCGCCCCCGCCGGATACCTCTTCGCGACCGTCGTCCTCACCGTCTTCGCGGTCGGCTACGTGGCCATGGCCAAGCGGATCACCGCCGCCGGCGCCTTCTACGGATACATTTCGCACGGCCTCGGCCGGATCGCCGGCATGGCCTCCGGGATGCTCGCCGTCCTCGCGTACATCGTCTTCGAGGCCTCGATCGTCGGCGTCTTCTCCTACTTCGCGAAGACGACCGTCCACGACCAGCTCGGCGTGGACCTGCCGTGGATCCTCTACGCGGCCGCCATGCTGGCCGTCACCGCCGTCCTCGCCCACTTCGACATCAACCTCACCGCCAAGGCCCTCGGCGTGATGCTCGTCGCCGAGATCGCCGTCCTCTTCGCCGTCGCCACCGCCGTGCTCCTCGCGGGCGGCGGCCCCGACGGGATCCCGCTGGAGCCCGTCAACCCGAAGAACGCCTTCACCGGAACCTCCGCCGGGCTCGGTCTCTTCTTCGCCTTCTGGTCCTGGGTCGGCTTCGAGTCCACCGCGATGTACGGCGAGGAGTCCCGCGACCCCAAGCGGGTCATCCCCAAGGCCACCATCATCTCCGTCGTCGGAGTGGGCCTCTTCTACATCTACGTCTCCTGGATGACCATCGCCGGCAACGGCCTGGCCGACTCCGTCACCCTCTCCGCCTCCGCGAGCCCCCTGGACCTGTTCTTCGCCCCCACCAGCACCTTCATCGGCGCCTGGGCCGTCGACGCCTTCCAGTGGCTGCTGCTCACCGGCTCGTTCGCCTGCGGGATGGCCTTCCACCAGTGCGCCGCCCGCTACCTGTACGCCATCGGCCGCGAGGGCTTCCTGCACCCCGGCCTCGGCCGCACCCACCACCGCCACGGCTCCCCGTACGTCGCCTCCGTGGCCCAGACGGCCATCGCCACCGCCCTCGTCGCCGGCTTCTGGCTCACCGGCCAGGACCCGTACCTGCACCTGTACACGCTGCTCGCGATCCTCGGCACGATGGCGATCCTGATCGTCCAAACCCTGTGTTCCTTCGCCGTCATCGGCTACTTCCGCGCCAACCACCCCGAGGACCGGCACTGGTTCAGGACCTTCACCGCGCCGCTGCTCGGCGGGATCGGGATGACCGCCGTCGTGGTCCTGCTGGTGCTCAACATGGAGACCGCCGCGGGCGCCGCCGCCGGGTCGCTGTTCTTCAAGCTCATCCCGTGGATCGTCGGCGCGGTCTTCCTCGGCGGCCTGGCGCTGGGCCTCTGGCTGAAGGCGAAGGCCCCCGAGCGGTACGAGGTCATCGGCCGGATCGTCCTGGAGGACGCCGCCGAACGCACCGACGACCCCCACGCCCCCGACGCCGCCGCCTCCGGCCCGGCCGCCGCCACCGTCTGAGGAGCCCCGCCATGGCCCGTACGCCCCTGATGCGCTCCCTGCGGCAGCTCGCCGCCGAACACGCCGCCGCCCGCCGGCTGCGCCTGCCCGTCGCCGAGGTGCGCGGCTCCACCCGCCGCGAACTCCTCTCCCGGGCCGCCGCGCTCGGCCTCGGCACCGCCCTCGCCTCCTCCGCGACGGCGGCCGCCCCCGCCCACGCCGCGGACGGCGCCCCAGCCAAGAAGCCCGCCGCCCCCGCCCGCGTCGCCGTCGTCGGCGCCGGGATCTCCGGCCTCACCGCCGCGCTCACCCTCCAGGACGCAGGCGTCCCCTGCACCCTCTACGAGGCCAACCCGGCCCGCGTCGGCGGCCGCATGTGGACCCAGCGCGGCCACTGGGCGTACGGCCAGACCTCCGAGATCGGCGGCGAGCTGATCGACACCAGCCACAAGAAGATCCTCGAACTCTGCCGCCGCTTCGGCCTGCCCGTCGAGGACTTCCTCGGCGGCGGACCCAACGGAGCGGAGGAGGTCCTCTGGTTCAACGGCGGCTACTACTCCCGCACCCAGGCCGACGAGGACTTCAAGGCCGTCTACCAGGCGCTCCACCGCGACCTCCAGGAAGCCGGCGAGGTCAGCTGGAACAGCTCCACCCCCGCCGGGACGGCCCTGGACAACATGACGCTGTACGAATGGATCGAGACCCGCGTCCCCGGCGGCCACGGCTCGCGGCTGGGCCGGTTCATCGACGTCGCCTACAACGTCGAGTACGGCGCCGACACCACCGCCCAGTCCGCCCTCGCCCTGGTCCTGCTGATGGGCTACCAGCCCAACCCCGGCAACTTCAACGTCTGGGGCCTGTCCAACGAGCGCTACCACGTCATCGGCGGCAACGACCGGCTCCCGAACGCCATCGCCGCCGCCCTGGCGCCCGGCACGCTCGTCATGGGCCGCGCGCTGCTCGCCGTACGGGCCAACGCCGACGGCACCCAGACCCTCACCTTCGACGACTCCGGCGCCACCCGCACCGCCGTCGCCGACCACACCGTCCTCTGCCTGCCGCTGCCGGTGCTCCAGAACCTCGACACCTCGGGGGCGGGCTTCGACCCGCTGATGCGCGACCTGCTGCGCGACGCCCGCATGGGCCACTGCACCAAGCTCAACATGCAGTTCACCGCCCGGCCCTGGCGCGGCACCGGCCCCTGGCCGGGCGTCTCCGCAGGCGACTGCTTCACCGACTCCGACGTCCAGCAGACCTGGGACACCACCAAGGTCCAGCCCGGCAGCGGCGGCATCCTCCTCCAGTACGGCGGCGGCAGCCTCGCCGGCTCCCTCACCCCCGCGAGCCCCTTCGCCACCGAGACCGACCCCTACGTACGGGCCCTCGCCGACCGGATGCTCACCGGCATCGACGCCTTCTACCCCGGCACCAAGGCCGTCTGGACCGGCCGCGCCCAGCTCTCCGCCTGGCACCGCAACCCCTACTCGCTGGGCGCCTACTCCTACTGGCCCACCGGCTACCTGCACCGCTACGCCAAGTACGAGGGCACCGCCCAGGGCAACGTCCACATCGGCGGCGAGCACTGCAGCTACGACTTCCAGGGCTTCATGGAGGGCGGCGCCACCGAGGGCGAACGGGCCGCCCGGGAGGTGATCGCCGCACTCACCTGACACCCGCGCGGGGGCGCCTCACAGGGGCTTGATGTTGTGGTTGAAGCGGAAGACGTTGTCCGGGTCGTAACGCCGCTTCAGCTCGCCCAGGCGCCGCATGTTCTCGGCACCCAGGCCCGCCACGACCCGGTCCGCGCCCTCGTCCCCGGTGAAGTTCAGGTACACCGCGCCGGTGCTCCACGGCCGGGCGTCGGCGCGGACGTCCCTGACCCACTCCCGTACCCGGTCGTCGTCGGCCGGGTCCTCCCACATCCCGAACGGGTGCACCGCCCAGGGCGCGTCGCGGTAGGGGACCGGGTAGCCGGCCGGGCCGGAGGCGATCGCCCCGCCCTGCGGGAACAGCACGTGCTGGGTGCCCGACGGCACCGGCATCGTGTCGGCCCGCGCGCAGAACGCGTCCACGAACTCGTCCGGCGCGCCGGTCAGGTACTCCGCCGACCAGTAGTTCCGCAGCCCCGGGGGGTCGTCGATCATGCACTGGAGGTCGGCGTACGGGATGGGCGTGACCATCTCCACCTCGTGCGGGATCGCCAGCAGCGGCTCCGCCAGCTCGCGCAGCCCGTCCTCGGGGCCCGCGTACGTCAGCAGCACGCCCGCCAGCAGCAGCCCCACCAGGTGCGACGGGACGAACTCCTCGGGCGGTGCCGTCAGGTAGATGGCGCCGCCGCCCGCCTCGGGCGGGCCCGCCTCGATGACGTCCCGGAAGGTGCGCACCACCTCCGGGCCGCGCTCCGGCAGGTACAGCAGGAAAGCGATCGACATGTGGGGCAGCTCGTGCAGCCGCAGCGTCAGCGAGGTCGCGATGCCGAAGTTCCCGCCGCCGCCGTGCAGCCCCCAGAACAGGTCCGGGTGATCCTCGGCCGTGGCGTGCAGCAGCTCTCCGTCGGCGGTGACCAGGTCCACGCCCAGCAGGTTGTCCACCGCCAGGCCGAACTTCCGGTCCAGCCAGCCCGTCCCCCCGCCCAGCACGAAGCCGCCCACCCCGGTGGTGGAGACCCGGCCACCGGTCGTCGCCAGCGCGTGCGGCTCGCAGGCCCGGTCCAGGTGGCTCATCGTCGCCCCGCCCCCGATGTGCGCGGCCCGCGCCGCCGGATGGACGGTCACCGCGTGCATCCGGCGCAGGTCCACGACCACGCCCCCGTCGTTCAGGGACATCCCCGCCACGCTGTGCCCGCCCCCGCGCACGGCGACCGGCAGGTCCAGCTCCCGGGCGAAGCGCACCGCCGTCACCACGTCCGACGCGCCCTCGCACTGGGCGATCACCGCCGGCCGGCGGTCGATCATCGCGTTGAACAGGGTCCGGGCCTCGTCGTACCCCGGGTCGTCCGGGGCGAAGACGTCGCCGGCCAGATCCTCGCGGAGCACGGAGAGGGCCGCACCCGCCTTGGAGAGGGGCGCCATGGCCACCCCCCCTTCCCGTGAAGGGCAAAGGACCCTTACAGGCTAGGCGGGCGGCCCCGGCCCCGCGCGTCAGCCGCCGTAGGCACCGCTCGCCGTCAGCCGCAGCGCCGTGTCGATCAGCGGGACGTGGCTGAAGGCCTGCGGGAAGTTCCCCACCTGCCGCTCGTGCTTGGGGTCCCACTCCTCCGCCAGCAGCCCCAGGTCGTTGCGGAGCGCCAGCAGCTTCTCGAAGAGCCGGCGCGCCTCGTCGACCCGGCCGATCATCGCGAGGTCGTCGGCCATCCAGAACGAGCACGCGAGGAAGGCGCCCTCGTCGCCCTCCAGCCCGTCCACCCCGGCCTCCTCGCCGGCCGTCGGGTAGCGCAGGATGAACCCGTCGGGGGTCGACAGCTCGCGCTGGATCGCCTCGATGGTGCCGATGACCCGCTTGTCGTCGGGCGGCAGGAAGCCCATCTGCGGGATCAGCAGCAGGGAGGCGTCCAGCTCCTGGGACCCGTAGGACTGGGTGAAGGTGTTGCGCTCCGGGTCGTAGCCCTTCTCGCACACGTCCGCGTGGATCGCGTCGCGCATCTCGCGCCAGCGCTCCAGCGGGCCGTCCGCGTCCCCGCTCTCGATCAGCTTGATCGTGCGGTCCACGGCCACCCACGCCATCACCTTCGAGTGCACGAAGTGGCGGCGCGGGCCGCGCACCTCCCAGATGCCCTCGTCCGGCTCCATCCAGTGGGTCTCCAGGTAGCGGATCAGCTTCAGCTGGAGCACCGAGGCGTAGTCGTTGCGGGCCAGCCCCGTCATGTGACCCAGGTGCAGGGCCTCGGTGACCTCGCCGTACACGTCGAGCTGGAGCTGGTGCGCGGCGCCGTTGCCGACGCGCACCGGGGCCGAGTTCTCGTAGCCGGGCAGCCAGTCCAGCTCGGTCTCACCCAGCTCCCGCTCGCCGGCGATCCCGTACATGATCTGCAGGTTCTCCGGGTCGCCGGCCACCGCGCGCAGCAGCCAGTCCCGCCAGGCGGCGGCCTCGCCCCGGTAGCCGGTGCGCAGCAGCGAGGACAGGGTGATGGCGGCGTCGCGCAGCCAGGTGTAGCGGTAGTCCCAGTTGCGGACCCCGCCGATCTCCTCCGGGAGGGAGGTGGTCGGCGCGGCGACGATCCCGCCCGTGGGGGCGTACGTGAGCGCCTTGAGGGTGATCAGTGAGCGGATCACGGCCTCCCGGTAGGGCCCGTGGTACGTACACAGGTCCACCCACTCGCGCCAGAACTCGCTGGTCGCCTCCAGCGCGGCCGCGGCGTCCGGGGTCTCCGGGGCGCCCTTGTGGGAGGGCTGCCAGCTGATCGCGAAGGCCACCCGGTCGCCGGGCCCGACCGTGAAGTCGGAGTACGTCGTCAGGTCCTTGCCGTACGTCTGCGCGTCGGAGTCCAGCCAGACCGAGTCGGGGCCGGCGACGGCCACGGTGCGCCCGTCCACCTTGTGCACCCACGGCACGACCCGCCCGTAGCTGAAGCGCATCCGCAGCGCCGAGCGCATCGGGACGCGTCCGCTGACGCCCTCCACGATACGGATCAGCTGCGGCGCGTGGCCCTCGCGCGGCGGCATGAAGTCGATGACGCGGACGGTCCCGCGCGGGGTGTCCCACTCCGACTCCAGCACCAGGGAATCGCCCCGGTAGCGGCGGCGGGCGGCCCGCGGCGGCTCCGCACCCGGGGGGAACGCCGGGCCGATGCGCCAGAACCCGTGTTCCTCGGTGCCCAGAAGGCTCGCGAAGACGGCATGGGAGTCGAAGCGTGGCAGACACAACCAGTCCACCGCGCCGTCCCGGCAGACCAGCGCCGCGGTCTGCATGTCCCCGATCAGTGCGTAATCCTCGATGCGCCCGGACACGTTGGTCTCCAGTCGAACGGCCACGTCCGCCCCGAAGGGCGCTTGCAATGCGCTGTCGCGCGGTCTCCTGTGCGCAGGGATCCCCGCGTCGAGTTCCTAGATTGCCGGAACCGGCGTTGTTACGCCGTCTGCCGGACTGCTCGGCGGCGATGTGCAGCGATATCCGAGCAAGTTATGAGCGCACCCTAGTGATCTCCTTAAGTCTTGGGACAATGTCACTCGGCCAAACGGGTGACCTGCGGGAACGGCCGGCCGAAGGACCCGCGGGGGCCGCCGCGCAGCGCGCCCGGAGGCGGACCGTCCCGGGCGCTGATAGGCTGGTACCCCGTGGACCGGTGGTCTGCCTGTGCGAATCAGGGGCCCCGAAACCGCAGCTTCGGCACCCCCGGAAACGGGAGAAGTCGCCGGACGCACCTCACCTCGCGACCACGGGAGCCCCCTCTTGGCGATGCCGCCCGCTGCTTTTCGAAACAACGCAGCCATGACGACCAAGCACATCTTCGTCACCGGGGGTGTCGCTTCGTCCCTCGGCAAGGGTCTGACGGCCTCCAGCCTGGGTGCGCTGCTGAAGGCGCGCGGCCTGCGGGTCACGATGCAGAAGCTCGACCCGTACCTGAACGTCGACCCCGGCACGATGAACCCCTTCCAGCACGGCGAGGTGTTCGTCACCAACGACGGCGCCGAGACCGACCTGGACATCGGCCACTACGAGCGCTTCCTCGACGTCGACCTCGACGGCTCGGCCAACGTCACCACCGGCCAGGTCTACAACACGGTCATCGCCAAGGAGCGCCGCGGCGAGTACCTCGGTGACACCGTGCAGGTCATCCCGCACATCACCAACGAGATCAAGCACCGCATCCGGCGCATGGCGACCGACGACGTCGACGTCGTCATCACCGAGGTCGGCGGTACGGTCGGCGACATCGAGTCGCTGCCGTTCCTGGAGACCGTCCGCCAGGTCCGCCACGAGGTCGGCCGCGACAACGTCTTCGTCGTGCACATCTCGCTGCTGCCCTACATCGGCCCCTCCGGCGAGCTGAAGACCAAGCCCACGCAGCACTCCGTCGCGGCCCTGCGCAACATCGGCATCCAGCCCGACGCGATCGTGCTGCGCGCCGACCGCGAGGTCCCCACCTCCATCAAGCGCAAGATCTCGCTGATGTGCGACGTGGACGAGGCGGCCGTGGTCGCGGCGATCGACGCCAAGTCGATCTACGACATCCCGAAGGTGCTGCACACCGAGGGCCTGGACGCCTACGTCGTCCGCAAGCTCGACCTGCCCTTCCGCGACGTCGACTGGACGGTGTGGGAGGACCTGCTGGACCGCGTCCACAACCCCGACCACGAGGTCAAGGTCGCGCTCGTCGGCAAGTACATCGACCTGCCCGACGCCTACCTGTCGGTGACCGAGGCGCTGCGCGCCGGCGGCTTCGCCAACAAGGCCCGCGTCCAGATCAAGTGGGTCACCTCCGACGACTGCAAGACCCCGGCCGGTGCCGCGGCGCAGCTCGGCGACGTGGACGCGATCTGCGTGCCCGGCGGCTTCGGCGACCGCGGTGTCAACGGCAAGGTCGGCGCGATCACCTACGCCCGCGAGAACAAGATCCCGCTGCTGGGCCTGTGCCTGGGCCTGCAGTGCGTGGTCATCGAGGCCGCGCGCAACCTGGCGGGCATCGAGGGCGCCAACTCCACCGAGTTCGACGCCTCGACCCCGCACCCGGTCATCTCGACCATGGAGGAGCAGCTGGCCTTCGTCGAGGGCGCGGGCGACCTGGGCGGCACCATGCGCCTGGGCATGTACACGGCCAAGCTGGCCGAGGGCTCGATCGTGCGCGAGGTCTACGGCGACGCGTACGTCGACGAGCGCCACCGCCACCGCTACGAGGTCAACAACGCCTACCGCGGCGAGCTGGAGAAGAAGGCCGGTCTGGTCTTCTCCGGCACCTCCCCGGACAACAAGCTCGTCGAGTACGTCGAGTACCCGCGCGAGGTCCACCCCTACCTGGTGGCCACCCAGGCCCACCCGGAGCTCCGCTCCCGCCCGACCCGGCCGCACCCGCTCTTCGCGGGCCTGGTCAAGGCCGCGGTGGAGCGCCAGCAGCAGGGCTGACGCGCGTCGGCTGACGCTCGGTAACGTAGGCAGCCGGGTACGGATCATCCGTACCCGGCTGTCGCGCGTTGTGGAGGGCACTGGCCATGGGGATCGCCATCAAGGACACGTCGGAGACCTGGGAGACGCTGTCGACCAGCCGGCCCTTCCAGGGCGCCAAGACGGCCGTGGACTCCGACGAGGTGCGGATGCCGGACGGCTCGGTGGCCCGCCGCGACTACCAGGTGCACCCGGGATCGGTGTGCGTGCTCGCCCTGGACGAGGACGGCCGGGTGCTGGTGATCCGGCAGTACCGCCACCCCGTCCGGCACCGGCTGTGGGAACTGCCCGCCGGGCTGCTGGACGTGCCGGGGGAGAACCCGCTGCACGCGGCGCAGCGCGAGCTGTACGAGGAGGCGCACGTCAAGGCGGGGGACTGGCGGGTGCTGACCGACTTCTTCGCCTCCCCGGGCGGCTCCGACGAGGCGATCCGGGTCTTCCTCGCGCGGGACGTGGCTCAGGCGGACGGCGAGCGGTACGCGGAGACCTCCTCGGAGGAGGCCGACATGCAGGTGGAGTGGGTCGCGCGGGAGGAACTGGTCCGCGGGGTCCTGGCCGGTGAGCTGGGCAACCCGGCGCTGGTCACCGGGGTCCTGGCCCTCACCGCCGTGCTGGCGGGCGACGGCCCCGACGCCCTCCGCCCCGCCGACGCCCCCTGGCCGGCCCGGCCGTACGAGGCGTAGGGCCTGGCCGGCCGGGTGCCGGGTGCCGGTCCGGGGGCGGGGTGCCGCTGCGCGGTGCTGCTCCCCGCCCCACCCTTCGCCCGTTCCCCGGGGCTGCGCCCCGGACCCCCTGGGGGCTCCGCCCCCAGCGCCTCAAACGCCGGCGGGCGCACAGCGCCCGTACCGGGTTCGGGGCGGAGCCCCGGATCCTTTCGAGCCGCGCCGGCGTCTGAGGCGGGAACGGTGGAAGGGCGGGTAGGGGACCCGGCCCCGCGCGGCGGTACACCACCCGCAGGCGACCCAACGGTCCCAGCCGGGGCCCGGGCCCCGGCCCGGCGGGCCGACGGGCGGAGTCCGGCGCAGCGGGCCGAGGCCCGGGAGGCCCGCCAGGGCCGAGCGGTGCGAGGGGCGCGTCCAAGAGGGGACAGCCCCGCGCGGCGGCACACCGCCCGCAGGCGAACCACCGACCCCGGCCACGCCCCCCGGCACGGCGAACGCAGCCCGCACGGTAAATAGGTACATCGGCTGATCCGATCGGGCGATCTACGGGCCGCGCTCCCCGCGGGCCGTCGCTCTGCGTGAACTACGCTCAGCAACCCGAAGGCAGGGAGAGGAGCGGATCCGTGGCGGATTTCGTCGGGCGGCGGCGTGAGCTCAAGGAGCTGCGCGAGGACATCGCACGGACCGGGCTCGACACCCTCTCGGGCCGCAAGGCCAAGGCGCCCCGCGCACGGGTGCTGCTCGTCGCCGGACGGCCCGGGTCCGGACGGACCGCGCTGGCGGAGGCGTTCGTGCGCGAGGTCGCCCCCCAGTACCCCGACGGCCTGCTCCGGGTGCGGCTCACGGAGCCCGGCGGGGAGCCCGTCGCCACCGAACGGGCCGTCCGGACCCTGCTGGAGGGGCTCGGCGAGCGCACCCCGCCGGGGGCCGGCGAGGACGACCTCAGCGCCGCCCTGCGGGAGGCTCTCGCCGGGCGGCGGGTGATCCTGCTCGTCGACGACGCCGCCGACCCGCACCAGGTCGACGCCCTGCTCCCGGACACTCCCGAGTGCCTGGTCGTGGTCACCGCCGAGGGCCCGCTCACCGGCATCCCCGACGTCCGCCCCTGCACCCTCGGCGGCCTCGACCCCGCCTCCGCCGTCAGCCTGCTCGCCCGGCTCATCGGCGACACCCGGGTCACCGTCGACCCCCGTGCCGCCGAGGCCCTCGCCGAGGAGTGCGGGGGGCTGCCCGCCGCGCTCGCCCTCGCCGGCGGCTGGCTCGCCGCCCACCCCAAGGGCGCCGTCGCCGACCTCGCCAAGCAGCTCCACGACATGCCCCCCGGCACCACCGGCCCGCTGGGCCGCGCCTTCCGGCTGGTCTACGAGTCCCTGCCGCAGCCGGCCCGCCGCACCCTGCACCTGCTGCCGCTCGCCCCGGCCGGATACCTCGACTCGCACACCGCCTCGGCCCTGGCGGGCTGCTCGGTGGCCGCGGCCCAGTCCACCCTGGAGGACTTCGCCGCGCTGGGCCTCGTACGGCACGCCCCCGACGGCCTCTTCCTGCTCCCCGGCTGCCTCGCACCCCTCCTCCAGGCCCTGCTGGAGACCAAGGAGCGCCCCGCCGAGGTGCAGCTGGCCCGCGCCCGGATGCTGGAGCGGACCGTACGGCTGCTCACCTCGTGCCGGGCCATGGCCGGCACCGACGAGGACGACGACGGGCTGCTGCGCGAACACCTGGACGGGACGCCCCGCGCCCTGCGCTTCCCCGACCGGCGCTCGGCCGCCACCTGGCTGGACACCCGGCTGCCCGCCCTGACCTCGTCCGCGCACCTGGCCGTGGCGGACGGCGGGCTGGACACCCTGGCCCGCAGGCTGGTCTCGGCCCTGGTCCGGGCGCTGGCCGGGCACCGGGGCACCGAGGCGGCCGCCCCCGAGCTGTACGGGCTGCACCGCCTCGTGCTGGACGTGGCCGAGCGGCGCGGCCTGCACCGCGAGCGGGCCGCCGCCCTGCTGAACCTGGCCGACCTGGACGCCGAGACCGGCCGGACCCAGGAGGCGCTGGCGCGGTACCGGGCCGCGCTGGGCGCGGGGAAGGCCGCGAAGGACCCGTACGCCACGGGCCGCGCGATGGAATCCGTAGGCGGGGCGTACCAGGAGCTGGCGGACTGGCCCCGGGCCTCCGACTGGTTCGGCCGCGCCCTGGCCCACGCCCTGGCGCGGGGCGAGCGCGTGGACGAGGCCAGGCTCTACGGCCGGCTCGGCAACGTGCACACCTACGCGGGCCGCTACGGGGAGGCCCTGCGCAGCTGGCGCGCGGCCGCCGCGGGCTACCGCCGGCTGGCCGATGTCCCCGGCCAGGCAAAGGCGTTGAGCGAGATGGCGCGGGTACAGGAGTACGCCGGCCGGCCCGAGGAATCCCTGCACACCTGCCGCGAGGCGATCGAGCTGGCGCGCCGGGCGGGGGACCAGCGGCTTCAGGCCGCGCTCCAGGTCCGGCTGGCCGACACGCTGGACCGTCTGGGTGACCCGGCGGCGGCGAGGCTGCACCGGTCGGCGGCGGACAGATTGCTGGGAGACGACCCCGCAGCCTGCGAAATCCGTAGTGCGTCCGACTGAAATTATTGGTTTGCAAGGCTAGACAGCGACTCATCCTTCATTAGACTGGCTTCACCACGACATCAGTGGTGCATCCCGTTGCGCGTTCTTGTGGGCGGGTATGTATGGAAGTGCCCGGTAATATCCCCTGAGTCAAGGACCGTGATCGACGATGAAGGTCGGCATCCCCCGCGAGGTCAAGAACAACGAGTTCCGGGTCGCCATCACGCCCGCCGGCGTGCATGAGCTGGTCCGCAACGGCCACCAGGTCTTCATCGAGCAGAACGCCGGTGTCGGCTCCTCGATCACGGACGCCGAGTACGTCGCCGCCGGTGCCGAGATCCTCGGCACCGCCGACGAGGTCTGGGCCACCGCGGACCTGCTGCTGAAGGTCAAGGAGCCCATCGCGGAGGAGTACCACCGCCTCCGCAAGGACCAGACCCTCTTCACCTACCTGCACCTCGCCGCCTCCCGCGAGTGCACGGACGCCCTGCTGGAGTCCGGCACCACCGCCATCGCGTACGAGACGGTCGAGCTCGCCAACCGCGCGCTGCCGCTGCTCGCCCCGATGTCCGAGGTCGCGGGCCGCCTGGCCCCGCAGGTCGGCGCCTACCACCTGATGCGCTCGGCCGGCGGCCGCGGCGTGCTCCCCGGCGGCGTCCCCGGCACCCACGCCGGCGAGTGCGTGGTCATCGGCGGCGGCGTCTCCGGCTGGAACGCGGCGCAGATCGCCATCGGCATGGGCTTCCACGTGACCCTGCTCGACCGCGACATCAACAAGCTCCGCGAGGCCGACAAGATCTTCGGCACGAAGATCAAGACGATCGTCTCCAACGCCTACGAGCTGGAGAAGGCCGTCGTCGAGGCCGACCTCGTCATCGGCGCCGTGCTGATCCCGGGTGCGAAGGCGCCGAAGCTGGTCACCAACGAGCTCGTCGCCAAGATGAAGCCCGGAAGTGTCCTTGTCGACATTGCGATCGACCAGGGCGGCTGCTTCGAGGACTCCCGTCCGACCACCCACGCCGAGCCGACCTTCAAGGTCCACAACTCGGTCTTCTACTGCGTCGCCAACATGCCGGGCGCGGTTCCGAACACCTCCACCTACGCCCTGACGAACGCGACCCTGCCGTACATCGTGCAGCTCGCGAACCTCGGCTGGGTCGAGGCGCTGCGCCGTGACCCGGCGCTGGCCCTGGGCCTCAACACCCATGACGGCAAGGTCGTTTACGGCCCGGTCGCCGAGGCCCACGGCCTCGAGACCCTTGAGCTCAGCACGCTGCTCGGCTGAACCGTCAACGACTGACGTCAATCTCACGTATCCGGCCGGACCTTGCCCGCAAGGTCCGGCCGGACGTGTTTGAGGCATGCCCGCGGAGCCCGCTCAACTCGCCTCGAACGTAACCCTTTAACCCTTTCGCACACCCGCGAAACTTCGCGGCGACAGCGCGCACGCCCTTGACAGAGTGGTGTTCGGTTGCCGACACATCGTGCCGGGTACGGCGGATTGTGTTGCCGCTGGGCGGTGACACGCCATAGAGTCGCCAACCGTCGGCATGGTGCAACGCTGACCTATCGATAAGTGTCCTGGTCACGTCCGAGGAGGTAAGACGACTTGTGAATGAGTCGACATTTGCTCCTGGAGGTGGTCGAGCAGGGACGCCTGAGCGGGGACAGGGTCCTGCCGGGCTCGAAGCTGTCGGCTCCGTCGCGGTCCGCACCTTCGCAAACCACCAGCACATGACGACGCCCCAAAAGAGCATGGACGGCCTAGACGTGAACTCCACGGCCGGCGACCACGGTGGCGATACGCCCATTGGTTTCGCCGACTACGACCAGGTGCCCGAGGGGCACTTCTACGACCCCGACGCGGAGTACGAGCCCGACCCCGAGTACGCGGCCACCCTCGCGCCCGACGCTGCCCGCCAGCGCCGCGAGCGGATCGGCCCGACCGGACGGCCGCTGCCGTACTTCCCGATCCCGGGTCCGCTGACCGACCACGGTCCGGCGAAGATCATCGCGATGTGCAACCAGAAGGGCGGCGTGGGCAAGACCACGTCGACCATCAACCTGGGTGCCGCGCTCGCCGAGTACGGGCGCCGCGTGCTGCTCGTCGACTTCGACCCGCAGGGCGCGCTGTCCGTGGGCCTCGGCGTGAACCCGATGGAACTCGACCTGACGGTCTACAACCTGCTCATGGAGCGGGGCATGTCGGCCGACGAGGTGCTGCTCAAGACCGCGGTCCCCAACATGGACCTGCTGCCGAGCAACATCGACCTGTCCGCCGCCGAAGTGCAGTTGGTGAGCGAGGTCGCGCGCGAGTCGACGCTCCAGCGGGCGCTGAAGCCCCTGATGGCCGACTACGACTACATCGTGATCGACTGTCAGCCCTCGCTCGGCCTGCTGACGGTGAACGCCCTGACGGCGGCTCACAAGGTCATCGTGCCGCTGGAATGCGAGTTCTTCGCGCTGCGCGGTGTCGCGCTGCTGACGGAGACCATCGAGAAGGTCCAGGAGCGGCTCAACCCGGAGCTGGAGCTCGACGGCATCCTCGCCACGATGTACGACTCCCGTACGGTGCACAGCCGCGAGGTGCTCGCGCGCGTGGTCGAGGCCTTCGACGACCACGTCTACCACACGGTCATCGGCCGGACGGTGCGCTTCCCGGAGACCACGGTCGCGGGCGAGCCGATCACCACGTACGCGTCCAACTCCGTCGGCGCCGCCGCCTACCGCCAGCTGGCCAGGGAGGTGCTCGCCCGGTGTCCCGCCGAGTGAGTCTGCCCGGAGCCGACGAACTGTTCCGCACGACCGGGGGGATGGCCCTCCAGTCGTCCTCGCCGCGGCGGGGCGCCGAGGAGGCGCCGGCGGCAGGAGGCCCGGAGCACACGGCGGTCGCACCGGCGGACGGCACTACGCGGACCACGGGGGAGACCCGGGGCCGGGAGACCGCGGAGCCCGGAGCGGGCTCGGTGGGCGCGCAGCGCAGGCCGCAGGAAGGTTCTGCCAGCGCCGGACCCCGGCAGGGCAAGGGCCAGGGCCGGGGTGCGAACCGGCGGCCGAGCGGGCGTGAGCGGCACGACGAGAAGATCACGGTCTACGTCTCCGCGGAGGAGCTCATGGACCTGGAGCACGCCCGTCTGGTGCTCCGCGGGGAGCACGGCCTGGCGGTCGACCGGGGCCGCATCGTGCGCGAGGCGGTCGCGGTCGTCCTCGCGGACCTGGAGTCGCGCGGCGACGCCAGCATCCTGGTCCGCCGTCTCCGCGGCCGCTGACCCTTTTTTGACGCGCCGCTCCCGCGGCTCGGCCGCGGGCGGCCTCCCCGGCTTCGCGCCGCTGCGCCGGACTCCGTCCGGCGGGGCCGGGGCGGGGCCGGTTTGGGTGGCGGGGGCCGGTGGGTCGTGTGCGGTGGTGTGCCGCTGCGCGGGCTTGGCCCCTCCCCGCCCTTCAACCGTTCTCGCCTCAAGCGTCGGCGCGGCTACAGACACGGCGCTACGCGCCCGCGCCTCAAACGCCGGCGGGGCTGAAATCAGCCCCGCCGGCGTTTGAGGCGCGGGGTCCGGGGCGGAGTCCCTGGGGGTACCTCCCAGCGGTAGCCGGGGGAGGAACGGGGGAAGGGCGGGCAGGGGACCGCTCCGCGCAGCGGCGGACGCGCACCCGCCCGGCCAGGGCCTAGGCTGCCCCCGTGGCCGCTCGGCCGAAATCCCGTACCACCCTGGACCGCGATGCCCCCGAACGAAGACGCCCCCCAGCCGGCCCGCCGGAGCCTGGGCCGCGGCCCAGGGGTGACCCAGGAGGCCGCTGAGGCGCCCGCTGCGGCCCGCGAGCCGCTCGGAGGTGACCGGGGGGCCGGAGAGGCCTCCCCGGCCCCTGACGCCCCGCCTGGGGGTGCCGCAGGGCCCGTGCCGCCGGTCACCGCCGGCGACGGACGGTTCACGTTGCGGCTCGACAACTTCGAGGGCCCCTTCGACCTCCTGCTCCAGCTGATCTCCCGGCACAAGCTCGACGTCACCGAGGTCGCCCTCTCCAAGGTCACCGACGAGTTCATGGCGCACATCCGCGCCATGGGCCCCGACTGGGACCTCGACCAGACCACCGAGTTCCTCGTGGTCGCCGCCACCCTGCTCGACCTCAAGGCCGCCCGCCTGCTGCCCGCCGCCGAGGTCGAGGACGAGGCCGACCTCGCCCTGCTGGAGGCTCGGGACCTGCTCTTCGCACGGCTGCTCCAGTACAAGGCGTACAAGCAGATCGCCGCGATCTTCCAGGACCGCGCCGAGGCGGAGGGCAAGCGCTACCCCCGCACCGTCGGGCTGGAGCCGCACCACGCCGACCTGCTGCCCGAGGTGGTGATCAGCATCGGCGCCGACGGCCTCGCCCGGCTGGCGGTGCGGGCCATGCGGCCCAGGGCCGCGCCGCAGGTGTACGTGGACCACATCCACGCCCCCCTGGTCAGCGTGCGGGAGCAGGCCGGGCACGTCGTACGCCTGCTCAAGGCGCGCGGCGAGGCGACGTTCCAGGAGCTGACCGAGGACGCCCCCGACACCCTCACCGTCGTCGCCCGGTTCCTGGCGCTGCTGGAGCTCTACCGGGAGAAGGCCGTGACCCTGGACCAGCCGGAGGCCCTGCTCGGGCTCACCGTGCGCTGGTGCGGCGGGGACGGCGACGGGATGCCGAGGGTGACGGACGAGTTCGACCAGGTCGTGGAGGTTGCCGAATGAACCGGACACAGCTCGGGCTGAAGGGCGCGCTGGAGGCCGTGCTGATGGTCGTGGACGAGCCCGCGACCGCCGAACACCTCGCGAAGGTGCTGGACCGCACCCCGCGCGAGGTCGCCGAGGCCCTCTCGGCGCTCGCCGACGAGTACACGGCGCAGCGCCGCGGCTTCGAGCTGCGGCTGGTCGCCGGGGGCTGGCGGTTCTACACCCGGCCCGAGTACGCGGAGGCCGTGGAGGCCTTCGTCCTGGACGGGCAGCAGGCCCGGCTCACCCAGGCGGCCCTGGAGACCCTGGCGGTGGTCGCGTACCGCCAGCCGGTGAGCCGTTCGCGGGTCTCGGCGGTCCGCGGGGTGAACTGCGACGGGGTCATGCGGACCCTCCTCCAGCGGGGTCTGGTGGCCGAGGCGGGCACGGAACCCGAAACAGGTGCGATCCTGTACAGGACGACGAACTACTTTCTGGAGCGGATGGGCCTGCGCGGCCTGGACGAGCTCCCGGAGCTCGCGCCCTTCCTTCCCGAGGCGGACGCGATCGAAGCCGAGACGCAAGAAGGTGTGCCGTCGTTCGATCCGGACGCACCGGACACTGACGTAGACGACGACAAGACGACGGAACTTTGATGCGAAGCAGCGGCAACGGCAACGGTGGCGGCAACAGGAACAGCGGCGGCAGCGGCGGTGGCGGGCGCGGTAACGCCCGCGGCGGCGGCTCCGGCGGCGGTGGCGGCTACCGGGGCGGCTCCGGCAGTGGCTCGGGCGGCGGCTACCGGGGCGGCTCCGGCGGCTCCGGTGGCTCCGGCGGTGGCGGGTACCGGGGCGGTTCCTCCGGCGGCTCCGGCGGTGGCGGCTACCGGGGTGGTTCCTCCGGTGGCTCCGGCTCCGGCGCCTCCCGGGACCGCGACCGGGACCAAGCGCCCCAGCGTCCCCGCAACCCGCGCCCCGAGGAGCGCCGCTACGACGTGGGCCCCGAGGGCGAGCGCAGCCGCGCCGGAGCACGTCCGGGCGGCGGCGGTGCCCGCGGCGCGTCGGCGCGCGGCGGGGCCAAGGGTGGTCCCCGTACCCCCTCCCGCACCCCCGGCATCGGCGGCGCGGGCGGTCCGCGCAGCGGTCCGGGCAGCCGCAGCGGCCAGTCCCGCCCCCGTGAGCTGGACGCGCGGATCGAGGAGCGCGTGCGCGACCGGTACGCCGACAAGCCCGTGATCAAGACCCCGAAGACCTTCCCGGGCGCCGAGCTGGAGGGTGAGCGCCTGCAGAAGGTGCTGGCCCGGGCCGGCATGGGCTCGCGCCGTGCCTGCGAGGAGCTGATCGAGCAGGCCCGCGTCGAGGTCAACGGCGAGATCGTGACGGAGCAGGGCAAGCGCGTCCAGCCGAAGGACGAGATCAAGGTGGACGGCCTGACGGTCGCCACCCAGTCCTTCCTGTTCTTCGCGCTGAACAAGCCCGCCGGCGTCGTCTCCACCATGGAGGACCCGGACGGCCGCCAGTGCCTGGGCGACTACGTCAACAACCGCGAGACCCGTCTCTTCCACGTCGGCCGGCTCGACACCGAGACCGAGGGCATCATCCTCCTCACCAACCACGGTGAGCTGGCCCACCGCCTGACGCACCCCAAGTACGGCGTGCAGAAGACGTACGTCGCGGCGATCACCGGCTCGCTGCCGCGCGACATCGGCAAGCGGCTCAAGGACGGCATCGAGCTGGAGGACGGCTGGGCCCGCGCCGACCACTTCCGCGTCGTCGACCAGGTCGGCAAGAACTACCTGGTCGAGGTGACCCTCCACGAGGGCCGCAAGCACATCGTCCGCCGCATGCTGTCCGAGGCCGGCTTCCCGGTCGACAAGCTCGTGCGGACCTCCTTCGGCCCGATCGAGCTGGGTGACCAGAAGTCGGGCTGGCTGCGCCGCCTGACCAACACCGAGGTCGGCATGCTCATGCGCGAGGTCGGTCTGTAGCCCTCCCGTACGTTCTCCGCGGAAGCCCGCAGTGCCCCGGCACTGCGGGCTTCCGCGTTTCCCGGACGAGGCCGCCATTCGCCTTGCCCGGGGCCGCCCCGCCTGTTTATAGTCAGGATGACTATTAAAGGGAGCGGGTGGCCTTCATGGGCTGGAACACGAGCTGGACCGAGATCCTCGGCTTCGCCACGGGCGCCGTGTGCGTCTGGCTGGTGGCCCGGCAGCACATCGCCAACTGGCCGGTCGGGATCGCCAACAACCTCTTCTTCATCGTGCTGTTCACCCAGGCCGGCCTCTACGCCGACGCCGGGCTCCAGATCGTCTTCATCGCCCTCGCCGCCTACGGCTGGTGGTCCTGGACCCACGGGGGTGGACCAGGAACCGCCACGGCCCTGCCGGTGCGCCGCACCACGCGCGCCGAATGGGCCTGGCTGCTGGTGGCGGGGGCGGTGGGGACCGCCGCCCTGACCCTGCTGCTCGGCCGGGTCAGCGACTCCACCGTCCCGTTCTGGGACGCCCTCACCACCGGGCTCTCCCTCATGGCCACCTACGGCCAGTGCCGCAAGCTCCTGGAGTCCTGGTGGCTGTGGATCGCCGCCGACCTCGTCTACATCCCGCTGTACGCGTACAAGGGGCTGTACCTCACCTCGGTCCTCTACGCGGGCTTCCTCGCCCTGTGCGTGGCCGGGCTCGTCGGCTGGCACCGCGCCCTCCCGGCGCGCGGAGCCCGTACGGCCCTGGAGGCGGCGGCATGAGCGGCGGCAAGCGCTACGGCCACGGGCTGGTGCTGGGCAAGTTCTACCCGCCGCACGCCGGCCACCACCACCTGGTGCGCACCGCCCAGGACCAGTGCGAGCGGCTGACCGTGCTGGTCTGCGCCGCCTCCGTCGAGTCGGTGCCGCTCGCCGACCGGGTCGCCTGGATGCGCGAGGAACACCCCGGCGCGGAGGTCGTCGGCGCGGTCGACGACGTCCCCGTCGACCTGCACGACCCCGGCATCTGGGAGGCGCACATGGCGATCTTCCGCGGCGCGGTGGGCCGGCGGGTGGACGCCGTCTTCACCTCCGAGGAGTACGGGACCGAGCTCGCCCGGCGGTTCGGTGCCGAGGAGGTCTGCGTGGACCCGGCCCGCACCCTGTTCCCGGTGTCCGGGACCGCCGTGCGCGAGGACCCGGCCGCCTGCTGGGAGTTCCTCGGTCCCGGCGTACGGGCCGCCCTGACCCGACGGGTCGTCGTCCTGGGCGCCGAGTCCACCGGCACCACCACCCTCTCGCGGGAGCTGGCCGCCCACTACCGCCGCCGCGGCGGGGTGTGGGCGAAGACCGGCTGGGTCGCCGAGTACGGCCGGGAGTACAGCGAGGAGAAGCTCGCGGCGGCCCGCGCCGTCGACCCGGGGGCGTCCTGGGAGGAGATGTCCTTCACCTCGCGGGAGTTCCCGGTGATCGCCCGCCGCCAGGACGAGGCGGAGGAGCGGGCCGCCCGGCTCGGCTCGCCGGTGCTGTTCTGCGACACCGACTCCTTCGCCACCGGCGTCTGGCACGAGCGCTACCTCGGCGGCCGCAACGCGGAGGTCGAAAGGATCGCCGCCCGCCGCCCCCGCGACCTGTACCTGCTCACCGACCACGAAGGAGTGCCCTTCGAGGACGACGGGCTGCGCGACGGGCCGGAGCTCAGACCCTGGATGACCGCCCGCTTCCGCCGGGAACTCACCCGCACCGGCAGGCGTTTCCTGGTCGTCGGCGGCGACCGGCGGGCCCGGCTCGACGCGGCCGTGGCGGCGGTCGACGGCCTGCTGTCCGAAGGCTGGCACTTCGCGGCGCCCCTCCCGGAGCGCCGGTGAACTACGACCCGTACGCCTTCGAGCCCTTCGCGGTGACCGTCGACCTCGCCGTCCTCACCGTGCGCGGCGGCGCCCTGCACGTCCTGCTGATCAGGCGCGGCCAGGAACCGTACGCGGGCGCCTGGGCGCTCCCCGGCGGCTTCGTTCTCCCCCGGGAGTCCGCCGAGACGGCCGCCCGCCGGGAGCTGGCCGAGGAGACCGGCCTGCCGCCCGCCCTGGTCGCCGCCCTGCACCTGGAACAGCTGCGCACCTACAGCGAACCGGACCGGGACCCCCGCATGCGGGTGGTGTCGGTCGCCTTCACCGCCCTGGTCCCCGACATGCCCGAACCGGCCGAGGAGGGCGGCGGGGACGCCGACCGGGCCCGGTGGGTGCCGGCGCGGGAGGCCTCGGGGCTCGCCTTCGACCACGGGCTGATCCTGGCGGACGCCCGGCAGCGGGTGGGCTCCAAGCTGGAGTACACCTGCCTGGCCACCGCCTTCTGCCCGCCCGAGTTCACCCTCGGGGAGCTCCAGGCCGTCTACGAGACCGTCTGGGACACCTCCCTGGACCGCCCCAACTTCCGCCGCAAGGTGCTCGCCACGCCCGGCTTCGTCGAGGCCGTGCCCGGCGCCGCCCGGCTGACCGGCGGCCGCGGCAAGCCCGCCGCGCTGTACCGGGCCGGCCCGGCGACCACCCTCCACCCGCCCCTGCTCCGCCCCTCGGAAGGACCCACCCCGTGACCGCCACCAAGCGTGCCGCGACCGGCGCCCTCGTAGGCCTGGCCCTCGGCGACGCCCTCGGCTTCCCGACGGAGTTCCGCGACGTCCCGTCGATCCTCGCCAAGACGGGCCCGTGGCGTCAGATGCCGCTGCCCCGCCCCGCGATCGTCACCGACGACACCCAGATGACCCTGGCGCTGGCGCGCGGCATACGGACCGCCGCCGAGCGGGGCCCGGTCGGACCGCTGCGGCTCACCCGGCCGGTCCGCGAGGAGTTCGTCGACTGGTACCACTCTCCGGAGAACAACCGCGCCCCCGGCAACACCTGCCTGACGGCCTGCGGGCTGCTGGTCCGGCGCGAGCGGGACTGGCGGGACGCCAGCCAGACCGGCTCCAAGGGCTGCGGCGCCAACATGCGCGTGGCCCCTGTCGGCCTGGTCGCCGGATGGACGGACGAGGAGCGCGCGGGCGCCGCCCAGCTCCAGTCGGCCCTCACCCACGGCCACCCCACCGCCCTGGCCGCCTCCGACCTGACCGCCCGCGCCGTGCACCTCCTCGCGCAGGGCACCGAGGTCACCGGCCTGGTCGGGCAGCTGCGCTCGTACGCCCTGGAGAACCGCACCCGCTACCACGAGCGCTGGCTCGGCGACCTCTGGACGCGCACCCCCTCCGATGCCTCGCCGGAGTCCTTCATCGCCCGGGGCTGGGACGAGTGCCTGGCGGTCCTGGACCGGCTCGCGGCCGCCCTGCGCGACCCCTCCCCGGAGACCGACCCCTGCCTGACCACCGGCCAGGGCTGGATCGCCGAGGAGGCCCTGGCCACCGCCCTCCAGTGCTTCCTGCTCTTCCCGGACGAACCCCTCCTCGCGCTGCGCCGCGCCGCCTGCACCGCCGGTGACTCCGACTCGATCGCCTGCCTGGCCGGCGCCTTCGCCGGCGCCCACCTGGGCGCCGACGTCTGGCCCCGAGACTGGGAGGACCGCATCGAGTACCGCGAGGAACTCCTCGCCTTCGGCGCCCTCTGGGACGCGTGACCGATGCCGGACGCCACGGGCACCGGCCCCACCCCCGTCGTGGCGGAGCAGCCCGACCCGCTGCTCTAGGGCCTGTCCGGTGGGTCAGGGTCGGACAGGCCCTAGACCGCCGAGGCGCGGCGGGCGCGGTGCAGGAAGTCCGCCACGCGGGCCCGGTCCGGTTCGGCGGGCAGCGGGCTGGTGGAGAGGGCCGCCTCGGCCTCCTCGGCGAGGCGGGCCATCCAGGCGTCGGTCTCGTCCCAGCCGAGCTCGCCCCGCTTGACCGCGAGGAACCGCTCGCGGTCGGCGCCCGCGTCGATCGTCAGGCGGCCGGTGCGCAGCAGGTCGCGGCAGGAGGCCAGCAGGCGCAGCAGGTGCATGGCGTGCTTCCACCGCGGGGCGCCGTGGACGCGGACGTCCGCGAGGAGCTTGCGGTGCTGGGAGACGGCGTACCGGGTGAAGGTGGTGTGGGCCCGGCGGGAGAGGAAGGCCCCGCGCAGGGACAGCAGTTCCTCGCCGGCCGGGGTGAGCCGCTCCACCAGCGGGGAGTGCAGGCACTCGAGGATGTTGGGGTTGGCGCGCAGGGCCAGCTCGCAGAACCGCTCCAGCTCCCAGGAGAACTCCTCCTCCCGGGGCCCCTCGACATGGGTCGGGGGCTTCTCGAACCGCCAGAAGAGCGGCGTGGGGGCGAGGTAGACACCGCGCCGGTCGGTGTCGCTCGCCTCCGTGGCCAGTCCGAAGGCGCGGGAGCCCATCACGCAGGCGTAGATCGTGTGGTCCCGGACCAGGGTGAGGTCGTCCATCCCGGGAGGGTAGGCGGGGCGGCGCCCGCTAGGCGAGCGAGATTTCCCCCTCCGGGGACACGGTGATCTTCTTCTCCGCGAGCGGCTTGACCGCCGGCCCGTGGGCGACGGCCCCGTCGGCGACCTTGAACTTGCTGCCGTGGCAGGGGCAGTCGATCGTGCCGTTCTCCACCTTGTCCACCAGGCAGCCCTGGTGCGGGCATACGGCCGTGAAGCAGCGGAAGGAGCCGGCCGTCGGCTGCGTGACCACCACCTTCTGCTCCTTGAGGACGGTGCCGCCGCCGACCGGCACCGCGGAGGACTTCACCAGCGGCTCCGCCGAGGCCCCCGGGGACGTGCCCGTCTGCGGGGCGGAGGCGGTGCCGGAGCCGGTGTCGGGCTTCTCCGTGTCGGACCCGCAGGCGGCGAGGGTGCCGCCCGCCAGGACGGCGGCTCCGGCCGCCAGTACGGTGCGCCGGGCGGTGTTCGGGTCGGTCATGCGGGGCTCCTTGCTGGGTGGCCGGGACGGCGAAGTGCATCCTGGCGTGCGGCGGGCCCCAGGAGAAGACCGCCACACCGTCCGTCTCACTCCGGCTGCCAGGGGACCAGGTCCGCCGGGCCGCGGGGAGTGCGTACGACTTCCCACACGCGGAACACGGCGTCGCGGTTCAACGGCCCGTGGACGTGGGGGTACGGGTCCCCGGGCCCCGTCCGGCGGACCTCCGCCCCGAGGGCCGCCTCGTCGAGCTCCACGGCGAGCAGGACACCGGGCACCCCGCGGTAGTGGGAGTCCGCGATGGCGAGCACGGTGGTCCGGTCCGCCGAACAGTGCACGAAGCCCTCGGAGGCGAGCGAGCCGGGGGCGTACGGGGACCCGGGAGCGGCACTCCAGTCGACGAGCGGAACGATGTGGAAGATCATGCCCGTGGTTCTACCGCACCGTGCCGGACCGAGGTGCGCCAGGTGGCGGTACGTGGCGATCTGGGTGACATTGTCCGTGTCTCGAAGCCGGGCCCGCAGCCCACGCGCGTGCGCCCGGTCCCCCTTCGAAAGGCAACAGGATCATGGCGGGCAATGACCTCGGCGGACTCCTCGGCGGCGGCCAGGGCGGCAGCGGCGGCGCGGCGGCCGGCGGCGGGGGCAACATCCTCGGCGCGCTGCTCGGCGCCCTGATGGGCGGCGGCGGTGCCGGAGGCGCCCAGGCCGGAGGGGCGAACAACCCCCTCGGCGGGCTGCTGGACATGCTGACCAAGTCCGGTCTCGCCGACCAGGCGCAGTCCTGGATCGGCACCGGCGAGAACCAGCCCGTCAGCGGCGCCCAGATCAAGGAGGCGCTGCCGGACGACGCCCTCCGGCAGGCGGCCCGGCAGGCGGGCGTCAGCCCCGACGAGGCCGCCGACCAGCTGGCGCAGGCCCTCCCGCAGGCCGTCGACAAGCTGACCCCGGGCGGCCGGGTGCCCGCCGAGTCGCTGGAGGACATCATCCGCAAGCAGAACCTCTGACCACCGGCGAGATCGTCCGCGAGGGCCCGGCACCGTCCACAGGGCGGACCGCCGGGTCCTTTCGCGGTGACGAGTGGCTACCCTGAGTCAGGCCCGGCCCGCCGTTACGTGATCACCCTTGGAGCGCCCCGTGAGAACCGCCGTCGTCATCGGAACCGGACTGATCGGCACCTCCGCGGCGCTCGCCCTGACCGCCCGGGGCATCAGCGTCCACCTCGTCGACCACGACCCGGCGCAGGCCCGCACGGCCGCCGCCCTGGGCGCCGGCACCGACGACGCCCCCGAGGGCCAGGTGGACCTCGCGATCGTCGCCGTACCGCCGGCCCACGTGGCCGCCGCGCTGGCCGACGCGATCGGACGCGGACTGGCCCGGGCCTACGTGGACGTGGCCAGCGTCAAGGGCGGACCGCGCCGGGAACTCACCGCGCTGGGTGCCGACACCTCCGCCTACATCGGCACCCACCCCATGGCCGGCAAGGAGCGCTCCGGCCCGCTGGCCGCCACGGCGGACCTCTTCGAGGGCCGGCCCTGGGTGCTGACCCCGACCCGGGAGACCGACCACGAGGTCCTCAACCTCGCCCTGGAGCTCGTCGCGCTGTGCCGGGCCGTCCCCGTGGTGATGGACGCCGACGCCCACGACCGGGCGGTGGCTCTGGTCTCGCACACCCCCCAGCTGGTGTCCAGCATGGTCGCCGCCCGCCTGGAGGAGGCCGACGAGACGGCCGTCCGGCTGTGCGGGCAGGGCATCCGCGACGTGACCCGCATCGCGGCCTCCGACCCCCGCATGTGGGTGGAGATCCTCTCGGCCAATCCGGGGCCGGTGGCCGACGTCCTGGCGGGCATCGCCGCCGACCTGGCGGAGACCGTGGAGGCGCTGCGCGGCCTCCAGTCCGCCGACGAGGCCGAGCGCAAGGGCGGCGCCGCCGGCATCGAGGACGTCCTCAAGCGGGGCAACGCCGGCCGGGTCCGCGTCCCCGGCAAGCACGGCGCGGCGCCCATGGCGTACGAGACGGTAGGGGTGTTCATCAGCGACAAGCCCGGCGAGCTGGCACGGATCTTCGCGGACGCCGGCCGCGCCGGGGTCAACATCGAGGACGTCCGGATCGAACACGCGACCGGCCAGCAGGCCGGTCTGGTGCAGCTCATGGTGGAACCCCGGGCGGTCGCCGCCCTGACCGCCGAGCTCCGCGAGCGGGGCTGGGCGCTGCGGCAGCAGTAGTCCGGGTGCGGCGCCGTCGCCGGGGGCCCCGACCCGGGGCCCCCGCGCCCCGGACGCCAGCGGGGCGGGCAGGGCCGGGAACGGCGGGCGCCCGGGGCCGGTAACCTGGTGCGGGGGCGCTATTGGCGCGCCCGCACACGTACGCGCAACCAGGAAGGTGCCCGCACCGTGGAAACCGCCGCTCCGTCCGCCGTGATCGTCGCCATCGACGGTCCCTCCGGCACGGGCAAGTCCAGCACCTCCAAGGCCGTGGCCGCCAAGCTCGGGCTGCGATACCTGGACACCGGTGCCCAGTACCGGGCCATCACCTGGTGGATGATCACCAACGGCGTCGACACCGACGACCCGCAGGCCATCGCCCTCGCCGCCGGCAAGCCGGCCATCGTCTCCGGCACGGACCCGGCCGCCCCCACCATCACGGTGGACGGCCTGGACGCCGCCGGCCCGATCCGCACCCAGGAGGTCACCTCCAAGGTCAGCGCCGTCAGCGCCGTCCCCGAGGTGCGCACCCTGATCACCGACCTCCAGCGCTCCATCGCCGCCCAGGCGGCCGAGGAGGCCGACGGGATCGTCGTCGAGGGCCGGGACATCGGCACCACCGTCCTGCCCGACGCCGACCTCAAGATCTTCCTGACGGCCTCGGCCGAGGCCCGCGCCGCCCGCCGCAGCGGTGAGCTGCGCGGCAAGGAGGCCGCCGACCTCGCCGCCACCAGGGAAGCCCTGATCAAGCGGGACGCCGCCGACTCCGGCCGCAAGACCTCCCCGCTCGCCAAGGCCGGCGACGCCGTCGAAGTCGACACCACCGAGCTCACCCTCGACCAGGTGATCGAATGCGTCGTGACCCTGGTGGAAGAGCGGCGGGGCAAGTGAGCGGTACGCCCTCCCCCAAGGGCGCGGCGGTCGGCAGGCGCATCGGCATCGGCCTCATGTACGGGCTGTGGAAGCCGCGCGTGCTGGGAGCCTGGAAGGTACCCGCCTCCGGCCCTGTCATCCTGGCCGTGAACCACGCGCACAACATCGACGGACCCATGGTCATGGGCACCGCGCCGAGGCCGCTGCACTTCCTGATCAAGAAGGAGGCGTACGTCGGCCCGCTCGGCCCCTTCCTGGAGGGGATCGGGCAGGTGAAGGTGGACCGGGCCGGCACCGACCGGACCGCGATCACCCGCGCCCTCGGCGTGCTGGAGAACGGCGGCGCCCTGGGGATATTCCCCGAGGGCACCCGGGGCGAGGGGGACTTCGCGTCCCTGCGCGCCGGGCTCGCCTACTTCGCCGTCCGCAGCGGCGCCCCGGTCGTCCCCGTCGCCGTCCTGGGCAGCACCGAGGCCAAGGGCAGGCTCGTCAAGGGCCTGCCGCCGCTGCGCAGCCGGGTCGACGTGGTCTTCGGCTCCGCCTTCGACGCCGGGGACGGCACGGGCCGTCGTACGCGCACCGCGCTGGACGAGGCCACCGCACGCATCCAGGGACGGCTGTCCGCCCACCTGGCCGACGCCAAGCGCCTCACCGGGCGCTGAGCGAGACTTGACCTAGTAGTGGAACCGCGCTGCGCGGGTGCCACCGATCACCACGAACGACGAGGAACGGACTTCATGAACGACCAGCACGACCACGGAGCACTTGGCGACGCCGAGTACGCGGAGTTCATGGAGCTCGCCGCGGAGGAAGGCTTCGACCTCGAAGAGGTCGAGGGCGCGATCGAGGAGGCCGGCCACGGCCCGCTCCCCGTCCTCGCCGTCGTCGGCCGCCCGAACGTGGGCAAGTCGACCCTGGTGAACCGCATCATCGGCCGCCGCGAGGCCGTCGTCGAGGACAAGCCGGGCGTCACCCGCGACCGCGTCACGTACGAGGCCGAGTGGGCCGGCCGCCGCTTCAAGGTCGTCGACACCGGCGGCTGGGAGCAGGACGTCCTCGGCATCGACGCCTCCGTCGCCGCCCAGGCCGAGTACGCCATCGAGGCCGCCGACGCGGTCGTCTTCGTCGTGGACGCCAAGGTCGGCGCCACCGACACCGACGAGGCCGTCGTCAAGCTGCTGCGCCGCTCCGGCAAGCCCGTCGTGCTCTGCGCCAACAAGGTCGACGGCCAGAGCGGCGAGGCCGACGCGGCCTCCCTGTGGTCCCTCGGCCTCGGCCAGCCGCACCCGGTCTCCTCGCTGCACGGCCGCGGCACGGGCGACATGCTCGACGCCGTCCTGGAGGCCCTGCCGGAGGCCCCCGAGCAGACCTTCGGCGGCACGCCCCTCGGCGGACCGCGCCGCATCGCCCTGATCGGCCGCCCGAACGTCGGCAAGTCCTCCCTGCTGAACAAGGTCGCCCGCGAGGACCGCGTCGTCGTCAACGAGCTGGCCGGCACCACCCGCGACCCGGTCGACGAGCTGATCGAGCTCGGCGGCGTCACCTGGAAGTTCGTGGACACCGCGGGCATCCGCAAGAAGGTCCACCTCCAGCAGGGCGCCGACTACTACGCCTCGCTGCGCACGGCCGCCGCCGTGGAGAAGGCGGAGGTGGCGGTCATCCTGATCGACACCACCGAGAACATCAGCGTCCAGGACCAGCGCATCATCACCATGGCCGTCGAGGCCGGCCGCGCGATCGTCATCGCCTACAACAAGTGGGACGAGCTGGACGAGGAGCGCCGCTACTACCTCGAGCGCGAGATCGAGACCGAGATGCAGCAGGTCGCGTGGGCGCCCCGCGTCAACGTCTCCGCGAAGACCGGCCGCCACATGGAGAAGCTGGTCCCGGCGATCGAGGCGGCCCTCGCGGGCTGGGAGACGCGAGTCCCCACCGGCCGGCTGAACGCCTTCCTCGGCGAGATCGTCGCGGCCCACCCGCACCCGATCCGCGGCGGCAAGCAGCCCCGCATCCTGTTCGGTACCCAGGCGGGCAGCAAGCCGCCGCGGTTCGTCCTCTTCGCCTCCGGCTTCCTGGAGCACGGCTACCGGCGCTTCATCGAGCGCCGCCTGCGCGAGGAGTTCGGCTTCGAGGGCACCCCGCTGCACATCTCGGTGCGGGTGCGCGAGAAGCGCGGCGCGCAGTACAAGAAGAAGAAGTAGCGGCGGTCCGGGGTCAGTAGCCCCGGCGCGGAGCGGGCGGCAGGGCCGCCGGGATGTGCTGCATCCCGGTCTGGTGCTGCCGCCCGCCGCCGTATCCGGAGCCGCCGCCCGCGTACGAGTACACCGGCTGGGCCACCTGCTGCGGGACGTACGAGGGCTGCCAGCCGTCGGCCTGCTGCCACGAGGAGGAACCGTTCCAGCCGGTGCCCCCGCCGCTGCCGTACGAGCCGCCCGTGCCGCCGCCGTACGAGGTGCCGGTGTACCCGCTGCCGTACGAGAACGCGGTGAAGCCGAGGTCCTCCTCGCCCGTACGGTCGCCCGGCAGCGCCCGGAAGGCGCGCAGGTACTCCGAGTACAGGCTGTCGTAGATCGGGGTGTGCGAGGCGCTGCTCGCACGGAACGGGGCGCGGGAGGGGTCGTATGAATGCACGTATCAGCCAACGAAACCGCCGCCCTGCGGATGCGGGGTGACGGGGCGGAAAACGCAGATCGCCGGGGGTGCGCGGGACGGACCGCGCACCCCCGGCGCATGCCGTCCGGACCCCTCGGCAGGGGGCGGACGGCCGTTCCGGCGGGGAGGAGTGGGGCTCAGGCGCCCGGCGTGCCGGCCAGGGGCATCGAGGCGCCGACCAGCTTGCCGTTGCTCGCGGCCTTGTCCAGGGCGTCGCGGAGCAGGTCCTCGCGCGGCTGCTGGCCGATGGAGCCGACGGGGGCGGCGTAGATGAGCACGCGCTGCGTCTTGTTGACGGCGGCCCGCCAGCCGTCGGTGACGCCCAGCGCCTGGTGGGCCTGCCACCAGGCCACCTGGGGCCCGCCGTCGGCGCCGGGCTGGAGCACGGCGTGCAGCTGCCCGGCGGCCAGCAGGACCGACCAGCCGGGGAGGGCGGAGGGGACCTCGTTGGTGTCGGTGACCGGGATGAAGCCCTGCTCGATGAGGAGGGGGAGGAAGTCGTCGCCGGGGCCGGCGGTGCCGGGGCGGGCGATCGGCGCGGTCGGCTCGACGACCAGCGCGGGGTGCAGCTCCCCGGCGATCAGGACGAGACCGCTGGTGATGCCGAGGACGGCCTGGCCGCCGGGGACCGACTGCGGGGACTCGCCGCCGGCCTGCTCCGCGGCGGGGGCCGGGCTGTCGCCCGTGATGCTGCGCACCGCGCCCTGGAGCTGCTCCTCGGACACCTGGACGACCTGGGAGGGGATGCAGGCGGTGTGGGCGAAGGCGAGGACGGCGGTCTCCTCGCCCACGAACAGCACGGTGCTCGTGGGGTCGGTCTCGGGGTCGCCGGGGGTGCGGCAGGAGGTGCAGTCGTAACTGCCCGGGGCGTCGTCGCCGGTGAGCAGCCTGTCGGCTTCTTCGTCACCGATCTCGGCACGTACCTCAAGACTGACGTCGAGCATGCGCGGCACGGGGTGGCTCCTCATTCGTGCGGAGGCCGGGGGGTTCCCGGCTCGCCGGGATCAACGGCGCAGCGGCGGCCGGGGTCACGCCGTTTGAGGGAACGGAATCGAACCGGCCACCCGTAAGAGTGAACCGTCCGACCGCGACTTCTGCTTCGTGCCAACTGTTGTCTCTTCGTGTGCAGTTGGAGCCGCCTTTCGAACGTCTCGGGGTGTTCGGGGCGTCGGCCGGGCGTCGGCCGTCCGGGTGGGGCGCGGGGGAGCGCCGCGTGGCGGGGCCTGAGGGGGCAGGGGGCTCCGTAGCGTGACCCGATGCCCGATCTGTGTACGCGGCGGGTGGCGCCCACCGCTGTGGCCGCGGCGGTCGCCGCGCTGGTGCTCGTCCTCCCGTCGGGTGCCGGCGCGGCCGCCGCACCGCCACCGCCGGCTCCGGGCCCCGCGGGGGCCGCGCACCCGGGCTCGCCGGGCGTCATCGGGACGGGGCCGGGGGACTGCGGGCCCGGCGGGGAGTGGCCGTGGGACTGCGTGGCGGACTGCGAGAGCAGCGGGCGGTGGGCGGTGAACACGGGCAACGGGTTCTACGGGGGCCTGCAGTTCTGGCAGCCGGCCTGGGAGGAGTACGGGGGGCTGGTGTACGCGGCACGGGCGGACCTGGCCAGCCGTGACCAGCAGATCCGGGTCGCGGAGGAGCTGTTGGCGGTGCAGGGGTGGGAGGCGTGGCCGGTGTGCGCCAAGCGGTACGGGCTGGCGGGGCGGATGCACGTGGTGCGGGCGGGGGACACGCTGGAGGGCATCGCGCGCCGCCGCCGGGTCCCTGGCGGGTGGCGCCCCCTCCACGAAGCCAACCGCCGCTTGATCGGCCCGGACCCCTCCCGCCTGACCCCGGGCCTCCTCCTCACCCTCCCCCCACCGCCCCCACCCCCGGCGGCCCCGAAGCCGACCCCTGCGGGCCCGGGCACTTCGAAGCCGACTCCTGCGGGCTCGGGCACTTCGAAGCCGACGCCTGCGGTTCCCGCCGCCCCGAAGCCGACCCCTGCGGGCCCGGGCGTCCCGCCGCCGAGCGTGGTGCCCCTGGCCCCTGCGGGCGCCGCCGCTCCGGCTCCGACCCCGGCGGCGTCGGGCCGTGCCCCGATGCGCTGAGGCCGTCCGCCGTCTGCGGCGGGTGTGCCGCTGCGCGGGGCCGTCCCCTACCCGCCCTTCGCCCGTTCGCCGGGCTGTGCCCGGACCCCCTGGGGGCTCCGCCCCCAGACCCTCCCCCAGCTACCGCTGGGAGGTGCCCCCAGCGCCTCAAACGCCGGCGGGGCTGCATTTGCCGGCCGGGGCTGGGAACCCAGCCCCGCCGGCGATTGAGGCGACGGGCGCGCAGCGCCCGTGCGGGGTCAGGGGCGGAGCCCCTGGGAACGGTGGAAGGGCGGGTAGGGGACGGCCCCGCGCAGCGGCACACCCGCCGCAGACGACCCAGCGGCACCAGCCACGCCTACCGACCCCGCCCCACCGTCCGACGGACGGAGTCCGGCGCGGCGGGCCCGAAGCCCGGGAGGCGCCCCGGCGCTGAGCGGTGCGAGGACCGCGTCAAGGAGGGGACGGACGGAGTCCGGCGCGGCGGGCCCGAAGCCCGGGAGGCGCCCCGGCGCTGGGCGGTGCGAGGACCGCGTCAAGGAGGGGCGGCGCCTCAGGGCACACTGGGCGGCGTGCTTGAGACCTCCGCGCGACTGCTGCGCCTGCTGTCACTCCTGCAGGCCCACCGGGAATGGACCGGCGCCGACCTCGCCGCACGGCTCGGGGTGACGCCCCGGACCGTGCGGCGGGACGTCGACCGGCTCCGGGAGCTGGGGTACCCCGTGAACGCCAGCCCCGGCACCGGCGGCGGGTACCAGCTCGGGGCGGGGGCGGAGCTGCCGCCGTTGCTGCTGGACGACGACGAGGCCGTCGCGGTCGCCGTCGGGCTGCGCACGGCCGCCGGCAACGGCGTCGAGGGGATCGGGGAGGCTTCCGTACGGGCCCTGGCCAAGCTGGAGCAGGTGCTGCCGTCGCGGCTGCGGCGACGGGTCTCGGCGCTCAACGAGTTCACCGTGCCCATGCTGCGCGGGCCGGGCCGCGACACCGTCGACCCGGCCGTGCTCACCGACCTCGCGGCCGTGTGCCGGGACGGCGAGCGGCTCCGGTTCGGGTACCGGGACCACGGCGGCAGCGTCAGCCGCCGTACCGTCGAGCCGCACCGGCTGGTGTGCTCCGAGCGGCGCTGGTACCTCGTCGCCTGGGACCTCGACCGGGAGGACTGGCGGACCTTCCGCGCGGACCGGATCGAGCCCCGCCCGCCGCACGGCCCGCGCTTCGTCCCGCGCCAGGGGCCCGCCGAGGACCTCGCCGCGTACGTCTCCCAGGGCGTGTCGCACCGCGCGTACGCGACCAGGGCGGTGGTGCGGCTCCGCGTCCCGGCCGAGGAGGCGGCGCGGATCATCGGGCCCTCCGACGGGGTGCTGGAGCCGGTCGACGCGGAGAGCTGCCTGCTGCGCACCGGGGCGGTGAGCCTCGACGTCCTGGTGATTCACGTCATGCTGATCGGCTGTGAGTTCGAGGTGGTGGAGCCCCCCGAGCTGACGGACCGGATCCGTGGTCTGCGGGACCTTCTGGGGCGGGCCGTGGAAGCCCCGCGGGAGTAAGTCCGCGGCGGGGAATTCGGGTTCCCCGGCGGAATTCGAAAGGGCCCCGGTAAAGGCGGGATTACCGGCGGCATCCGTCGACAACCCGTGACACAAGCGTGACCCGGTACGGAGGAACATCCGCTCAGCGGGCTGACGTGTCCGGACATATGAACGCCGACGGCGGGCCGGTCCGATGGACCGGCCCGCCGATTTCGCGGTGCGGGGTGGGGCTGTGCGTACCGGCCCCGCGGTGGGGTCAGCCCCCGGTGGCCGGGCGGGCCGAGGCCCCCCGGGCGGAGGTCCGCTCGGTGTGTGCCGGGCGGCGGCTGCCGCCCGGGGTGAGCGGAGTGCGCTCGGAGCGGATGACGTGCTGCCGGGAGACCTGGTGCGCGTGCGCGGCGGGGCGCAGCGCGGGGGAGTGCCCGGCGGGGGCCTGGGAGGCGGCGGCGGGTGCGGCGGCTCCCTCCTCGGCGGCGGCGGGGGTGCGTCCGGGCTGCCACTTCCCGCCCGCGGAGAGCAGCGGGGTGAGCGCGGCGGCGACCGGTCCGGAGAGCCGGCCGTCCTCCAGCCGGCGGCGCCACTGCTCGCGCAGTCCGAAGACGTAGGCCTCGGTGCGGCCGATGAGCGGCTCGAACCAGGGCAGCGCCAGCATGATGAGGAGTCCGGCGGTCCAGCCGAGGAGCACGTCGCTCACCCAGTGGGTGCCGAGGTAGACGGTGGTGGCTCCGACACTCAGCGAGAGGACGCCGGAGAGGATGGACAGCACCCGCCGGGTGACGGTGGTGGAGGCCAGGTAGGCCAGGATCCCCCAGGTCACGACGGCGTTGGCGGTGTGGCCGGAAGGGAATATATCGCCGCCGGCGAAGAGCTCGGCGGAGCCGATCTGGGTGGCGTAGTGCGGGCCGAGCCGGCCCAGGCCGAGCTTGACCGAGCCCACGGTGATGTTCAGCAGCAGCAGCGCCACGCCGAGTGCGATCAGCGGGCGGAGGGTGTGCTGGCGCCAGGAGCGCCAGCCGAGCCAGGCCGCGACCATCACCGCGGTGGGTCCGCGCTGGCCGAGTACGACGAGGTAGTCGAGGAAGGCGTGTACCTGCGGCCACTGCTCGTAGGGCCGGAAGAACATGATCTGCCAGTCCAGGCGGACGAGCCAGGAGGTCGTCAGCACGGCCACGACGATCACCAGGTAGAAGGCGAGGGTCGCGGAGAGGAGCACGACGCGGTGCCGGCTCATCTGCGGGGTTTGCAGATGAGCCGGTCGCTCTGGTTCCCGGTCGAGCCGGGCGAACACCGGCTCCAGACGGGCAAGCATTTGGTCAGTACGCACTCAATCGACGTTACCGCGCGTCGAAGCGCACCCCGGGCGAATCGCGCGCTTTGTGATGACCATGTGATGTGGAGTGCGTCTCATGGGGGACTTAATTCCCCTTGTTCCGGCACTTGTTGGAACTTTCCGGATTCAACTCCGGGAGTACTGCCCCCGCAATTATCGGCATACTTACACGGTATTTATCGCCGCAGCTCAATTCCTTTGCACAACCATGGATTGGAATGATCCATTCCGTGATCACGCCCGCGGGCCGCCCCCCCGCCGGCGCCCACCGGCCTACGGCGGCCCCGAACCGTTCAGCCAGAACGCCCCGTACACCGCCGAGACCAGCGCCAACGCACCCAGTACGGCCGCCGCCCGCCCGGTCCGCCACCGCGCCAGGGCCACCGCCAGGGGCAGCATCAGCGGGAACGCCGGCAGCAGCAGCCGGGGCTTGGAGCCGAAGTACCCGGACGCGCACAGCGCCAGCGCGACCACGATCCCGCAGTACACCAGCAGCGCGGCCGGCTGCCGGTCGCGCACGCACAGCCGGTACAGCCACAGCACCAGCAGCACCCCGGCGATCAGCCCCACCCCGGCGGGGAACGCGGGGGAGGCCAGCCGCGCCCCGATGAACCGGGCGAAGGCCCAGCCGCCGTCGAAGCCGTTGCCCCAGCCCGCCTGCACGTCCAGGTAGCCCGTCAGCCCGCCGCCGGTCCGGGCCCCCACCCACAGCGCGTACGCCGCCGCCCCCAGCGGGGCCAGCAGCACCCCGGCCGCCATCGGCCACGAACGCTCCCCGCGCCGCCAGGCCAGGGCCGCCGCCACCCACACCGCCGCGACCACCGCCGCCCCGACCGGCCGGGTCAGCCCCGCCCCCGCCGCGAGCAGGCCCGCCACGGCCCACCGCCCGCGCAGCACCGCGTACAGCGCCCAGGCGGCCAGGGCCGTGAACAGGGACTCGCTGTACGCCATGGACTGCACGACCCCCACCGGCAGCGCCGCCCACAGCGCCACCGCGAGCACCCCGGCGCGCCGCCCGTGGAGCAGGTCGGCGACGGCGAAGACCCCCCAGGCGGCGGCGAGCCCCGCCACCAGCGAGACCACCAGGCCGGCCGAGCCGTACGAGAGCCCCGTGGGCGCCGCCACCAGTCGCTCCAGCCACGGCAGCAGCGGGAAGAAGGCCAGGTTGGAATGGACGGCCCCGCTCGGCAGGACCACCTCGTACCCGTACCCCTCGGCGGCGATCCGCGCGTACCAGAGGGAATCCCAGCGGGCCGAGAGCAGGGTGTGCGGGCTGCTGCCGGCCGCCGCGCACCACAGAGCGAGCACCGCCAGCCCCAGGAGCCGCACCGCGGCGAAGGCCGCGAGAGCGGGCGCGGCACGGCGCGGTCCGGGGTACTTCGCGGGGGCGTCGTCAACGGGCAGAGTTGTCACGGGGACGAGTATCGGCGCCGCGACCGGCGAAAACGGAATCGTGGCCACGGAGTGTGAGCCGGTGTGCGCGCGGGGGGAGGCGGAACGGGGCGAGTGGCGCACACCACACGGGGGCCGCTGCCGTGATGAGAGCTTGGCCACGTGTGGGCTACGCGAACTCGCGTACGCTGACCCTTCACTCGCGTGTCGATGCCGGACCCCGTAGGACGCCGCACAGCGCACCACCCCGCGGCGACCCACGACGCTGTCCGCCGAGTGCGAGGGACCACCTGGGAGGTACATGCATGTCGGGGACGAACACGGCCGGCGACAGGAAGCCCTCCCTCCGGCAGCGGGTCGCCGCCGCCTCCGGCGGGGCCAACCGCTGGGTGGTGCTGGCGGTCCTGTGCGTCAGCCTCGTGCTCGTCGCGCTCGACGCGACGATCCTGCACGTGGCCGTCCCCTCCGTCACCGAGGACCTGCGGCCCGGCTCCCAGGAGCTGCTGTGGATCGTCGACGCCTACCCGCTGGTCTGCGCCGCGCTCCTGATCCTCTTCGGCACCCTCGGCGACCGCGTCGGCCGCCGCCGGATCCTGCTCCTCGGCTACACCCTCTTCGGCGTCGCCTCCGCCGTCGCCGCCCTCGCCGACAACGCCCAGGTCCTGATCGCCGCCCGCGCCCTGCTCGGCATCGGCGGGGCGATGATCATGCCGGCCACCCTGTCGATCCTGCGCCAGGTCTTCCCCGACCGGCGGGAGCGGGCCCTGGCCATCGGCATCTGGACCGCCGTCGCCGCGATCGGCGCGGCCAGCGGCCCCGTCCTCGGCGGGTTCCTCGTCCAGCACTTCTGGTGGGGCTCGGTCTTCCTCATCAACATCCCGCTGATGGCCCTGATCCTCCCGCTCGGCCGCTGGCTGCTGCCCGAATCGAGGGGCGCGGCCGACGGGCCCTGGGACGTGCTCGGCGCGCTGATGGCCGCCGTCGGCGTCCTCGGTGCGGTGCTCGGCATCAAGCGGATCGGCGCGGAACGACAGCTCACCGACCCCGGGGCGCTGGTCCCGCTGCTGCTCGGCGTGCTCCTGCTGGTCCTCTTCGTACGCCGCCAGAAGCGGCACGAGCACCCGCTGATCGACATGCGGATGTTCTCCCGGGCCGCCTTCTCCACCTCCGTCGGCTGCATCGTGCTCGCCATGCTGGCCCTGGTCGGTCTGGAGCTCCTCGCCGTCCAGTACCTCCAGCTCGTGCTGGAGCTGAGCCCGCTGGAGACCGGCCTGCGGCTGCTGCCGCTCACCTTCGCCGCCATGGCCGCGGGCGCCACCGGCTCCTACACCCTCCAGCGGGTCGGCCCGCGCACCATGGTCTCGCTGGGCTTCGTGCTCACCGCCGGCGCGGTGCTGCTGCTGACGCTGATGGGCCAGCACGACCGGCCCGTCCTGCTGACCGCCGGTTTCATTCTGCTCGGCTTCGGGCTCCAGACCACCCTCTTCGCCGCGTACGAGTCCATGCTGAGCGAGGCCCCGGCGGACACCGCCGGCGGCGCCGCCTCCATAGGCGAGACCTCCTACCAGCTCGGCGCGGGCATGGGCATCGCCCTGCTCGGCAGCGTGATGAACGCCGCCTACCGGCCCGGCCTGCTGGACGTCCCCGGCGTCCCCGCCGAGGAGTCGGCGGGCGCCGCGAACTCCCTCGGCGAGGCCTACCAGATCGCCGCCCACCTCGGCGGCCCGGCGGGGCAGTCCCTCTACGCGGCCGCCCGGAACTCCTTCGTGCACGGGCTGCACGTCACCCTCGTCGTGAGCGCCTGCCTGCTGCTCGCGGGCGCCGTGATGGCGCTGAAGCTGCCGCGCACCATGGAGAACGCCGAGCCGGCCGAGTGCGGCGAGACCGCCGTGGAGGCCGTCGCCGTCGCCGAGACCGGGGCCGCCGTACGCCTGCCCGCGCAGCCGGCGGGCCCGTCCCGGCCGTCCTCCGGCACGCGGATCCCGGCTCCGGCACAGCCCGAGCGCGATCCCGCGGTCGGCGGCAGGCCCGGCCGCCAGGGCTGATCCACCCCCCCGCCGAAGACGGGGGTGGACCCGGGGCCGGGTCGGCGACAAACTTGCACCGCTAGGTTTCGCCCCACGTGGCCGCCGGGAGGCCCCTTTGTCCGCGCCGAAGACCCCGTTCGCCCCCACCGACCCGCTCGGACTCGACGAGCTGCTCGGCCCCGAGGACCTCGCCGTCCGCGACACCGTCCGCTCCTGGGCCGCCGACCGGGTCCTGCCGCACATCGCCCAGTGGTACGAGGACGGCGAGCTCCCGCAGATCCGCGAGCTGGCCCGCGAGCTCGGCTCCATCGGCGCGCTCGGCATGTCCCTGACCGGCTACGGCTGCGCCGGCGCGAGCGCCGTCCAGTACGGCCTGGCCTGCCTGGAGCTGGAGGCCGCGGACTCCGGGATCCGCTCGCTGGTCTCCGTACAGGGCTCCCTCGCCATGTACGCGATCTGGAAGTACGGCTCCGAGGAGCAGAAGCAGCGGTGGCTGCCCGGCATGGCGGCCGGCGAGCTGATCGGCTGCTTCGCGCTGACCGAGCCGGACGTCGGCTCCGACCCGGCCGCGATGCGCACGTACGCCAAGCGCGACGGCTCCGACTGGGTGCTGAACGGCCGCAAGATGTGGATCACCAACGGCTCGGTGGCCGCCGTGGCCGTGGTCTGGGCCCAGACGGACGAGGGGATCCGCGGCTTCGCCGTCCCCACCGACAGCACCGGCTTCTCGGCCCCGGAGATCAAGCACAAGTGGTCCCTGCGCGCGTCGGTGACGAGCGAGCTGGTACTGGACGACGTACGACTGCCCGCGGACGCGGTGCTTCCGGAGGTCACGGGGCTCAAGGGTCCGCTGGGCTGCCTGAGCCACGCGCGGTACGGGATCATCTGGGGCTCGATGGGCGCGGCGCGCGCCAGCTTCGAGGCGGCGCTCGACTACGCGAAGACGCGGGAGCAGTTCGGGCGGCCGATCGGCGGCTTCCAGCTCACCCAGGCCAAGCTCTCGGACATGGCGCTGGAACTCCACAAGGGCATCCTGCTCGCCCACCACCTGGGCCGGCGGATGGACGCGGGCACCCTGCGGCCGGAGCAGATCAGCTTCGGCAAGCTCAACAACGTCCGCGAGGCCATCGACATCTGCCGCACCGCGCGGACCATCCTCGGGGCCAACGGGATCTCCCTGGAGTACCCCGTCATGCGGCACGCCACCAACCTGGAGTCGGTGCTCACCTACGAGGGCACCGTCGAGATGCACCAGCTGGTCCTGGGCAAGGCGCTCACCGGGCTCGACGCCTTCCGGTAACCGGTGAGGGCCTTGTTCAGCTCTGGTTGAAGAAGTCGCGGGAGCGGCCGCCCGCCTCACCGCTGACGATCTGGGTGTCGGCCGGGGTCAGGAGGAAGACCCTGGTCGCCACCCGCTCGATCGACCCGCGCAGCCCGAAGGTCAGGCCGGCCGCGAAGTCGACCACGCGCTTGGCATCGGTCGGGTCCATCGACGACAGGTTCACGATGACCGGGACGCCCTCGCGGAACAGCTCGCCGATGCCGCGCGCGTCGCGGAAGCCGTCGGGGGTCACGGTCGCGATGCGGCGGCCGCGCTCGACCGCGGAATCCGAGGCCACCTTCACCCGGGGGTCGGTGACCCACTGGTCGCCGGGGCCGGAGACCGAGCCCTGCTGGCGCTCCACCGCCTCCGCGTAGTCGTCGTCGTAGTACCGCTCGTCGTCGCTGTCCTCTACGAGACCCAACCACGCACTCGCCTTGCGTACCGAACCCATGGACGCCTCCTTTCACCGTGGCCAGTCTGTCTTCTTCTCCGCTGCCCCTATGGTCGTCCATGATGCTGACAACGCGCCAAGTGGATAGCCGCCGCGCAGATGTTTCGTGACGGGACTGGTGCAGAACATCCGTTGCACGGACGAGGTTCGCGGACGCTACCGCTGCTGACTGAGTGAAAATACGACCGCCGCCGCCGTCCGGGTGAGGCACTGGGGCGTACGAGTGATCCGCCTGGCTGGATACGATGCCCCGAAAACTTGCGTATGACACACGGGGGAAAGCGGTTGTTCGGCATCGTCAGACCTTGCGCGCACCGGCTCGGCGAGCGCTTCAAGACGGAGTGGATGGCCCATCTCTGCGGCCTCTGCCTGGCACTTCGCGGTGACCACGGCCAGTTCGCCAGGATCGTCACCAATTACGACGGGCTGCTCGTCTCCGTCCTGACGGAGGCTCAGGCCGGTCCGCTGCCCGGCGCCCGGCGCACCGCCGGGCCCTGCCCGCTGCGCGGCATGCGCACCGCGCCCGTGGCCAACGGCGAGGGCGCCCGGCTCGCCGCCGCCGTCTCGCTCGTGCTGGCCTCGGCGAAGGTACGGGACCACGTGGCCGACCGGGACGGCCTGTTGGCCCGCGCCCCGATCGCCGCCGCCGCGCGCAGGGTGGCCCGGGGCTGGGACCGGGCCGGTGCCCGCACCGGCGCCTCGCTCGGCTTCGACACGGCGGTGCTCGTGGACGCCGTGGACCGCCAGGGCGGCATCGAGAGCCTGGCCGGCGCCGGCACGCCCGTGCTGGTGGTCACCGAGCCGACGGAGACCGCGACCGCGGCCGCCTTCGCGCATACCGCGATCCTGGCGGGGCGTCCAGGCAACGGCCCGGCCCTCGCCGAGGCCGGCCGGTACTTCGGGCGGCTCGCGCACCTGCTGGACGCCGTCGAGGACCGGGGCGCCGACGCCCTGGCGGGCGCCTGGAACCCGCTCACGGCCACCGGCACCTCCCTCACCGAGGCCCGCCGGCTGTGCGACGACGCGCTGCACGGGATACGGCTGGCCCTGCGCGAGGTGGAGTTCGCCGACGCGGGGCTCGCCCACCGGCTGCTGGTGCACGAGCTGCGCACCTCGGTGGACCGGGCGTTCGGGACCTCCTCGTGCGGGCACACCGCCGCGAACTCGGCCGGCCAGGGCTACGGGCAGCCCCCGCAGGGCTACGGGCAGCAGGGGTACGGGCAGCCCCCGCAGGGTTACGCGGCCGGGTACGGCCAGGGCGGCCCGTACGGCGGCGGCCAGGCCAACCCGTACGCCCCCGGCGGGCCCGGGACGCCGCCGCCGATGGGCCCGGGCGGCCCCGGCGGCGGTGGCGGTGGCGGCGGCGGCTTCGGCGGGCTCCCGCCGCAGAAGCCGCGCCGCGGACTGATCCACGGCTGCGCGGTGGCCATCGGCCTCTTCTGCACCTGCCAGATCTGCTGCACGGACTACGAGGGCCCCTGGTCCCGCCAGAAGCGCGACGCCTGGTGCGACGACTGCGGCGACGGGTGCGACTGCTGCAACTGTGACGGCTGCTGCTGCGACGGCTGCGACGGATGCGGCTGCGACTGCTGATACGACGTCACTTCCCCCCAGGTCCGGACGGGTTACCGGAAGGTTCCCGCCCGGCCCGCGGGGGAAGGGCTGAGCGGCATGAGCGACGACGTGGAGGCCAAGGCCTGGCGGGAGTGGCACGAGCACCGCACGGCCACGGTCTCCGCCCCCTACGGACCCCTCGCCCTGACGGGCACCTTCTGGATCGACGATTTCCCGGAAGGTCGAATTCCGGCCGTTCCGGGGCGCTGGCGCGCCCACGACGGCGGAGTCGTGCTGAGCGCCCGCGCCGAGGACGGCGTCGAGCTCGACGGGCGGCCCCTCATAGGGGAGGCCGCCCTCGCCGCGGACGAGGGCCGGCCCGCGCACTCCCGGCTCGCGGCCGGGGAGGTGCGGCTCGTGGTGATCCGACGCGAGGGGCAGTGGGCGGTCCGCGCCTACGACCCCGCCGCCCCGGCCCGGCGCGCCTTCGCCGGCATCGAGGCCACCCCGTACGACCCCGCCCTCGCCCTGCCGGGGCACTTCCGCCCGTACCCCGAGCGGCGGACCGTCCAGGTCGGCAACGCCGACGGGCGCGCCCGCGGCCTCGGCCTCGGCGGCGAGCTGGCCTTCGTCCGCGAAGGCGTCCCGTACACCCTCCAGGTGGCCGTGGACGAGGACGACGGCAGCCTCTGGGCCGTCTTCGCGGACGCCACCAGCGGCCGCTCCAGCTACCGCTTCCGCTTCCTGCACCCCGGCACCCCCGACCCGGACGGCTCGATCGCGGTGGACCTCAACCGGGCCCAACTCCCGCCCTGTGCCTTCGCCGACCACTTCGTCTGCCCGTTCCCGCCGCCCGGGAACACCCTGCCCTTCGAGGTCGCCGCCGGGGAGCGACGGCTGAAAGGCGCCCTTGCCGCCGGTAACTGACGCCAGGACACTCCCGTTCAGCGTCACCCGGCGGACTTGTCAGGGGCACGACGAGAGTGCGGCTTCCCGGCCGCGCACCCGCAGTGTCCCCCCACCGCCGCTCACGGGCTCCGGCACCCCCACCCGAGCCGGGCCCCCGACCCCCACACGGGAGGACGTGAAGTGAGGACCAACAGCACCACCCGCCTCCGGCTGCTCGCCCTGGCCGCCGGCCTGGCCGCCACGGCAGCCCTCGCCGCCCCCACCGCCGCCAGCGCGGACGACAACGGCAACGGCTTCGGCGCCGCCCGCCTCGCCGCCGCCGGGGCCTCCGTCCTGCGCGCCGACGTCGCCGGCACCGCATGGCACACCGATCCCGCCACCGGCACCCTCGTGGTGACCGCCGACTCCACCGTCACCGCCGCGGACATCGCCAGAATCCGCCGCGAGGCCGGCGCCGACGCCGCCGCGCTGCGCATCGAACGCACCCCCGGCAAACTGACCAAGCTGCTCTCCGGGGGCGACGCCATCTACGCCAGCAGCTGGCGCTGCTCGCTCGGCTTCAACGTCCGCAGCGGGAGCAACTACTACGTCCTGACCGCCGGCCACTGCACCGAGGGCGCCGGCACCTGGTGGGCCAACTCCTCCCACACCACCGTCGTCGGCAGCACCGCCGGCTCCAGCTTCCCCACCAACGACTACGGGCTCATCAAGTACGCCAGCAACAGCCCGGTCCCGCCGGGCACCGTCGGCAGCCAGGACATCTCCAGCGCCGTCAACGCCACCGTCGGCATGTCCGTCAAGCGGCGCGGATCCACCACCGGCACCCACAGCGGCTCCGTGACCGGTCTCAACGCCACCGTGAACTACGGCGGCGGCGACATCGTCTACGGGATGATCCGGACCAACGTCTGTGCCGAACCCGGCGACAGCGGCGGTCCCCTCTACTCGGGCAGCCGGGCCGTGGGCCTCACTTCCGGCGGCAGCGGCAACTGCTCCTCGGGCGGGACCACCTTCTTCCAGCCCGTCGTGGAAGCCCTGAACGCCTACGGCGTCAGCGTCTACTGACCGCCGGCCCCCGGCGCAGGCACCCTGGACGTCCTCCCTCCTTCTGGGAGGATGTCCAGGGCGCCCACGGGGGAGGAGCTCGTATGAAGCGCATCGGAGTGACCGGCCACCGGTCGATTCCCGATGAGGTGCTCGGCCATGTGCGGGAGGGCCTGCGGGCCGTGCTCGCGGGCCACCAGGGCCCGTTGGAGGCCTTCTCCAGCCTCGCCGACGGAGCCGACCAGCTCTTCGCGGACATCGCCCTGGAACACGGCGCCGGCCTCACCGTCGTGATCCCCAGCGGGGACTACGAGGACACCTTCCAGGACCCCGACGCCCTCGCCGGCTACCGGCGGCTCAAGCGCCGCGCCACCCAGGAGGTCCGGCTGGCCTTCGCCCGCTCCACCGACGAGGCCTACTACGCCGCCGGCACCTACATCGCCGACTGCTGCGACCGGCTCGTCGCCGTCTGGGACGGCCTCCCCGCGCGCGGGCACGGCGGCACCGGCGAGATCGTCGCCTACGCCCGGGCCCTCGGCAAACCCGTCACCGTCATCTGGCGCGAGGGCGTGACCCGCGACTGAGCCACGCCCCCCGGCCACCCGGACCGGCTGCCGCGTTCGACTCGGCCACTGCGTTCGACTCGGCCACTGCGTTCGTCCCGACCGCTGCGCCTGTCTCAATTGCTGTGCCGGGCCAGCCAGTCGGTGTGCTGCGGCGACACGTACCGCTCCGTCTCGTACACGGAGGACGGCCACTGCGACTCCGTGATGGTCGTCTGCATCACCACCATCATCGCCGCCAGGTCCTGCTCGATCAGCGTGTGCGCCTCGATCAGCGGATGGTGGCGGCGCACCTCGTTCCAGGCGATCCCCGCCGCCGCGGCCGCGCTCAGCAGCCCCGCCGGACCCGCCCCCGGCCCCGAGCCGAAGGCACCCAGCACCGCCAGCAGCAGCGCCAGACACGTCAGCAGCACGATCGTCCACGACCACAGCGCCGTCGCCCGCCGCGACCCCTCCGTCTTGCGCCGGTACCAGTTGCGCTGCTCGATCAGCCGGTCCCGGACGTACGTCTCCCTGCGCACCTGGTAGTCCAGCCCGCGCAGCCGCTGCATCGCCCCGGTGATCTCACCGCCCTCCGGCACCAGACCCGCCGTCCGCGGATCCTCCCAGCCCATCTTGCGCAGCTCGTCCAGTCCCTTCTCCAGGCGCGCCCGGTACACCTCCTCCGGCCCGGTGACCTCGGACCCGAACGGCGCCCCGTGCACGGCGTAGCGCCACGCCAGGGACTTGATGAACTCGGCCGCGCTGCGGTTGAGCTGCCACTGCGGACGGGCCCGCCGGCTGCCCGCCCGCACGCCCACGGCCAGCACCCCCGCGTACGCCAGCGCGCTCACCGCCGCGAACACGTGCAGCCCGCCCGCCGCCGGCCCGGCCGGCAGGGCCGCGGCCCCCGCGGCCGCGACCAGCAGCAGCAGCTGCGCGCGCGTGGCCTGCGTCGACTCCCGCTGCCGGGAGACCGCCGCCTGATCGGTGTGGTGGAAGAGGACCGGCAGGTCCTCGTTGCGAAAGGTCATGCTGTCGGTCACGGCGCCCCCTGCGCTCGCTCCCGGGCGGCGGGGCCGCCAAGCCCCGCCGCCCGACGTCGGATCACACCGCGAGCGGCTCCAGGTCCCGGTGGACCCGCCGCTCGTCACGGGCGTACCGGGTCAGACCGTGGTCCTCCCCGAGCAGCCGCGTCAGCTCGGCCACCGCCTCCGCCCGCACCCGCGCCGCCTCCTCCTTGCGGCCCATCATGTCCAGGCTGACCGCCATGTTCGACGCGCTCGCCAGGGTCTCCGGATGGTGCGCCCCCAGCGCCTCGCGCAGCCGGACCACCGCGATCCGCTCCAGCTCCAGAGCCCCCTCCGGATCACCCAGGTCGGCCCGCGTGTTGGCCAGGTTCAGGTGCGCGAAGATCGTGTGCGGGTGGTTGTCGCCCAGCACCTCGCGCATGCTGCGGATCGTCTGCCGCAGCATCGGCTCCGCCGTCTCCGCCGCGCCCGTGCCCCAGTGGAAGACCGCCAGGTTGTTGACGGCCGCCAGGGTGTACGGGTGCTTCTCGCCCGGCACCTTCATGTACTCGTCCACCACCTCCTGCGCCAGGTCCCGCGCCGCGCCCGGATCGCCCGTCGCGAACAGGTCCGAGGCCAGGTTCAGCTCACAGGCCAGCAGGTCGGGATTGACCGAGGTGTACTTGGCCCGGTACCGGTTGCGGGTCGCCGTCGTCAGCCGCAGCGCGTTCTCCAGCTCCCCGGCCCGCCGCAGCGACACCGCCAGGTTCTTCGCCGCCGACAGCGTGCCCGGGAAGGCCCGCCCCAGCTGCCGCTTGTAGATCTCGTACGTCCGGCTCAGCAGCTGCACCGAATCGTCGTACCGGCCCACCTCGCGCAGGTCCCGGGCCAGGTTCTGCGCCGAGGACAGGGTGTACGGGTGGTCCGGGCCCAGCACCTCGGTGCGCCGGTCGAAGACCTCCTGGTCGATCTCCCGGGCCCGCGCGTACTGCCCGACCATCCGCAGGTTCAGCGCCAGGTTGTTCGCCGCCGCCAGGGTGCGCGGGTGCGCCTCGTGGAAGATCTGCCCGAAGCCCTCGTGCGCGGCCGTCGCCAGCTCCATCGCCTCCCCGTACCGGCCCAGCGCGCCCAGGTCCATGGCCAGACCGCTGGTGGTCATGTACGTGTGCGGGTGCGAGGGGCCCAGCGCGGCCCGCTGCCGCTCCAGCGTCACCTCGTCCAGCTCCTTCGCCTCCACGAACCGGCCCCGGGAGCGCAGGATGTTCGACAGGTGGAACCGCAGGTACAGGTACTGGAGGTCGTCGCTGCCCAGCATCTCCCGCCAGGCCTCGCGCAGCTCCTCGCCCAGCGCGTACGCCGCCTTGAAATCACCGCGCTTCCACAGGTAGCGGACCCGGTCGATCAGCAGCCGGCGGGTCTCCGGCTCGGAGCAGAACCGGGCCTCGGACGGGTTCAGGTGCGGCCAGATGGTGTTGAACCTCGGCCAGGTCTCCGGGTTGTCTATCGGCTCGTCGTCGTCCGGGCGCGCCCCCGCCAGGATCCGGTGCACCGCGTGCCGCGCCTCGCGCTGCTCCTCCTCCGACAGCTGTGCCCGGATCACCGCCTGGACCAGCCGGTGCACCTGGATGCTGTTGCCGACCTGGTCGACCTTGGCCATGGCGAACCGGCCGATCTCCCGGATCACCCGGCCCAGCACCAGCTTCTCCTGGAGCGAGGCGTCGTACGGCTTGAGCGCGTCGATCATCTCCTTGCTGTACAGCAGGTTCGCCGAGATCGGCTCCGGTGCGAAGAAGGCGCACAGCTGGAGCAGCCGCACGGCGGCGGGGGAGCGGGCCTGGAGCCGCTCGATCGACACGTTCCACGTCGCCGCCACCGGCTTCGGATAGTGCTCCGGCCGGTCGAGGCTCAGTACCTGCGCCGTCTGCTGGGCGAGCTGCTCCAGGTACACCGACACCGGCATCGCGCTCTCCGCGATCCAGGCGCCCGCCTGCTCGACGGCCAGCGGCAGGTCGCCCACCGCCACGGCCACCTGCTCGGCGTCCTCCTTGCTCAGCCCCGGCGCCCGGCGCTGGAGGTGCTCGATGGACTCCTCGCGCAGGAACACGTCCACCGGCAGTGCGTCCCCGTACTGCGACCAGGACTGGTTCCGCGAGGTGACCAGCACGTGCCCCGGGCCGCCCGGCGGGAAGTACCGCTTCAGCGTCTCGGGATCGTCGGCGTTGTCGAACACCAGCAGCCAGCGCGAGGTCGGCACCCCGCGCCGCAGCAGGTCGATCGCCTCCTTGGAGGCGGCTTCCACGTCCTCGCCGGTCTGCGCGCCCAGCCGTACGGCCAGCTCCGCGAGGGAGGCGCGCACGTTGTCGGTGTGCTCCGAGGAGATCCACCAGACCAGGTCGTAGTCGGCCATGAACCGGTGCACGTACTCCTGCGCCACCTGCGTCTTGCCGACGCCGCCGAGCCCGTACAGGGTCTGCGGCTGCGGCAGCACCACGGCCATGCCGCCGCCGAGCTGGTCGCGCATCCGCTCCAGCACGATGGAGCGGCCGGTGAAGCCGGGGTTGCGGGGCGGCGCGTTCCAGATCTTCGGGACCGTCCCGGGGAACCGGGGGCCGGGCTGGGAGGCGCTGGCGACGGTGTCCGGCAGCGCCATCGGCCGCTCCACCGCACGCAGCAGGGCGGCGGTCGCGTGCACCTCGTCGAGCCGGAACAGGTCCACCGGGTTGCGGTCGATGTAGGGCGTGGCCAGGCGTACGTCACCCACCCGCAGCGGCACCAGGTGGCGCCGGCCCCCGGTCGGGTCCTCGGCGGCGGCCCGGTTCCACACGTCCACGGCCCGCGCCGACTTGAGGTAGGCGCTGGAGAGCAGCACCACCGTCCGGGCGGCGGTGTCCACGCTGAGCCCCACCCCGCCCAGGGTGTCGCCGGCGGCCGCGTCGGGCGCGCGCTCGGCGGACACGTCCTTGGGGACCACCCGGAAGCCGGCCCGGGTGAGCACCGACTCGATCCAGTCGGCCCACATCCGGTTCTCGGCGACGTAGGAGAGGAACAGGTCGGCGGGCAGCGCCGGGCGGCGCCGGGTGAACGCGTCCCGGATCCGCAGCCGCACCTCCTCGCCGATCACCGGCATGGAGGTGATCTCGCCGCCGGTGACCACCGTGGTGAGCCGTTCGAAGGCGGAGAGCAGGGAGTTGGTCAGCCCGGCCTCGTCGCCGAAGGTGGCCAGCGTCTCCTCGTAGGCGTAGTAGGGGCGGTACGGGATCTCCACCGCGCCCCAGTAGGAGGTCAGCTCGTCGCCGATGAGGCCGTTGGGGAAGCGGTCGAACTTCAGGCGGGCCAGGGCGCGGCCGGCGTCGGCCTTCTCCTTCTCGCCCTCGTCGATGCGCATGGGCACCGGGTAGATCTTGATGCCGCGGTCGTTGAACCGCTCGTCGATCTGCCGGGCCACCGAGGCGGCGCCGTCGATGGACTGGTCCGACAGGGTGAAGCAGTCGACCAGGATGTCCGGGAGGTGGACGGTGCAGATGTCGGCGATGTCGGACAGGCCGGTGCGGCTGTCGATCAGGACGTAGTCGTAGTTCGCCTTCATGTCGGCGCGCAGGGCGTCGAAGAAGAGGCCGCCGCCGAGCCGGTCGTAGAAGTTGTCCCAGTCGAAGGTGGACACGGTCGCCGAGTACTCGCGGTTCTGCCGGCCCGCCGAGACGAAGTCGAGGGTGCCGCCGTCGGGGAACTGCCAGCCGTGGGTCTCCGGGGTGAGGGAGACGGCGTGCGGCTGGATCCGCGCGTACTCCTTGTGCCAGTCGGCGGCGCGCTGCACGGGGCTGGTGGCGGCCCAGGCGTACTCGCTGATCAGGTCGATGACGCCGGTGGTGGCCCCCAGGGTGGAGGGGTCCAGGAAGGGGTGGAAGAAGCGGTGCAGGCCCGGGGCCTCCAGGTCCCAGTCCACGGCGAGGACCCGCTTGCCGTTGGCGGCGAGGATCCAGGCGGTGTTGGCCAGGGCCATCGTGCGGCCGGTACCGCCCTTGTACGAGTAGAAGGTGACGATGCGTCCGTCTCGGCTGTCACGACTGGCTGTCATCCGCGTCCCCCCGGGTCTGTGTCGGTGTCTTCGCCGTACTCGTCGGTGTCGCCGTCAGGACCGCTCCCGTCGTCGTGCCGCCGCGCGGGCGGGAAGGGGGCCGGTGGCGGTAACGGAGGCGGTCCGCCCATCCCCATCGGGCCCAGCAGCCTCGGACGTTCGGTGGGGGTGTTCCCGGCGGGCAGGTACACCTGGGCGTGTCTGAGGTACTGCTGCGCGGCCGCCTCGACCACCTGCGGCAGGATCTGGCCGAGCGTCTCCATGCTGGCCACGCCGTTGGCCGCGGCCCGGCAGGCGGCCCGGCCCTGGCCCATCTTGACCGGCAGTGTCTCCTCCAGCCGGCGCGCGAGCTCGGCCTCCTTGGCCCGGCTCTGGTGGTCGTACCGGTTCCACGGCACGATCACGTTGATCCACGGCCGGTGCTCCTGGTCGAAGGCGGCCAGCCGCTGGCGGCGCTGCTCGTCCTCCACCACCCAGCGGTCGACGATCAGGATCTCGGGGCGGGTGGGCGGCTGCTTGCTGTCGAAGTGGCCGGCCTCGTCGTCGAAGGAGGACATCGTGGTCTGGTAGTTGAGGTTCTTGACCAGGTCCTCGGCGACGTAGGCGACGGGCCGCTGCGAGGTCGGGTGGTACGGGTTCCAGTCGAGTGCGCTCTCCCCGTAGTACTCGGGGCTGCGGCCGTCCGGCAGGTCGTGCCGGGAGGCGGCGGCCACGGTCACGTGGAGGGTGCGGGCGGGACTGCCGCCGGGAGCGGGAACCTGGCCGCCGCTGTGCCCGAAGGCGCTGGGCACCACCCGGTAGTCCAGCGGGCGCACCGGGTGCAGGCGGACGGTCTCGGCGACCCGGACGATCCGCCGGGCCAGTTCGTACACGGCCTGCTCGTACTGCTCGGCGTACCCGCGCAGCTTGATCAGGCCGTACAGCCCGTCGGTGACGTAACGCTCGCCGAAGGTGTTGTGGTTGAACTGCAACCGCTCGGCCGGGCCCGGCAGTTGGGAGGGCGGTACCGGCACCCACAGGGCGGGGACGATGGCCTCGGCGGCCGGCTGGTTGCTGACCGCCCCGTGCTGGATGGTGCGCTGCGCGAAGGCGAACCACTCCTTCCCGCACATCTCACTGGCGAAGTAGCGCGGCGAGAACAGGGGGACGAAGACCCGGCAGGTGGCGAGGGCCGCCCCGAGCCGTTCCGACCAGCCCTCGCCGCTGCGTATCTCCCGGTCCATGAAGCCGGCCTCGGATCCGGCGGGCAGGTCCGTGAGCGCCATGATGTGGCTGCACAGGTCGCGGTAGAGGCGCTCCACCCACATGTCGGGATCGGGTCCTCCCGGCCCGAACCTCGGTGTATGCGCATAACTGAGAAAAAAGTACGGCTGCACTGATGCGGGCACACGACCCCCGTCCCGAAGCTGCGAGCGAAGAAACATCATTCCGGAGCTGCTTCGCCACATCCCCTCATCGTTCAGTCAATCAGCGTCTGTTTTCGGTCATCCAGGCCTGGGCGTGGTCCACCGCGTGCGGAATCGAGAAGAACGCGGCGGACGCCCCTCCCACCCGCCCCCCGCGCACCAGTGAATCCGGGAACGCCCGGCCGATCTCGTCGAAATCCCCGTCGTCCAGGGCGACGTCCTCGTACGCCGTCCACTCGCCCTCGCCGGAGTGCCCTCCCCGCCCCTCGTGCCCGCCCGGAAGGTTCACCTTCACCACGCAGTCGTACATGCGCAAGGGGGGCTTCGGAATTCGATACTCCGCGAGATGGAAAGCAGTACAGGCCGAGAATCCCACATTGATCATGAGTACCCGCCCTCCCTCCCAGCACAGCTTTCCCAGCGGGGAATCCTCACCCAGGTGGCTTTCGGTGCGGTGCCCCGCGCACAGCCGGTGCGCGTCCGCGCCGAGCGCGGCGAAGGAGGTCTGCGGGTGGCCGCTGCGGGCCGCGCCGGGGGTGGTGCGCACCACCTCGGCGAAGACGCCCACGCCCTGGCTCGGGGTGAGGTCCGGGTCGAAGGGCGGCATCCGGGCCCGGAAGGCCGCCGCCGCCACCTCGTCGAGACCGGCGACGCGGGCCAGGTGGGCGCTGGAGGTGAGGGAGTTCTCCGCGGTGAAGGCCGGGACGAGCAGGGTGCCCCGGGGGCCGAGGACCCCGAGGAGCGCGTCCCGCAGCGTCTCGGCGCGCAGGCCGGTGCCGCCGAGGGCGGCGTGCACCAGCAGGCGCTGCCCGGGGCGCACGCCGAGCAGCCGGAGTTGGGCGGCGAGCCGGTAGCGGCCGGGCACGGGTGCAGGGCCGGGCGGGGCCGGCGCGTCTGCCGGGGCAGGGGGTGCCGTGGGGGCCGTCGGGTCCACCGGGGCCGGTGGGGCTGGTGGGGCCGTGGGGGTCGTCGGGGCGGCCGCCGGGGCGGTCACGCGTCGACCGCCTTCAGCTCCCAGCGCAGCTCCTCCACCAGCCGCTTGCCGCTCACCGTGAGCTCCGCCGCCTCCGCCAGCCGGTCCAGCGCGCGGTGGATCCGGTCCGTGCCGCCCGGCTCCTGCGTGCCCGTGGCCCGGCGGTACGCCTCCACCGCGACCCGCTCGTGCACGTCGGCCAGCAGCCGCGACACCGGCACCGGGCGGGTCCGCCAGGGCGAGGGGTGCTGCCAGGCCCCGTCCAGCGCGTAGAGGTCGGCCACCTCGGTCAGTTCCCGCAGCCGGGCCCGCCGCCGGCCGGTCAGCAGGGCCAGCGCGGTCTCCCTGACCCCGGCGGCGTACGGGACCCCGAGCGCGCCCGGCCCGTGCCGCCCGGCCTCGCCCCAGCCCCCGGCCCGCGGGCCCCCGGCGAGCGGGGTGAGGGTGCCCAGCCCGGCGACGGCCGCCCGGGCGAACCCGGGGACGGTGCGCAGCAGCAGTGCCCGGGCCGCGCCGAGCCGGCCCCGCCACGCGTCGGCCTCCCCGGCGCCGAGCCGCAGCCGGGGCGGGCGGGCGAAGCAGTTGCGGTACGGGTCCAGGTCCTCCAGTGCCACCGCAGGCTCCCCGGGCCCCGGCGTCCAGGTCCGTACGGGCAGCCAGCGCGCGTCCCCCGCCGCCGGGCCGAAGCGGTGCTCGGTGCGCCCCGCCCGGACGACCGCGTACCCCTCGCCGGTGGCGTGCAGCAGGGCGCGGCCCCGGGTGCCGGGCTCCCCGAGCCGCAGCAGCCCCAGCGTCGGCAGGTACACCTCCCCGTCCCGGTACGCCACCTCGGCCGGCAGCTCCAGCCCGCCCCGCAGCGCGGCGGCGGCCGTCAGCGCGGCGAGCCGGCGGGCCGCGGCCGGGCCGTCCGGGCGGCCCTCCCGCACCGAGTCCAGGGCCTCCAGCACCCAGGTCCGGGTGAACGGGTGCCCCAGTACGGCGTCCAGCGCGTCCGCGCCCGCCTCCCCGGCCCCCTCCACCCCGGCCAGCAGCTCCCAGGCCCGCGCCCAGGCGGGGTCCCCCGCGAGGTCCCCGTGCAGCCGGGCCAGCAGGATCCGGGTCAGCTCCTCCTGGGACCGGGCCAGTTCGGCGGGGTCGGCCAGCTCGGGAGCGGTCTGCCCGGCGGCGGTGCGCCCCTCGACCCCGTCCACCAGCTCGCGCAGGTCGGAGCAGTACACGGAGGGGTTGTCGAAGCCGTTGTCCTCCCGGTAGCGGTGCGTGTAGAGGCCGCCCCCGCACGAACGTACGACAGGGCAGCGGCGGCACGTACCGCTGACACCCGCGAGCCCGAGCTGCCGGGCCCGGATCCCGGGGTGCTCGGCGACCTGCTCGAAGGAGTGGCCGAAGACGTCGAACCCGGTGGCGGCGGCCCCCTCGAAGGCGCTCTTGAGGGAGTCGGCCTGCTCCAGGGTCCCGTCCGTCTCCACCACGACCAGGTCGGTCGGGGTCAGCCCCAGGGACTCCGTCAGGCTGGGTCCGCCGCGCAGCGTGGACAGCAGGGACTCGAAGAGCCGTACGGGCACCGGCCGTTCCAGCTGCTCCCAGCGGTCGAAGACCCGCAGCAGCCAGCGCGCGTACGCGTCGGGCGCGCCGTCGGGGCGGTCCGGCGGGGCCTCCCAGGTGGCGTGGGGGAGCAGGAAGTCGACCCGGGGCGGCTCCAGCGCGACCAGCGCGTCCAGCACGGCGACCGGGTCGTTGGCCACGTCCACGGTGCACAACAGGCCCTGGTAGAGGTGGCGGTAGGGCGCGGAGCGCAGCAGTTCCAGGGCGGCCAGGACCAGCGGGTGGCTGGAGCGGCCGTCGGCGAAGCGGCGGTGGCGGTCGTTGGCCGCGCGGTCCCCGTCGAGGGAGACGCCGACCCGGACGCCGTACTCGGCGAAGAGGTCCAGGTAACGGCGGCTGAGCTGGAGCCCGTTGGTGTGGATCCGCAGGTCCAGTCCGGCGGTTCCGGCGAGTGCGCGGGTGAACTCCTCGCACACGAGCCGCAGCCGGTCGGGTCCGGCCAGCAGGGGTTCCCCTCCGTGGAGGATCACCGTGACGGAGGGGAGTGCATGGTCACGGGCATGTTCGGCGAGCCGCGACGCGGTCTGGGAAATGACCCCGGGGGAGATCACTTTCGGCCGGGCTCGCCAGCTCTGATCTGCGTGTTCGTAGACATAGCAATGATCACAAGCGAGATCGCATCTGCTGTGAACCTTCAGGACGATCTCGCGGAAAGCGATCGTGCGGGTCATTCCACCAGTCTAGAGCTCATAACTGATCGTCAGAGCGCGGAGTTGAAGATCGGTGCCTGAACGCGACGGCCGGATTCCGACGGAAGTACGCGTTCGAGAACCGCGGCCGCGGAAGCGCTGCGGACGTCGATCTTCGCGAGCGGGACGCGGCGGTCCTTGACCGTGCTGGTCGGGGGGGTTGCGGAAGTGTTCACGACACCGTCCTCGGGGGCCATGTGAAATGGGCGGGAATGACACCAGCGCGTTGCTGCTGTCAAGCGTGGACTTTACTCGTCCACACCCCATTGGCAACCGAGGCATGACGCCTGGTCAAGCGTTCTATGGAAAGCGTGACGCATTTGTCGGGGACCCGTATTCGGCCGTTCGCCGCAGTGCCGGATCCGGTTTCCCGGGGGCTCGCCCCGGACCGCGTCGTCGCAGGTCAGGTCTGCCCGTCTACGCGGGCTGCTGCTCCCCCAGGGGCTCGCGCAGCAGCCAGGTGAGTACGTCGGGCAGCGCGCGCAGCGCCGCGAAGTGCGCGGCGTCCGGGTCGATGGCGGTGGTGGCGCCGGGGATGCGGCGGCCCAGCCAGCGCGCGTGGCCCACGGGGGAGAAGACGTCCAGTTCCCCGTGCCAGATCAGTACGGGGCAGCGGATGTCGGCGGGGTCGAAGCCCCAGGGGCTGCTGAAGGCGAGGATGTCGTCGATCCAGCCGTACGCCGAAGTGCGCACCCCCTCGCGGTAGTTGCGCAGCAGCATCGCCCGCAGGCCGGCGTCCGAGACGATCATGCGGTCGCTGGCGGTCAGCTCCCGGCGCAGCTCGTCCAGGAGCCGGCCGGGGTCCCGGGCGATGCCGGCCGCGCGCGGGATCAGCCGGGCCGCCAGTTCCTCCGGGTCGTCGGTGGCGGTGGTGTACTCCCGTACGTTCGAGGCGGCCATCCCGGCGAACCAGTCCAGGTCCTCCGCGTCCCGCGGGGCGAGGGGCACCAGGGCCGCGGTCCGCGTGACCCGCTCGGGCAGCAGGGCGGCGCAGGCCAGGGCGCCGGGGGCACCGCCCGAGCGGCCGGCCACGGCGAAGGTGTCCAGCCCGAAGGCGTCGGCGACCGCGGCCACGTCCTGGGCCACGTCGGCCACGGAGCGGCCCGGATGGCGTCCGGAGCCGCCGTAGCCGGGCCGGTCGTAGGCGATGAGCTGCATCCGCCGCTGGTAGAGGACCATGCCGCGGGGCGCCGGGCCGAGCCGGCTGCCGGGCATCCCGTGGAGCAGGAGGACGGGCTTGCCGTCCGGGTCGCCCCACCGCTGCGCCGTCAGAACGCGGCCGTCCGCGGTGCGCACCTCTTTGCGCACGCGCTCCCTCCCTCACGTCCGACGCGGGTAGTCAGGCCGATTGTGCTCCCCGGTGGGGGAGCGCGGTAGGGCGCACTTGGAGGGAAATTCCTGTGCGACCTGCCCGAGGCCGAGGCCCTCGCCGTGCGCGAGGGCCGCATCGTGACCCGGGTGCCCGCCGCGAGGGCCTCGGCCGGCGGGGCCGCGTGCGTCACCACCACCGTCTGGGTGTCCCGCGTGCCGTTGGCCCCGGTGACCACGGTCGGCCGGCCGAGGGGGCGACCGGTCCGCGCAGCGAGCGGTAGTTCTCGACCGCCAGGGTGGTGATCACGTCCCGGGGCGGTCAGCGCGGCTCCGGCGCCCCGCTGGCGAAGCGGGGGACGGACGGGGCGTCGTCGGGGAGGCCGCTGCCCACCGCGGCCCCGGGGCGGCCGCGGCGCATGACCGCGCAGGCCAGGGTGATCACGGATCCGGCCACCGCCCAGGCGGCCAGCACCAGCACGGGCGCGCCCGCGCCGTTGCCCTTGAAGTACGCGATGGAGCGCGCGGCGTACGTACCGGCGCCCGGCGGCAGGGCCGGGCCGACCGCCCGCCAGAACGGCGGCAGCAGCGGGTACGGGTAGGCGCCGCCGGCGCTCGGGTTGCCGAACACCACGACCACCAGGATGGCCAGGCCGATGCCGACCACGCCCGCCACCCCCTGGAGGGCCAGGGTGAGCGCGCCGACGGCGAAGACGACCAGGGTGCCCAGGCCCCACAGGGCCATGAGCGAGCCGGGCAGCGCGCCCAGGACCGGGCCGGCGATGACCGCGCCGAGCAGCCCGGCGGCGATCGAGTACAGGAGCAGCGCGCCGAGCCGGATGACGGCGCGGTGGATGTTGGCGGGCCGGGCGCCGGCGCTGATCGCGAGGATCGCGGCGCACAGGTAGCCGCCCACGCACCAGCCGACGACCAGGTAGAAGGAGCTCAGGCCGCGGCTGTCGCCCTTGTCGGCGGGGGCCACGTCGACGACCCGGACCGTGCGCCCCTGCGCCTTCTCGGCCAGGCCGACGATCTGCTCCAGGGCCTGGGAGAGCGAGGCCCCGGAGCCGCTCGCGACCAGCAGCCGGTCGGTGGTGCCGGCCGGGTCGACGACCAGCGCGCCGTCCACGTCCCGGTTCTCGATCTGCGCGAGCGCCGCCGCCTCGTCCTTGACCGCGCGCGGGTCGAGCGGGCCGCCGGGCAGGGAGTCGAGCGCCTCCGCGGTCCGCGCGGCGAGGGCTTCGGCGGGGGCGGCCACCGCGATCGGGATCTCGCTGGGCTTCGGGTGGTGGAAGGCCCCGATGTAGGAGGTGATGAACGCCAGCTGGAGGGCCAGCACCCCCAAGACCAGCAGGGCTGCCCGGGCGGTCACGGCGTCCTTGATCTCGGCGAGGAAGCCGCTGCTCTCGGTGGGGTGGGTCATGGTGCCCACGCTCTGCGCGCGGGGGGTCCGGCGCAGCAGGGGAGGGCCGAATGGATGATCGAACAAGTGTTTCGCACGGATATTCGAATTGCTCTATGGTGGAGAAGGGGGAGGTTGAAGGTCGAGCGAAGCAGGAGGCCGCGGGTGCCTGGTTTTACGCATCTGCACACCGTTTCGGGGTTCTCCGTGCGGTACGGGGCCTCACACCCGGAGCGGCTGGCGGAACGAGCCGTCGAACGGGGCATGGACGCCCTCGCCCTCACCGACCGCGACAGCCTCGCGGGCGCGGTGCGGTTCGCGAAGGCGGCCGCCGGCGCCGGGATCCGGCCGCTGTTCGGGGTGGACCTGCCCGTTCCGCCGGCCTCGGGGCCGGCCGCCCCGGGTGGCTCCGGCCCGGCCGGAGAGGCTTCGTACCGCAGGCGTACCCCCGTCAGGGGCGGGGCCTTCGTGGACGAGTCCGCCCCCCGCGCCGTCTTCCTGGCCCGGGACGGGGCCGCCGGCTGGGCGGAGCTGTGCCGGATGGTCACCGCCGCCCATGCCCCGGCCGGCGGGCTCGGGCCGGGGTCCGCCGGTGCCGGCCGGCTCGCGGGGCCGGGTTCCGCTGCTGCCGCAGGCCACGGGCTGTCGTGGGAGGCGTTGCGCGGTGAAGGGGTGTTCGTGCTGCTCGGGCCCGGGTCCGAAGTGGGGCGGGCGCTCGCCGCCGGGCGGCCCGACCGGGCCGCGCGGCTGCTCGCGCCCTGGCGGGACGTCTACGGCGACGCCCTGCGCCTGGAGGCCGTCCACCACGGCCGCACCGGCACCGGCCCCGGCTCGCTGCGCCTGGCCGCCCGTACCGTCGGCTTCGCCGCCGAGCAGGGCGTCACGGCCGTGCTGACCAACGCCGTCCGGTACGCCGACCCCGGCCAGGGCCCGGTGGCCGACGTACTCGACGCCGCCCGCCGGCTCGTCCCCCTCGGCCCCCGCAGCACCCGCGACAGCGGCGAGCGGTGGCTCAAGGACCCCGCGGCCATGGCCGAGGCCGCCGAGCGGATCGCCGAGGCGGCCGGACTGCGCGCCGCCGACGCCCGCCGGCTGCTCGCGCGGACCCGGGAGACCGCCGAGGCCTGCTCCGTGGACCCCGAGGACGATCTCGGCATCGGCTCCGTGCACTTCCCCGAGGCCCGCCTCGTCGGCGCCGCCCACCGCACCGCCCAGCGGGTGCTCGCCTCCCGCGCCTCCGCCGGCATGGTGCTGCGCGGCTACGCGGGCAGGCGCGGGTACTGGGACCGGATGGAGGAGGAGCTCGACGTCATCGCCCACCACGGCTACGCCTCGTACTTCCTGACGGTCGCCCAGGTCGTGGACGACGTACGGGAGATGGGCATCCGGGTGGCCGCGCGCGGCTCCGGCGCGGGCTCCCTCGTCAACCACCTCCTCGGCATCGCGCACGCCGACCCCGTCGAACACGGCCTGCTGATGGAGCGCTTCCTGTCCAAGCGCCGCCGCGTGCTGCCCGACATCGACATCGACGTGGAATCCGCCCGCCGGCTGGAGGTCTACCGCCGCATCATCGGCCGCTTCGGCGCCGAGCGCGTCGCCACCGTCGCCATGCCCGAGATCTACCGGGTCCGCCACGCCGTCCGCGACGTCGGCGCCGCCCTGTCCATGGACCCTGCCGCCGTGGACCGGCTCGCCAAGGCCTTCCCGCACATCCGGGCCCGTGACGCCCGCGCGGCCCTGGCGGAACTGCCCGAACTCCGCGAGGTGCGCGAGGAGCAGGGGGAGGGGCGCGGGGAGGAGCACGGGCGGCTGTGGGACCTCGTCGAGGCGCTCGACGCGCTGCCGCGCGGGACCGCCATGCACCCGTGCGGGGTGCTGCTCTCCGACGCCTCGCTGCTCGCCCGCACCCCGGTGGTCCCCACCAGCGGCGAGGGCTTCCCCATGTCCCAGTTCGACAAGGAGGACGTGGAGGACCTCGGGCTGCTCAAACTCGACGTGCTGGGCGTGCGCATGCAGTCCGCGATGGCGCACGCCGTCACCGAGCTGAAGCGGGCGACGGGCCTCGGCCTCGACCTCGACGACCCCGCGCAGGTGCCCCCGGGCGACGCGCCGACGTACGAACTGATCCGCTCCGCCGAGACGCTGGGCTGCTTCCAGATCGAGTCCCCCGGCCAGCGCGACCTGGTGGGCCGGCTCCAGCCCGACTCCTTCCACGACCTGGTCGTCGACATCTCCCTCTTCCGGCCCGGCCCGGTCGCCGCCGACATGGTGCGCCCCTTCATCGAGGCCCGGCACGGGCGGGCCCCGGTCCGCTTCCCGCACCCGGACCTGGCCGAAGCGCTGCGCGAGACGTACGGGGTGGTGGTCTTCCACGAGCAGATCATCGAGATCGTGCACGTCATGACCGGCTGCGGCCGCGACGAGGCCGACCGGGTGCGGCGCGGGCTCTCCGACCCGGACTCCCAGGGCCGGATCAAGGCCTGGTTCGCCGCGACGGCCGCCGGGCGCGGCTACGCGCCCGAGGTGATCGCCCGGACCTGGGAGATCGTCGAGGCCTTCGGCAGCTACGGCTTCTGCAAGGCGCACGCCGTGGCCTTCGCCGTGCCCACCTACCAGTCGGCGTGGCTCAAGGCCCACCACCCGGCGGCCTTCTACGCCGGGCTGCTCACCCACGACCCCGGGATGTACCCGAAGCGGCTGCTGCTGGCGGACGCCCGGCGGCGGGGCGTGCCCGTGCTGCCGCTGGACGTGAACCGCTCGGCGGTCGCCCACCGCATCGAACTGGTGTCCGACGGTCCGGGCCGGCAGGGGCCGGAGCGGTGGGGGCTGCGGCTCGCCCTGTCCGACGTCCACGGCATCAGCGAGGCCGAGGCCCGCCGGATCGAGGCCGGACAGCCGTACACCTCCCTGCGCGACTTCTGGGACCGCGCCCACCCCGGCCGCCCGGTCGCCGAACGGCTGGCCCAGGTCGGGGCGTTGGACGCGTTCGGCGCCAACCGCCGTGATCTGCTGCTGCACTTGGCGGAACTGCACGGCGCCCAGCGCGCCGCCGGTGCCAGGGGCACGGCCCAACTGCCCCTCGGCGGCGGCCGGTCCACCGCCCCCGTCGGGCTGCCCGACCTGACCGACGCCGAACGGCTCAGCGCCGAACTCGGCGTCCTCGGCATGGACGCCTCCCGCCACCTGATGAACGACCACCACGCCTTCCTCGCCGAGCTGGGCGTGACCCCGGCCGCCCGCCTGCGGGACACCGGGCACGGGCGGACCGTCCTCGTCGCGGGCGCCAAGGCGGCCACCCAGACCCCGCCGATCCGCTCCGGCCGCCGCGTCATCTTCACCACCCTCGACGACGGCACCGGCCTGGTCGACCTGGCCTTCTTCGACGACAGCCAGGAGGCCTGCGCGCACACCGTCTTCCACTCCTTCCTGCTGCTCGTACGGGGAGTCGTGCAGCGGCGCGGCCCGCAGAGCCTGAGCGTGGTCGGGGCCGCCGCCTGGAACCTCGCAGAGCTGGCCGAACTGCGCGGGCACAGCGGCCTGGAGGCGGTCACGGCCCGGCTCGCCGAACCCCCCGCCGGGGACGGCACCGGCACGGGCGCCGGCACCGACCGCCGCATCCACCTCCCGACCGGCTACGAGATGAACCCCTGGGCCGACCTCCAGCCGCCCGGGGAGCGCGCCGCCACCGGCCGCAAGCTGTGGCACTCCAGCCCGGGGAGCGCGGGATGAGCACCGTCAGGACCGCCGCCGGAATGCTGCACGTCCGCTGTGCCCCCGCCCTGTCCGGGGAGGGCTACCGCGAGGTGCTGGAGCTGCTGCGCGAGTTCTCCCCGCTGGTCCAGGCCCTGCCGCCGCGTGCCGCACTGGTCCAGGTCCGGGGCGCCCAGCGGTACTTCGGCGCCGGCCCCGCCCGCATCGCCGAGGTGGTCCGGCTGCGCGCGGTGGCCCGGCTGGGCGCCGACGTCCGGATCGGGGTCGCCGCCACCTGGGCGGTGGCGGCCATGGCATCCGCCCGGATCCAGGGACCCGGCGGGGTCCTGGCCGTGCCCGGGGAGGCGGTGGCCGGCTTCCTGGACCCCCTCCCGGTGGAGGAGCTGTACGGGCTCGGCTCCCGGCAGGCCGAGGCGCTGCGCCGGTACGGGCTGCACACCGTCGGGGCGCTCACCCACGTCCCGCCCGGGGTCGTCGAGCGGATCCTCGGCAAACGGGCCGGCCGGCTCGCGGCCGAGCGGGCCCGCGGGATCGACCCGCGCCCGGTCACCCCGCGAGACCTGCCCTCCTCGGCCGCCGTCCGCACCGGGTTCACCCACCAGGAGCTGGACGGCCCGCACGCCCGGGCCGCGCTGCTCGGCCTCGTGGTCCGGCTCGGCGCGCAGCTGCGCGGACGCCGCCAGGCCGCCCGGTCCCTGTCCCTGACCCTCCAGTTCGCGGGCGGCACCCGGTGGGAGAGGTCCCGGAGGCTGGCGGAGCCCTCCGCCCACGACGAGGACCTGCGCACCCTCGCGTACCGGCTGATGGACGCGGCCGGCCTGCAACGGGCCCGGCTGACCGGGATGGTGCTGCGCGCGGAGGACCTCACGGGCGCGGAGGGCGTGACGCGCCAGCTCACGCTGGACCCGGTCCGCGAATCCCGGCTGACGGTGGAGGCCGCCATCGACCGCGCCAACGCCCGTTTCGGCCCCGGCACGGTCCGCCCCGCCTCGGTCGCGGGGCCGGGGCCGGGGCGGCGATCAGACGCCGTCGGGCATCAGCCGGGCCGTCTCCGCGCGCAGCGGGGTGGTCCGGGCCTGGACCATGCGCTCCCCGCGCGGGACCTCGGCGCGCAGCCGGGCGGTGCGCTCGGCGCGGCGCGGGCCGAGGTCCTCGTACGGGGGTGACCGGAGGAGGAAGCCGGCGGTGGCGCGCGTCCCGCCGCCGGCGAGGTCCGGCAGCCGGCTCGCGCGCAGGGCGTCCCCCGCCGGGCCCTGGCGGGCCGTCAGCCCGCCGGCGGGATCCGGTTCGTATCCGACCGGCGGGCGGGGGTCGTTCACCTCAAGTCCGTGTCCAGGGACGCTCGTTGTCCTGAGCGGCACTGGAGGAGGGCTCGACACGCCAGTTTTTACCGACGCGTAACTTCCAAGTTTTGCTACTGGACCGTAATTTAGCCACAGCAGCCCCCCTTGTGATCCGGATCACGGGACGAACCCCCACGCATTCCCCTTGACCCGCAAGGAGATCACACGATGCTGCCCTGGAGACGCCTGCTCCGCCCGCTGGCCGTCCTCGCCCTCACCGCAGCCGCCCTCGTCGCCCCCACCGGCGCCGCCCAGGCCGCGTCAGCCCCCACCAGCGGCTGGAACAACTGGTCCTGCAAGCCGTCCGCCTCCCATCCCCGCCCCGTGGTCCTGGTCCACGGCACCTTCGGGAACTCCGTCGACAACTGGCTCGGATTCGCCCCCTACCTGGTCCACCGCGGCTACTGCGTCTACTCCCTCGACTACGGCCAGCTGCCCGGCGTGCCCTTCTTCAACGGGCTCGGGCCCATCGACAAGTCCGCCGGCCAGCTCGACGCCTTCGTCGACAAGGTCCTCGCCTCCACCGGCGCCGCCAAGGCCGACCTGGTCGGCCACTCCCAGGGCGGCATGATGCCCCGCTACTACCTCAAGTTCCTCGGCGGCGCCGCCAAGGTCAACGCCCTCGTCGGCCTCGCCCCCGACAACCACGGCACCACCCTGTCCGGGCTCACCCAGCTGCTCCCGTACTTCCCCGGAGCCGAGGACCTGATCAGCACCGCCACCCCGGGACTCGCCGACCAGATCGCCGGCTCCGCCTTCCAGCAGAAGCTGAACGCGGGCGGCGACACCGTCCCCGGGGTGAAGTACACGGTCATCGCCACCAAGTACGACGAGGTGGTCACCCCCTACCGGAGCGCCTTCCTGGACGGGCCGGACGTACGCAACGTCGTACTCCAGGACCTGTGCCCGCTGGACCTCTCGGAACACGTGGCCATCGGCCTGACCGACCGCATCGCCTGGCACGAGGCGCTCAACGCCCTCGACCCGGCGCACGCCGAACGGACCACCTGCGCCTCGGTCTTCGACTGAGACCCCGGGGCGCGGGCGGTCCGCCCGGTACCGGCGGCCCGCTAGCGGCCGTGCCGGCCGGCCGTCGTACGGCGGCGGGCCATGGCGAACAGCACGGCCGCACCGGCGGCGAGCGCCCCGGCCCCGGCGATCGCGATCACCGGGGTCGCGGAGCTGCCGCCGGTCGCGGCGAGGTCCCCGCCCGCGCCCCCGCCGGCCGGCGAAGGCACGGCGGAGGCCGGGCCGGAGGCCGGGGCGGCGGCGATCGGGGCGGCGGCGGCCTGGCCGTTCGTCTTCGGGTCGTTGTCGCCGTGGCCGTTGTGCTCGATCGTGGACTTGCCCGCACCGTCGGAGATCTGCTGGTCCGTCGGCGCCTTGGGCGGCTCCACGGGCTTGGCGGAGGAGCCGGCGCCGGCGGACGCGCCCGCACTGGGCCTGCCGCTGGGGGCGGTCCCCGCACCGGGCGCCGTACCGCTGCCGCCGCTGTCCTTGCCGAAGACCACGTCCGAGCAGGTGTAGAAGGCCTCCGGACTGTCCGAACGCTGCCAGACGCTGTAGATCAGGTGGCGGCCGGTCTTCTTCGGGACCGTGCCGCTGAAGACGTAGTCGCCGTTCTGCATGCCCGGGTCGGTGGCCTTGGCGAACGGCGCGGGCTCCAGGTCGGACCACTTCAGCGGCTTGGACGGGTCGTAGCCGTCCTTCGTCACGTACAGCTCGAAGGAGCCCTTGTGCGGGGCGGTCCCCTTGTAGCGGAAGGTGTGCGCCCCGGCCGTCATCGGGGAGGCCGGCCAGTCGGCGCGGGCCAGGTCCAGCCCCTTGTACTTGGCGTTGCCCGCCGAGCACAGCTGCCCGTCCGGGATCAGCGACCGGCTCCGGCCGGCCGCGTTGGCGATGTTCACGCCGTTCCAGTCGTAGAACGCCTGCGGCCCGGCCGCCGCGACGGCCGCCTTGCACGCCGCCGACTTCGGGGCCTCCGGACCCTCCGCGTAGCAGGCGGCCACCCGGCTGACCGGGTCCGTCATCGAACCGTGGGCGGCCGCCGGCCCGGCGGCGTACGCGGCCACCGCGAGCGGGGCGAGACCGGCGGCGGCGATACGGACGGCGGTATGGGAACGGCGTGCGGGCATGGGTGGATCTCCTTCGGGCGCAAGGCGGGGGAGCGCCGGCGGGACCGGCCGGCGGTCCTCCCCGGCCCCGCCAAGCTAGCCCGCCGACAAGCCCGTTCGGCCCGGACGGGGCCCCGGGAAGGGATCCTTAGGGTCCGCTTAAGGAAGGCCTAAGCGGGCCCACAGAAACGCCCGCCCGACGCCTACGCGAGCAGCGCGGCGAGGCCCTCCGCCGTGCGCGCCCGCTCCTCCAGGGCGTCCAGCGCCCGCACGGCCCGGGCCGCCGCCTCCGGGTCGCTCGCGGCCAGCCCGCTCGCCTCGAACTCGTCCTCGTCCAGCCGCAGCACCGACTTCCCGTCCGCGGACACCCACAGGTCGAGGTCCAGGTCGTCGACCACGATCTCGCCGCCGCGGACCACGGCGGGGCGCGTCACGTCGCAGTACCAGCCCTTGAGGACGCCCTCCCCGGTCCACACCTCCTTGACCGCGTACCACCGCGTCCGCCAGAAGTGCTCCACGAACACGTCGCCGGGCTCGAAGCGGACGAACCCGAAGTCCTTCACCCCCTCGGCCGCCCAGGGGGCGCGCACCGAGATCCGGTCCCCGTCGTCGGCCAGCTGCGCCGCCGGATAGCTGATCTTGGTGCGGCCGGCCTTGGTGAGGGTCACGGTCCAGGACTCGGTCATGCGGTGGCTCCCAGCTTCCTCGTGAAGCGCGTCTCGGTCGCGCAGATCTCGTACCCGAACCACGAGTTGATCGCGAGCATCGGGCCGTTTCCGGCGTCGTTGCCGGTGAAGGCCTCGGTGTACCCGGCCGCGCGGGCCCGGTGCAGCGAGTCGGTCTTGGCGAGCTTGGCCAGGCCGCGGCCGCGGAAGGCGCGCCGGGTGCCCGTCATCGCCGTGCCGTAGCGGGCCGCGCCGTCCGTCCGCGCCGCGGTGAAGGCCGCCACGGCCCCGTCGACGAGGACGACCGTCGTCAGCTCGTGGTCCAGGGTCGGCTGGTGCCAGACGGTGTCCAGCCAGTCCCGGTAGTCGTCCAGCTCAGCCGGCACGTCGCCCGGCTCGTCGGCCGTGACCTCCGCGTCGGCCTCGTACAGCGGGCGCGGGTCGGCGGCGAAGGCCGACCCCGGCCGCAGCTCCACCCCGGCGGGCAGCTCCCCGGGCAGCGGCGGCAGGGTGCCCGCCGCCAGGTCCAGCCGCAGGAAGTGCGCCGAGCGGCTGGCGAGGTAGCCGCGCCGCTCGGCGAAGCCCCGGTGCGCGGGCTCGTCCAGCACCCACGCGTACGCGTCCACCGCGCCCCGCGCCGCGAGGTGCTCCTCGGCGGCGCGCAGCAGCGCGGTCCCGGCGCCGAGGCCCTGGTGCGCGGGGTCGACGTGGACGTTCACGAAGGACAGCCCCGGCTGCGGGCTGTCGTACGCGAGCCCGGCCTGCGCGGTGCCGACGGGGCGTCCCTCGGGGGTCTCGGCGAGGAGCAGGCGGTGGTGCTTCTCGGGGTTGGCGGAGGTGAGTTCGTGGGCGACGCCCGAGGGCGTGCTGATCATGTAGGGCAGTGCCGCACGGCGGATCCGCACGACGGCCTCGGCGGCCGGGAGGTCTTCGGGCCGCACGTCACGGACATGGATGGTCATGGGGCGGACGTTACGGGCGGAGATCCCTGCGGCGCCTGCGAATTACGCGCCGGATGGGGGAGAATCGGCCGCGTGACCTCGACCAACCTCAGGATCAGGATCGACGGCTCGGCCGGCTCGGCCGCCCCGTACGAACAGCTGCGCGCGCAGATCGCGGACCGGGCCCGGTCGGGAGCACTGCCGGCGGGCTACAAGCTGCCGACCGTGCGGGGGCTGGCGGAGGAACTGGGGCTGGCCGCGAACACCGTCGCGAAGGCGTACCGGGCGCTGGAGGCCGACGGGGTGATCGAGACGCGCGGCCGGAACGGGACGTTCGTCGCGGCGGCGGAGGGCTCCTCGCGCGAGGCGGCCGCCGCCGCGCAGGCCTTCGCGGACCGGGCCCACCGTCTGGGCCTCACGGAGGCCGAGGCCGTCACGGCCGCCACCGAAGCCCTGCGGGCCCGCTACGCCCTTCCTTCCTGACGCACCGCCGCCCTTTTGACGCGGTGGGCCGCCTGCGGGTGGTGTGCCGCTGCGCGCACTCCAGCCCCGCCTGGGGGCACCTCCCAGCGGTAGCTGGGGGAGTTTGAGGCGCTGGGGGTCTGGGGGCGGAGCCCCCAGGAAGGGGTCCGGGCGGAGCTCGGGGAACGGTGGAAGGGCGGGTAGGGGACCAGCCCCGCGCAGCGGCACACCACCCGCACCCGACCCACCGGCCCCAGCCACGCGAACCGGCCCCGCCCCGGCTCCGACGGCCGGAGGCCGGCGCAGCGGCGCGAAGCCGGTGAGGCCGCCCGCGGCCGAGCCGCGCGAGCGGCGCGTCAAGAAGGAGTGCGGCGCGTCAAAGATCAGAGGTACAGGCCCGCCTCCGACGACGGCTGCGCCGGCAGCACGGCCGCCGGCCCCGTCCCGCGCCGGAGGGCGAAGAGTTCGGCCAGGGTGGCGCCCTCGCGGGAGACGCCCTCGTCCGTGCCGAGCCAGTCCACCGCCTCCCGGTGGGTCAGCCGGCCGACCTCGATGCGGGCCAGGCACCGCCCCGGGCGGACCACCGCCGGGTGGAGGCGTTCGAGGTCCTCGTTCGTCGTGACGCCGACCAGGACGTTGCGGCCCTGCCCCAGCAGACCGTCCGTCAGGTTCAGCAGCCGGGACAGCGCCTGACCCGCCGTGTGCCGGGCCTCGCCGCGGATCAGCTCGTCGCAGTCCTCCAGCAGCAGCAGCCGCCACCGGCCCTTGCCGGTGCCCTCGTCCTCGCCGATGGCGATGTCCATGAGGTAGCCCACGTCGTTGAACAGCCGCTCCGGGTCCAGGACGCAGTCCACCTGGCACCAGTCCCGCCACGACCGCGCCAGCGTGCGCAGCGCCGAGGTCTTGCCGGTGCCCGGCGGCCCGTGCAGCAGGAGCAGCCGGCCGGCGATGTCGTCCGGGGTCACCTTCATCAGCCGGTCCATCGCCAGCGCCACCGGCGCCGTGTAGTTCGGCCGGACGTCCTCCCACGTGCCCGCGGAGATCTGCCGGGTCGTGCGGTACGGGCCGCGGCGCGGGGAGACGTACCAGAAGCCCATCGTGACGTTCTCCGGCTGCGGTTCGGGCTCGTCCCGCGCCCCCTCCGTGGCCTCGCCGAGCACCTTCTCCGCGAGTTCGTCGCTGACCGCCGTCACGGTCACGTCCGCCCCCCGGCTCCAGCGGGAGACCAGGACCGTCCAGCCCTCGCCCTCGGCGAGGATGGCGCTGCGGTCGGTGTCGCGGGCCGCGCGGAGCACGGTGGCGCGCGGGGGCAGCAGGGTGGCTTCCGCCTTCACCCGCTCGATCGTGACGCTCTGCGCGTACGGCTGCTCGCCGGTCGCGAACCGGCCGAGGAACAGCGCGTCGACGACGTCCGACGGTGAGTCGCTGTCGTCGACATGGAGCCGGATCGGCAGCGCGTCATGCGGGTCTGCTGGCATGGCGCCCATGATCCGGCACGAACTGCCCCCGTGCACCTGTGTTTCGCCGGATCGGGTGGACGGGTTCCCTCTTCAAACCCAGTGCCGGTGAAGATTCCCGCCCCGAACCTCCTTGGCATGAACACTTCCAGATCTCCCCGGCTGCTTGTACCACGGACTCAGGAGTAACCCCCCACAAGGAGCCGCACACACATGAGCAAGAGAATGTCGCGTTTCGCCGCCTTGACCTCCTCCCTGTTACTCGCCGCGGGCGCCGCCCTGGCCGGCGCCGGCCAGGCGTCCGCCGCGGAGGCCGACTTCGGCTACGTGGCCGTCGGCGACTCGTACTCCTCCGGCGTCGGCGCCGGCAACTACGACAGCTCCAGCGGCAGCTGCAAGCGCACCACCCGCGCCTACCCGGCGCTGTGGGCCGCCGCCCATTCCCCGCAGACCTTCTCCTTCACCGCGTGCTCGGGCGCCCGTACCGGTGACGTCCTCTCGAGCCAGCTCGGCCCCCTCAACTCCGGCACCGACCTGGTGAGCATCACCGTCGGCGGCAACGACGCGGGATTCTCCGACGTGATGACGACCTGCGTCCTGCAGTCCGAGTCCACCTGCGTCAGCCGGGTCAACGAGGCCAAGCGGTACGTCGACACCACCCTCCCCGGCCAGCTCGACCAGGTCTACGACGCGATCCGGGGCCGTGCCCCCTCCGCCAAGGTCGTCGTCCTCGGCTATCCCCGCTTCTACAAGCTGAACGGCACCTGTGTCGCCGGCCTGACCGAGGGCGAACGCACCGCCATCAACGGCGCGGCGGACTACCTCAACGCCGCCATCGCCAAACGCGCCGCCGACCACGGCTACACCTTCGCCTCGGTCGTCGGAGCCTTCACCGGCCACGAGATCTGCTCCGGCAGTGCCTGGCTGCACAGCGTCAACTGGACCAACATCGGCGAGTCGTACCACCCCACCGCCGCCGGACAGTCCGGGGGCTACCTGCCCGTCTTCTCCGGCAACGTCTGATCCGCGAGCCGCGTTCAGGGGCTGACACCCGCGCTCGGTGTGGGCGTGGGCGTGGGCGTCGGCGTCGGTGTCGCGGCCGGTGAACCGGAGGACCCGGGAGAACCGGGGGAGGAGGCCCCGCCCGTCGGGGTCTCCTTCTCGCACGTCAGGGAGTACTCCAGCCACGCCGACGCCGTCTGCGCCGGCGCCCGGACCTCCAGCCGGACCGCGTCGCGCAGGCCCGCGCCCGCCGGATCGCCGGTCTCGGTGTGGTTCAGCTGGCGGGTGCGCGCCCCGCCCTCCTCGTACACGATGCTCTGCCAGTCGGAGGCCGGCCCCCCGCCCGCGCCGCGCCTGACCCAGCGGTACTCCACCACCGCCGGGGTCCGGGCCACCTCGATGGTCCCGGTGAAGGCGGGCGCGGCCGTCCCGGCCGGCGGGCAGCTCCCGCTGTACGCGGGGCGCGTGGCGTGGGCGTACAGGGTGACGCTCTGCGCGGGGGTGGCACTGGCGGAAGCGGAAGCGGACGCCGACGCCGGGGCGGAGGGCGAGCCGGACGCGGAGGGGGACGCCGGGGGCGAGGGGGTGTCCCCGGAGCTCTTCCCGCCCCAGGTGTCCCGCAGCAGCAGCCACCCCAGCAGGGCCAGTGCCAGCAGCAGCACCACGATCCCGAGGGTCAGCACCGCCCCCGCCCGCCCCTGGCCCCGGGAATCGCGCTCCCGTTCCGGCGCCGGTACCGGTACCGGCATCGGCGGGGTCTGCCCGTACCCCGGCCCGTACCCCGCCCCGGAGCCGGCCCGTGCGGTGGCCGTCGGCGCGCCCGGCCCCGACACCGGCCCGCCGGGGTCCCGTACCGTCCCGCCCGCGCCGACGATCCGCAGCATCCGGGCGGCCTCCGCGGCGGACAGCCGCTCGGCCGGGTCCTTGCGCAGCAGCCCCTCCAGCACCGGCTCCAGCGGCCCGGCCCGGCGCGGCGGGGGCAACTCCGAGTCCACGACGGCCTGCAGGGTGGACAGCGGGGTGTCCTTGCGGAAGGGCGAGACCCCCTCCACGGCCGCGTAGAGCATCACCCCGAGCGACCACAGGTCCGACTCCGGGCCGGGCTCGTTCCCCAACGCCCGCTCCGGGGCCAGGAATTCGGGGGACCCGACCACCTCGCCGGTCATCGTGAGCGCGGCGGAGCCCTCCAGGCGGGCGATCCCGAAGTCGCTCAGCACCACCCGGCCGTCATTGGCGACCAGCACGTTGGCCGGCTTCACGTCCCGGTGCAGCACCCCGGCGTCGTGCGCGGAGCGCAGCGCGGCCAGTACCTGTTCGCCGATGTGCGCGGTCCGCTGCGGGGTCATCGGGCCCTCGCCCTCCAGCACCTCCGCCAGGGAGAGCCCGCGCACCAGCTCCATCACGATCCACGGGCGGCCCTCCTCGCTCGCGACGTCGTAGACCGTGACCACCCCGCGGTGCGAGACGCGGGCGGCCGCCCACGCCTCCCGCTCCAGCCGCCGGTACATCCGCTCGACCTCGGCCGCGTCCAGCCCGGCGGGGGCCCGTACCTCCTTGACGGCGACCTCGCGGCCCAGCACCTCGTCACGGGCCCGCCACACCACGCCCATGCCGCCGCGTCCCAACTGGCCGAGCAGCCGGTAGCGGCCGGCGATGACACGCCCGGCGTCCCCGCTTTCGTTACCGTTCACGCGAACCCCCCTGCGTCACCGGATGATCACTCCAAGTTAGCGCAGTACCCGTCGGGTGGCCCCCGTCGTGACGACACTGTCACCGACCGCTGCGCAAGGCTCCTCAAGTCGGCACATTGGCACGGAGAGTGACCGTCGACTCCGCTGAGTAATCGTCAACTACCCGTAATTACAGGGGTAATTCACACCACCGGGATACCCGCGGGCGTTGCCGGGGCGATAGGGTTACCCTGCCCGGGCCGGGTGCCCTCGTACGGGTGGGGAGAGACATGGAACAGATAACGATGCGCAGCAGGCCGCCCCGCGTGCCTGCCATCACCTGCGGCAGCAGCGCGGTCAGCTCGCGCCTCGACCGCCACCTCGCCGTGCTGGGCGGTCCCGCCGCCCCGCGCCACGAGGTCGCCGAGGCGACCCTGCTGATGCGCGAGCTCACCTCGCGCGACCACACCCACGTCCAGCGGAGCCGGAGCGCGCGCGTCGCGCTGTTCGCGCCGCTGCGCAGGCTGCGGCGCACGCTCTTCGGCAGCCGCCGCACCTGACGTCCGCGCAGCCGGCCCCCGTCCGGCTGCGACCCGGCCCCGTCTCCCCTTCCGGCGTCCTCCGGGAACCCGGCGCCACCCCGGCCTCAGGCGATCACACCGTCCCGGCGCAGTGCCGTGATCTGCGCGTCCGTCATCCCCAGGGCGCGCAGCAAGGCGTCGGTGTGTTCGCCGAGCGCGGGCACCGCACCCATCCGCGGTTCCGCGCCACCCGGCAGCCCGATCGGCGGCAGCAGCGCCCGCAGCGGGCCCGCCGCCGAATCCACCTCCCGCCAGCGGTCCCGTGCCGCCAGCTGCGGGTGCGCGGCCAGCTGTGCCACCGAGTTGAGCCGCGCGCAGGCGATCCCGGCAGCCTCCAGCCGCGCCACGGCCTCGTCCGCCCCGAGCCGGCCGAGGGCCTCGGCCACCACCGCGTCCGTCTTCTCCCGCCCCCGGGTGCGGGCCGCGTTCGTCGCGTACGCCGGATCCTCCGCCAGGTCCGGCCGCTCCAGCACCTGGACCGCGAGGCGCCGCCACTCCCGGTCGTTCTGCACCGACAGCAGCACCCGGTCCCCGTCGGCCGTCGCGTAGGCGTCGTACGGCGCGATCACCGCGTGCGCGAGACCGGTCCGTACGGGCTGCTCCCCGCCGTGCATCGTGTGGTGCAGCGGGTGCCCCATCCACTCCGCGAGCGCGTCCAGCATCGACACCTCCACCGGCCCGCCGCGCCCGGTGACACCGCGGCGCAGCAGGGCGGCGAGCACCCCCGAGAAGGCGTACATGGCGGCCGCGATGTCCGCCGCCGGGATCCCGGCCTTCACCGGCCGCTCCGGGGTGCCGGTCACCGAGACCAGCCCCGCCTCGCACTGCACGAGCATGTCGTAGGCGCGCTTGTGGGCGTACGGGCCCTCGGCGCCGTAGCCGGAGATGTCCACGGAGACCAGGCGCGGATATCGGGCGCACAGCGCGGCCGCGTCGATGCCGAGCCGGGCGGCGGCCCCGTGCGCGAGGTTCTGCACGAAGACGTCGGCGCCGTCGAGCAGGCCGTGGAGCACCTCCAGCCCGCGCGGGTCCTTCAGGTCGAGGGTGAGGGACTCCTTGCCGCGGTTGGCCCACACGAAGTGTGAGGCCAGGCCCTGGGCGGCGGTGTCGTAGGCGCGCGCGAAGTCGCCGCCGTCGGGCCGCTCGACCTTGATCACCCTGGCTCCGAGGTCGGCGAGCTGGCGGGTGGCGAAAGGGGCCGAGACGGCCTGTTCGACGGCGACGACGGTGAGGCCGGCGAGGGGGAGGGGTTCGGTAGCCATGGGGTCTGCCTACCGGGTGGAAGCCGGGTCTGTCACCCGTGTCCGGAGCCCAAGTCCAGCGGAATGTCCGGATTGCCTGCGTAAGGTGCGGGCATCCGCCGTCGCGCCGTACCGAAGGGTCGCCCATGAGAGCCCCCGCCGCCGCCGCATCCCCAGCCCGCTCCGCAGCCCGGCGGGCGGCGGTCGTCGTGATAGCGCTGCTGGCGGGCGTGGCGGTGACGGCGGCTCCGGCCGGGGCGGCGGGGCGGGGCCCGGATCCGGTGACCGTGAGCGCGTCCGGTGCCGACGGTGTCGTGACGAGCGCGCCGGGCTGCCCGGGCGGACCGCTCACCGAAGGCCGGACGCTCGGCGGCGGCGCCTCGCTGGGCCCCGGCGCCTTCTCCTCACTGCCCAGCCAGATGGCCGTCAACCTGCCCTTCCGGGTCGGCGGCACCCAGTCCGCGCTCCCTGAGGCCGACACCCAGGTGATCATCGCCAACGCACGGGGGTTCGTGACCGTGCAGCTGGACGGCGGCAGCTGCGACGCGCCCGGCCTCATGTACAACGGGACCACGGCGTCGGGGACCGGGACCTGGCACGTCGTGCCGAACGCCACCTCGACGAACGCCTACCGGGGTGCCTCGGGCAGCGGAAGCTTCAGCGTCAACGCCGACGTCACCCCCGGCACCAACAAGCCGTGGGGGCTGGACCTCCTGGGGAACATCTCGCTCCCCCAGCCGCAGGTGGCCGTGACCCACCGCGCCTACTGGGGCGGCATCGGCAACTACCTCACCCGCACGCTGAGCGTCGAGTACCGGATCCGGAACACGGGCTCCGGCGACGCCTTCAACGTCGAGCTCCTCGACGCCCTGCCCACGGGGTCCGGGATCACCCGGCTCGGCCCGGTGCCGCAGACGGTGGGCTCGATCCGGTCCGGTGCCACCGCCTCGGTGGTCGTCCGCTACCGGGTGTGCGGACTCGCCGTCGCCGGCTGCCGCTTCACGGCCGGCACCCGGACGTCCCTGACGGACGCGCTCGACGGCAACCCGCAGACGGCGACGGTCCCGGTGACCGTGCAGGTGCCGCTCACGCCGGTGCCGTAACGTCCCTCGGCGAACGCGTCCTGACCGGTCCTCAGCCCTGACAGGTCCTCAACCCTGACCGGTCCTCAGCCCTGGCCCGTCTTCAGCCCTGACCGGTCCTCAGCCCTGGCCGCGCGCGAACCGGCGCGTGGCCAGCGGCACGAACAGGGCCAGGAGCAGCAGCGACCACAGCACCGCTCCCGCCACCGGATGCGCGGCCGGCCAGGCCGCGCCCGGCGCGGCCGCGCCACCCGCGTTCCCGCACAGCTCCCGTACGGCGGTGGCCGCGGCGCTGATCGGGTTCCATTCCGCGACCACCCGCAGCCAGCCGGGCAGTCCGGCCGTCGGCAGGTAGGCGCTGGACAGCATCGGCAGCACGAAGGTGGCACCGCCGAGCTGGCCGGCGGCCTCCTCGCTGCGGCTCACCAGCCCGAGGTACGTGCCCACCCAGGCGGTGGCGAAGCGGAACAGCAGCAGCACACCGAGCGCCCCCAGGGCCCCGGGCAGGCCGTTCTCGATCCGCCAGCCCATCGCCAGCCCCACCAGCATCAGCGGCACCATCGACACCCCCGTGGTCAGCAGGTCGGCGGCGGTCTGCCCCAGCGGCACCGCGGTCCGGCTCATCGGCAGCGTCCGGAAGCGGTCCATGACCCCCCGGTGGGCGTCCTGGGCGGCGGTGAACAAGCCGGTCATCAGGCCGTTCGCGGCGGTCGCGGCGAGCAGGCCGGGAACCAGGAACTCGCGGTACTCGGCACCCGGCATGGCGACCGCGCTGCCGAACACGTAGCCGAAGAAGAGCAGCATCGTGATCGGCATGGTCTGGGTCAGGATCAGCAGGGCCGGGGCGTGCCGGGCCTTCTGGAGCTGGCGGGTGAGGACGGCGCCGCCGTCCGACAGCAGGGTGGTCATGCCGCGTGCTCCTTGTGGTCCGGGGTGGCGGAGGGGATCCGGGTGAGGCGCAGGAACACCTCGTCGAGGGTCGGCGGGCGCAGGCTCGCGTCGGTCACCGGGATCCCGGCGGCGTCGAGCTCGCGGATGATCCGGGGCAGGGTGAGCCCGTCGTCGAGCACGGTCACGCCGACGGTGAGCCGCTCCTCGTCCAGGGCGGGCCGCCCGCCCGTGAGCCGGTCGAGGACCGCGGCCGCGCCCGCGAGGGCGGCCGGCCCGGCCACGGCGACCTCGGCGCGGGCGCCGATCCGGGCCTTGAGGCCGGCCGGGGTGCCGGTGGCGACGGCCCGGCCCCGGTCCACGACGACGATGTCGTCGGCGAGCCGGTCGGCCTCCTCCAGGTACTGGGTGGTCAGCAGCACGGTGGTGCCCCCGTCGGCGAGGCCGCGCACCGCCGTCCAGATCTGTTCGCGGGCCGCCGGGTCCAGCCCGGTGGTGGGCTCGTCGAGGAAGAGCACCCGGGGGCGGGTGACCAGGCCGGCGGCCAGGTCCAGGCGCCGCTTCATCCCGCCCGACCAGGTGGAGGCCACCCGGTCGGCGGCCTCGCCGAGGCCGAAGCGCTCCAGCAGCTCGTCCGCACGGGCCCGCCCGGCCGCCCCCCGCAGACCGGCGAGGCGGGCGAACAGGCGGAGGTTCTCCCGGCCGGTCAGGTCCCCGTCGACGGAGGCGTACTGGCCGGTGGCGCCGATGGAGCGGCGGACGGCGGCCGGGTCGGCGGTGACCTCGTGGCCGGCGACCAGGGCGCGTCCGGCGGTGGGCGCGGTGAGCGTGGTGAGGATCCGCACGGCGGTGGTCTTGCCCGCGCCGTTGGGGCCGAGCAGTCCGCAGACGGTGCCCTCCGGGACGGCCAGGTCGAGCCCGCGCAGGGCGTGCACCTCGCCGTAGTGCTTCTCCAGACCCTCACTAAGTACAGCGTACGTAGTCGTCATGCGTCGCACCCTACCGCACTACGTACGCCGTACGTAACTAAGATGGTGGGCGACGACGACGAGGTGATGTGACCGATGACAGCCGACGGGCGCCCCGCTGAACCCGAAGTGATCTGGGCCCGCCCCCAGCGGGCCGGCCGCGGGCCCCGGCCCGCGCACAGCCGCGATTCGATCGCGGCCGAGGCCGTACGGATCGCCGACGCGGAGGGGATCGAAGCCGTTTCGATGCGGCGGGTGGCGGCCGGGATCGGCGCCGGGACGATGTCCCTGTACAACTACGTCCCCCGCAAGGAGGACCTGTACGAGCTGATGGTCGACGCGGTCAGCGGGGAGTACGACCTCACCCCGCCGAGCGGCCGCTGGCGGGACGACCTGCTCGCCCTGGCCCGGCAGACCCGGGACGTGATGCGCCGCCACCCCTGGCTCCCCCGGCTGCTGAGCCCGGTCTACGGCTTCAGCCCCAACGCCCTGCGGTACCTGGAGCACAGCATGGCCTGCCTGGAGCCGCTGGAGGTGTCCGGGGCCGAGAAGCTGGAGCTGATCGCGTCCGTCAACGGCATGGTGGCCACCTTCGTCGCGGGGGAGCTGGCCCTGGCGGAACGGGCCCGCTCGCTGCCCTGGAGCGAGGCCGCCGAGGAAGGCGTACGGACGGCCTGGCTCGGCTCCCGGCTGGCGACGGGGGAGTACCCCAGGCTCACGGCGGCCCTCACCGAGGGCACCCCGGTGACCGCCGCCGGAACGGACATGACGGAGGTCTTCGACCGCGCGGTGTCCCGGCTGCTGGCGGGGTGGCCGAACCCGTAGGGGTGTCAGAGCAGCGCGAACTGCCCGCCCGGGCCCTCCTCCTGGTGGTCCAGCACCGAGGCCGGACGCCGGGTCCAGCGCGGCGGCGGCAGCACCCCGGCGGCCTCCAGCTCCGCGGCAGGCAGCAGCGGCCCGGGGGTGAACGCCGCCCGCTCCGGCGCCAGCTCGGCCAGCAGCGCCAGGGTCGTCACCAGCGCGAGCAGCTCCGAGGTCCAGGACCGCGGCCACTCGGCCGGCCCCAGCCCCTCCAGGCCGCCCGCCTGCGGATCCCGGTGCGCGCTCCGGGCCGCGAACCACCCTTCCAGCACCCGGACGCCCTGGACCTCGTACTCCCAGGCCCCTGCCGGGACGGGGGAGACGACCCCGTCCCCGACCGTCAGCGTCTCGCTCTCCGGGTCGTAGCCGAGCCGCCCGGGCCACTCGCCGCCCACCGCGGTCCGTACGTACGGCCGCCGCCCGCCCGGCAGCCGGGGCGGCTCCCCGCCGCGCGCCCCGCGCAACTGGACCGCCAGCAGCCGGTGGCCCAGCTCCAGCCCGGCCCGCCAGCGCTCCGGGTCGGCCGCGAGCGGGACCTCGTACCCCCGGGGCCCCGGGCGGGCGGCGGCCAGGATCCAGCACAGCACGTCCTCCGGGGTGACCCAGCCGCCGTGGCGCTCGCCCAGCAGGGGCAGCAGGCCCGGCGCGAGGTTCGGCTCGGCCCCGCCGGGACGCCGGTGCAGCGGGCGGATCCGGCCGAGCCGGCCCGCCGGGAGGCGGGCGGTGGCCAGCAGGCCGGGGGCCTCCAGCAGGAACACCTGCTGTGCGTCGCGCACCCGCCACAGCTCGGGGCGGGCGGAGTCGATGAGCCGCTGGTCGGGCAGCAGCCACTGCTCGTCGAAGGGGGCGCGGAGCACCCGTACGGGCTCCGGGAAGGCGCCGGGCGCGTCGGTGAAGCGGGCGGTGGCCGAGCGCTGGCCGGGCAGCGCGGCCGCGCCGGCGGAGGGGGTACGGGCACGGCTCGGGCGGAACAGCCGCTCCCGCTCCGCTCCTTCGGCGTCGGTCAGGGCCGTCCAGCGGGCGCGCAGGGTGGCGGGATCGGGCGCCGCCACCCAGTCCCGGCCCAGGCGCAGGCCGCCCACGGCCCAGGGCATCAGATCGTCCAGCAGCGGTACGTCAGCGCTCACCCGGCAGATGGTAGCGACGGCCCGCCGGGGCGGGGCCGTGTCCCGGCCGAAGCGTTACGCTCCTTATGTACGTATCCGCCGTGTACGTACCCTTTCGTACGGACCGGTGGACGCATCCGTACCGACCGAGGAGCCGGCCATGAGCATGTACGACGAGTATTCGACCCCGTCGCAGGCCGAGGGCGAGCGGCTCGACGAGGACATGGACGAGCGGGAGAAGGAGCAGCGCCACCACCCCCAGACGATGCGCACCACGCCCTCCCAGGCCGAGGGCGAGCGTCTCACCGAGGAGAACGAGCAGCAGAAGTAGGGAGTTCCCCGGGCCCGCTCAGGGGGCTTCGACGGTCACCGTGAAGGAGAACCGGTCGCCCCGGTACCGGATCCGGGCCACGTCCGCGACCCGTCCGTCCTCGTCGTAGGTCACCCCGGTGTAGTGCAGGATCGGGCTCAGCAGCGGGACCTCCAGCAGCTCGGCCGTGACCGGGTCGGCGAGCCGCGCCTCCACGGTGTCCGTGATCCGGCTGATCCGTACGCCGACCACGTCGCGCAGCACCTTGGTCATCGGCCAGCGCTCCAGGTCGGCCAGGTCCACGGCGTCGGCGAGCTCGGGACGGACCGCGTTCTCCGCCCAGTTGGTGGGCTCCCCGCTCTCGCCGTCGCGCCGGAGCCTGCGGTACGTGACCACCTCCGCCGTGTCCGGGAAGTGCTCCAGCAGCTCCCCGGACACCGGCGTGCGCTCATGGCCCAGCACCGTCGTCAGGTCACCCGACTGCTGGGCCACGATCGCGTCCACCGAGCCGAGCAGCCGCACCGGGGCGCTGCGCACCGCGCCCGGCTCGATGAAGGTCCCGCGCCGCCGGTGCCGGCTGATGAGGCCCTCGCCCTCCAGCTCCTTGAGCGCCTGGCGCATGGTCAGCACGCTCACCCCGTAGTGCTCGGCGAGCTGCTCCTCGGTCGGCAGCCGCAGTGAGGCGTCCGGAGTGCGCCCCAGTATCGAGGCGCGCAGGGACTGGGACACCTGGTACCAGAGCGGCAGCTTCCGGTTCAGTACCAGGGAGTCGGGGGCGAAGGCGGTCACGGGTCGTTCTCCGTACGGGCCGGCTGTCATCAGCCGAAGGGGCGGGGCGGTGCGCAGGGACACCGGCATGTTAGGCACGGAAGTGGCGCTGGAGACCCTCCCATACGTCGTCGTATCCGCGCTGGAGGTGCTCCGCCCCCGCCGCCTGGGGGGTGGCGGTGATCGGCCAGCGGGTCTCGAACATGAAGGCCAGGCCGTCGTCGATCTTCTGCGGCTTCAGCTCGGCGGCGCTGGCCTTGTCGAAGGTCTCCCGGTCCGGGCCGTGCGCGGACATCATGTTGTGCAGCGAGCCGCCGCCCGGCACGAACCCCTCGGCCTTGGCGTCGTAGGCGCCCTCGATCAGGCCCATGTACTCGCTCATCACGTTGCGGTGGAAGTACGGCGGGCGGAAGGTGTCCTCGCCGACCAGCCAGCGCGGGGCGAACACCACGAAGTCCACGCCCGCCAGGCCCGGGGTGTCGGAGGGCGAGGTCAGCACGGTGAAGATCGACGGGTCGGGGTGGTCGTAGCTGATGGACCCGATCACGTTGAACTTGCGCAGGTCGTAGACGTACGGGACGTGCGTGCCGTGCCAGGCGACGACGTCGAGCGGCGAGTGGTCGTAGGTCGCGGACCAGAGGTTGCCGCAGAACTTGTTGACCACCTCGGTCGGACGCTCCACGTCCTCGTACGCGGCCACCGGCGCCCGGAAGTCCCGCGCCGCGGCCAGGCCGTTGGCGCCGATCGGGCCGAGGTCCGGCAGCTCGAAGGGCTGCCCGTAGTTCTCGCAGACGTAGCCGCGCGCGTCGCCGTCGAGCAGCTCGACGCGGAAGCGGACGCCGCGCGGGATCAGCGCCACCTCGCCGGGTCCGGCGCTCAGCAGGCCGAGCTCGGTGCGCAGCAGCAGGCCGCCGCGCTCGGGGACGATCAGCAGCTCGCCGTCGGAGTCGCTGAAGACCCGGTCGGTCATGTCGGCGTTGGCGGAGTAGAGGTGGACGGCCATGCCGGTGCGCTGGGTGGCGTCGCCGTTGCCGCCGAGGGTCCACAGGCCGGCCAGGAAGTCGGTGCCGGGGGCCGGGTCGGGCAGCGGGTTCCAGCGCAGCCGGTTGGGGTCCGGGACGGCGTCCGTGAAGGGCGCGGTGCGCAGGGCGCCGTTGTCCACGCGGGTGAAGGCCGGGTGCGCGGCGGAGGGCCGGATCCGGTAGAGCCACGACCGGCGGTTGTGGCGGCGCGGCTCGGTGAACGCGCTGCCGCTGAGCTGCTCGGCGTAGAGCCCGAGGGCCGCGCGCTGGGGGGAGTTGCGGCCGAGCGGGAGCGCGCCGGGCACGGCCTCCGAGCCGTGCTCGTTCCCGAAGCCGGTGAGGTACTCCAGCGCCTCCGCCGTCTTCCTGGCCTGCTCACTCATGGGCTGCTCCCGCTCCGTCGAAGGAATCCTATGGTCGACAGTAGGATTCCGGGCCCCTCCCCGTCAACGCCGTCTCGCGGCCACCGGCCGAAACCCCCGCCCGGGCGGCCCGGGCGGTCGCAACGATCCGGTCACCGCCCCGCGGGAATCCGCGCGAGGGGATCCCAAAAGATGAACATTGCTCTACTCTCTCGCGCATGTCGTGGACCCGCAGGTTCCCTGCCGTGCCGGCGGCGCTCCTCGCCGCCCTCCTCGCCTTCCTGTCCCTCCTCGCCGCCGCGCCCGCCGCCCGCGCGCACGAGGAGCGCCCCGTCGCCCTTCCCGACGGCACCGGCTCCGTCCCCGTCCACCGGGCGGCGGCCGAGCCCGACCTGCTGGTCTGCAAGACCGACAGGCCCGCCTTCGAACGCCGCGTGGCCGGCTTCCCCGAGGAGCTCCGCCGACGCAACCTCGACCTCTACGAGCGCTGCGAGAAGAGCGGCTACCGCCACCTCCAGCAGGCCGTGGACGCCGTCGACCGGCCGGGGATGAACATCGCGATCCTGCCCGGCCTCTACGAGGAGGAGCCCTCCCTGCCCGCACCGGTGGGGGAGTGCGCGAACCTCAAGGCCCCCAACTCCTCACTGGGCTACCAGATCCTGTCGTACGAGCAGCAGGAGAAGTGCCGGCACAACCAGAACCTCGTGGCCATCCTCGGCAAGACGAACCTGCAGATCGAAGGCACGGGCGCCGCCCGCACGGACGTCGTCATCGACGCCAAGTACCAGAAGCTGAACGCCATCCGCGCCGACCGGTCCAACGGGATCTACTTCCGGAACTTCACCGCGCAGCGCACCACCTTCAACTCCCTGTACGTGCTCGCCGGCGACGGCTTCGTCATCGACGACGTCCTGACCCGCTGGAACGACGAGTACGGCTTCCTGACCTTCGCCAGCGACCACGGGCTCTACAAGAACTGCGAGTCCTACGGCAACGGGGACTCCGGGATCTACCCCGGCAGCGCCTCCGACATCAACGACGGCCGCGGCTACGACGTGCCCCGCTACTCCATCGAGATCACCGGCTGCCGCAGCCACCACAACATGGTCGGCTACTCCGGCACCGCCGGCGACTCGGTGTGGGTCCACGACAACGAGTTCGACCAGAACATGGGCGGCGCCTCGATGGACAGCGCCTTCCCCGGACACCCCGGACTCCCGCAGAACCACGCCCGCTTCGAACGCAACCTCATCCACGACAACAACGCCGACTACTACCACTACGTCGCCGACGGCACCTGCGCCAAGCCGCCCGCCGAACGCGGCTACGAGCAGGGGGTGGTCTGCCCGCAGATATCCATGCCGCCCGGCACCGGCATCATCACCGCCGGAGGCAACTGGAACCTCTACGAGGACAACTGGGTGTACGGGCACCGGCGCGCGGGCTTCTTCCTCAGCGCCGTCCCGGCCTTCGTCCGGGGCGAGGAGCGGTGGTCCAAGCAGACCGACACCTCCCACCACAACCGGTACGCGGGCAACGTGCTCGGCAAGGACAAGTCCGGGGCCTCCCGGCCCAACGGCACCGACGTGTGGTGGGACGGCCAGGGCAGGGGGAACTGCTGGCAGGACGGCCCCGACGGCTCCACCCCGGGCACGCTCCCGCAGTGCAGGAAGGAACGCGGACAGGTCAGCGGCTCCTCGGCCCGGCTGGTGGGCGAACCGGTGAAGCTGACCCAGCTGCTGGTCTGCGCCGACTACAACGTCCAGGCCCGCAAGCTCCCGGCGGGCTGCGACTGGTACGGCGCCCGGGGCCTGGAGCGGGTGGAGACGCAGATCGCGGTGGCGGTGGCCGCGGTGCTGCTGCTGGTCGGCGGCACACTGTGGTGGCGGCGCCTGCGCGGCTCCCGGCTGGGCACGGTGGCCTCGCTCTCCGGCCTGGCCGGACTGGCCCTCGACGTGGCCGGCTCCACGACGCCCCTCGTCGACACCCCCGTCCCGGCGCTGGCCCTGCTCCTGCTCGGCCTGTGGTGGACCGGAGCCGGCCTGGCGCTGCGCCCCGGACGGCCCTGGCTGGCGCGCCTCACCCTGATCCTGGGCGCCCTGACCCTGCTGGACGCCTTCGACAAGGCCGTCCTGATGATCCCCTGGATCCCGCTCAGCCCCGCCTGGGTACGGGCCCTGGTCGCGGTGGTGTGGGTGCTGTGGGCGGTCGTCGCCTCGGCCCGCCCGGGCCCGGCCGCCCCCGCCCGGCCCGCCGGCCCGGGCGACGACCCGGCCGGCGACCGCACCCCCGTCCCGGCGGGCCCGGCCCCGGCCCTGAGCACCACCGCCGAGCCCCCGGCCCCCGGCCCCCGCCCCGACGGCGGCACCGCCTGATCCCCAGCCCCGAGCCCGCGGCCCCCGAGCCCGCGGCCCCCGAGCCCGCGGCCCCCGAGCCCGCGGCCCCAGAGCCCCCAGCCCCCGAGCCCCCAGCCCCCGAGCCCGCCCGGCCGCGTCGGCCCGCCCCATGACCGGAGGCCCGCAGTGAACGTGCCCGCAGAGACCCGCACCCGGTGCGACGTGTGCCGGACGCCCGCCCCCCGGACCCGCCCGCACCGGCGCTCCGCCCGCACGGCGGCGCTGATGGCCCTGCTCCTGCTGCTCGCGGGCGGTGCGGCGACGGGCTGCGGCGGCCGGGCCACCACCCACCACAAACCCGGCACCACCCACGAACAGGCCTCCGGCAGCGCCGGCACCCTGCTCGACGCCCAGGACGGCGGCGGCCACCGCCTGCGCGAGGTCCCGGCACAGGGGGCGCCCCAGGTGAAGCTCACCGCCCGCCCCGACTCCGAGGACGGCTGGAACCTCCAACTGGCGGTGACCGGCTTCCGCTTCACCCCCGACAGCGTCGGCGGCGCCGCACTGACCGGCGCCGGCCACGCCCATCTGGAGCTCGACGGCCGCAAGCTGGCCCGCGTGTACGGCCCCTGGTTCCACCTGCCCGCGGCGCAGGTGCCCGAGGGCGCGCACACCCTGACCGTCCGCCTGTACGCCGACGACCACACCGCCTGGGCCGTCGCCGGCAAGCCGGTCGAAGCGGCGGTCGCGCTGACCGCGGGCCCCCCGGGCCAGGGAGCCCACAGCCACTCCGCGCCCACCCCGACCGGATCCCCGGCGACGCCGACGCCCCAGGAGGCCCCGCCGCCCCCGCCGGCCGACCGGACCGTCACCATCGCCGTCCGGGACGGAAAGGTGGTGCCGGCCACCGGCCGCACCGAACTGAAACGGGGCGAGCGCCTGGCCCTGCGGGTCACCAGCGACCGTGCCGACACCCTGCACGTCCACGGCTACGACAAGGAACTCGCCCTGCCCGCGGGCCAGGAGGCCACCCTGGTCCTGACGGCCGACCGCACGGGCCTCTTCGAGGTGGAGACCCACGAGTCCCGGCTCGTCCTGACCCAGCTCCTCGTCCGATGAGCCCGACAGCACCCGTGGTCCTCCACCCGGCCGACCCGTCGACCCCGCTCGCGCACGGCATCGGCTCCCAGCACGATCTGCCGATCTCCCCCTTCTACGCCTTCGCCGGCGCCTTCACGGCGCTCTTCGTCTCCTTCCTCGCACTCGGCCTCCTGTGGTCCGCCTCCCGCTTCCGCGGCGACCGCTCCGGCCTCGCCCTGCCCGCCGGGCTGCAGCGGGCGGCCGACGCGCCGGCCACCCGCAACGCCCTGCGCGGACTGGGTCTGGCCGCAGCCCTCGCCGTGCTCCTCCACCTCCTCCTCGGCCCCGACGACCCCGACCGCAACCCCGCTCCCGGCGCCGTCTACGTCCTGCTGTGGGTCGGGATCGTGCCCGCCTCCCTTCTCCTCGGCCCCGTCTGGCGCCTCCTCAGCCCGCTGCGCACCCTGCACCGCCTGCTCGCCCGGGCCCGGCGCCGCCCGCCCGCTGCCGGCCGCCCCCTGCCGCCCCGGATCGGCCACTGGCCGGCCGCAGCCGGGCTGTTCGGCTTCACCTGGCTCGAACTCGTCGCTCCCGATCCCGCATCGACCACCACCCTCCTGTGTGCCCTCACCGCCTACACCGCCGCCCACCTGCTGCTCGCCGCCCGCTTCGGCGAGAGCTGGTTCGCCGAAGCCGAGGCCTTCGAGGTCTACTCCGGCCTCCTGGCCAGGCTCTCCCCCCTCGGCCGCCGCAGCGACGGCCGCCTGGTCCTGCGCAACCCCTTCCACGGACTCGACGCGACACCCGAGCGGCCCGGACTCGTCGCCGCCGTCTGCGTCCTGCTCGGCTCCACCGCCTACGACGGCTACTCCGACAACCCCGCCTGGATCAACACCCTTCAGACCTCCCCTCTCGGCCGCACCCCCACGGCCACGCTCGGACTGCTCGCCTCCGTCGCCCTCGTCGCCACCCTGTACTGCCTGTGCGCCGCGGCCACCCGCCTCGTCAGCGGCCCGCACCCCCGGCCGCTGACCGCCTTCGCGCACTCACTCGTGCCGATCGCCCTCGGCTATCTCACCGCCCATTACTTCTCCCTCCTCGTCACCGAAGGACCACGCACCGTAATCGTGGCACTGGGCACTGACAACGCCCCCGATCCCAGTCCCCCCTTGGGTCCGGGCGGTCTCGCCGCCCTCCAGGTGATCGCCGTCGTGGCGGGCCACGTACTCGGTGTGATCGCAGCCCACGACCGCGCCGTACGCCTCTTCCCCCCGGCGAAGGCGGTGGCCGGCCAGCTGCCGCTGCTCGCGCTGATGATCACGTACACGATCGGCGGGCTGACCCTCCTCCTCAACTGAGGACCGAGGACCCGCACCGCTGGACCCACGAGCCAGGAGCGGCATGATGGACCCCGTGCCTCCCGCCCACCCCCTGCGCAGGACCCCGGTCCAGCAGCGCAGCGCCGACCGCCTCGCCCGGATCCTCGACGCCTGCGCCGAACTCCTCGACGAGACCGGCTACGAGAACCTCAGCACCCGCGCCGTCGCCCTGCGCGCCGGTGTGCCCATCGGCTCGGTCTACCGCTTCTTCGGGAACAAGCGGGCCATGACGGTCGCCCTGGCCCAGCGCAACCTGGAGCAGTACGCCGAGGGCATCGAGCGGCGGCTCGCCCTGTTGCCCGCCACGCACTGGCGGCCCGTCGTGGACGCCGTGCTGGACGAGTACCTGGCCATGAAGCGCAGCGTCCCCGGCTTCGCCCTCGTGGACTTCGGAGTGCCCGCCCCGCCCGCCGAAGGGCCCGCCTCCGACCCCAACCACCTGGTCGCCGCACGCCTGACCGGGCTGCTGTGCGCCCACCTCGGGCTCACCCCGGGCCCCGGACTGTCCCGGGCGGTCCTGGTGGCCGTCGAGGCGACCGACGCACTGGTCCAGCTGGCCTTCCGGGCCGACCCGGCGGGCGACCCCGGCATCGTCGCCGAGACCCGGGCGATGATGCACGCCTACCTGGCCCGCGTCCTGGACTGACTCCCCGCCGGGCCCGGAACCCGGCGGCAGGGCGAACCGGCCGCCGCTGCCCCCTCCCCACCGTGCCTACCGGTCGGTATGCTCGGGCCGCCGCCGTGCCCGCGCCGCAGCCTGCCGCCCCCAGGAGGGCCCATGCCCCGCACCGCCCCGCGAATCTGCCCCCTCTGCGAAGCCACCTGCGGCCTCACCCTCACCATCGAGGGCACGACCGTCACCGGAGCCCGGGGCGACCGCGACGACGTCTTCAGCCGCGGCTTCATCTGCCCCAAGGGAGCCGCCTTCGGCGCCCTCGACGCCGACCCCGACCGGCTGCGCACCCCCCTCGTCCGCCGCGACGGACGACTCCGCGAAGCCACCTGGGAAGAGGCCTACGACGCCGTCGCCGCCGCCGTCCCCGCCCTCGTCGGGGAACACGGCGCCCAGTCCGTCGGCATCGTGCTCGGCAACCCCAACGTCCACACCATGGCCGGCGCCCTCTACCCGCCGCTCCTCGTCAACACCCTCGGCACCCGCAACCTCTTCACCGCCAGCACCCTCGACCAGATGCCCAAACACGTCTCCAGCGGCCTCCTGTTCGGCGACCCCTTCGCCATCCCCGTGCCCGACCTCGACCGCACCGACTTCCTCCTCCTCATCGGCGCCAACCCGGTCGAGTCCAACGGCTCCCTGTGCACCGCCCCCGACTTCCCCGGCAAACTCAAGGCGCTCCGGGCCCGGGGCGGCACGCTCGTCGTCGTCGACCCGCGCCGCACGCGCACCGCCAAGCTCGCCGACACGCACCTCGCGCCGCGCCCCGGCAGCGACGCCCTGCTGCTGGCCGCGCTCGCCCACACCCTGCTCGCCGAGAAACTCGCCGACCCCGGAGCGCTCACCGGACACACCGAAGGACTCCGGGAACTCACCGACGCCCTCGGGAGTTTCACTCCCGAGGCGGTCGCCCCCGCCTGCGACCTGCCGGCCGACCGGATCCGCGCCCTCGCCCGGGAGCTGGCGGCCGCGCCGACCGCCGCCGTCTACGGACGGATCGGCAGCTGCACCGTCGAGCACGGGACGCTCGCCAGCTGGCTGGTGGACGTCCTGAACGTCCTCACCGGCAACCTCGACCGCCCGGGCGGAGCCCTCTTCCCGCTCCCGGCGGCCGGTCCGCGGCCCCGGCCCGCCGGGCCCGGCAGGGGGTTCGCCCTCGGCCGCTGGCGCAGCCGGGTCAGCGGGCACCCCGAGGTCAAGAGCGAACTGCCCACCGCCGCCCTGGCCGAGGAGATCGAGACCCCGGGAGAGGGGCGCATCCGCGCCCTGATCGTCATCGCGGCCAACCCCGTGCTGTCCGCCCCCGACGGCCGGCGGCTCGACGCGGCACTCGCCGGGCTCGACTTCATGGTCAGCGTCGACCCGTACCTCAACGAGACCTCGCGCCACGCCCACGTCGTCCTGCCCCCGCCGCCGCCCTCGCAGAGCGCGCACCACGACTTCGCCTTCAACGGGTTCGCCGTCCGCAACCAGGTCCGCTACACCCGGCCCGCCGTCCCCCTGGAAGCGGACCGGCTCGACGAGTGCGAGATCCACGCGCGACTCGTCCTGGCCGTCTCGGGCATGCACGGCTCCGCCCAGCCGTCCGCCGTCGACGACATGGCGATCCAGGGCGTCCTCGCCAAGGAGACCGCCGACCGCCGCTCCCCGCTGTACGGATCGGACCCGGCCGGCCTGGCCGGGCTGCTCACCGGCGAGTCCGGTCCGGAGCGCAGGCTCGACCTGATGCTCCGGCTGGGCCCGTACGGAGACCTGTTCGGCGCCGCCGGCCGCCCGGCCGGAACCGGAGCCGGGGGCGCAGACGCCGACGACGGTACGCGGACCCGTGCGGCCGCACCCGCGGAGACGGCCGGGCTCAGCCTGGAGCGGCTCCTCGCCCACCCGCACGGCATCGACCTGGGCCCGCTGCGGCCCCGGCTCCCGGGCCTGCTCCGGACCCGCAGCGGCAGGATCGAGCTGCTCCCGGAGCCGATCGCGGCCGAGCTCCCCGGGCTGCGCGCGGCGCTCGCCGCCCGCCCCGCCGCCCTGGTGCTCGTGGGCCGCCGCCATCTGCGGTCCAACAACAGCTGGTTGCACAACGTCCCGGCCCTCACCGGAGGTTCCAACCGGTGCACCCTCCAGGTCCATCCCGTCGACGCGGACCGGCTCGGCCTCGCCGACGGCGGCCGGGCCCTGATCACCGCCGACGGGGGCAGCCTGGAGGCGCCGGTAGAGGTCACCGACGCCGTCCGCACGGGTGTGGTCAGCCTTCCGCACGGCTGGGGCCACGACCGGGACGGCACCCGGCTCGCGGTGGCCGGATCGGACCCGGGGGTGAACGTGAACCAGCTGCTCGACGGCACCCGCCTCGACCCGCTGTCGGGCACGGCGGTGCTCAACGGCTTCCCCGTCACCCTGACACCCCTGCCCTGAGCTGGGGTTTTGCTCGTATTGCTCACGCGTGGACGTCTTGTTGGCCCAAGGAGGCGGGACCTACCTTCCCTGCATGCTGACCTTCCTCGGCTTCGCCATGATCGCGACCTTCCTGGTCCTGATCATGCTGAAGAAAATGTCGCCCATCGCGGCGCTCGTCCTCATCCCCGCGCTCTTCTGCGTGTTCGCCGGAAAGGGCGCGCACCTGGGGGACTACGTCATCGACGGTGTCGGCAAGCTCGCCCCGACCGCCGCCATGCTGATGTTCGCCATCGTCTACTTCGGCGTGATGATCGACGTCGGCCTCTTCGACCCGATCGTCCGGGGCATCCTGCGCTTCTGCAAGGCGGACCCCGTGCGGGTGGTGGTCGGTACGGCCGTCCTCGCCGCGATCGTCTCGCTCGACGGCGACGGATCGACCACCTTCATGATCACCGTTTCGGCCATGTACCCGCTGTACAAGCGGCTCGGGCTGAGCCTGGTGGTCATGACCGGTGTCGCCGCGACCGCCAACGGCGTGATGAACACCCTGCCCTGGGGCGGCCCCACCGCCCGCGCGGCCACGGCCCTCAAGCTCGACGCGGCGGACATCTTCGTCCCGATGATCCCCGCCCTCGCCGTCGGCCTGCTGTTCGTCTTCGTCCTGGCCTACTTCCTCGGCGTCAGGGAGCGCCGCCGGGTCGGCTCCCTCGTGATGCCGGGCGCGGAGATCGCGGAGGAGTCCCTGGTGGCGGCCGGTACCGGCGCCGGGGACGCCGTCGCGGACACCCGTACCGCCGGCTCCGCTCCCGCCCCGGGCGCGGGAGCCCCCGCCGACGGAGCCCCCGCCGCCTCCGCAGCCGACTCCTCCGGCTCCGCAGCCGACTCCTCCGGATCCGCTGCCGTACCGGCCGACGGCGACGGCTTCCAGGGGCTGGATCCCCGGCGGCCGACACTGCGTCCGCGCCTCTACTGGTTCAACGCGGGCCTCACCGTCGCCCTGCTCACCGCGATGATCATGGAGTTGCTGCCCATCCCGGTGCTGTTCCTGCTCGGCGCGGCCCTCGCCCTCACCGTGAACTTCCCCCACATGCCCGACCAGAAGGCCCGGATCGCCGCCCACGCGGACAACGTCCTCAACGTCGCCGGCATGGTCTTCGCCGCCGCCGTCTTCACCGGCGTCCTCACCGGCACCGGCATGGTCAAGCACATGGCCGACTGGCTCGTCGGGGCCATCCCCGAGGGGATGGGCCCGCACATGGCCCTGGTCACCGGCCTGCTGAGCCTGCCCCTCACCTACTTCATGTCGAACGACGGCTTCTACTTCGGCGTCCTGCCGGTACTGGCCGAGGCGGGCGCCGCGCACGGGGTCTCCCCGCTGGAGATCGCCCGCGCCTCCCTGGTCGGGCAGGCCCTGCACATGTCCAGTCCGCTGGTTCCGGCCGTCTACGTCCTCGTCGGCATGGCCAAGGTCGAGTTCGGCGACCACACCCGCTTCACCGTGAAATGGGCGGCCCTCACCTCCCTCGTGGTCCTGGCGGCAGGGATGGTTTTCGGCATCATCTGACCGGCAGGGCCTCTGGCGGGCCGAAAACTACCGGCGCTAATTTGTAGGCTGTGTCGGCGAGGTCAGGTCCACGCGCTCGTAGGTGCTCGGGAGGAATGCCATGAAGGCCCACGACGGGATGTACATCGGCGGGGAATGGCGGCCCGCCGCCGGAACAGGCCGGATCGAGGTGGTCAACCCGGCCGACGAGCAGGTCATCGGCAGCGTTCCGGCCGGGACCGCCGAGGACGTGGACGCGGCGGTACGCGCGGCCCGCGCGGCCTTCCCCGGCTGGGCGGCCACGGCTCCGGCGGAGCGGGCCGCGCTGATCGGCGCCCTGCGCGACGCGCTCGTGGCCCGCAAGGGCGAGTTCACCGAGACCATCACCGCGGAGCTCGGCTCCCCGCTCGGCTTCGCGGAGCTCGTGCACGTGGGCGCCCCCGTCGCGGTGGCCTCCTCGTACGCCGAACTCGCCGCCTCCTACGCCTTCGAGGAGCGGGTCGGGAACTCCACCGTCTTCATGGAGCCGGTCGGCGTGGTCGGGGCCATCACGCCCTGGAACTATCCCCTGCACCAGGTCGTTGCAAAGGTGGCACCCGCTCTCGCCGCCGGCTGCACCGTCGTCCTCAAGCCGGCCGAGGACACCCCGCTGACCGCACAGCTCTTCGCCGAAGCCGTGCACGAGGCGGGCGTCCCGGCCGGAGTCTTCAACCTGGTGACCGGCACCGGCCCGGTCGCCGGCCAGGCGCTGGCCGAGCACGAGGGAGTCGACCTCGTCTCCTTCACCGGCTCGACCGCCGTCGGCAAGAAGATCGGTGCCATCGCCGGCGCCGCCGTCAAGCGCGTCGCCCTCGAACTGGGCGGCAAGTCGGCGAACGTCATCCTGCCCGGGGCCGATCTGGCCAAGGCCGTCGCGGCGGGCGTCGGACACGTCATGAACAACACCGGCCAGAGCTGCAACGCGCTCACCCGCATGCTCGTCCACCGGGACCAGCACGAGGAGGCCGTCGCCCTCGCGGCCGCCGCCGTCGCCACGTACCCCTCGGGCGACCCCCGCGACCGGGCCACCCGCCTCGGGCCGGTCGTCAACGCCACCCAGCGCGACCGGGTGCGCTCGTACATCCACAAGGGCGTGGCGGAAGGCGCGCGCCTCGTCGCGGGCGGCGTCGACGCGCCCCACGAGCGCGGGTACTTCATCGCGCCGACGGTCTTCGCGGACGTCACCCCCGACATGACCATCGCCCAGGAGGAGATCTTCGGCCCCGTGCTGGCGATCCTCCCCTACGAGGACCACGACGACGCCCTGCGCATCGCCAACGGCACCGTCTACGGCCTGGGCGGGGCGGTGTGGGCGGCGGACGAGGAGACTGCCGTGGCGTTCGCCCGCCGGATGGACACCGGCCAGGTGGACATCAACGGCGGCCGCTTCAACGTGCTCGCGCCCTTCGGCGGCTACAAGCAGTCGGGCGTCGGCCGCGAGCTGGGCGCGCACGGTCTGGGGGAGTACCTCCAGACCAAGTCCCTGCAGTTCTAGACCCTCCCCGCCGAAGCCCCCGCAGCCGCCGAATACCCCGCCGAAGCCCCCGCAGCCCCGAAGACACGGAGACGACGACCATGGTCCGCGCCGCCATCCTGCCCGCCGTCGGAGCCCCGCTGGAGATACGGGACATCGTGCTGCCCGACCCCGGACCCGGGCAGGTCCGGGTGCGGCTCGCCGCGGCCGGGGTCTGCCACTCCGACCTGTCCCTCACCGACGGCACCATGCGGGTGCCCGTCCCCGCCGTCCTCGGCCACGAGGGCGCGGGGACGGTCCTCGCGGTCGGCGAGGGCGTCACCCACGTCTCCCCGGGCGACGGGGTGGTGCTCAACTGGGCGCCGTCCTGCGGGGAGTGCCACCACTGCCGGATCGGCGAGGTCTGGCTCTGCGCCAAGGCGCTGACCGGGGTCGGCGCGGTCTACGCCCATGACGCCGAGGGCAACGAGCTGCACCCCGGGCTCAACGTCGCCGCCTTCGCCGAGGAGACCGTCGTCGCGGCGAACTGCGTGCTGCCCGCGCCCGCCGGGATCCCGCTCGCCGAGGCCGCCCTCCTCGGCTGCGCCGTCCTGACCGGCTACGGAGCCGTGCACCACAGCGCCCAGGTCCGCCCGGGCGAGTCGGTGGCGGTGTTCGGCGTCGGCGGGGTGGGCCTCGCGGCCCTCCAGGCCGCCCGGATCGCCGGGGCCGGGCCGGTCGTGGCCGTCGACGTCTCCCCGGCCAAGGAGGAACTGGCCCGCGCCGCCGGGGCCACCGAGTTCGTCCTCGCCTCCGACACCACCGCCAAGCAGATCCGCGGCCTCACCGGCGGGCAGGGCGCCGATGTGGCCGTGGAGTGCGTCGGCCGGGCCGCGGCCATCCGCACGGCCTGGGAGTCCACCCGCCGCGGCGGCCGCACCACGGTCGTCGGCATCGGCGGCAAGGACCAGCAGGTGGCGTTCCACGCGCTGGAGATCTTCCACTTCGCCCGCACCCTCAGCGGCTGCGTGTACGGCAACAGCGACCCGGCCCGGGACCTCCCGGTGATCGCCGAACACGTCCGGGCCGGCCGCCTCGACCTGGGCTCCATGGTCACCGACCGCATCACCCTGGACGGCATCCCGGCGGCCTTCGACGCGATGGTCGCGGGCAAGGGCGGCCGCTCGCTGGTGGTCTTCTAGCCCCACGCCCCCGGCGCGCGGTCCGGGCCCCACGCCCCCGGCGCGCGGTCCGGGCCCTGCACCCCGGCGCGCGGCCCGGGCCCTACGCCCCTGGCGCGCCGGCCCGCAGGGCCTCGTACTGGAGGGTCAGGCCGTCCAGGAGGGCCGCCAGGCCCGTTTCGAAGGCGCCCTCGTCCACCTCCCGCCGGCGTTCCGCCAGCAGGTGGGCCTGGCCCAGGTGCGGGTAGTCCGCCGGGTCGTACGCCGTCTCGTCGTCCACGAAACCCCCGGCGAACGAGGCCACCGCCGAGCCCAGGATGAAGTACCGCATCAGAGCGCCGATCCGGGTCGCCTGGGCCGGGGGCCACCCCGCCGCCGTCATGGCGCCGAACACCGCGTCCGCCAGCCGCAGCCCCGCCGGGCGCCGGCCCGGCCCGCGGGCCAGCACCGGCACGATGTTCGGGTGGTCCGACAGGGCCTCCCGGTACGAGTGCGCCCAGTCGTACAGGGCGCCCCGCCAGTCCTTGCCGCCGTCGAACATCGACAGGTCGACCTTCGCGCTCACCGCGTCCGCGACCGCCTCCAGGATCGCGTCCTTGGTCCGGAAGTGGTTGTAGAGCGAGGGCCCGCTCACCCCGAGGGCGGCGGCCAGCCGCCGCGTCGAGACCGCCTCCAGGCCCTCCTCGTCCACGAGCGCGCCCGCCGCCTCGACGATGCGGTCTCTGCTGAGGAGGGGCTTGCGCGGTCTGGCCATGCGCCACATAGTAGGCCCTGCCCCGCAATAAACTACCGCCGCTAGTTTAAGAGCCCGAGAGCGGCCGGACCACGCCCCGGAGGGCCCCGTGAACCTGGAGCTGAGCGAGGAGCAGGAGGCCGTGCGCCGCCTCGCCCGCGCGTTCACCGACCGCGAGATCGCCCCGTACGCCGCCGAGTGGGACCGCGCCGAGAGCGTGGACCGCTCCATCGTGAAGAAGCTGGGCGACCTCGGCTTCCTCGGCCTCACCGTCCCCGAGGAGTACGGCGGCTCCGGCGGCGACCACCTCTCCTACGTACTCGTCACCGAGGAGCTCGGCCGCGGGGACTCCGCCGTGCGCGGCATCGTCTCCGTCTCCCTCGGCCTGGTCGCCAAGACCGTCGCCGCCTGGGGCACCGAGGAGCAGAAGCGCGCCTGGCTGCCCCGGCTGTGCTCCGGCGAGGCGCTCGGCTGCTTCGGTCTGACCGAGCCCGGCACCGGCTCCGACGCGGCCGCCCTCACCACCCGCGCCGTGCGCGAGGGGGACGAGTACGTCATCAGCGGCAGCAAGATGTTCATCACCAACGGCACCTGGGCCGACGTGGTCCTCCTCTTCGCCCGGACCGACCCCGCGACCCCCGGCCACCGGGGCATCTCCGCCTTCCTGGTCCCCGCCGACAGCCCCGGCCTGACCCGCCGTGAGGTGCGCGGCAAGCTCGGCCTGCGCGGCCAGGCCACCGCCGAACTCACCCTCGACGCCGTCCGCGTCCCCGCCCCCGCGATGCTCGGCCCCGAGGGCAAGGGCTTCTCCGTGGCGATGTCGGCCCTGGCCAAGGGGCGGATGTCGGTGGCCGCCGGCTGCGTCGGCATCGCCCAGGCCGCGCTGGACGCGGCGGTCTCGTACGCGGCCCGGCGCGAGCAGTTCGGCAAGCCGATCGCCCACCACCAGCTGGTGCAGGAGCTGATCGCCGACATCTCGGTCGACGTCGACGCGGCCCGGCTGCTGACCTGGCGGGTCGCGGACCTGATCGACCGCGGGCAGCCCTTCGCCACCGAGTCCTCCACCGCCAAGCTCTTCGCCTCCGAAGCCGCGGTGCGCGCCGCGGGCAACGCCCTGCAGGTGCACGGCGGCTACGGCTACGTCGACGAGTACCCGGCCGGCAAGCTGCTGCGCGACGCCCGCGTCATGACCCTCTACGAGGGCACCAGTCAGATCCAGAAGCTGCTCATCGGCCGCGCCCGCACCGGGGTCTCCGCGTTCTGAGTACCCGTCTGAGTACCCGCACGGATGTGGTCCGCGTCACGGAGCCCGATGCTGGGCCCATGAACGAGACACCGGTCAAGCAGCAGAACACGGGGGCGTACTACGGCCAGGCCGTCGCCTCCTTCGGCATCGCCCTGGCCGCCGTGGCCGTGGGGATCTACAACATGGACGTCGACGGCTGGGTCCGGTCCTTCCTCGGGATCGCCGTCCTCTACCTGACCACCTCCGCCTTCACCCTGGCCAAGGTGATCCGCGACCGGCAGGAGGCGACGCAGATCGTCAGCCGGGTCGATCAGGCGCGGATGGAGAAGATCATGGCGGAGTTCGACCCCTTCTCGCCGAAATAGCCCCCGGGACGTCCGCTGTCCCGGGCCGTGTCCTTTGGATCAGGGCGCCGCGGGCCCGGCCTGATCCACAAGAGGCGGCCTAAGCGCTTGCTCACCCTCCGGTAAGCTGGCGTCTTCCTACAGGACGAAGAGGGTGGCGAGCGATGGACAGCGCGGCGGAGACGACCGGCGGCTACCAGCCGTGGTCGGAGGTCACCCCCGACGCCGCGCGGCGGCTGCTCGTGGCGGCCGTCGACGCCTTCGCCGAGCGCGGGTACCACGCGACCACCACCCGCGACATCGCCGGCCGCGCCGGGATGAGCCCGGCCGCGCTCTACATCCACTACAAGACCAAGGAAGAACTGCTCCACCGGATCAGCCGGATAGGGCACGACAAGGCGCTGGAGATCCTGGAGACCGCCGCCTCCGGTCCGGGGGCCGCCGCCGACCGGCTGGACGCGGCCGTGCGTTCCTTCGTGCGCTGGCACGCCGCGCACCACACCACCGCCCGCGTCGTCCAGTACGAGCTCGACGCGCTCGCCCCGGAGCACCGCTCCGAGATCGTCGCCCTGCGCCGGCTGAGCGACGCCGCCGTGCGCCGGATCCTCGCCGACGGCGTGCGGGCCGGGGAGTTCGACGTTCCCGACGTCCCGGGCACCACGCTCGCCGTGCTGTCGCTGTGCATCGACGTGGCGCGCTGGTTCAGCACCGCCGGACACCGCACGCCCGACGAGGTCGGCGCGCTGTACGCCGACCTCGTGCTCCGGATGGTGGGCGCGCGCCCGGCCGCCGGGGCCGCTCAGAAGTAGTAGCGCGACACCGACTCCGCGACGCACACCGGCTTCTCGCCGCCCTCGCGCTCCACGGTGACCGTCGCCGCGACCTGTACGCCCCCGCCCGCCTCGGTGACCGAGGTGATCACGGCGGTGGCGCGCAGCCGCGAGCCGACCGGGACGGTGGCGGGGAAACGCACCTTGTCGGTGCCGTAGTTGATGCCCATCCGCATGCCCTCGACCCGCATGATCTGCGGCACCAGGCTCGGCAGCAGCGACAGCGTCAGATAGCCGTGCGCGATGGTGGAGCCGAAGGGCCCGGCCGCGGCGCGCTCCGGGTCCACGTGGATCCACTGGTGGTCCCCGGTCGCGTCCGCGAAGAGGTCGATCCGCTTCTGGTCCACCTCCAGCCACCCGCTCGGGCCGAGCGGCTCGCCGATGCCGGCGCGCAGCTCCTCGGCGGATGTGAAGATCCTCGGTTCGGCCATGCCCTGCCCCTGTCTTCCGCTGTCCACTGCCGTTTCCGGCCCCTCAGTCGAATAAGCGCTTGCTCAGCATGCTGGGGCCCTGGTACGTCTGTCAACGGACGTCCGGCTAGGCTCGGCCGTGTGCCGCAGATTCCCGAGAAAGTCCACGAACTCACCGTCGGCCAGCTGTCCGCGCGCAGCGGGGCGGCCGTCTCCGCCCTGCACTTCTACGAGGCCAAGGGGCTGATCAGCAGCCGCCGCACCTCCGGCAACCAGCGCCGCTACAGCCGTGAGGCACTGCGCCGGGTCGCCTTCGTACGGGCCGCCCAGCGCGTGGGCATCCCGCTCGCCAGCATCCGCGAGGCGCTCGGCGAACTGCCCGAGGAGCGCACCCCCACCCGCGAGGACTGGGCGCGGCTCTCCGAGAACTGGCGCGCCGTACTGGATCAGCGGATCCGGCAACTCAGCAGCCTGCGCGACCACTTGTCCGACTGCATCGGCTGCGGCTGCCTCTCGCTGAAGAACTGCGCCCTGTCCAACCCGGACGACGTCTTCGGCGAGCGCCTCACCGGCTCCAGGCTCTCGCAGTAGCCGCGGCCCCACGCAACTCCACGGCGGCCGCCACCAGTTCGGCGTTCGACCGGGCCGCCCGCCCGTCCGGAAGGTGCAGTACCTGCGCCACGCCGATCCGCGCGCCCGCACCGCACCGCGCTGCCAGCCGCAGCACCGGCCAGGCGGCGGCCTCCCGTCCGTACAGCACCACCGGCACCGGCGGCAGCCACCGCAGCCCCGCCACCAGCGCCGGATCGGCCTCCGCCAGCTCCGCCACCAGCCGGACGCGGGCCGGCTCCGGCGCCGCCCACTCCAGGAACCGGGCCAGCGGCTCCGGCCCGGCCCCGGCGCCCAGCGGGACCACCGCGTCCACCGCCACCCCGCGCCCCAGCAGGGCCACCGCCAGCTCCCGGGCCCCGGGCTCCGCGAACGGCACCACCGCCCGGTCCGGCAGCACCGTCCAGGACCGCACCCGCTCCAGCCGCCCCGCCGGATCCGGCTCGGCCGCGACACCCGCCGGAACCGTCAGAGGTACGCGGACCCCCGTGCCGCGCAACTCCTCCAGCAGCGGCCCCACCACCCGGGGCGAGAGGCTCTCCCGCCCGCACGGGGTCCGCGGGTGCACCAGCACCTCGCCGGCCCCGGCGGCCAGGGCCTCCAGCGCCGACCGGGCCAGATCCCCCGGGGACAGCGGCACCGCCGCCCCGTCGGCCGCGCCCCGCGAGCCGTTCAGCGCGACCTGGAGCACCCCCGCACCCGCCCGGCCGGCCCCGCCCGCCCCGCTCACGCCGCACCCGCCCAGCCGGCCCCGCCCGCCCCGCTCACGCCGCGCCCGCCGCCTCGTGCCCCGCCGAGGCCTCCGCCAGCGCCGGCCGGGGCACCACGATCCCGCAGCCCCCGCACACCGGCCCGTCCCACGACCAGGCCCCGGCCCACACGGCCGGCCCCGACAGGGCGGCCGGCCAGCGCAGCTCCTCCTCGCCGCAGACCGGGCACGCGGTCCCCGGCTCCGACTCCAGGGCCGCGACCAGCCGCCGCAGCACCTCGCCCAGCGTCCCCTCCGGCCGCACACCCGGGTCGGCGCAGCGCACCACGGCGTCCCCGCTGCCGCCCCAGGCCCACTCCGGCCGCCGTACCCCGTGGTGCTTCTCGCGTCTGCGCCGCTCCGCGAACTGCCGCTCGTACTCCAGCCAGACCGCCCGCGCCTCCTCCAGCTCCTCCAGCGCCGCCACCAGCCGCAGCGGGTCCGCGCCCCGGTCCTCGGGAGCGATCCCGTGCCGGTCGCACAGGTGCCACCACGTCGCCCGGTGCCCGTAGGGCGCGAACCGCTCCAGGCAGCGGCGCAGCGAATGGCGCCGCAGGGCCCGGTCGTTGCGCGCGTCGCGCACCTGGTAGGCCAGACTCCGAAAACCTGCCACCGTACCTTCACCTCCGCCGTGCCATGCCCACACCAGTGACCGCGTCACTCCGTCGAACGAAGCGACCCCCCGCGACGTGCCCAACATGCCCGGCAGGATGCGGGCGCATGCGGGGGCGGTCGAGGCGTGCGGGTGGCACATGGCCGGAACTCAGCGCCCCATGCGCCCCGCCCCGACCACGATCCGGGCCAGTTCCTCGTGGCAGATGTCGCTGTGCGCCCCCGACGGAGCACCGCCGCGGCGCACCACGGAGCCCGCGTCCACGCTGACGCAACCCGCCTCCGGCAGCCCGCCCCGCAGGGCCGCCTCCAGGCTCAGCCGCGGCGCGCCGGGCACCGCCTGCACCCCGTCGTGCCCGACCGCGCCCCACCGCTCGTCGAAGCCGAGCAGACCGGCCGAATCACCCGCCATCCGGGAGGCCAGCGGATAGAACACGCGCAGCGCCGAGTCGTGGGCGGAATGGCAGGCCACCACCGGTCCGTCCACCCGGCGCTGGAGCCCGCCCAGGGCCCCGCCCCGCCGCCGGTCGTGGGGGAGCCGCTCGCTGAACGCGTAGTGGGAGAAGGCCCCCTGGAGCAGCGTCAGCGACTTCACGTGCCGCGCCCCGTCCGGCACGGCCCGCAGGGAGAAGGACACCACCCGGGCGCCGAAGCTGTGGCCGACCAGGTGGACGCGCAGGGCCGGCCGGCGTCCCGCGAGATCGGTGAGGACCGGGCCGAGCCCGTGCTCGCCGACCACCCCGGCCCGCCTCTTCATCTCGTAGTACGTGGCCTGGCGCAGCAGCTCCTTGGCCCCGCCCCACAACGAGCGCACCCCGTCGCCGAGCGCGAGCTCCGGCACGCCCCCCTCGACGCCCCCGTCACCGCCCCCTGCCTGAGCCAGGGCCTCCGCCAGGGCCCGGCACACCTCGGCGGTGTCCCGGACGAAGACGGCCGGCGCCTCCGGGTCGACGGCCGGGCCCACCGCGTCGGCGTGCACGAGCTGGCGTACCAGCGCCCCGAACTCGGCGAGCGCCGCGGGCGGTTCCGGCCGCTCCGCGAGCAGCTCGGCGACCCGGTCGAGCTCCGCCTCCCGCCCCGGCCAGAACACCCCGAGAGCCGCGCGCGTGGCGTCGTCGAGAGCCGTCCCGGCGCCCGCCCCCGGCAGGGCGCCGTGCGGGTCGAAGTCCGGGATCGGTTCGTCCGGGAAGCGGATCGACGGCCACACCACCCCCACGTACCCCAGCCGCACCCCCGCCCCCACCAACCCCGGGAAGGGGGCGAAGAAGCGGTCGAAGAGCCGGGTCGAGGTGGACCGGTCGCTGTTCCAGCCGTGGGCGAAGACCAGCAGGTCCGTCGCCTCGATCCGCGCCACCGCGGCACGCGTGGCGGGATCCACGTCGCCCTGGGCGTCGAAGGTCAGTTCCTGGTACGGGCCCACCCCGATCCCGGCTCCGGCCGCCGCCGCACCACCGCTGTCCACCATGGCCTCCCCCTTCCCGCGCGCCGCCTCCGGTGCTCGCAGCATCCCGCCGACGGGCCGCGTCGGCCAGACCCGTGACCGCACCGGTCCGCGAGGGAGCCCCGGTCCGGGTCAGGGGTAGAGGAGATACCCCGCCCGCACCGCCGAGAACCCGGCCAGCCCGGCGGCCCAGGCGCCCGCGACCTCGTCCACCCCCGCACCCGCGTCCACCATCGTCCGCACCCGGTCGGAGCCGGTCAGCCGGTCGATCCAGTGGTCCGCCCGCCACCCGAAGCCGCCCCACACCCGCCGCGCCGTCACCAGCAGCCCGATCCCCGCCCGCACCGGATCGAAGGCCTCCCGGTCGTGCACGACCAGCCGCACCCCGCCGCAGACCTTGCCGGCGTGCTTGGAGAAGGCGGGCGTGAACCAGGTCTCCCGGAACCACACCCCGGGCAGCCCCAGCCCGTTCGCAGCCTCCGCCCACCGCCGGTCGACGCCCTCCGCGCCGACCACCTCGAAGGGCGTGGTCGTACCGCGGCCCTCGGACAGGGTGGTCCCCTCGAAGAGGCAGGTCCCCGCGTACGCGAGCGCCGTGTCCGGGGTCGGCATGTTCGGGCTCGGCGGCACCCAGGGCAGGCCCGTCTCCCCGAAGAAGGACCCCCGGCGCCACCCCGACACCGGCACCACCCGCAGCCGGGGGCCGGCGCCCTTCAGGAACTCGCCGTTGAACAGCAGGGCCAGCTCGGCCGCCGTCATCCCGTGCGCCAGCGCGATCGGCTCCCGGCCCACGAAGCTCGCGTACGCCCGCTCCAGCACCGGCCCGGCCGCCCGCCGCCCGCCCACCGGGTTGGGCCGGTCCAGCACCACCACCGCCTTGCGGGCGAGCGCGGCCGCGCGCATGCAGTCGTACAGGGTCCAGATGTAGGTGTAGAAGCGCGCCCCGACGTCCTGGATGTCGAAGACGACCGTGTCGACGCCCGCCGCCGTGAACACGTCCGCGAGCTGCTGCCCGCTCCTGCCGTACGTGTCGTACACCGGCAGCCCGGTCGCCGGATCGCGGCCGGCCGCCTCGGACCCGCCCGCCTGAGCCGTCCCGCGGAAGCCGTGCTCCGGCCCGAACACCGCGACCAGGTCCACCCGTTCGTCGGCGTGCAGTACGTCGACCAGGTGGCGGGCGTCGGCGGTGATCCCGGTGGGGTTGGTGACCACCCCGACCCGCTGCCCGGCGAGTTCCGCGTACCCGTCGGCGGCGAGCCGCTCGAAGCCGGTGCGCACCCGCTCGGCGGCGCCCGCCTGCCCCGCCCCCGCGCCCCCCAGGGCCCCTGCGGCCCCCACGGCCCCCGCCATCCCCAGCACCCCGCGTCGCGACAGCGTCATCCCGCCACGCTAGGCCCCGCACCCCTTCCGCCGGCACATACCGACTGGTTAGTCTGCCGGGATCCGGCCGGTCCGGCCGGCAGTCGGCAGTGGCGAAAGGTGACCCCCGTGAGCGCGAGCGCGTACCAGGACCAGCGAGTCGTCGTCACCGGCGCGGGCGGCGGCATCGGCGCGGCCCTCGCCCACCGCTTCGCCGCCGAAGGGGCCACCGTCGTCGTCAACGACCTCGACGCCGCCAGGGCCGCCTCCGTGGCCGCCGCCATCGACGCGACCGGCGCCCGGGCGATCGCCGTCCCCGGCGACGCCTCCGCGGTCGTCGGGGAGGCCCGCGAGGCCCTCGGCGGCACGGTCGACGTGTACTGCGCCAACGCCGGACTCGCCTCGGGCGGCGACGCCTTCGCGGACGAGGCCGTCTGGGAGGCCGCCTGGGACACCAACGTCATGGCGCACGTGCGGGCCGCGCGGGCCCTGCTGCCCGACTGGCTGGAGCGCGGCAGCGGCCGCTTCGTGTCCACGGTCTCCGCCGCCGGGCTGCTGACCATGATCGGAGCGGCCCCGTACAGTGTCACGAAGCACGGTGCCCTCGCCTTCGCGGAATGGCTGTCGCTGACCTACCGCCACCGGGGCGTCCAGGTCCACGCCATCTGCCCGCAAGGGGTGCGCACCGACATGCTGACCGCCTCCGGTTCGGCGGGGGAACTGGTCCTGGCGCCGACCGCGATCGAGCCGGAAACGGTCGCCGAAGCACTGTTCGACGGCATGGAGAAGGGCCGGTTCTTGATCCTCCCGCACCCCGAGGTGGCGGACTTCCACACCGCCCGCGCGACCGACCCCGACCGGTGGCTGCACTCCATGAACCGCCTCCAGCGGAAGTGGGAGGGCTCGTGACGCCCCCCTCCGGGTCCCCCTACGCCGCCCGGCCGTGGCTGGGCCGGCTGAGCCCCGCCCAGCTGGCGCCGGTGGCGCCGCCGGCGAGCGTGCTGGACGCCTTCCGGGCCGCCGTGGCCCGGGCGCCGGGGCGTCCCGCGCTGGCGTACTTCGACGGGCGGATCGGGTACGCCGAGGCCGACGCCCTCTCCGACTCGCTGGCCGGGTACCTCGCCGGGCGGGGGGTCGGGCGGGGCGACCGGGTGGCGGTCATGCTGCAGAACACCCCGCACTTCGTGCTCGCGGTGCTGGCCGCGTGGAAGGCCGGGGCGGTGGTCGTCCCGCTGAACCCGATGTACAAGGCGGGGGAGGCCGGGCACGTCCTGCGGGACTCCGGGGCGGTCGCGCTCGTGTGCGAGGGGGACGCCTGGGAGGGGTACCTGCGGGGGGCGGTGGACGACTCCGCCGTACGGACCGTCCTGACCGCCCGGAACACCGACTTCCAGACCCGGAACGACCCCCGGGTCCTCCCGGCCCGGCCCCGGCCCCAGGCCCCGGCGCCGGGTGCGGCCGACCTGCTCGACGTGGCCCGCCAGGGCCGCCCCGCTCCCGCCGACCCCGGGCTCACCGCCGCCGACACCGCCCTCATCAGCTACACCTCCGGCACCTCCGGCACCCCCAAGGGCGCCATGAACCCGCACGGGGCGATCACCTACAACGCCACCCGGCAGGTCACCGGCCACCCCCTCCCCGAGGGCGCCGGGTACTTCGCGCTCGCCCCGCTCTTCCACATCACCGGCCTGGTCTGCGAGCTCGCCGCCTGCTTCGTCAACGCCGGGACCCTGGTCCTCACCCACCGCTTCCACCCCGGGGCCGTCCTCGACGCCTTCCTCGAACACCGCCCCGCCTACACCATCGGCCCGGCCACCGCCTTCATGGCCCTCGCCGCGCACCCCGACGCCACCCGGGACCACTTCACCTCCTTCCAGGTGGTCTCCTCCGGCGGCGCCCCGCTCCCGCCCGCGCTCGTCGAACGCCTCCGCGCCGCCTTCGGGTTCTACCTGCGCAACGGCTACGGCCTCACCGAGTGCACCGCCCCCTGCGCCTCGGTCCCCGCGCACCTCGAAGCGCCCGTCGACCCCGCCACCGGCACCCTCTCCGTCGGGGTCCCGGGCGCGCAGACCCGCGTACGCATCCTCGACGAGCACGGCGCCGAGCTCCCGCTCGGGGAGACCGGGGAGATAGCCGTGCGCGGGCCGCAGGTCGTCCCCGGCTATTGGGGGCTGCCCGACGCCACCGCCGCGGCCTTCCCGGATGGCGAACTGCGCACCGGGGACGTCGGGTTCATGGACCCCGACGGCTGGCTCTACGTCGTCGACCGCAAGAAGGACATGATCAACGCCTCCGGGTTCAAGGTCTGGCCCCGGGAGGTGGAGGACGTGCTCTACACCCACCCCGCCGTACGCGAGGCGGCCGTGGTCGGCGTCCCGGACGCCTACCGCGGGGAGACGGTGAAGGCGTACGTGAGCCTGCGCCCGGGCGCCTCGGCCGGCCCGGCGGAACTCGCCGCGTACTGCGCCGAGCGCCTGGCCGCGTACAAGTACCCGCGCCAGGTCGAGATCCTGCCTGTCCTTCCGCAGACCACCAGTGGCAAGATCCTGCGACGAGAATTGCGCGACCGCGGCTGAAAACAGTCGGAGGATCAGGAGAGGAAGGCGAGCGCCATGGCCGCCAGGACCACCGAGGGCCCCGAGGACGGAAACCGGGAGACCCCGGTGCCGCAGCGGCTGCTGGCCGTCGCCACCAGGCTCTTCGCCGAACGCGGGTACGACCGCACCTCCGTACAGGAGATCGTCGAGGCGGCCGGGGTCACCAAGGGCGCCCTCTACCACTACTTCGGCTCCAAGGACGACCTGCTGCACGAGGTGTACGCGCGCATGCTGCGCCTCCAGCAGCAGCGCCTGGACGCGGTGGCCGGTTCCGACGCCCCCGTCGAGGAGCGGCTGCGGGCCGCCGCCGCCGACGTCGTGGTCACCACCATCGAGAACCTCGACGACGCCATGATCTTCTTCCGGTCGATGCACCAGCTCGGACCGGAGAAGTACAAGCAGGTACGGGCCGAGCGCCGGCGCTACCACGAGCGGTTCCGCGCGCTGGTCGAGGAGGGCATGCGCAGCGGGGTCTTCGCCACGGCCACGCCCGCCGACCTGGTGGTCGACTACTACTTCGGCTCCGTGCACCACCTGTCCACCTGGTACCGCACGGACGGCCCGCTCACCCCGCACCAGGTCGCCGAACACCTCGCCGACCTCCTGCTCCGCTCCCTGCGCCCCTAGGCGGTGCCGTGTGGATCAGGCCGGGCTGACCCACACGACACCCCCTAGACAACGGCGGCCGCCGCTCCGGCCAGTGCCGGGTAGTCGTTGTAGCCCTCGGGGCCGTGTACGTGCATCAGGAACTCCGGGCGGAGCGCGTTGAGCGGCGCGCCCGTGCGCAGCCGTTCCACCAGGTCGGGGTTGGCCAGGAACCCCCGCCCGAGCGCGACCAGGTCGGCGCCCGCGGCCAGCAGCCGCTCGCCCCGGAGCCGGCCCGCGTCGGCGGCGAGCTCCTCGTGGGAGAGCCGGGGGTTGGCGATCAGGGTGCCGGGCCAGGCCCTGCGGATCTCCGCGAAGAGGGGCTGGTCCGGGTCGGAGTGGACCTGGTGCAGGTAGACCGGCTCCAGCTCCGCCAGGGCCGCGACCAGCGCCGGGTAGAGCCGCTCGGTGTCGTCCTCCCGTACGCCGTTGACGTTGGTCCCCGGGGAGATCCGTACGCCGACCCGCTCCGGGCCGACGGCCTCGGCGACGGCCCGGACCACCTCGACGGAGAACCGGATCCGCTTCTCGACGGACCCGCCCCACGCGTCGGTGCGGAGGTTGGTGTTCCCGGCGAGGAACTGGTGGAGCAGATGGCCGTTGGCGGAGTGCACCTCCACCCCGGCGAAGCCCGCCTCGACGGCGTTGCGGGCGGCGTTCGCGAAGTCGGCGATGGTGGAGCGGATGTCCTCCTCGCTCATCACGCGGGGCGTGACGCCCTCCCGCGGCCCGCCCGGGGTCTCCAGCGGCTCCGGGAAGCGCACGGCGGACGGCGCGAGCGGTACGTGCCCGCTGGTGTCGGGGTGCCCGACCCGGCCACCGTGCTGGAGCTGGAGGAACATCCGCCCGCCGGCGGCGCGCACGGCGTCGGTGACCCGGCGCCACCCGGCGGTCTGCGCCGGGGTGTGGATGCCGGGGATGTGCGGGTAGGTCTGCCCGACGGCGTTCGGGGTGGTGCCCTCGGCGATGATCAGGCCGGCCGAGGCGCGCTGCGCGTAGTGGGTGGCCATGAGCTCTCCGGGCACCCCGTCGGCCCCGGCGCGGTTGCGCGTCAGCGGGGCCATCACCAGGCGGCTGGGCAGCTCCAGGCCGCCGAGGAGGGCGGGTTCGAAGAGGCGGGATGCGGCGGGGGTCTGTCGTGTCTGCGTCATGCCGGTACCGTAGAACCTGACACCAGTGTCAGGTTCAAGGGCGAGTGCCCAGGAGGTGGCCGTGCGGATCGGTGAACTGGCGGCGCTCACCGGGGTCGGTGAGCGTTCGCTGCGCTACTACGAGCAGCAGGGCCTGCTGGCGTCCGACCGGACGCCCGGCGGCCACCGGGACTTCCCCGAGCGGGCCGTCGACCGGGTCATCCGGATCCAGGAGCTCTACGCGGCCGGACTGAACAGTTCCAGGATCAGGCAGATCCTGCCCTGCATGCGGGACGAGGACGGCGGCCCCTCGGTGCGCGCCACCCCCGCCCTGGTGGCCGAACTGGCCGGCGAGCGGGACCGGATCGACCGGATGATCGGCGACCTCGTCCGCTCCCGCGAGGTGCTGGACGAGGTCATCGCGGCGGCGTCCGGCCGCTCCACGGTCCCCCGGGGCCCCGCCGGCGCGTGATGCGGTTCGACTCGGTTCCGGGGCTACGGGTACGCGCCGCCCCCGGCCGTTCCGGAGGGGTGCGCCGCGCGGAGCGGCTCCTGGCGTTCGCCGGGCGCGACCCCACCGGACCCGCTGACCTCGCGCCGCACCCGGCTCAGGCGCGGTAGGGCTTCAGTTCGCGGTGCGCCAGCGAGCGCTGGTGCACCTCGTCCGGGCCGTCCGCCAGCCGCAGGGTCCGCGCCGCCGCCCACAGTTCGGCGAGCGGGAAGTCCTGGCTGACCCCGCCCGCGCCGTGCAGCTGCACCGCCTGGTCCAGGATCCCCACGACGGCGCGCGGGGTGGCGATCTTGATGGCCTGGATCTCGGTGTGCGCGCCCCGGTTGCCGACCGTGTCCATCAGCCAGGCCGTCTTCAGCACCAGCAGCCGCAGCTGCTCGATGGTGACCCGGGCGTCCGCGATCCAGTTCTGCACGACTCCCTGCGCGGCCAGCTCCTTCCCGAAGGCCGTACGCCCCACCGCGCGCCGGCACATCAGCTCGACGGCCCGCTCCGCCATCCCGATCAGCCGCATGCAGTGGTGGATCCGGCCCGGGCCGAGCCGGGCCTGGGCGATGGCGAAGCCGGCGCCCTCCCCTCCGATCAGGTTCCCCGCCGGGACCCGGGCCCCGTCGAAGACCACCTCGGCGTGGCCGCCGTGGTCGTGGTCCGCGTACCCGTACACCGTCATCGCCCGGCGCACCTCCACGCCCGGGGTGTCGCGCGGAACCAGGACCATCGACTGCCGGCGGCGCGGATCGGCGCCGTCCGGGTCGGTCTTGCCCATCACGATGAAGACCTTGCAGTCCGGGTTCATCGCCCCCGAGATGTACCACTTGCGCCCCGTGACCACGTACGAGTCGCCGTCCCGCTCGATGCGCGTCTCGATGTTCGACGCGTCCGAGGAGGCCACCTCGGGCTCGGTCATCGCGAAGGCGGAGCGGATCTCCCCGGCGAGGAGCGGCTCCAGCCACTGCTTCTTCTGCGCCTCGTCGCCGAACTGCGCGAGCAGCTCCATGTTCCCGGTGTCCGGGGCCGCGCAGTTGGTCGCCATCGGAGCCAGGTGCGGGCTGCGGCCGGTGATCTCGGCGAGCGGGGCGTACTGGAGGTTGGTCAGCCCCGCGCCGTACTCCCCGTCCGGCAGGCCGTGCTGGTCTACGAAGAACAGGTTCCACAGCCCCTGGCGGCGCGCCTCGGCCTTCAGCTCACCGAAGACGGCCGGGGTGTCCCAGGGCGAGGCCAGCCGTGCGCGCTGCTCGGCGGCGACGGGTTCCGCCGGGTAGACGTACTCCTCCATGAACGCGAGCAGCCGCCCGCGGAGTTCCTCGGTCCGGGTGTCGAATGCGAAGTCCATGCCGTGCGTCTCCTCAGCCTTCCTGGAGGGTGGTCAGTCCGTGCTCGATGAAGACCGGGACCAGCTCGCCGATCCGGTCGAAGCCGGCGCCGACCGTCTGCCCGAGCGTGTACCGGTAGTGGATGCCTTCGAGGATCACGGCGAGCTTGAACCAGGCGAAGGCCGTGTACCAGGCGATCGACGCGGTGTCCCGCCCCGAGCGGGCGGCGTACCGCTCGACCAGCTCGGCGGGCGCCGGATGGCCGGGCGCCCCGCTCGTCGTACTGACCGGGGATTCGCTCAGGCCCAGGTCGGAGCTGTACATCACCAGCAGGCCGAGGTCGGTCAGCGGGTCGCCCAGCGTGGACATCTCCCAGTCCAGGACCGCCCGGATCGTGTCGTCCGGCCCGCCGATCAGGACGTTGTCCAGCCGGAAGTCCCCGTGCACCACGGTCGGCGCGGGGGAGGGGGGCAGTGCCCGTCCCAGCGCCCCGTGCAGTTCGTCGATCCCGGCGAGCTCCCGTCCCCGGGAGGCCGCGAGCTGCTTGCCCCAGCGGCGCAGCTGCCGGTCCAGGAAGCCCTCGGGCCGGCCGAAGTCGCCCAGGCCGACCGCCTCCGGGTCCACCGCGTGCAGGTCGACCAGGGTGTCCACCAGGCCCAGCACCGCCCGCCGGGTGCGCTCGGGGCCGAGCTCCGCGAGCTGCCCGGCGGTCCGGTACGGGACCCCGTCCACGTGCTCCATGACGTAGAACGGCGCCCCCAGCACCTCCTCGTCCTCGCACAGCAGCAGCGGCTCGGGCACCGGTACGGCCGTCCCGTGCAGGGCCGAGATCACCCGGTGTTCGCGCCGCATGTCGTGCGCGGTGGCCAGGACGTGCCCCAGCGGCGGGCGCCGCACCACCCAGCGGGAGGCGCCGTCGGTGACCGCGTACGTCAGGTTCGACCGGCCCCCCTCGATCAGCCGGCCGCTCAGCGGCCCCGCCGTGAGCCCGGGCCGCGCGGCGTCCAGATGGCCGCGCAGCCTCCGCAGATCGAGGCCTCGGGGATCGGCTGGGGTCATGGGGCGCGCCTCCGTACGAAGTCGACGACGGGATTCTCGGTCCGGGAGCCATCATGCCGACCAGTCGGTATGCCGTCCATAGGGGTGGCCGAAAGAACTCCTCCGGCCGACCCCCCTCAGCTCACGCGTGGCACAGGATCGGAGTCCCGCCGTTCATCACGGTCATGTCCCGCAGCACCGCCATGATGTCCAGCGGCGCCCCCTCGGGCTCCCCGGCCAGCTCGGCGTACGCCCGGTGCAGGTTCGCCACCAGCCGCTCGCTCTCCCGCCAGGCCGCGAACTCGCCCAGGTCCGCCCGACGGGCCACCTCCAGCGGAGTGAGGCCCACGCCCCGGCCCTCCCGGGCCAGCCCGGCCACGTACCGCAGGTACCGCTCGGTCGCGTCGTACGCCGAGGCGTCGGTCAGCGGCCCGTGACCCGGTACGACGGTCTCCGCTCCCAGCGAGCGCAGCAGCTCCAGCGCCCGCAGCGACCCGGCGAGGGAGCCCATCGCGAGGAACGGTGTGCCGCCCGCGAAGACCAGGTCGCCGGTGAACACCACCCGCTGCCGGGGCAGCCACACGACCGAGTCCCCGGTGGTGTGGGCCGTGCCCGGGTGGATCACCCGCACCTCGGTGTCGCCGACGTGCAGGGTCAGCCGGTCGGTGTACGTCAGGTCGGGCGCGGTGATCTCTATCGCCCCGAAGTCGGTCGCGGGCCAGATCAGCTCCAGCTGGTGCCCGGCGGCGAGCTGCTCGGCGCGCGCGTTGTCATGGCCGACGATCACGGCCTCGGGGGCGAAGGAGGCGTTGCCGTAGGTGTGGTCGCCGTGGTGGTGGGTGTTGACCACGGTCCGGGGCAGCGGCACCCCGGACGCCACGACGGCCTCGCGCAGGGCCAGCGCGCGCCGCTCGGTGGCGGCGGTGTCGACGAGCAGGGTGCGCCCGCCGTCGCTGATCCAGCCGGCGTTGTTCAGGCACCAGCCCCCGTCGGGCTGGACGTAGGCGTACACCCCGGCCGCGGGCTGGACGACGTACGGCTCTTCGACGGTCATGGACGCTCTCCCCGGATCGCTGTGACAGGCGGTCAGCATCCTGTCAGCCGGGGTTGCGGCCGGGGAGAGCGGGGCCGTCAGTGGTCGTCGTAGTGGCCGTCGTGCTGGGCGTGCCGGTGCCCGTCGTGCAGGTAGTCCAGGTGGTCGCCGTGCGGGACCGCGTCGTGCCCGCAGCCCTCGCCGTGCCGGTGGTCGTGCTCCTCGTGCGGGGCGTGCTCGGCGGTCTCGCACTCGTCCCAGTGCCCCGAATGCTGCCGGTGCAGGTGGCCGTCGTGCGCGTAGTCCAGGTGGTCACCGTGCTCGACCGCCGTGTGCCCGCAGCCGGGGCCGTGCTCGTGGGCGTGCGTGGGGTGTTCCTGGTGCAGGGTCGTCATGCGGCCGAGGCTAGACCGCAATGCCCCGCGACGCCCGTTGTGTCCCCGTGGCGCGGCACTCTCCTGATCATCGGACGAGCGGCTCAGACGATGACCGCCATCGCGAACACCGCCAGGCCCACCGAACACAGCACCACCCCCAGCGCCACCCGGGGAGAGAGCCCCGGCGGCCGGGCCCCGGCCAGCTCCCGCACCCGCCGGTGCGCCAGCCACAGGAAGACCGCCCAGATCAGCGCGATCACCGCCGTCCCGGCCACCTCCACCCGCGAGCCCGTCCCGTGCAGGGCCTGGCGCAGCGCCAGCACCGCCGTGACCGAGCAGGCCAGCGTCGTACGCCGCCACGCCAGCCGCGTCCGCTCGGGCTGGAGCCCCGCGTCGCGGGCCGCCGTACCGGGACCGGTCACCGCCCGGCCGTCCAGCCCAGCAGCACGACCACCACCATCGCCGTCGCCACCAGCCCCACGCCCAGGCTCAGCACCACCGGGAACCGCGACACCGGCAGGTCCTCGCCCCGCCGCATGGCCCGCTCGCACCCCACCCAGTGGTTCACGGCCCGCAGCGCGCACGCCGCCCCCACCGCCAGCAGCGCGAAGGCCATCCCGATCCGCACCCCCCACCGCAGGTCCGGCAGGAACTGGTCCACCGCGAACCCGCCGCCCACCAGGGCCAGCGCGGTCCGTATCCAGGCGAGGAAGGTCCGCTCGTTGGCGAGGGAGAAGCGGTAGTCCGGCGTCTCGCCCTCGTCCCGCACCCGCTCCGGTGCGAACCAGAGCCGCAGGTCCTTGACGAAGTCGATCACATGGCCAATTTACGTCCCCGTCACGGACCCGGCGCGGGCTGGGTCCCGCCCTCCCGGAAGGTCCCGCCCTCCGGGAAGGTCCCGCCCTCCGGGAAGGTCCCGCCCTCCCGGAAGGCGCGCAGCCGCCGGTACGCCTCCAGCCCGTCCGGCACCCACGGCCACTCCCCGCCCACGACCCGCCGGTCCAGCTCCTCCTGCGGCAGCCAGGTGTGCCAGTCCACCTCCGAGGCCTGCGGAGCCACCGGCAGGGTGCACCGCACCTCGTGCACGTACGACCACCAGCCGCCGCCCGGACCCTCGTAGAGGAACTTGAACAGCGGTTCCGGCCGCGGCAGCCCGCTCACCCCGAGCTCCTCCCCGGCCTCGCGCAGCGCGGCTTCCGGGTACTGCTCCCCGGCGCCCAGCACCCCGCCCACGAACATGTCGTAGTACGAGGGGAAGACCAGCTTCGACGCGGTCCGCCGGTGCACGAACACCCGCCCCTCCGCGTCCCTGGCCAGCACGAACACGCACCGGTGGAGCAGTCCCCGGCGGTACACCTCGCCCCGGGGGGCCCGACCGACGACCCGGTCGTCCCGGTCCACCACGTCCAGTACCTCGTCAGCGGGATCCATGGATCCATCCAACCACCGCTGTTGACTGGTTACCGCTCCGTAGCAAAGGATCTGCCCCACCACCGACCGACCGGAGGACCGGCAGGCATGACGTACGACGCTGACGTGATCGTGATCGGAGCGGGCCTCGCGGGCCTCGTGGCCACCGCCGAGCTCGTCGACGCGGGCCGGAAGGTGATCCTCCTCGACCAGGAGCCGGAGCAGTCGATCGGAGGCCAGGCGCACTGGTCCTTCGGCGGCCTGTTCCTCGTGGACTCGCCCGAGCAGCGCCGCATGCGCATCAAGGACAGCCGCGAGCTGGCCCTCCAGGACTGGTTCGGCACCGCCGGGTTCGACCGGGAGGAGGACGCCTGGCCGCGCCGCTGGGCCGAGGCCTACGTGGACTTCGCGGCCGGCGAGAAGCGGCACTGGCTGCACTCCCGCGGGGTGCGCTTCTTCCCGGTGGTCGGCTGGGCCGAACGCGGCGGCTACGACGCCAACGGCCACGGCAACTCCGTGCCCCGCTTCCACATCACCTGGGGCACCGGCCCCGGTCTGCTGGAGCCCTTCGTCCGGCGGGTCCGCGCCGGGGCGGCCCGCGGGCTGGTCCGGTTCGCCTTCCGCCACCGCGTCACCGGGCTGTCGGCCACCGCCGGCGCCGTGGACACCGTCACCGGCGAGGTCCTGGCCCCCTCGGACGCCGTACGCGGCACCGCGAGCAGCCGTGAGGCGGTCGGCGCGTTCAGCCTGCGGGCCCAGGCGGTGATCGTGACCAGCGGCGGCATCGGCGGCAACCACGACCTCGTGCGCGCACAGTGGCCCGACCGGCTCGGCACCCCGCCGGCGCGGATGCTCTCCGGGGTCCCGGCGCACGTGGACGGGCTGATGCTGGGCATCACCGAGGCCGCCGGGGCCAGCCACATCAACAAGGACCGGATGTGGCACTACACCGAGGGCATCGAGAACTGGAACCCCATCTGGGCCCGGCACGGCATCCGCATCCTGCCCGGCCCCTCCTCGCTGTGGCTCGACGCCACCGGCAAGCGGCTGCCGGTGCCGCTCTTCCCCGGCTTCGACACCCTCGGCACCCTCGACCACATCATGCGGACCGGCCACGACCACACCTGGTTCGTGCTCAACCAGCGCATCATCGGCAAGGAGTTCGGCCTCTCCGGCTCCGAGCAGAACCCGGACCTGACGGGGAAGTCCGTCCGCGAGGTGATCAACCGGGCCCGGCAGGCCGTCCCCGGCCCGGTCAGGGCCTTCATGGACCACGGCGCCGACTTCATCGTGGAGCGGGACCTGACGGCGATGGTCCGCCGGATGAACGAGCTCACCAAGGAGGACCTGCTCGACGAGGCCACGGTCCGCCGCGAGATCACCGCCCGCGACCGGGAGATCGCCAACCCCTTCACCAAGGACCTCCAGGTGACGGCCATCCACGGCGCACGCAGGTACCTCGGCGACAAGCTGATCCGCACCGCCGCCCCGCACCGCATCCTGGACCCCGCGGCGGGCCCGCTGATCGCCGTCCGGCTCTCGATCCTGACCCGCAAGTCCCTGGGCGGCCTGGAGACCGACCTGTCCTCCCGCGTCCTGACCCCCTCCGGCGATCCGCTGCCCGGGGTCTACGCGGCCGGCGAGGCCGCCGGCTTCGGCGGCGGAGGCGTCCACGGCTACCGCGCCCTGGAGGGCACCTTCCTGGGAGGCTGCGTCTTCTCGGGCCGCGCCGCGGGCCGCGCGGCGGCCCGGGCGGTCGGCTAGGGGGTGTCCCGGACGATCCGGAAGCGCTCCGCGACCACGAGGGTGTCGTCGTCGACGGTGAAGGCCGGATCGCCCAGCTCCGCGCGCAGTGGCTCGCTGTGCCAGAACCCCTCGTGCGCGGAGCGCCATTCGGCCACCGAGGCGTAGCCCTCGCCCTCGTCCAGGGCGTGCCGCAGATCGACGTCGGCCAGCCGCAGCACCCGTACGTCCGTCACCTCCAGGACGGCCAGCGGCTGCTCCCCGGAGTCCACCAGCACCATGCGCTCCCCCGGCCGGGGCAGCGGCTCGACCTGGGCCTCGTACTCCTCCATCAGGCCCGTCGTCGTGGTCTTGGCGCCGCTCAGCACGGCGGCCACCAGGGTGTCGCGCTGTTCGCCGGGGAAGCCCAGCTCGAAGCGGCGGAGATCGTCGTAGCTCGTCATGCGCCCACCCTAAGGACCGCCCCCGCAGGCGACACCCGCATTTCGAACCGTCACTTGCGTCCCAACTCGCCCCTTCTGATCACCAGTTGAAATGCGCCACCCAGTGGACCGGACCTTGACGCGGAGCTGTGCCTACCGGTTTGCTGTGCGTGATCATCCGGACTGACCACCGGCACGATCGAGCCGCGCCGTCGGCACCCCACGCGTACCACCGAACCGCCCGCCCCACCCGTACCCCCGTGCGTGCACCCACGTACGCAGTCCACCCGCGCCCGCGTCCTGGAGGGAAACCCGCGGATGTCCCCGCCTCCGCCGCCCCTCGGCCGCGCCCGCAAACGGGACGCCCAGCTCTTCGACCCCGCCCTGTGCGACTCCGAGCTCGTCGCCGTCCGGAGCCAGTTCACCCAGGGCCGCTGGGCCAAGGCCCGCACCCTCCTCGTCGCCACCGGCGACGACTGGGACCGCCGCGGCCACCGTCTCGTCGTCCTCGCCGAAACCCCGGCCGCCACCGCCTGGGCCGGCGAATGGCTGCTCGCCGAACCCGACAGCGCCGACGCCGCCACCCTCCTCGCCTGCGCCGCCGTCTTCACCGCCCTGCGAGGCAAGGGCAGCCCCGAGGCCGCCGACGAAGCCTGCCGGCGCGCCGCCGCGCTGCTCCCCGCCGACCCCACGCCCTGGCTCGGCCTGCTCATGCTCGCCCGCGCCTTCGGCACCGAGGAGGAGTTCAGCCGCCACTTCGACCAGGTCCGGGCCCGCCACCGCGAACACCACCACGCCCACCACCTCATGGTCGCCAAGCTCGCCGAACGCGCCTCCGCCTCCGGCCACGACCCGCTCCACGAGGTCTACGACTTCGCCGCCTGGGCCGCCGAGGAGTCCCCGGCCGACTCCCCGCTCGCCGTACTGCCCGTGATCGCCCACGCCGAGCGCTTCCGCGTCCTCGCCGCCGCCCGCGGCAGCGCCACCGCCGCTGCGGCCGCCGAGCACTGGACCGGCCGCCGCGCCCGCCAGGTGCTGCGCTCCGCCTTCGACTGGTGGCTGGAATGGGAGCGCGAGGACCACCCCCGCAACCGGGTCGACCTCAACTTCCTCGCCCACGCCAAGCTCTGCGAAGGCCGCCCCGCCGAAGCGGCCGCCCTCTTCCACCGCATCGGCAACCACGCCACCCGCGCCCCCTGGTCCTACCCGGACCGCGATCCGCACAAGGCCTTCCTCGCCGCGCGCAGTGCCGCGCTCGGCACCGCTTGACCAGTCACCCCCGAAAGGACCCTGCCATGCCGACGGGCAGATCCACCACGCTCCCAGCCGACTCCGCGGCCGAGATCCGCACGTACAAGGGCCAGGACCGCGCCCTGCGTGCCGACCGGCTCGGCACCGCCGGACTGCTGCTCTCCGTCCTCGCCGCCAGCGCACCCCTGATGGTCGTCGCAGGTGTCATGCCCACGATCTTCGGGGTCATGGGCATCGTCGGCCAGCCGCTGCTCTTCGTCATCCTCGGCGTCGTGCTCGCCCTGTTCGGCATCGGCTACGCCGAGATGAGCCGGCACGTCCACAACGCCGGCGCCTTCTACGCCTACATCGCGCGCGGCCTCGGACCCACGGCCGGCGCCTCCGCCTCCCTCGTCGCCCTGGTCGCCTACAGCGCCATGCAGGTCGGCGTCTACGGCATCCTCGGCTTCGAGATCTCCGGCCTCTTCGCCACCTACCTCGACACCCAGGTCGCCTGGTGGATCCCGGCCCTGATCGCGGTCGCCGCCACCGGCGCGCTCGGCTGGCTCAAGATCGACCTGAACGCCAGGGTGCTCGGCGTCCTGCTCCTCATCGAGTGCGCCCTCGTCGTCGTCTTCGACGTCGCCGCCCTCGGCAAGCCCGGCCCCGAAGGCCTCTCCCTGGGCGCGTTCGACCCCTCCGCCCTCGGCGGCGCCGGCCTCGGCACCGCGCTGTGCTTCTGCATCGCCGCCTTCGTCGGCTTCGAGCAGTCCCCGGTCTACGCCGAGGAGACCAGCAAGCCGCACATCGTCGTCTCCCGCGTGATGTTCCTCGCCATCGGCTTCGTCGCCCTCTTCTTCGCCCTCAGCGCCTGGGCCCTCTCGGTCGCCACCGGCCCCGCCGGCATCGTGAAGGCCTCCGCGGAAGCCGGCCCCGGCCTGCTCTTCGAGCTCACCCGGAGCCGCCTCGGCGCCGCCTTCACCGACGTCCTGCACGTGCTCTTCGTGACCGGCATGTTCGCGGCCATGCTCAGCTTCCACAACGTCGTCGCCCGCTACGCCTTCGCGATGGGCCGCGAGGGCCTGCTCCCCGCCCGCTTCGGCCGCACCAACCCGGGCACCGGCGCCCCCGCCACCGGCTCCCTCCTGCAGACCGTCGTCGCCGCCGTGGTCGTCCTCGTCTTCGCCGTCACCGACTCCGCGCCGGCCGGCGACCCCACCGCCCCCGTCCTGCACCTGTTCACCTGGATGGGCAGCGTCGGCGCCCTCGGCGTGACCGCCCTGATGGCCGCGGCCTCCTTCGCCGTCATCGCCTTCTTCGTCCGCCGCGGCACCGCCGGCGCCCAGGTCTGGCGGCTGGTCGCCGCCGGCCTGGCCGGCCTCGCCCTGGTCGGCATCGTCGTCTACACCGTCAAGGACTTCGCCGTCCTGGTGGGCGCCGAGCAGGGCTCCGCGCTGAGCTGGGCCCTGCCCGCGATCATCGCCGTCGCCGCCCTGGGCGGACTGGTCCACGGTCTGCTCCTGAAGTCCCGCCGCCCCGAGGCCCACGCCCGGATCGGCCTGGGCAACGAGGCCTTCCGCCTCGACCAGGCCGCCGACGCCGCACCGGGCGCCTGACGGCCCGCAGCCCTCGTATTCGTACCCCCGCGAAGCCCCCGGAGACCGTTTCCATGGTCGCCGGGGGCTTCCGCGTTCGGTGGCCGATTTTGGCGGGTAGCGGAGACGCGTGGTCTCCTATGGCGACAAAATCACCGGTACCGCGATACGGGGGACACCACCCAGCTCCCCCGCGCGCGGCTGCCGGACCTGCCTGACCGAACCACGAAGGCGAAGTCCTACATGAGTGATCGCACCTTGACCGAGGCCACCGCCAAGGCGGCCCCCCGCCCTGTCGACGCCGGTGACGAGGGCTACAGCAAGGACCTCAAGTCCCGCCACATCAACATGATCGCCATCGGCGGCGCGATAGGCACCGGCCTCTTCCTCGGCGCCGGAGGCCGCATCGCCGGCGCCGGCCCCTCCCTGGCCATCGCCTACGCGGTGTGCGGCGTCTTCGCCTTCTTCGTCGTCCGGGCCCTCGGCGAGCTCGTCCTCTACCGCCCGTCCTCCGGCGCGTTCGTCTCGTACGCGCGCGAGTTCATGGGGGAGAAGGGCGCCTACACGGCCGGCTGGCTGTACTTCCTCAACTGGTCCACGACCACCGTGGCCGACATCACCGCCGCCGCGACCTACGCGCACTTCTGGTCGATGTTCACCGACGTCCCCCAGTGGCTGCTCGCCTTCATCGCCCTGGCCGTCGTCCTCACCGCGAACCTGATCTCGGTGAAGTACTTCGGCGAGATGGAGTTCTGGTTCTCCCTGGTCAAGGTCGCCGCCCTGACGATCTTCCTGCTCGTCGGCATCTACCTCGTCGCCACCAGCCACGACATCGGCGGGAACACCCCGGGCCTGGCCAACATCACCGACAACGGCGGCATCTTCCCCTCCGGCGTCCTGCCGATGCTCCTGGTCATCCAGGGCGTGGTCTTCGCGTACGCCTCCGTCGAGCTCTGCGGCGTCGCCGCCGGCGAGACCGAGAACCCCGAGAAGATCATGCCGAAGGCGATCAACTCGATCATGTGGCGCGTGGGCATCTTCTACGTCGGCTCCGTGGTCCTGCTGGCCCTGCTGCTCCCGTACACGGCGTACTCGGCCGACCAGAGCCCCTTCGTCACGGTCTTCGACAAGCTCGGCATCCCCGGCGCCGCCGGCGTCATGAACCTGGTCGTCCTGACCGCGGCCCTGTCCAGCCTGAACTCCGGCCTCTACTCCACCGGCCGGATCCTGCGCTCGATGGCCATGTCGGGCTCCGCCCCCAAGTTCACCGGCGTCATGAACAAGGGCAAGGTCCCCTACGGCGGCGTCCTCTTCACCGCCGCCTTCGGCGTCGCGGGCGTCGGCCTGAACTACTGGATGCCCGGCGAGGCCTTCGAGATCGTCCTCAACCTGGCCTCCATCGGCATCCTCGGCACCTGGGCCATGGTCATGCTCTGCTCGCTGTTCTTCTGGCGCCGGGCGAAGGACGGCCTCGTCGAGCGCCCGTCCTACCGCCTGCCCTGGGCCCCGTACACCCAGATCGTGACCCTGGTCTTCCTGGTCGCGGTCCTGGTTCTGATGTGGAGCGACGGCGGCGTCGGCCGCACCACGGTCATGTTCCTCCCGGCGATCGCCGCCGCCCTCGTCGGCGGCTGGTTCCTGGTCCGCCGCCGCGTGGCCGAGCTCGCGGCCGCCAACGACTGACCCGGTCCGCCCGTACGCGAGAGGCCCCCGGGCCGGGATCCGAGATCCCGGCCCGGGGGCCTCCTCCGTGTTCCCGCGTCTTCGGGGAACGAAGAAGGACCCCGCCGGAGCGGGGTCCTTCTGTCTGTGTCCGAGGGGGGACTTGAACCCCCACGCCCGATAAAGGGCACTAGCACCTCAAGCTAGCGCGTCTGCCATTCCGCCACCCGGACAGGGTGTGCGCCTCACGTTCCTCGCGGCCCGTTGCGACGTGGAAAACATTACCAAACATTCCGGGGTGGCCGGTCCACGCCCTTCCCCGCCCCCGGAGCCCCGCCGGGAGCCCCCCGGGACCCCCGGGGAGGGTCTCCGGGGAACGAAGAAGGACCCCGCCGGAGCGGGGTCCTTCTGTCTGTGTCCGAGGGGGGACTTGAACCCCCACGCCCGATAAAGGGCACTAGCACCTCAAGCTAGCGCGTCTGCCATTCCGCCACCCGGACAGGGTGTGCGCCTCACGTTCCTCGCGGCCCGTTGCGACGTGGAAAACATTACCAAACGGCCGGGGGTCCCGATCACACCCCCCTGGCGGGCTCGGAACGCCCTTGGGCGGACGGCCCCGGGGCGGGAGGATGGTGGAGGTAGCCGGTACTGATCAGTGGGAGGAACAGCGTGAGCGCATCGGGCGCGGGCAAGGCCGTCTCCGGCGAGGACGAGGTCGTCGACCTCTGCCGGGACCTCATCCGGATCGACACCAGCAACTACGGGGACCACTCGGGCCCCGGTGAGCGCAAGGCGGCCGAGTGGGTCGCCGAGAAACTGGCCGAGGTCGGGCTGGAGCCGCAGATCTTCGAGTCGCACAAGGGGCGCGCGTCGACCGTGGCCCGCATCGAGGGCGAGGACCCCTCGCGGCCGGCCCTGCTGATCCACGGGCACACCGACGTCGTCCCGGCCAACGCCGCCGACTGGACCTACGACCCCTTCTCGGGCGAGATCGCCGACGGCTGCGTCTGGGGCCGGGGCGCGGTCGACATGAAGGACATGGACGCGATGACGCTGGCCGTCGTGCGCGACCGCATGCGCAGCGGGCGCAAGCCCCCGCGGGACATCGTGCTGGCCTTCCTCGCGGACGAGGAGGCGGGCGGCACGTACGGCGCCCGGCACCTCGTGGACAAGCACCCCGGGCTCTTCGAGGGCGTCACCGAGGCCATCGGCGAGGTCGGCGGCTTCTCCTTCACGGTGAACGAGAACCTGCGGCTGTACCTCGTGGAGACCGCCCAGAAGGGCATGCACTGGATGCGCCTCACGGTCGAGGGCACCGCGGGCCACGGCTCCATGACCAACAACGACAACGCGATCACCGAGCTGTGCGAGGCCGTCGGGCGCCTCGGCCGCCACCAGTGGCCGGTGCGCGTCACGAAGACCGTTCGGCACTTCCTCGACGAACTCTCGGACGCCCTCGGAACCCCGCTCGACCCCGACGACATGGACGCCACGCTCGCCAAGCTCGGCGGGATCGCCAAGATGGTCGGCGCGACCCTGCGCAACTCCGCCGCCCCGACGATGCTCGGCGCCGGCTACAAGGTCAACGTCATCCCCGGCCAGGCAACGGCCCACGTGGACGGACGCTTCCTGCCCGGCTACGAGGACGAGTTCTTCGCCGACCTCGACCGGATCCTCGGCCCGCGCGTGAAGCGCGAGGACGTCCACGCGGACAAGGCCCTGGAGACGGACTTCGACGGGCGGCTCGTGGACGCCATGCAGGGCGCCCTGAGGGCCGAGGACCCGATCGCGCGGGCGGTCCCGTACATGCTCTCCGGAGGGACGGACGCCAAGTCCTTCGACGACCTCGGTATCCGCTGCTTCGGCTTCGCGCCGCTCCAGCTGCCGCCGGAGCTGGACTTCGCCGGCATGTTCCACGGAGTGGACGAGCGGGTGCCGGTGGACGGGCTGAAGTTCGGCGCCCGGGTCCTGGACCGGTTCATCGACAACGCCTGACGCGCGCCCGTCGCCCCATAACGCCGGGGAATCGGGAAAGTGTGCGGATTCCACTGAGAAGAGTGAATGCGCTCATACGCTCGTAGCCCTGGTGATCCCTCCTCGTTACAGGTGGTGCGGTCCGCGGCTGGGACCGCACTTGCCTACTAGGAGGAACAATGCTCAAGAAGGTTGTCGCCGCTGCGGCTGCCACCGGTGGTCTGGTTCTCGCGGGTGCGGGCATGGCTGCCGCCGACGCCGGTGCCCAGGGCGCGGCCATCGGCTCCCCCGGTGTCCTGTCCGGCAACGTCGTCCAGGTTCCGGTTCACATCCCGGTCAACGTCTGCGGGAACACCGTCAACATCATCGGCCTGCTGAACCCGGCCTTCGGCAACACCTGCGTCAACGCCTGACGCTTCTGAAGTCCTGGCCCCGGAGCGCAATCCAGCGCTCCGGGGCCACCGGGCTTTTACGGCCCGGAATCTCACTTCTTCGGCGTGACGGGCGGGGGAGCCCGTACGGCCCGCGCGCCGAACGGAACGTACACACCAGGGGACGAGTACAGATGCGACGACCGGTTCAGGTCACGAGGAAGACGCTGATCACGATGGCGGCCGCGGGGGGTGTCCTCGCGTTCGCCGGCGGTCAGGCCCAGGCGGACTCGGGGGCGTCGGGGCACGCCTCCAACTCTCCGGGCCTGCTGTCCGGGAACAACGTGCAGGCGCCGGTGGACGCGCCGGTGAACGTGTGCGGCAACACGGTGACGGTGGTGGGGGGCCTGAACCCGGCCTTCGGCAACCGCTGCGCCAACGAGTCGGGCAAGCCGCAGCACCCGGGGCACCCGGGACAGCCCGGCCACCCGGGACAGCCCGGCCACCCAGGCGGCGGTCACGACGAGCCGTGCGACGACGACGATCACCCCGGTAACCCGGGCAATCCGGGAACCCCCGGCCACCCCGGTAACCCGGGCAATCCGGGTACCCCGGGCGGACACACCCCGGGCAACCCTGGCGGGCACACCCCCGGCAACCCCGGCACGCCGGGCGGGCACACCCCGGGGAACCCGGGCGGCCACACCCCCGGGAACCCGGGCGGGCAGACTCCGGGCAAGCCCGGCGGGCACACCCCCGGCAACCCCGGCGGGCAGACCCCGGGCAACCCCGGCGGTCAGACGCCTGGCAGCCCCGGCGCGCAGGCGCCCGGTGCGGGCTCGGTCACCCCGGGCGGGCCCGGCGGTCCGGCCGCCCGCCCCGGCCCGGCATCGCAGGCCGGCCTCGCCGCCACGGGCGCGGGTGACGCCCTGACGGCGGGCGTACCACTCGCCGGCGGGCTGCTGCTGGCCGGCGCCGTGCTCTACCGGCGGGCCCGCAACGCCGCCTGACGGACAGTCACGACACGGGCCCCGGGAACGGGGCCCGCGTCACCAGGTCGCGCGGATCTGGCGGATGATCCGGCGGCGCAACCGCGCGCGGCGGCTGCCGTCCCGGTACAGGGTGAGGCGGTCCAGCTCCCAATTTCCGTATTCCGCATGATCGGTCAGCAGGCGGGTCGCCTCCTTGCGGGGCGTACCACGGGGCACGTACACGTCGACGAATTCGTATTCCGGCATCGCATCTATTGTGCGGGCACCGCCCTGCTACGGATAGCGTCTGCACTATGTCTGATGCCGCTCTGCCCACTGTTGCCGAGGTACGCGCCGCCGCCGAGGCGGTCAAGGCCGCACTCGACCGTCACCTCGCCGCGGTCGAGAGCAGGATCGGGGACGAGGACCCGGCCGTCTACGCCGCCTTCAACGAACTCGCCGCCGCGGCCGAGGAGTACGACGAACTCCTCTACGACCGCTACGACGAGGTCACCCCCTTCGAGATCCCCACATCCGAGACCGGTGCCCCGTACACCGGCCCCGCCGAGCCCGCCGCGTTCAGCGTGCTCATCCGCCGCGACTACGCCGTCGTCGAACCGGCGCGCCTGATCGCCCAGGCCGAACGGGTCGCCGCGCACGACCGGGACGCCGAGCTCCTCGACGACGGCGGCACGGCCGGAGCGCTCGGCGTGCTCTTCGGGGAGTACGAGCCCGACGAGATCGCCTCCCGCTACAAGGAGTTCGGCCTGGAGGAGGGCGACTCCACCCTCTGGGTCGCCGCCCTGGAGGAGGTCGCGGAACCGGGGGACTGGCTCAACTCGCCCTTCGGGCAGACCGATCCGCAGGACGTGCTGCACCGCTTCGACGTGAGCTCCGTCTTCGACGAGGAGCCCGATTTCGACGACGACGACGCCGACGACGCCGGTGACGAGGAGAGCGCCGCCGAGTCCGGCCTCACCCCGGCCTGATCCCCTCCGACGCCTCCGCCCCCCGTGCCCCGCCCGCCGACACCGGCCGGGCGGGGCACGGTTCGTTCCCGAACCGCTAGGGCTGCTCCTCCTGCGCGGCCGTGAGGGCCCGCAGCAGACCCGTCAGCCGGGTCGTACGCGGCTTCGGCAGCCCCTGGGCCACCGCGCGCGGCAGTGCCTCCTCCACCCCGTGGACCACGGACAGGTGCCGCTCGGCCCGCCCGAAGGCCGTGTACACCCAGTCCCGGGACAGGGCCTGCGCCGCGTCCCCGGGCAGTACGACGACCACCGCCGGCCACCGCGAGCCGACCGCCTGGTGCGCCGTCACCGCCCAGCCGTGCCGGACCTGGGCCTCCACCCGGTCCTGCGGTACGACGACCCGCGCGCCCTGCGCGTCCAGGTGCAGCCCCTGCGCGTCGGCCGACACCACCCGGGCCGGCAGCGCCCGCCCGGGCGACGGCACGTGGACCACCCGGTCGCCCGGGTCGAAGCCGGCGAACCGGCCCGGGCCGGGGTTCAGCCGCTCCTTGAGGGCCGCGTTCAGCGCCCGGGTCCCCGCCGGGCCGCCATGGCCCGGGGTAATGACCTGCACGTCCTCGGCCGGGATCCCGAAGGCGCGCGGCACCGACTCGGCCACCAGCTGCACGGTGCGGTGCACGGCCTCGCCGGCGTCCCGCACGGGGACGATGACGACCTCCTTGCCGGGGGCGTCGACGCGGTTCAGCTCCCCGACCCCGACCCCCGAGACCAGCTCGCCGAGCGGGCCGGGGTCCGGGGTGCGGGACACCACCTGCGGGAAGGCGCGGGCCGCCAGCACGTCGGCGAACACCCGCCCGGGCCCGGCCGATCCGAGCACCCCGGGGTCGCCGGAGAGCACCAGGCGCGCCCCGTCGGGCACGGACTCCACCAGTGCGGCCGCCCTCTCCACGTCCAGCTGCGGCGCGTCGAGGACGATCAGCAGGTCCAGGTCGAAGCGGCCGTCGGCGTCCCGCCCGGGGCCCTCGGTGCCCGCGAGCAGCCCGGCCACGGTGACGGCGCCCGGCGCGGGGGCGTGCGCGGCGAGGACGGCGCGGAGGCCGAGCTGCCGCGCGGCCGCCAGCAGGGCCGCGGGCTCGGCGCGGGCGGCCTCGCCGCCGGTGTGGGTGACCAGGCCGTGGCCCGCGACGGCCCGGACCAGCTCGGCCCCGGGGCCGTCGGCCGCCGCCGACCAGTCCGCCGGGCCGCCGAAGGTGCCCGCGAGCCGGGCCAGGCCGTCCGCGAGCGCCTCCTCGGCCAGGGCATGCCCCTCCAGGCCCACGAGGATCCGTACGGGCGGCTCCTCGTCCTCGGCGGCGGGCGGGCCCAGCGGCTCGTGGAACACCAGCACCGCGCCGTCGCCGATGGCCGCCTCCAGGGTCTCGGCGGGCGCCGGCACCCCGTACTGGGCCAGGGCCTTCTCCAGGACCGGGGCCTCCAGGGCGGTGTGTCCCTTGGCGGCGGCCTGGTCCAGCAGCCAGCCCAGCAGGGCAGCGCCGCGGCGCTCGTCGGCGGGGCCGGCGGCGGGGCCGAGCAGGGCCTGCGCGAAGCCGTCCGCCTGGGTCGGGCGCACCCCGGGGACGGCGAGCAGCCGCCAGGGGTCCTCGGTGAGCTGCTCGGCCGCGCCCTCGCCGAGGGCCTCGGCGGCCTGGCCGGCCAGGGCCTCGGGGGCGCCGCCGCGGGCGAGCACGGCGCGAACGGCCCCGATGTCCCCGACGGTGGGGGCGGGGGCGGGGGCGGGGGCGGGCGCCGGGGTCGCCGGGCGGGGCTGCGGGGGAGCGGGGGCGGCCTTGCGGGGGGCGGCGGGGGCCTCGTCGAAGTAGAGGGGGGCGGCCGGCTTGGCGCCGCTCTCCACGGCCCGTACGGCGGCCAGCAGGTCGGCGGCCTTGCCGCTGAGCTTGGCGCCGGCGTCGACGGGGCCCTCGCGCTCGGCCTTGCGGCGGGCGATGCGTTCGCGCTCGACCTTCTGCGCGGCCAGCTCGGCCTGCGCCTCGGTCAGCCCGGGCGCCGACTCCGTCCCGACGGCCCCCGCCCCGGCCCCGGCGGTGTCCGTCCCGGCCTCTGCCTCTGCCGGCTCGGCCTCGGTGGGATCGGTCCCGGCCTCTGCCTTCGCCGGCTCGGTCCCTGCGGTGTCCTGCCCGGCCGCGGGGTCCGCGCCGGTCCCTGCGGGGCTTTCCCCCGCCCCGCCCCTTCCCGCAGCACCCATCAGCGGCTCCGCCGCGGGCGTGGCCTCCGCCCCCGGCTCCCTGCCGACTGCGTCGGACGTGTCCGGTTCGCCGGACCCCGGGGCCTCGGCCTGTGCGGGGAGCCCGTCCGGCTCGGCCTCGGCGGACGCGTCCGCGGGTCCGTCCGGGGTCCCGGGGGCTTCGGCCGGGGCCGGCAGGCCGTCGGTGTCAGCCGTGGGCGGGGCCGACGGGGTCGGCGCGGGGCCGCCGTCGCCCCCGTCGGCGGGATCGGCGGGGGCGGAGGCGGCTTCGTACGGGTCCTCCGCGGCAGCGGGGTTGGCGGGGTCGGGGGCCGTACTCACAGCGTGCTCCAGTCCTGATCCGGGTAGCGGTGCACGGGCGCCGACACGTCGTCCAGCGCCCGGCGGATCTCCTCCGGAAGGGTAAGGGCCTCCACCGACAGTGCCGCCGCGAGCTGCGCGGACGTGCGGGCGCCGACGATCGGGGCGGCCACCCCCGGCCGGTCGCGGATCCAGGCCAGCGCCACCTGGAGCGGGGTCACCGCCAGGCCCTGCGCGGCCGTGACCACGGCGTCCACGATCAGGCCCGCCGCCTCGTCCAGGTACGGCTCCACCAGCGCGGCCAGCGCCGGCGACGCGCCCCGGGAGTCGGCCGGAGTCCCGTCGCGGTACTTGGCGGTCAGCACCCCGCGGCCCAGCGGGGAGGAGGGCAGCAGCCCCACCCCCAGGTCCAGCGCCGCCGGGAGCACCTCGCGCTCCACGCCCCGCTGGAGCAGCGAGTACTCCATCTGGGTGGAGGCCAGCCGGGTCCGCATGCCGGGCGCGCCGAGCTGCCACGTGGCGGCCTTCGCCAGCTGCCAGCCGCTGAAGTTCGACACGCCCGCGTACCGGGCCCGCCCGCTGGAGACGGCCAGGTCCAACGCCTGGAGGGTCTCCTCCAGCGGGGTCTGCGGGTCGAAGGCGTGGACCTGCCACAGGTCCACGTAGTCGGTGCCGAGGCGGTCCAGGGAGTCGTCCAGGGCGGCGAGGAGGTGCCCGCGGGAGCCGTTGAAGCGGCGGTCCGGGTCCGGGACGCTGCCCGACTTGGTGGCGATGACCACGTCCCGGCGCGGTACCAGGGAGCCCACCAGCTGCCCGAGGAGGTACTCGGCCTCCCCGGCGCCGTACACGTCGGCCGTGTCGACGAGCGTGCCGCCCGCCTCCCAGAACGTCTTCAACTGCTCGGTGGCGGCTTCCTCGCCGGTGTCACGGCCCCAGGTCAGGGTGCCGAGGCCGATCCGGGAGACGCGCAGTCCGGTGCGGCCGAGATGCCTCTGCTCCATGACCGCTGAGACTACTGGGGCACTGACGCGGGGCCGTCGGGCGCGCTACAGTCCCCCGCAGACCCACGTTACTGATCGGTAAACCGGCACATCCGTTAGGGGACGACACATGCGGCTCGGCATCAATCTCGGCTACTGGGGCGCGGGCATGGACGCCGACAACCTCGCCGTCGCCCAGGAGGCCGACCGGCTCGGCTACGACGTCTGCTGGGCGGCCGAGGCCTACGGCTCCGACGCGGCGACCGTACTGGCCTGGGTGGCCGCCCAGACGGAGCGGATCGACGTCGGCTCGGCCATCTTCCAGATCCCGGCCCGCCAGCCCGCGATGACGGCGATGACCGCCGCCACCCTGGACTCGCTCACCAAGGGCCGCTTCCGGCTCGGCCTCGGCGTCTCCGGACCGCAGGTCTCCGAGGGCTGGTACGGCGTGAAGTTCGACAAGCCGCTCGCCCGGACCCGGGAGTACGTGGAGATCGTCCGCAAGGCCATGTCCCGCGAACGGCTGAGCTTCGAGGGCCGGCACTGGACCCTCCCGCTGCCCGGCGGCCCCGGCAAGCCGCTCAAGCTGACCGTGCACCCCGAGCGTCCGCACATCCCGCTCTACATCGCCGCCATCGGCCCCAAGAACCTGGAGCAGACCGGCGAGATCGCCGACGGCGCCCTGCTGATCTTCCCGGCGGCCGAGCACCTGGAGGAGACGGCCCTGCGGCACATCCGCGCCGGCCGCGAGAAGGCCGGGCTGACGATGGACGGCTTCGACGTCTGCCCGACCGTCCCGCTGGCCATCGGTGAGGACGTGAACGCCCTCGCGGACATGTTCCGCCCCTACACCGCCCTGTACGTCGGCGGCATGGGCAGCCCGAAGCAGAACTTCTACAACCAGCTCGCCCAGCGCATGGGCTACGAGAAGGAGGCCGCCGAGATCCAGGCCAAGTACCTGGGCGGCGACAAGGACGGGGCGGCCGCCGCGGTCCCGCACTCGCTGATCGACTCGACCACCCTGCTCGGCTCCGTGGAGCGGATCGCCGACGGGATGCGGGCCTACGCCGAGGCGGGGGTCACCACCCTCACGCTGGCCCCGGCCGGCTTCACCCTGGACGAGCGGCTGGCCGCCCTGCGCGCCGGCACCCAGGCCCTGGAGCTCGCCGGCCTCGCCTGACGCGCGGGAAGCCGGCGTAGCCGCCGGACGGAGTCCGACGCAGCCGCCCGAAGCCTGCGAAGCAGTGCGAGGGCGGCGTCGAGAAGAGGCCAGCGGCCGTGGTGGGGGCTCGGGGGGTCTTCCCCGCCACGGCCGACACAGCGAACAACGCCCGGCCCGCCCCCGGGGTTACGCCCCGCCGGGCGCCCGCCGGTTTCGTTCATTCGGCCGAGTGCGGTGGCGCATCGGTTGCCCGCCCGGTCGATCCGCATTTGACTCGTTGCATGCTCTCTGCCCGCAGCCTGTTCCAGGAGATCGTCGACCACGACGACTCCTTCCAGCTGTTCTGCTCCATCGCCGCCAGCGGGGAGTCCCAGGGCGGCTGGGAGAACGCCCGGATCGCCGCCCTCGTCCCCGAGGGCATGCGCGACCTGGCCCCCAAGATCACCCGGCACGGCGCCGACGAGGACAAGCACGGCCGGATCTTCCAGGCCCTGCTGCGCAAGCGCGGCCTGCCCGCCGTCCCCGTTCCGCCCGAGACCGACTACACGATGCTGCTGGAACGCCGCGGCATCGGCCTCGCGCACGACAAGCTGCGCCGCGACGAGACCCTCAGCGAGGAGGACATCCTCGTCTACCTCGCCCACAGCCGGGTCACCGAACAGCGCGCCGCCGACCAGATGGTCATGCTGCTGCGCCACTTCGGCGACCACCCCGAGGTCGGCAAGGCCGTCCGCGTCATCAGCCACGACGAGGACAACCACCTCGCCTACTGCCACGAGGAACTGCTCGGCCTCGCCCGCGCGGGGCACGGCCGGACCATCCAGCGGGTCCTGCGCGAGAGCGCCCTCGCCGAGATCGGCGTCTACCGGGACGTCAGCCTCGCCGTCATGGACCACATGGGCCGGCTGCTGCACTGGCCCGCGCCCAAGGCCGCCGCCCTCGCCGCGGGCATCCGCGCGATGTACGCGTACGAGCGCTTCAGCGGCTGGCACCGCATGGTCAGCCTGCGCCCGCCGGAGCGGCCGAACCCGCTGGGCGCCGTACCCGGGACCACCCGCGAGTTCGCGTAGGACCCGCCCGGGCGGTCAGAGCCAGCCGCGCCGCTTGAACATCCTGTGCAGGGCCAGGCACAGGCCCACCATGAGCACCACCACCGCCGGATAGCCCCAGGGCTGCCTGAGCTCCGGCATGTCGTCGAAGTTCATCCCGTAGATCCCCGCGACCATCGTCGGCACGGCCGCCATCGCCGCCCACGCGGAGATCTTGCGCATGTCGTCGTTCTGCCGGACGCCCATCTGCGCCAGGTGCGCGGCCAGCGCGTCGGACAGCAGCCGGTCCAGGCCCTCGATGTACTCGGTCGCCTTCGTCAGGTGGTCGGCCACGTCCCGGAAGAAGGGCTGGGCGTGCTCGTGGACGAACGGCACCTGGCCGAAGGCGAGCCGGTCCATCGGCTGGAGCAGCGGGCTCGTCGCCCGGCGGAACTCCAGCACCTGCCGCTTGAAGCCGTAGATCCGGGCGGCGGTGTTCTTGAAGTCCTGGGGGTTCGGCGCGAACACGTCCGCCTCCAGCTCCTCCAGGTCCGCCTGGAGCTCGGCCGCCACCTCGATGTAGTGGTCCACCACCGCGTCCGACACCGCGTACAGCACCGCCGTCGGGCCGTGCCGCAGCACGTCCGGCTCCTGCTCCAGCCGGTGCCGTACGGCAGCCAGCGCGGCCCCCTCGCCGTGCCGCACCGTGACCACGAAGGAGTCGCCGATGAACACCATCAGCTCGCCCGTGGTCACCGTGTCCGTGTCGTCGTCGTACAGCACCGGCTTGAGGACCACGAACAGCGAGTCGTCGTACACCTCCAGCTTCGGCCGCTGGTGCGCCGTCAGCGCGTCCTCCACCGCCAGCTTGTGCAGGCCGAAATCGCGGCTCACCCGGTCGAACTCCGCGGGCGTCGGCTCGTACATGCCGACCCACAGGAAGGCGTCGCCGTGCGCCCGGGCCTCCTCCAGCGCGTCGGAGAAGTCCTCGGGAGCCTGGGAGCGGCGGCCGTCCCGGTACATCGCGCAGTCGACAATCACGCCGGGCATTCTTCCCCGACCCGCGCCCGTCCGCACGCCGAGGTCACCGCATACCCTGCATGCATGGCCACGCTGATCCTCGTACGACACGGGCGGTCCACCGCCAACACCGCAGGCCTGCTCGCCGGATGGACCCCGGGAGTGGCCCTCGACGAACACGGAGCCGGGCAGGCCGCCGCGCTGCCCGGCAGGCTCGACGGGATCCCCCTCGCCGCGGCCGTCTCCAGCCCGCTCCAGCGCTGCCGGGAGACCCTGGCCCCGCTGCTCGCGGCCCGCCCCGACCTGCCCCTGCACACCGACGAGCGGATCGGCGAGTGCCACTACGGCGACTGGTCGGGCCGCAAGCTCTCCGAACTCGCCGGCGAACCCCTGATGAACATCGTCCAGCAGCACCCCTCGGCAGCGGCCTTCCCCGGCGGCGAGTCCATGCGCGCCATGCAGTCCCGCGCCGTGGACGCCGTACGCGAATGGAACGCGCGGGTCGAGGAGGAGCACGGCTCCGGCGCCGCCTTCCTCATGTGCTCCCACGGCGACATCATCAAGTCCCTCGTCGCGGACGCCCTCGGCATGCACCTCGACCTCTTCCAGCGGATCCACGTCGACCCCTGCTCGGTCACCGCGATCCGCTACACCCCCACCCGGCCCTTCCTGCTGCGCCTCGGCGACACCGGGGACCTCGCCCCGCTGGTCCCGCGCCCGGTCGCCTCCGCCGACTCCGAGACGGAGGGCGGCGGCAACGCCGTCGTGGGGGGCGGCGCGGGCGCGGCCTGATCGAACGGAGCAGTAGGGTGGCAGGGCCAACAACACGTGAGCAGCCCTGCCCCTGCCCCTGCCTCAGACTTGGAGACTGGACGTGCCCCGTCAGGTGTTCCTTTACGACCCCCCGGACCGCTTCGTGGCCGGCACGGTCGGTCTGCCTGGGCGCCGCACCTTCTTCCTCCAGGCCTCCGCGGGTGCCCGCGTCACCAGCGTGTCCCTGGAGAAGACCCAGGTCGCGGCGCTGGCCGAGCGGATGGACGAGCTGCTCGACGAGGTCGTGCGGCGCACCGGCGGCAACGCCCCCGTCCCGGCCGTCGCCTCCCCCGAGGCCGCCGACACCGCACCGCTGGACGTCCCCGTCGAGGAGGAGTTCCGCGTCGGGACCATGGCCCTCGCCTGGGACGGCGAGGAGCAGCGGATGATCGTCGAGGCGCAGGCCCTCGTCGAACTCGACGCGGACTCCGAGGAGGACCTCGCCGAGGCCGAGGAGCGGCTGCTCCAGGACGAGGAGAACGGCCCGCCGATGCTGCGGGTGCGCCTCTCCGGCTCCCAGGCCCGGGCCTTCGCCAAGCGGGCCCTCGACGTGGTCAACGCCGGCCGGCCGCCGTGCCCGCTGTGCAGCCTGCCCCTCGACCCCGAGGGCCACGTCTGCCCCCGCCAGAACGGGTACCGGCGTCAGGCGTGAGCGAGGTGACCCCGATAGAGGAGCTGCTCACCCGCGGTGAGCTCACCGTCCGCGGCCGCATCGCCGAGGCGTCCAACGCGGTCCTGCTGTGCACCGTCGCCCACGAAGGGCGCAGCGTGGAGTGCGTCTACAAGCCCGTCAAGGGCGAGCGGCCCCTGTGGGACTTCCCCGACGGGAACCTCGCCCGGCGCGAGCGCGCCGCCTACCTGGTCTCCGAGGCCACCGGGTGGGGGCTGGTGCCCACCACCGTGCTGCGCGACGGCCCGTACGGAGAGGGCATGGTCCAGCACTGGATCGACGCCGGAGAGACACCGGAGTCCGGGCTGCTGGCCCTGGTCGAGGGCGAGGAGGCGGGGGAGGGCTGGAAGCCGGTCGCCTTCGCCGAGGTCGGGGAGGGCCGCACCGCCCTCCTCGTGCACGCCGACGACCCCCGGCTGCGCCGCCTCGCCGTACTGGACGCGGTGATCAACAACGGCGACCGCAAGGGCGGCCACCTGCTGCCCGCGCCCGACGGCCGGCTCTACGGGATCGACCACGGAGTGACCTTCCACACGGAGGACAAGCTGCGGACCCTGCTGTGGGGCTGGGCGGGGGAGCCGCTCACCGGGGAGGCCCGCGAGGTCCTGGGGTCCCTGGAGGCGAAGCTGGCCGACGGGGCGCCGCTCGCCACCCTGCTGGGCGAACTGATCACCCCGGTCGAGCTGGCCGCCGTACGGGCCCGCGTGGCGCAGTTGCTGCGGGACGGGACGCATCCGCAGCCGTCCGGGCAGTGGCCGTCGATCCCCTGGCCGCCCGTCTGAGCAGGGACGTCCCCGGATGATCACGGACGCATAGAACCGGCCAGACCGCAAGAGTGCTGATCAAGCCAACAGTGCTGGTCCCATTCGTTTGCGGAACACTCGTCCGGTTAGGCTCGAACCATGCATGCCTGGCCCGCTTCTGAGGTCCCCGCCCTGCCTGGCAAGGGCCGCGACCTCCAGATCCACGACTCCGCGACCCAGGGGACGATCACCCTCGACCCCGGTCCCGTCGCCCGCCTCTACGTCTGCGGGATCACCCCGTACGACGCGACCCACATCGGTCACGCGGCGACCTACAACGCGTTCGACCTCGTGCAGCGCGTGTGGCTCGACAACAAGCGGCAGGTCCACTACGTCCAGAACGTCACGGACGTGGACGATCCGCTGTTGGAGCGGGCGCTGCGCGACGGGCACGACTGGACCGAGCTCGCCGAACGCGAGACGGCCCTCTTCCGTGAGGACATGACCGCCCTGCGCATGCTGCCGCCGCAGCACTACATCGGCGCCGTCGAGGCCATACCGGGCATCGTGCCGCTGGTGGAGCGGCTGCGGGACGCGGGCGCCGCCTACGAGCTCGAAGGCGACGTCTACTTCTCGGTGGAGTCCGACCCGAACTTCGGCGGGGTCTCCCACCTCGACGCCGCGGCGATGCGGGCCCTGTCCGCCGAGCGCGGCGGCGACCCGGACCGCCCGGGGAAGAAGAACCCGCTCGACCCGATGCTGTGGATGGCCGCCCGCGAGGGCGAGCCGAGCTGGGACGGCGGCTCCCTGGGCCGCGGCCGGCCGGGCTGGCACATCGAGTGCGTGGCCATCGCCCTGGAGCACCTGGGCATGGGCTTCGACATCCAGGGCGGCGGCTCCGACCTGGCGTTCCCGCACCACGAGATGGGCGCCTCGCACGCGCAGGCCCTGACGGGCGAGTTCCCGATGGCCAAGGCCTACGTCCACGCGGGCCTGGTCGCGCTGCACGGCGAGAAGATGTCGAAGTCCAAGGGCAACCTGGTCTTCGTCTCGGCGCTGCGGCGGGCCGGGGTGGACCCGGCGGCGATCCGGCTGGCGCTGCTCGCGCACCACTACCGGGCGGACTGGGAGTGGACGGACGACGTCCTCGCGCAGGCGCAGGCCCGCCTGGCGCGCTGGCGCGCGGCCGTCTCCCGGCCGGACGGCCTGCCGGCCGAGGCCCTGGTGGAGGAGGTCCGCGAGGCCCTCGCCCGCGACCTGGACGCCCCTGCCGCGCTGGCGGCCGTGGACGCCTGGGCGGACGCGCAGAACGCCTCCGACGGCGACGACGAGTCGGCCCCGGGCCTGGTCTCCCGCACGGTGGACGCCCTCCTGGGCGTGGCCCTGTAGTACCGGACCCGATGCCCCCTGGCTCCGCCCGAGCCGGGGGGCATCGGCGCGCCCGGGGCAGCGCGGGCCCTTGCCTGCGGCGCCGGTCCCCTTACCCGCCCTTCAACCGTTCTCGCCTCACCGGCGGGGCTCAAGACACGGCGCTACCGCGCCCGCGCCTCAAACGCCGGCGGGGCTGGATCAGCCCCGCCGGCGTTTGGCGCGCGGGGTCTGGGGCGGAGCCCCGGGGAACGGTGGAAGGGCGGGTAGGGGACCGGCCCCGCGCAGCGGCCCCCCGCCCCCGGGGCGCTACGCCGACGGGGGCTCGGGGGAGTCGCCCGGCTCCTCCGGCGGGGCCGGGGGTTCCTCCCCGGAGGGGTCCGGCTTGCGGCGCGGCGGACGCGTCAGCCCGCTCGACGTGTCCCGCAGGTACGACCCGTCACCCGGCTCCCCGGCGGCCCCCGCGGAGGGGTCCCGCCGCCGCAGGTACCGCTCGAACTCCCGGGCGATCGCGTCCCCCGACGCCTCCGGCAGATCGGCCGTGTCCCGCGCCTCCTCCAGCGTCTGGACGTACTCCGCCACCTCGCTGTCCTCGGCGGCCAGTTGGTCCACGCCCAGCTGCCAGGCCCGCGCGTCCTCCGGCAGTTCGCCGAGCGGGATCCGGATGTCGATCAGGTCCTCCAGCCGGTTCAGCAGCGCCAGCGTCGCCTTCGGGTTCGGCGGCTGCGACACGTAGTGCGGCACCGCCGCCCACAGCGACACCGCCGGGACCCCGGCGTGCGTACAGGCCTCCTGGAGCACGCCCACGATCCCCGTCGGACCCTCGTACTTCGTCTCCTCCAGGTCCATCGTCCGCGCCAGGTCCGCGTCCGAGGTCACCCCGCTCACCGGCACCGGCCGCGTGTGCGGGGTGTCGCCCAGCAGCGCGCCCAGGATGACGACCATCTCGACGCCCAGCTCGTGCGCGAACCCGAGCAGCTCGTTGCAGAACGACCGCCACCGCATGGACGGCTCGATGCCCCGCACGAGCACCAGGTCGCGCGGCTTCGCACCGCCGATCCGGACGACCGACAGCCGCGTCGTGGGCCAGGTGATCTTCCTGACCCCGTTGTCCAGCCACACCGTCGGCCGGTTGACCTGGAAGTCGTAGTAGTCCTCGGCGTCCAGCGCCGCGAAGACCTCGCCCTTCCACTCCCGGTCCAGGTGCGCCACCGCACCGGAGGCGGCGTCACCCGCGTCGTTCCAGCCCTCGAACGCGGCCACCATGACCGGGTCGATCAGCTCGGGCACGCCCTCAAGCTCGATCACCCAGGTCTCCTTCCGAAGTTCCTTGCGTACGTGGGCCAGCCTAAGCCTTCGTGGTGCGTCGGCCACAGCCCACGACAGAGGGGCGGTTCCCCTCGGAACCGCCCCTCTTCCCCACCTGCGTACGAGCTATGCCTTGCGGCTCAGCATCTCCTCGACGCGGGCCCGTACGGCCTCGTCGTCCAGGCCGCGGACCGTCACCGTCGTACGGCGGCGCAGCACGTCGTCGACCGTCTCTGCCCACTCGTTGTCACGGGCGTAGGCGACCTGCGCCCAGATCTCCGGACCGTCCGGGTGGATGCGCTCGGCCAGCGCCGGGTCCTCGTTCGCCAGGCGGGCGATGTCGAAGGCCAGCGAGCCGTAGTGCGAGGCCAGGTGGCGGGCGGTCAGCGGGTCCATGCGGGCGCCGGGCTCGCGGTCCACCAGCAGCCGGTGCGCGACCGCGTTCGGGTTGGCGACACCGGGCAGCGGGACGCGGCGGACGAGGGACTTCACCGGCTCCATGTCGTCGGTCAGCGGGCTGCCGGGGAGCTTGGCGAGCTTGTCCATGACCACACGGCCGATGTGGCGGTACGTGGTCCACTTGCCGCCGGCCACGGACAGCATGCCGCCCGCACCCTCGGAGACCACCGTCTCGCGCTTGGCCTTCTCGACGCCGCCGGGGCCGCCCGGGAGCACGCGCAGGCCGGCGAAGGCGTACGTCATCAGCGAGCGGTCGAGGTCGGTGTCCTTGATGGAGAACGCGGCCTCGTCCAGGATCTGCTGGATGTCGGACTCGGTGGCGCGCACGTCCGCCGGGTCGCCCTCGTACACCTCGTCGGTGGTGCCGAGCAGCAGCTGGTCCTCCCACGGGAGGGCGAAGGTGATGCGGTACTTGTCGATCGGGGTGGCCATGGCGGCCTTCCACGGCGACTTGCGCTTCATGACGATGTGCGCGCCCTTGGAGAGGCGGATCGACGGCATCGCGTGCTTGTCTTCCATGCGCCGCAGGTGGTCCACCCACGGGCCGGTGGCGTTGAGCACGACGCGCGCGTCGACCCCGAACTCGGTGCCGTCCAGGCGGTCCTTGAGCTCGGCGCCGCTGACCCGGCCGCGCGTCATGCGCAGGCCGGTGACCTCGGCGTGGTTGAGGACGACCGCGCCGGACTCGACGGCCGCGCGGACCGTCATGACGGCGACGCGGGAGTCGTTCATCTGGTGGTCGTAGTAGACCGCGACGGCCTTGAGGTTGTCCGTCTTGAGGCCGGGGTTGTCGGCGACGGCACGGGCCGGCGATATGACCTTGCCCATGCCGTCGCCGAAGGCCGAGAGGGCGGAGTAGGCGAAGACGCCCGCGCCCAGCTTGGCCGCACCCACCGGACCGCCCTTGTAGACCGGCAGGTAGAAGGTGAGCGGGTTGACCAGGTGCGGGGCCACGTCCTTGGCCAGCACCCGCCGCTCGTGGTGGTTCTCCGCGACCAGCTTGACCGCGCCGGTCTGCAGGTAGCGCAGACCGCCGTGGACGAGCTTGGAGGAGGCCGAGGAGGTGGCGCCGGCGAAGTCGCCGGCGTCCACCATGGCAACCCGCAGACCCGACTGTGCGGCGTGCCAGGCCACCGAGGTGCCCAGGATCCCACCGCCGATGACCAGGAGGTCGTACGTGGCCTTCGAGAGCTGCTCACGGGTCTCCGCGCGGCTCGCGTTGGCACCGGAAGTCGGGTGCGTACCCAGGGCGGGAACGCTCTGCAGGCTGCTCATATCTCTTTCAGCTCCTCGTCGATTGACTCAGCTGGTGCGTCAGCTGGCGTCTTCGTCGTCGATCCAGCCCATGGACCGCTCGACGGCCTTGAGCCAGTTCTTGTACTCGCGGTCCCGCTGGTCGGCGGGCATCCGCGGGGTCCACTCGGCCGCGCGGCGCCAGTTGGCGCGCAGGGCGTCGGTGTCGGGCCAGAAGCCGACGGCCAGGCCGGCGGCGTAGGCGGCGCCGAGGCAGGTGGTCTCGGCGACCATCGGGCGCACCACGGGGGCGTCCAGGAAGTCCGAGAGCGTCTGCATCAGCAGGTTGTTGGAGGTCATGCCGCCGTCGACCTTGAGGGCCGCCAGCTCGACGCCGGAGTCCTTGGTCATGGCGTCGGTGATCTCGCGGGTCTGCCAGGCGGTGGCCTCCAGGACGGCACGGGCGATGTGCGCCTTGGTGACGTAGCGGGTGAGGCCGGCGATCACACCGCGGGCGTCGGAGCGCCAGTACGGGGCGAACAGGCCGGAGAAGGCCGGCACGAAGTAGGCGCCGCCGTTGTCTTCGACCGAGAGCGCGAGGGTCTCGATCTCGGCCGCGGTCTTGATCATGCCCATCTGGTCGCGCATCCACTGGACGAGCGAGCCGGTGACGGCGATGGAGCCCTCCAGGGCGTAGACCGGCTTCTGGTCGCCGATCTGGTAGCCGACCGTGGTCAGCAGGCCGCTGTAGGAGTTGATGATCTTGTCGCCGGTGTTCATCAGCATGAACGTGCCGGTGCCGTAGGTGGACTTCGCCTCGCCCTCGGCGAAACAGGTCTGGCCGAAGAGCGCGGCCTGCTGGTCACCGAGCGCCGAGGCGACCGGGACGCCGGCGAGGACGCCCTCCTTGACGTGGCCGTACACCTCGGCGGAGGACTTGATCTCGGGGAGCACGTTGAGCGGGACGCCCATCGACTCCGCGATCTTCTCGTCCCAGGCCAGGGTGTGCAGGTTCATCAGCATGGTGCGCGAGGCGTTGGTGACGTCCGTGACGTGCGTACCGCCCTGGGCGCCACCGGTGAGGTTCCAGATGACCCAGGAGTCCATGGTGCCGAAGAGGATGTCGCCGGCCTCGGCGCGCTCGCGCAGGCCCTCGACGTTGTCGAGCAGCCAGCGGACCTTCGGGCCCGCGAAGTAGCTCGCCAGCGGCAGGCCGGTCTCGCGGCGGAAGCGGTCCTGGCCGACGTTGCGGCCGAGCTCCTTGCACAGGGCGTCGGTGCGGGTGTCCTGCCAGACCAGCGCGTTGTGCACCGGCTCGCCGGTGTTCCTGTCCCACAGGACGGTGGTCTCGCGCTGGTTGGTGATGCCGACCGCCTTGACGTCGGCGGCGGTGAAGCCCGGAATGTCCTGGGCGGCCTTGGCGATGGCGCCGGCCACGACCTCCTGGACGTTGGTCCAGATCTCGACGGCGTCGTGCTCGACCCAGCCCGGCTTCGGGAAGATCTGCTCGTGCTCCTTCTGGTCGACGGCCACGATGCGGCCGTCGCGGTCGAAGACGATGCAGCGGGAGGAGGTGGTGCCCTGGTCGATCGCGGCGATGAAGGGGCCGGTGCTGCTGGTCATGATGGCTGCTCCTGGCAGGTCTGTTGAGTAGGCGGAATCAGGAGGGCGGTGCGGTTCTTGCGAGCGCGGCCGAAGCTGATCAGGCGAACGCGATGTTGTACAGACCGCCGGCGAGCGCGGCACCGACGAGCGGGCCGACGACCGGGATCCAGGAGTACCCCCAGTCCGAGCCGCCCTTGTTGGGCAGCGGGAGCAGGGCGTGGACGATGCGGGGACCGAGGTCGCGGACCGGGTTGATGGCGTAGCCGGTCGGACCGCCGAGGGAGAGGCCGATGCCGACGACCACGAAGGAGGTGATCAGGACGCCGATGACGCCGAGGCCCTTGCCGCCGTCCTGGAGGCCCTGCGTCAGGATCGCGATGACCAGGACGAAGGTGCCGATGATCTCCGTGGCGAGGTTCTGGACCACGTTGCGGATCTCGGGGCCGGTGGAGAAGATGCCGAGCACCGGGCCGGCGACGTCGTGCGGGTGCGGGTCCTCGGGGCCGAGCCTGGCGTCCTTGATGTTCTCGGGGTCCGCCAGGTGCACGCGGAACTGGCCGTAGTAGGTGATCCACATCAGGACGGCGCCGAGCATGGCGCCGAGGATCTGGCCCGCGAAGTAGACGGGGACGTCACCCCACTCGCCGGTCTTGACGGCGATGCCGACGGTGACCGCCGGGTTGAGGTGCGCGCCGGAGAGCGGCGCGGAGACGTAGGCGGCGATCAGGACCGCGAAGCCCCAGCCGAAGGTGATCGCGAGCCAGCCCGCGCCGCGGGCCTTGGAGCTCTTGAGCGTGAGGGCGGCGCACACGCCGCCGCCGAGCAGTGTGAGCAGGGCGGTACCGATGGTCTCGCCGATGAAGATGTCGGAGCTGGACACCCGCGACTCCTTTGTCTTACGTCCAGGGGTGGGCGGACACCGGGTCCCTCCGGTGGTCCACACACTCGGTGAGTGCTTCACCGGTCCATGGCCTCGCCACAGCCTAACGCGTATTGCCGGTAGGTGTTCGACAATGCCGACCGATGAACGGCAGTTTTCCGCCTGGGTGAAGAACGCGTCAAGGTCTGACCAGGTCAAAGAACCGGATCGTTACCACTCGGTACGATCGCCCAAATCAGGCCAACGGATGATCAGAAAACGCCAAAGTCCACCCGAATGGCCCGTGAAGAGGGTCATCGGGTGGACCGAATGGATCAGGTCAAGCTCAGAACCGGCCCGCGCCGAGATCGCGCGAAACCGACCGCGCGCAGTCCCGCACGGAGGCCACCAGGGCCGGCCGGGGCTCCCCGGACTCCCCGCAGACCCGCTCCACCGCGCCCGCGACGGCCACCGCGCCGACCGGCATCCGCCGCCGGTCGTGGATGGGCGCGGCCACCGAGGCGATGCCCTCCCAGGTCTCCTCGACGTCCGAGGCCCAGCCGCGCGCCCGGGTCAGGTCCAGCAGCTCCTCGAAACCCGCCGCGTCGGTCACCGTGCGCGGCGTGAAGCCCTCCCGCTCCGCGTCCAGGGCCTCCGTGTGCGCCACCGGGTCGTAGGCCGACAGCACCTTGCCCAGGGCCGTGGAGTGCAGCGGCTGCATCGCCCCCACCTCCAGCACTTGACGGCTGTCGTCCGGCCGGAACACGTGGTGCATGATCAGCACCCCGCTCTGGTGGAGCACCCCCACGTACACGCTCTCGCCGCTGGCCCGGGCCAGGTCGTCCGTCCACACCAGCGCGCGGGCGCGCAGCTCGTGCACGTCCAGGTAGCTGTTGCCCAGCCGCAGCAGCTCGGCGCCCAGCTGGTAGCGGCCGGAAGCCGGGTCCTGCTCCACGAAGCCCTCGGCCTGCAGGGTGCGCAGGATCCCGTGCGCCGTGCCCTTGGCCAGGCCGAGGGAGGACGCCACATCCGAGAGACCCAGCCGGCGTTCCCCGCCGGCCAGGAGCCGCAGCATCGCAGCGGCTCGTTCGAGCGACTGGATGTTCCGTGCCATCGCGCAGCCTCCTGCTGACGTAGTTCGACAATGCTGAACAGTATCGGTCGATGCCGACCCTGTGCATGGTTGGGTGTTTTACGGTGCGGCGTGCCCGGGGCACCCTCCCACGCGGCTCCCGGCCACAGGATGCAGTCCGCCACGTGGGACGCCCTCACCGGGTCCGCTGCCGCGCGGTTACCCTGACCGCGTGCACCCTTGACACAGAGGGTGCAAAGCCGACAGCCGTCGCAGCCCAGGGAGCTCAACCATGGCCTCGTTGCCGAACCCGCCCGCAGACACCCAGACACGGGCCGATGCCCTCCGAGAGGCGCTCGCGACCCGCGTGGTCGTCGCCGACGGAGCCATGGGAACCATGCTCCAGGCACAGGACCCCTCGATGGAGGACTTCCAGCAGCTGGAGGGCTGCAACGAGGTCCTGAACGTCACCCGCCCCGACATCGTCCGCTCGGTCCACGAGGAGTACTTCTCGGTGGGCGTGGACTGCGTCGAGACCAACACCTTCGGTGCGAACTACGCGGCACTGGCCGAGTACGACATCCCCGAACGCAACTTCGAGCTGTCCGAGGCCGGTGCCCGCATCGCCCGCGAGGTCGCGGACGAGTTCACCGCCTCGACCGGGCAGCAGCGCTGGGTGCTGGGCTCCATCGGCCCCGGCACCAAGCTGCCCACTCTGGGCCACATCACCTACGCCCAGATCCGCGACGCCTACCAGGTCAACGCCGAGGGCCTGATCTCCGGCGGCGCCGACGCGCTGCTCGTCGAGACCACGCAGGACCTCCTCCAGACCAAGTCCTCCATCATCGGCGCCCGCCGCGCCATGGACGCCCTCGGCATCACCGTTCCGCTCATCTGCTCCGTCACCGTCGAGACCACCGGCACGATGCTGCTGGGTTCGGAGATCGGGGCGGCGTTGACGGCGTTGGAGCCGCTGGGGATCGACATGATCGGTCTGAACTGTGCGACCGGGCCGGCGGAGATGAGCGAGCACCTGCGTTACCTGGCCCGCAACGCGCGTATCCCGTTGTCGTGCATGCCGAATGCCGGTCTGCCGGTGCTGACGAAGCAGGGTGCGCACTATCCGCTGTCGGCGGCCGAGCTGGCGGACGCGCAGGAGACCTTCGTCCGCGAGTACGGGCTCTCCCTCGTCGGCGGCTGCTGCGGTACGACGCCCGAGCATCTGCGGCAGGTCGTGGAGCGGGTCCGGGGCACGGCGATCACCGGGCGCACCCCGCAGCCCGAGCCGGGTGCCGCCTCCCTCTACCAGACGGTGCCGTTCCGGCAGGACACCTCGTACATGGCGATCGGTGAGCGGACGAACGCGAACGGGTCGAAGAAGTTCCGTGAGGCGATGCTGGACGCCCGGTGGGACGACTGTGTGGAGATGGCCCGGGACCAGATCCGTGAGGGCGCGCACATGCTGGACCTGTGTGTGGACTACGTCGGCCGTGACGGTGTCGCGGACATGCAGGAGCTGGCCGGGCGTTTCGCGACCGCCTCGACCCTGCCGATCGTGCTGGACTCGACCGAGGTTCCGGTGATCCAGGCGGG
>NZ_JBVIRQ010000017.1:0-156136 GCF_055575955.1 Streptomyces sp. NPDC033966 | reverse complement strand
ACCCTCGGGCCTGCCGCTGCGGATGAGCTGCCAGGCCGCGATGCCCATGGGCGCCCGCGCCGCCGACACCGTCCTGAGCCGCCTCGCCGGCGAGCACCCCGAAACCCTCAACCAGCCCTTCGGCGCCCAGTGCATCAGCCTGGGCCGGGGCGACGGCATCTTCCAGTTCGCCAGGGCCGACACCGCGATCTGGTTCCACGTCGACGGCAAGCCCGGCGCCAAGCTGAAGGAGACCGTCTGCACGGTCGTCGTCAAGCACCTCGCCGACGAGGCCCGCAAGCCCGGCGGCTACCGTCTCCACCGCGGCTCGGGCGCCGCCACCCGCCAGAAGAAGCTCCAGGCCGCGCAAGGACAGACCACGGCCGCGTGACCAACCGGACGGACCACATGCACGACGACGACCGCACCACCGACGCGGCGACCGAGGCCTTCGTCGCCCACCGCAACCTGCTCTTCACCGTCGCCTACGAGATGCTCGGCTCGGCCTCTGACGCCGAGGACGTCCTCCAGGAGACGTGGCTGCGGTGGGTGAAGGTCGACCTCGGCCAAGTCGAGGACCAGCGCGCCTACCTGGTCCGCGTAACGACCCGTCAGTCCCTCAACCGGCTGCGGGCCATGAGCCGCCGCAAGGAGTCCTACGTCGGCCAGTGGCTGCCCGAACCGCTGCTCACCGCGCCGGACGTGGCACAGGACGTGGAACTCGCCGAGAGCGTGTCCATGGCGATGATGCTCGTACTGGAGACGCTGTCACCGACCGAGCGCGCCGTGTTCGTCCTGCGCGAGGCCTTCGACGTCGGATACGACGAGATAGCCGCGGCCGTCGACAAGACGCCCGCCGCCGTACGCCAGATCGCGCACCGCGCCCGCCGCCACGTCGACGCCCGCCGCCCCCGCCAGGCCGTCACCGCGAGCCAGACCCGGGCCGCCATGGAGTCCTTCCAGCGCGCCCTAAACAACGGGGACCTCCAGGGGCTCCTCGACGTACTCGCCCCCGACGTGGTCCTCGTCGGCGACGGCGGCGGCTTCAAGCAGGCCGCGCTGCGCCCCGTCACGGGCGCCGACAAGGTGGGCCGCTTCATCATCGGCGGCGTCGGCAAGAAGGCGGGCCGGGTCACCATCACCCCCACCGTGGTCAACGGCAGTCCGGCGCTCCTCGCCCACCTCGACGGCGAACTCGACGGCGTCATGGCCTTCCACGTCGAGAACGACCGCATCGCCGGCATCTACTTCGTCCGCAACCCCGAGAAGCTGGGCGCCGTCGGGGCCGAGACCCCGATCACCCTGCGGTGAACCGAGGGCGGGCGCCGCACCCCGGCGACCCGCCCCTCACCACCCGCGGGCCACGAGTGGCCACGGGCGGCTACGAGCGGCCACGTGCGGCACGACCGGCCACGTGCGGCTACGAGTGCCCGAGGTCGGCGGACGGCAGGTCCGCCGAGGGCACCGAGCCGGTGTCGGGGGCCGGGCGCAGCGGGAACTCGTCCGTCGCCATCGAGTCGAGCACCGGCGGCGCGGGCCGCGGCGGCTTCGGCATGACGGCGGCCTCCGAGTGGCCGCCGCAGCCGTACGACAGGGAGACCAGCCGGCCGTCCGCCGGGCCGAACTCGTTCGCGCAGATGCCGAAGGCCTGACCCAGCGAGCCGCCGATCGCGACGAGGAAGCCGCAGGAGACGCACGACGCGGGCGCGGCCTGCGCCATCGGCGTCTTCGCCCCGAAGGACTCGTCCCAGCGGTCGGCCGCCGTGTGCAGCCCGTACCGCGACAGGACGCGGGCCCGGCGCATGCCGAGCTCCTCCGCCACGGCGGTGATGGAACCGCGCGCCGGGACGACCACCCGGTCGGTGACGTCGGCGTCCTCCGCCTCGACCAGTTCGGCCATCTCGGTGGAGACGACCGAGTTCGGCGGCGGCACGTCCTCCCCGGACCAGCCCGGCTCCAGCCGCAGGTCGTCGGCGTCCGTCGGCAGCAGGTCGCCGGGGCCCATGTCGCCCGGGCGCAGCCGGTCGCTCCACGGCACCCATTCGGGGGCGAGGAGCGCGTCGTCGCCGGGGAGGAGCACCGTTTCGTCGAGGGTGATGTTCTTCGCGCGGGAGGCGCGGGTCACGGTGACGGCCCAGCGCCAGCCGCGGTAGCCCGGCTCCTCGCACGCGAAGAAGTGGGTGACGACCCGGTCGCCCTCCGCTACGACGGCAACGTGCTCGCCCACCACACCGGGGTGGGCGGCCTCCTCGGCCGCCGCGCGGGCGAGCTCCACCGCCTCGGCGCAGAGGCGGTCCGGGGCGGGCGTACGCGGGGTACGCGGGGTACGGCTTCGCGTCGTCGCAGCACTCACAGGTCTCGTTCTCTCCTACGCCGTCTCACGAGTGCGCCGTCCGTACTGTCGTTCACAACGACCCGTCGGTCTCGTCCGTACGTAGCGCGGGCGGAGCGGACCAGAGGGCCGCGTCGACGTCCGCGCCCCGATCGGCCTCGGGCGCACCCCACTGTGATCCATTCTGCGGGATCACGAAGAGGCGCGCGGCCAAGTGCAACCGCCGGTGGCGCGCTACGCACGCTACCTCCTCCGAAGCCTTCGGCCCACATGCGAGGTCCGATTCGCGGACAACGCACGCGCGCGGAAGCGACGCGGAAGCCCCCGCACGGCGCCGGGACGGCCCCCCGGAATCGCGGCCGGGACGCGCCGGGAGGGGTCCCGGACGGCCTCGTGGGGCACTATGGCCACGTGGCTCCCGCACGGTCGTCCGCAGACGGCTCGGGACCGGCCAGGCGGGCCGGCCGGGCGGTCGGGCGTGCCCTGCATCTCCCCTTCACCGGTACGGCGCGCGGGATCCGGCGCGCCACGCACGCCCACGGGGCCGGTGAGTCGGGGCTGGGCCGTCTGATCGAACTGCACGCGATCAACGGCGCCGGAGACGTCATGATCACCGTCGCGCTCGCGTCGACGGTGTTCTTCTCGGTCCCCACCGACGAGGCACGCGGACGGGTGGCCCTCTACCTGGCGATCACCATGGCGCCCTTCACCCTGCTGGCCCCCGTGATCGGCCCCCTGCTGGACCGGCTCCCGCACGGCCGGCGGGCGGCGATGGCGGGCGCGATGCTGACGCGGGCGCTGCTGGCGGTGATGATGTCCGGCGCGGTCGCCACGGGCGGCCTGGAGCTGTACCCGGCGGCACTGGGCGTCCTGGTCGCCTCGAAGGCGTACGGAGTCGTACGCAGCGCCGTGGTCCCGCGGCTCCTCCCGCCGAAGTTCTCACTCGTCAAGGCGAACTCCCGGGTCACGCTCGCGGGCCTGCTCGCCACGGGCGCGGCGGCGCCGGTGGCCGCCGGACTGCACACGATCGGACCGCCGTGGCCGCTGTACGGGGCCTGCGCGATCTTCGTGTGGGGCACCTTCGCGGCGTTCCAGCTTCCGCCCAAGGTGGACGAGGCCAAGGGCGAGCGCCGCGCCCGGCTCTCCACCCACGAGGCCCACTCGAAGCGCCCGGGGCTGCGCACGGTCAGCCGGCCGGTGCTGTGCGGGCTGCTGGCGAACGCGGCGATGCGCGGGCTGTCCGGGTTCCTGATCTTCTTCCTGGCGTTCCTGCTGCGCGAGCACCCGCTGGCCGGGCAGAGCGCGGCGGTGTCGCTGGGCATCGTCGGCGTCGCGGCGGGCATCGGCAACGCCTGCGGGACGGCGGTCGGCGCGTGGCTGCGGGCCCGCGCCCCGGAGGCGATCATCGCGGCGGTCCTGTCCGCCACGCTGGGCGTCGCGATCGTCTCCGCGGTCCTCTTCAGCGGCCTGTTCATGGCCTTCCTGGCCGGCACGGCCGGCTTCTGCCAGGCCCTGGCGAAGCTCTCGCTCGACGCGATGATCCAGCGCGACGTCCCCGAGGCCGTCCGCACCTCGGCCTTCGCCCGCTCGGAGACCCTGCTCCAGGTGGCGTGGGTGCTGGGCGGCGCGATCGGCATCGCCCTGCCGCTGAACGGCGTCCTGGGCATGTCGGTGGCCGCCGCCGTGGTGGCCCTGGGCACCCTCATGGCGGTGAGGGGCCTCCTCACCACCCCCACCCGCCGCCACCCGACGTCCCCCCGCCCCCGGGTGGCGTAACGGGGCCCCGCAGGGCCACATCTGGCCCCGCCGGCAGAATCCAGCCCCGCCGGCGTTTGAGGCGCGGGGGTCTGGGGGCGGAGCCCCCAGAAGGGGGTCCGGGGCGGGCGCGGCCCCGCCCCCTCCGCCACGCCCGGCCAGGGCACCGGCACCCCCGTGCGGCGGCGCAGCCCACCGGCCCGATAGCCTTCGGCTCATGACCGCACCGCTTTTCCCGGGTAGGGCCCGCCGCAGCGTCGCGGCCCTCGGAGCCGTGTCCGCCGGCCTCCTCCTCCTGTCCGCCTGTGGCGGCGACAAGCCGACGCCGCTCGCGACGGTGACCGTCGGCAGCTCGTCGGTGTCCGCCGAGTCCGAGGGCGAATGCAACGCCACCGGCCAGGACCTCACCATGGACAAGGTCCAGAACTGCCTCACGGACCCCAAGAAGGCCAAGACCGTCGAGTACGGCCGCGGCGACACCCTGCGCCTGGGCGTCGAGCCCGAGGTCGTCGAGGACGGCAAGAAGTGGCAGGCGGTCCTCGACGGACAGCCGATCACCGAGCCCTCCTCGAACACCTACCGCAGCTTCCAGGGCGCCGACGTCTTCGCGACCGGCGGCCAGGGCGAGGCGCCCCAGTCGAAGCTGCTGGGCTTCGTCCAGGTCGGCGAGGACGGCAAGCCCATCTCCGTCTGGACCTTCAAGCTCAAGCTGAAGAAGTAGCGGCGGGCGCGGCGACGTGCGCGCACTGATCGTGACCGCGGTGGCCGCGGAGGCCGACTCCGTGGCCGCCGGCCTCACCCCTCATCCGGACCCGGTCACGCCCGAACCGCGCACGCTCCCCGGGGGGTACCTCATCACCCGCCGGGACCTGCCCGGCCTCGCCGCCGACGTACTCGTCGGCGGTGTCGGCCCGGCCGCCGCCGCAGCCGCCACGGCCACCGCGCTCGCGCTGGCCGACTACTCCCTCGTGATCTCCGCCGGCATCGGCGGCGGGTTCGCCCCCGCCGCCCCGCTCGGCTCGCTGGTGGTCGCCGACGCGCTCGTCGCCGCCGACCTGGGGGCCGAGACCCCCGAGGGCTTCCTGCCGGTGCAGGAGCTCGGCTTCGGCCGCAGCGTGCTCCTGCCGCCCGCCGAGCTCGCCGCCCGCGCCGCCGAGGCCACCGGGGCGCTGCTCGCGCCCGTCCTGACCGTGTCCACCGTCACCGGCAGCGCCTCCCGCGCCGCCGAGCTCGCCGCCCGGCACCCGCTGGCGGGGGCCGAGGCGATGGAGGGCTTCGGGGTGGCGGAGGCCGCCGCCGCGCACGGACTGCCCGTACTGGAGGTCCGCGCCGTGTCCAACGCCGTCGGGCCGCGCGACCGGGCCGCCTGGCGCATCGGGGACGCCCTCACCGCCCTGACCACCGGATTCCGCGCGCTGGGACCCGTACTCGTCAACTGGGGAGAACGCCATGAGCACCGCTGAACCGCTCGCCATCGCCTACTCGCCCTGCCCGAACGACACCTTCGTCTTCGACGCCTGGGCGCACGGCCGCGTCCCGGGCGCGCCCGCCCTCGACGTGACCTTCGCCGACATCGACGTCACCAACGGCATGGCCGAGCGCGGCGAACTGGACGTGCTGAAGGTGTCGTACGCCGTACTGCCGTGGGTGCTGGAGGAGTACGCGCTGCTGCCGTGCGGCGGGGCCCTGGGGCGCGGCTGCGGTCCGCTCGTGCTGACGCGCGAACCCGGCGTGGACCTGTCCGCCGGCACGGTCGCGGTGCCGAGCGAACGCTCCACCGCCTACCTGCTGTTCCGGCTGTGGGCCGCGGACGTGCTCCCGGACGGGGTCGGGAAGGTCGTCGTCCTCCCGTTCAACGAGATCATGCCGGCCGTGCGCGACGGGCGGGTGGACGCCGGGCTCGTCATCCACGAAGCCCGGTTCACGTACCAGGAGTACGGGCTGCACCGCCTCGCCGACATGGGCGAGCACTGGGAGTCCACCACCGGGCTGCCGATCCCGCTCGGCGCGATCATCGCCAAGCGCTCGCTGGGCGCGGAGAAGCTGCGCGCGCTGGCCGAGTCGGCCCGTACGTCGGTGCGGATGGCGTGGGACGACCCGGAGGCCTCCCGGCCGTACGTACGCGCCCACGCGCAGGAGCTGGATCCGGCGGTCGCCGACCAGCACATCGGGCTGTACGTCAACGAGTTCACCGCCGATCTCGGCGACGCCGGGTACGCGGCCGTGCGCGGCCTGCTGACCCGGGCCGCCGCCGAGGGCCTCGTCCCGGCCGTCCCGGCGGACGCGCTGCGCTTCCCGTGACGCGGCACGCCTGATGCGGCACGCCTGATGCGGTACGCCTGACGTGCCGGTGCCCCGCCGCTCGGAGGAGCGGCGGGGCACCGGTAAGCGCCGTCTTCGGTTTCCGGTCAGACGTCCAGCTGGTCGGCCACCGCGCGCAGCAGGCCCGCGATCTTCGTGCCGTGCGACTTGTCGGGGTAGCGGCCGCGCTCCAACATCGGGGTGATGTTCTCCAGCAGCGTCGTCAGGTCCTGCACGATCGAGGCGAGCTCGTCGGGCTTGCGGCGCTGGGCGGCCGCGACCGAGGGCGCCGGATCCAGCACCGTCACCGAAAGTGCCTGGTCACCGCGCTGTCCCGCGACGACTCCGAATTCCACCCGCTGCCCGGGCTTCAGGGCCTCGACCCCGGCCGGGAGCACCGACGAGTGCACGAAGACGTCGCCGCCGTCGTCACGGGAGAGAAAGCCGAAGCCCTTCTCGCTGTTGAACCACTTGACCTTGCCGGTAGGCACGTCCGTCCTCTGTCCTTGTGCTCGTCGGGTCCGGGTGACCGTGGTGAACGGCTCCGGATAGCAGTACAGCGGGTCCTTCGACCCGCCTCCTCCAGGCTAATGGTCCAGAAACCGCTGACAAGACGTTCCCCGGTCCTTCCCGCTTCACCGCTTCGGCCAGGGAACTACCCTGGTGGGGTGACTGTTACTCCTCATCCCGACGAAGCACGGCCCGGCGACGGCCTGATCAAGGCCGGCGGCATCGTGTTCATCGTCGGCGCGCTGGCGACCCTGGCGACGATGGCCCCGCTCTTCCTGGGCACCGACCCGTTCCCGTCGTACGCGTGGGCCGTATGCATGCTCATGGGCGTCGGCTTCGCCATCTCCGCGGCGGGCGTGCTGCGCTCAGCCGCCGCACAGCGCAAGGCGGCCCGGGCGTCCCAGGCCGCCTGACACCTTCCGCCGGGCGCTCAGGCCGCGCGGGTCCGCTCGTACTCCGCCAGCCACTGCGGCAGCTCCGTGAGGTCGGCCAGCACCACGTCCGCGCCCGCCTCGCGCAGCTCCGACTCCGCGCACGGCCCGGTCGGCACCGCCACCGACAGCGCGCCGGCCGTCCGGGCGCCGCGCACGTCGCCGATGTGGTCGCCGACGTACACCTGCGCCCCGTACTCGCGCAGCGCCCCGGCCTTGGCCTCGGCCCAGAGCCAGCCGATGACGGCGTCGGGCTCGATCCCCAGGTGCTCCAGGTGGTGCCGGGCGTTGGGCTCGTTCTTCGCCGTCACGACGATGGCCCGCCCGCCGAGCGCCTGCACGGCCTTGACCGCCTCGCGGGCGCCGGGCATGGCGGGGGTCGGCTCGATGGCGTGGTCGACGTAGATCTCCCGGTAGAGGTCCCGCATCGCCGGGATCTCCTCCTCGGGGAACCAGTAGGCGAGCTCCTGTTCCAGCGGAGGCCCGAGGCGCGTGACGACCTCGTCGGCGTTGACGTACGTCCCGGTCTTGGCGGACAGGGCCTCGAACGCCGCCTTGATGCCGGGGCGGGAGTCGATGAGCGTCATGTCGAGGTCGAAGCCGACGGTGAGCTGCGCGGGGATGGGGCTGCCTGAGGTCATAGCGCCATTGTGCCGAGGCTCCACCGGGGTGAGGAACCGTGAGCGGAGGTTGGCTGGCCTGATGGCGTTTTTTGGCGGAATGCCAGCTATGTACCGATTTACTTGACGGGGACTTGACGCAGGCCTGAACGGCGGGGGCCCGCCATCTCCCCCTCGAGGGGGTGGCGGGCCGGTAGCTGCCCACCCGCCTCCGGGTGCGGGTGGGTGGCCGGGGGGCGGTATTCCCCTGGGCGGCCTCATAGTCGGTTTGGGGGCTTCCCGTCAGTCCCATCGTCCTTCCGGTTCGGGCCGGTCCCTCAAGAGCGCTCCCTTCGGTCGCGTCGCTGCGCGATGTCGCTTCGCTCCACTCTTGACCGACCGACCCGCCCCGGAAAGCCGAAAGACTGCCGGGAAACCCCCAAAAGAACGGCACGGGGCAGGAGAGCAGGGGCGGGTCCGTCAGCGATGAGGCGACGGGGCCGGGCCTCGGCCCGCCGGGCATCCGGGCCCGTGGATGCCGGATTCGGGGCCGGGGGCCCGACTAGGCGCACGAGAGGCTGATCAGAGCGAGCCCCGGAGCCCCCAGACGCGCCAGATCGCTACGCGCTTCTCATTGATCAGCGTCCGGCCACCATCTGTGGCTGATACCCGCACCAGAGGACGAACAGAGCAGCGCGGGGAGCGGATGGGCGCGCCAGATCGCTACGCGCTTCTCCCATCTCGGCGGCCGGCGGCCGTCTTGGGCTGGCCATAGGCCACAGGAGGTCAATTAGCCCCTTTTGCGCCCATCTGGGAGGCCGTGGCGAGGGTGGAAGGTCCCCCTCTCGGAGTCTGCGGTTGAAAAGGACACTCTCAGACTCCGACAAGCCGTCAAAGGCCCTGCGAGAGGCGCCATTCGCCCCTCGAAAGCGCTCCCCCGCTCCCTTCCCGCCCATCCCGGCCCCAGACGGCCGTCCGACGCCGAGACGGGAGAAGCGCGTAGCGATCTGGCGCGCCCATGCGCTTCCCGGGCTGCCCTGATCAACCTCTGGTGCGGATATCAGCCACAGGCAGTCGCCGGACGCCGAGACGACAGGAGCGCGTAGCGATCTGGCGCGCCCGGGTGCTCCGTAGGCCGCTCTGATCAACCTCTCGTGCGCATTGCCGCACCTCGGCCCGGAATCGCGACTTTTGAGGGCCGGATGCCCGGCCGGCCAAGGCCCGACCCCTCGCATCGTCACTGAGGGAGCCGCTTGCCTTCTCCTGCCCCGTGACCGTTCTTTTGGGGGCTTCCCGGCAGTCTTTCGGCTTTCCGGGGCGGGACGGCCTGTCAAGGGTCGCCGAAGGCGATCACGAAGTGACGCGACGAAGGAGCGCCCTTGACAGGCCGGCCCGACACGGAAGGACGATGGGACTGACGGGAAACCCCCAAACCAGCTGCGAGACCGCCCAGTCGGCACCCCGCCCCCCACCCCACCCACCCGCACCCGGGGGCGGGTGGGCAACTACCGCCCGGGCCCGGGGGGTCGAGGGGGAGATGGCGGGCCCGAACCGAACGGAACCCCCTACCGCCGGCGGGAGCGCCACAGCAGGTACGCCGCTGTGACCGCGCCCGCTGTGCGGGCCAGGGTGGGCCAGAGGGACTGGAAGGACGGGCCGACCTGGTCGGAGGGGATGGGGGTGCCCCAGTGGCCGGCGGCGCGGCCCCAGAGCCAGAGCATGGCCAGGGTGAAGACCGCTGCGGGCAGGCCGAGGAGTACCCACTTGCGCTCGCGGGGTCCGAGCACGCGGGAGGCGTACGCCACCAGCGCGCCGGCGCCGAGCAGCAGCCAGTACGCGGTGAGCGCCCCCGCCAGGAGCAGTACCGCCGCCAGTACGAGGAACGCGTGGGGCCGCGGCCGGGGTTCCCCTTCCTGCGCCGCGGCCTTCTTCTTCTCGCGCCGGTCGCGCAGGAACCGTACGAGGCCTCCCGCTGCGGCGGCCGGACCGGCGGCGGCTTCCGGCTTGGCCTCCCCCGCCTCCCGCGCCTCGCGCGCCTTGCGCTCCTCCTCCGCCTCCTCCCCGAAGAGGTCCGGGATCTCGATGCCGCCGGCGAAGCCCTCCACCTGCGGCCCCCTCCGGGAGGCGCCCGGGGACAGGCTCCACCAGTCGGGTTCGGCTCCGCCCGAGGGCCCGAGTTCGTCGAGCCCGGCCAGGTGCGGCGGGACGTTCTGCGGGGCGTTCTGCGCGACGTTCCGCGGGCCCCGCTGGGTCGGTACCGCCGGCACCATCGGCGTTTCCGGGGTGGCCGCCGCCCGGGCCGCGCCGACCGTGTCGAGGACCTGCTCCGGCGTGCCGATGCGCTCCAGGATTCCGCGTACGGCTGCCGCGGTGTCGGGCTCGTACTTGGCGCGGCGCCGGTCGATCTCGTCCCGCAGCCCCGAAACCAGCCGCATCCGGTCGCCGGACGACAGCTGCCGCCGGGCCGCCAAGTCCCCGACGCGGCTCAGATATTCGTAGACCAGATGGTCGCTCTCGATCCCCACGCCCCCGACGGTAGCGCGTGCGTCCGTGGAGCGGCCGACGACGCAGCGGATACCGTTGGCCGGATGGGGACCGGCCCGCGGTCCGGCCGGCGTGACCAGGAGGCGACCAACGTGCCCGAGGCAAGTACCGCTGCGGCGAACGCCCCGCGCTCCCTCGCCGAGGCGCTCCGCGCCCGCGACGACGTGGCGCTCGCCGCCCTGCTGCACGCCCGCCCCGATCTGCTGAACCCGGTGCCCGGCGACGTCACCCAGCTGGCCACCCGCGCCGGTACCCGGGCGTCGGTGGTGCGCGCCCTGGACCGCCTGGACCGGTTCGCGCTCCAGACGGCCGAGGCCCTCGCGGTGGCCCCGGACCCGTGCCCGTACCCGGTGCTGGAGGCGCTGCTGACGGGTTCCGGCGGCGAGGACGCCGAGGCCCGCGACGCGCTCCCCCGGGCCCTGGGGACACTGCGGGACCAGGCTCTGGTGTGGGGGGACGAGGACCGGCTGCGGCTGGTCCGCACCGCCCGGGAGCTGCTGGCCCCGTCGGCGCAGCGGCCCTCCCCGACGGGGCTGGGGCCGACGGTCGCCGAGGCGACGGCGGGGATGTCGCCGACCCGGGTGCAGGAGATCGTGGCGGCGGCCGGGTTGCCGGCGACGCACGACCCGGTGTCGGCGGTGGCCGCGCTGACCGGGCTGTTCACCGATCCGGAGCGGATGTCGGCGCTGCTGGACGGGGCTCCGGCGGAGGCGCACCGGGTGCTGGGGCGGCTCGTGTGGGGGCCGCCGTACGGGGAGGTGACCCCGGATCCGACGCCGCCGGTGCGCTGGCTGCGCGACCGGGGGCTGCTGCTGCCGGCTTCGGCGCGGACGGTCGTACTGCCGAGGGAGGTGGCGCTGCACCTGCGGGGCGGGCTCGCGCACCGGCGTACGGAGCCGCTCGCGCCGGCGGTGGGCGTGCACCGGGAGCACCGTCCACAGCTTGTGGACGCGAACGCGGCGGGGCAGGCGCTGGCGGCGCTGGCCACCGTCGAGGAGCTGGTGAAGTCCTGGGAGCACGCGGGTCCGCTGGTGCTGCGGGCGGGCGGGCTGGCGGTGCGGGACCTGAAGCGGACGGCGGCGGCGCTGGACACGACGGAGTCCGAGGCGGCGTTCTGGGTGGAGCTGGCGTACGCGGCGGGGCTGCTGGCCACTGACGGGGAGGCCGACGAGCGGTACGCGCCGACGCCCGCGTTCGACGACTGGCGGGAGCTGCCGCCCGCGCAGCGGTGGTCGGCGCTGGCGGCGGCCTGGCTGCCGGCGACGCGCACCCCGGGGCTGGTCGGGGAGCAGGACGCGAAGGGGCGGACCCTGTCGGCGCTGGGCCCGGACCTGGACCGTTCGGCGGCGCCGGAGGTGCGGCGGCGGGTCCTGGACCTGATCGGGGAGCTGCCGGAGGGCGGGGTGCCCGATCCGGAGGCGGTGCTGGAGCGGCTGGCGTGGGAGCGGCCGGCGCGTGGTACGGGCGAGCTGCGGGCCCGGCTCGCGCGGTGGGTGCTGCACGAGGCCGAGGTGCTGGGTGTGACGGGGCGGGGTGCGCTGAGCGCGTTCGGCCGGGCGCTGCTGGAGCACGGGGACGCAGCGGGGCTGCTGGCGCCGCTGCTGCCGGAGCCGGTGGACCACGTGCTGTTGCAGGCGGACCTGACGGCGGTGGCGCCGGGGCCCCTGCTGCGGCCGCTGGCGGAGATGCTGGCGGTGCTCGCGGAGGTGGAGTCCAAGGGCGGGGCGACGGTGTACCGGTTCACTCCGGGTTCGGTGCGGCGGGCGCTGGACTCGGGGCAGGCGGCCTCGGACCTGCACGCGTTCCTCGCCGAGCACAGCCGTACGCCGGTGCCGCAGCCGCTGGCGTACCTGATCGACGACGTGGCGCGGCGCCACGGACACCTGCGGGTGGGGGCGGCGTCCTCGTACGTGCGCTGCGACGACGACGCCATGCTCGGCGAGATCCTGGCCGACAAGCGGTCGGCGGCGCTGGGGCTGCGGCGCCTCGCGCCGACGGTGCTGGCGGCGCAGGCGGACCCGGCGGCCCTGCTGGACGGGCTGCGGGCGATGGGGTACGCCCCGGCGGCGGAGTCCCGTACCGGCGACGTGCTGGTGGCGCGGGCCGACGCGCACCGCACCCCGGCGCGTTCGGCGCCGGTGCCGGTGCCGGACGGGCCGCCGGTGCCGGACGCGACGCTGCTGGGCGCGGCGGTACGGGCGATCCGTGCGGGTGACGTGGCGGCGACGGCGGTCCGCAAGGAGCCGGCCGCCGCGTCGTCCTCGGGTGTTCCGGGGGAGCTGCCGCGTACGAGTGCGGCGGAGACCCTGGCGACGGTGCAGGCGGCGGCGCTGACGGGGTCCGCGGTGTGGATCGGGTACGTGAACGCGGACGGGGCGGCGAGTCAGCGGGTCATCGCCCCGGTGCGGGTGGAGGGCGGTTTCGTCACGGGGTACGACCACACGGCGGACGAGGTCCGCACGTACGCCCTGCACCGGATCACGGGGGTGGCGGAACTGGCGGAGGACCAGGTGTAGCGGGGCGCCCCGGCGGAAAACCGCTGGTCGGCACCCACGGCGAACCGGCACCCTGACGGCATGTCCGAAGCAACGCCCGCGTCCTCGCCCGCGTCCTCGCCCGCATCCTCAACCGCGTCCTCGACCGCGTCCGAACCCGGTACCCCCCGGCACCAGATCCGCGCCGCCCACACCGGCACCACCGTCACCGTGTACCAGGCCTACGCCCCGCACCTCGGCGTGCCCGCGGCCCGCGACGGGCGGTTCCCGCCCGCGTGGAAGCGGGAGCGGATGACGTGGATCAAGCCGTCGTTCCTGTGGATGATGTACCGCTGCGGCTGGGCCACCAAGGCCGACCAGGAGACCGTCCTGGCGGTCGAGATCAGCCGCGAGGGCTTCGACCGGGCGCTCGCCCAGTCCTGCCTGTCGCACTACGTGCCCGGAATCCACGCGGACCGCGAGGCGTGGAAGGCGTCCCTGGCCGGCTCCCCGGCCCGGGTGCAGTGGGACCCGGAGCGGGACCTCCACCTGAACGCGCTGCCCCACCGGTCCCTGCAGCTGGGCCTGTCCGGGCCGGCCTCACGGGCGTACGCCGACGAGTGGACGGTGTCCATCCGCGACGTCACCCCGCTGGCCCGCCAGGTCCACGGCCTGGTCCGCGCGGGCGATCTCGACGCCGCCCGCGCACTGCTCCCGGCCGAGACCCCCTACCCGGCGGGCCCGCTGCCTCACCTCGGGGCGTAGTCGACCAGCCCGGTCTCGAAGGGCCACACCTCGCGCAGCCACGCGCTCACCGCCTCGTACACGACGGCGTCGAGGTGCGCCCGGTCCTCGCGCACCCAGGAGCTGACGTGCACCCGCCCGTCCTGTTCCTTCGACGGGTAGAGGTACAGGCAGCCGATGACGTCCTCGTCGCCCTCCAGCACGCTGTACGTGAACCCGCGCCGCTCGGCGAAGTCCTGCGCGTGCCGCTCCAGGTCGGCCAGGTTCGCCTCGGCGGACATCCCGTCCAGCGGCGGCCAGTTGCGGCCCGTGAACCCGGGCGTGGCCCGGATGTGCGCGATGCTCCCGCTCCAGGCGGCGAGGTCCCGCGCATTGTGCTCCGCCCCGAGGGGCTCCAGCCGGAAGCCGTCGCCGGCGAGGGTGCGCGGCACGTCGAAGCCGTCGGGCAAGAAAGGCTGCTGATCTTCACTCATGCCCGGAAGGTACGTCGCGCGGACGGGCGGCGTCTGCCGGTTTTCCCCCGGCCAGGCCCGGCTTGAGCCCCCCACCCGCGGCGGGATACGGCACACTGGAGGTTTGACCGGATGCAAACGAGGTGCCGCGCGTGAATGGTCCACTGATCGTCCAAAGCGACAAAACGCTCCTTCTCGAGGTCGACCACGAGCTCGCCGGCGCCGCGCGGCGGGCCATCGCCCCCTTCGCCGAGCTGGAGCGGGCACCCGAGCACATCCACACCTACCGGATCACCCCGCTCGGGCTGTGGAACGCCCGGGCCGCCGGGCACGACGCCGAGCAGGTCGTCGACGCGCTCGTCGAGTACTCCCGCTATCCCGTCCCGCACGCGCTGCTCGTCGACGTCGCCGAGACCATGGCCCGCTACGGGCGCCTGACCCTGTCCAAGCACCCCGTCCACGGGCTGGTGCTGACCAGCACCGACCGGCCGGTGCTGGAGGAGATCCTGCGTTCGAAGCGGATCACCCCGCTGGTCGGGGAGCGGCTCGACGCCGACACCGTGGCCGTGCACCCGTCGGAGCGCGGGCAGATCAAGCAGACGCTGCTGAAGCTGGGCTGGCCGGCCGAGGACCTCGCCGGGTACGTGGACGGCGAGGCGCACCCGATCGAGCTGGAGGAGAACGGCTGGGCGCTGCGCCCGTACCAGGCGCAGGCCGTGGAGGGCTTCTGGCACGGCGGCTCGGGTGTGGTCGTGCTGCCGTGCGGCGCGGGCAAGACGCTGGTCGGGGCCGGTGCGATGGCCAAGGCGAAGGCGACGACGCTGATCCTGGTCACCAACACCGTCTCGGCGCGGCAGTGGAAGCACGAGCTGGTCAAGCGCACCTCCCTGACGGAGGACGAGATCGGCGAGTACTCGGGCACCCGCAAGGAGATCCGGCCGGTCACGATCGCCACGTACCAGGTGCTGACGACCAAGCGGAAGGGCGTCTACCCGCACCTGGAGCTGTTCGACTCCCGGGACTGGGGGCTGATCCTGTACGACGAGGTGCACCTGCTGCCGGCGCCGGTGTTCAAGTTCACCGCCGACCTCCAGGCGCGGCGGCGGCTCGGCCTGACGGCCACTCTGGTCCGGGAGGACGGGCGGGAGTCGGACGTGTTCTCGCTGATCGGGCCGAAGCGGTTCGACGCGCCGTGGAAGGAGATCGAGGCGCAGGGCTACATCGCGCCGGCCGACTGCGTCGAGGTCCGCGTCAACCTGACCGAGTCCGAGCGGCTCGCCTACGCGACCGCCGAGACCGAGGAGAAGTACCGCTTCTGCGCGACGACGGCGACGAAGCGGAAGGTCACGGAGGCGCTGGTGCGCAAGCACCGGGGCGAGCAGACCCTGGTCATCGGGCAGTACATCGACCAGCTCGACGAGCTCGGCGAGCACCTGGACGCGCCCGTCATCAAGGGCGAGACCTCGAACGCGCAGCGGGAGAAGCTCTTCAACGCCTTCCGCGAGGGCGAGATCAACGTGCTGGTCGTCTCGAAGGTCGCGAACTTCTCGATCGACCTGCCGGAGGCGACCGTCGCCATCCAGGTGTCCGGCACCTTCGGCTCCCGGCAGGAGGAGGCGCAGCGCCTGGGCCGGGTGCTGCGGCCGAAGGCGGACGGGCACGAGGCGCGGTTCTACTCGGTCGTGGCGCGCGACACGATCGACCAGGACTTCGCCGCCCACCGCCAGCGCTTCCTGGCGGAACAGGGCTACGCCTACCGGATCATGGACGCGGACGAGCTCCTGACGAGCGACTGACCGGCCCCTCGGAGGGCGGCCGCGGGGCCGGGATCCGGCCGGCCGCGGGCGGGCGGTGGCCGTGGTGGCGGGTGCGGCGTTGGGCCGCGCCCGTCAGGGCGGTGAGGAGCGGTACGGCCCACACCCACAGGTGCGGCCACTCCCTCAGCAGGGCCCGGCCGGTCACCGGGACGTGGTGGGCCCAGAAGTCGGCGGAGGCCTCCGGGAGCACCAGCAGGCCGAGCAGGGCGGTGCCGCAGAGGCCGGCCAGGGCGGTCAGAGCGGCCCGGACCCGCCGGGTCAGCAGCAGGTACGGGATGAGGAGCGCCGGGGTCAGGGTGATCCCGGCGGCGACGCCCAGGGCGAAGCCCTTGCCGAGGGCGGCGCGCGGCCGGCCGAGGTCCCAGACGGCGAGGCAGGCGAGCGCCAGGTTGATCTGGCCGGGCAGCGGGCTCTGGAACAGCGGCTCCAGCCACAGCCCGGCGATGGTGGCGGCCAGGACCGGACCCCGCCGGGCCCGTACTCCGGTGAGCCGGCAGGAGAGCAGTATCAGCAGGGCGAGCAGGCCGGCGTTCCCGAGGACGAGGACGGCCTTGAGCACACCGGCGGGCAGCCAGGCGGCGGGCGTGAAGAGGATCGCGGCGAACGGCGGATAGGCGCTGGGCGGGTGCCACTCGGCGGCTGAGAACCCGCTGAGGACGGCATCGGCCGTCGGGATGCGCAGGGCGATGCACAGGACGCCCAGAGCGAGCAGCGAGCCTGTGACCAGCACAGCTGCGAGTGGTGGGGGTGGGGAAGCGGAAGCGGGGCTGCGGGTCACGCGCGTGACCCTAGTGGATCGGCGCACGGCTACTGCCGGGTTCAGGCCAAGGCCTTGCACATATCCGCGTGGGAGGGCTGCGGCCGGGGCGTCAGCGGCGTATGACGCCCGCGTCCTCGCCGAACTCACCGAGGACGACCACGCTCATGGCGGCAGCGGCGAAGACCTTCGCGGCGCGCAGGACATCGCCGACGCGGTGGCGGGGACGGTGGTAGGAGGTGGCGGTGGCCCCGCTCGGGAGGCCGCCCTGGACCGGGGCAAAGGTTGCGGTGCTCATGTATCCATGGTGCGTTCTCCCCCCTCTCCGCACATCGCCCCCGGGACGGAACCTGCGGCCCTCCCGTGTCCTCCTCGCGGCCCATGCCATCCCCTAGTGGCTCTGCCGAAGGTCTGACACTCCCCGGTATGACACCCGTACGGAGGTACCGCCCCCCGGGACGTGCGGCCCCCGAAATCCATTCGCGCCGTCCCGCCCGGCTGACTACAATCTCCGCTCTTGCCGCCTCCCGCCGCCCCATCGGGGAGAGCCGCCTTCCGGCCGGAAACCGGGGGCCTTCCATACCGCATCGACGCAGCACCAGACCACAGCAGCTGGAGGCCCTCCCGTGTCCGCGCACGCCCCCGACACCGCATCCGTCACCGCCGACACCGACACCGACACCGACACCGGCGCCGGCGATCCGCTCGGCCGCGAACGGGCCCACCTCGCCGCCTCGCGCTCCGCCCTGCGCGCCATGCGCGAGGACGTCGAGGCCCTCGACATCCGCGACGTCACCGCGAACTGGGTCAACGCCATCGTCCTCCAGGCGCAGATCGACGACCGCATCAAGGCCCTCGCCGACCTCGCCCACACCCCGCTCTTCTTCGGCCGCCTCGACTACCTGCACGCCCCGGGCGCGGAGCTGGCCGAGGGCGCCGAGGGCGAGCAGTTCTACATCGGCCGCCGCCACGTCCACGACGCCGAGGGCGACCCGATGGTCATCGACTGGCGCGCGCCGGTCTCCCAGCCCTTCTACCGCGCCTCCAAGGCCGACCCGCAGGACGTCGGGCTGCGCCGCCGCTTCGGCTACACCGGCGGCGAGCTGACCGCGTACGAGGACGAGCACCTCTCCGACCCGGCCGAGTCCGCGGCCGTCAGCAAGCTGCTCCAGCAGGAGATCGAGCGTCCCCGCGTCGGCCCCATGCGCGACATCGTCGCCACGATCCAGCCCGAGCAGGACGAGATCGTCCGCTCCGGCCTGTCCGGCTCGGTCTGCGTCCAGGGCGGCCCCGGCACCGGGAAGACCGCCGTCGGCCTGCACCGGGTCGCGTACCTGCTGTACGCGCACCGCGAGCGCCTCGCCCGCACCGGGACGCTGGTCATCGGGCCGAACCGTTCCTTCCTGCACTACATCGAGCAGGTCCTGCCGGCCCTGGGCGAGCTGGAGGTCAAGCAGGCCACCGTCGACGACCTCGTCGCCCGCGAGGGCCTGGAGGTACGCGGCACCGACGCCGCCGCGACGGCGGTGGTCAAGGGCGACGCCCGGATGGCGCAGGTGCTGCGCCGCGCGGTCCGCTCGCACGTCACCGCGCCCGCCGAGCCCCTGATGGTGGTGCGCGGCTCGCGCCGGTGGCGGGTGCCGGCGTACGAGCTGGAGGAGATCGTGGCGGAGCTCCAGGCGCGCGACATCCGCTACGGCGCCGCCCGCGACGCGCTGCCGCAGCGGATCGCGCACGCGGTCCTCGTCCGCATGGAGCAGGCGGGCGAGGCGCCGGACGACCGGGTGCAGGACGCGGTGGCCCGCAACGCGGCGGTGAAGGCCGCGGTCAAGGCGGTCTGGCCGGCGGTCGACCCGGCGAAGCTCGTGCTGCGGCTGCTGTCGGACGCGGAGTTCCTGGCGGAGCACGCGGAAGGGGTCCTGACGGAGGACGAGCAGAAGCTGCTGCTGTGGCCGAAGCCGTTCCGGAGCGTGCGGTCGGCGAAGTGGTCGGCGGCGGACCTGGTGCTGATCGACGAGGCCGCGGACCTGGTGGAGCGGACGCACTCGCTCGGCCACGTCGTCGTCGACGAGGCGCAGGACCTGTCCCCGATGCAGTACCGGGCGGTCGGGCGCCGCTGCACGACGGGCTCGGCGACGGTCCTGGGCGACCTCGCGCAGGGCACCACGCCGTGGGCCACGCGCAGCTGGGACGAGGCGCTGGCGCACCTGGGCAAGCCGGAGGCGGTGCTGGAGGAGCTGACGGCGGGCTTCCGGGTGCCGCGCGAGGTGATCGCGTACGCGTCTCGGCTGCTGCCGGCGATCTCGCCGGGGCTGGCTCCGGTGTCGTCGGTGCGTGAGACTCCGGGGTCGCTGACGGTGACGCCGTCGACGGCGGACGGCCTGACGGCGGCGGTGCTCGCGGCGTGCCGGGCGTCGCTCGCGCACGAGGGGTCGATCGGGCTGATCGCGGCGGACGCGCGGGTGCCGGTGCTGGCGGAGGCCCTGGCGGAGGCGGGCCTCCCGTACCTCGCGCCGGGCGAGGAGACCACGGCGGAGTCCCGCCTGACCCTGGTGCCGGCGTCGCTGGCGAAGGGTCTGGAGTACGACTACGTGGTCCTGGACGAGCCGGCGGCCATCGTCGACGGCGAGCCGGACGAACGCACCGGGCTGCGGCGGCTGTACGTCTGCCTCACCCGAGCCGTCTCCGGCCTCACGGCCCTCCACGCGACCCCCTTGCCGGCGGCGCTGGCCCTTTCCTGACGCGGTCCTCGCCGCTCAGCGCCGGGGCGCTTCCCGGGCTTCGGGCCCGCGCGAGCGGCCACGCCTTCTTCACGCGCCGCTCGCGCGACTCGGCCCTGGCGGGCCTCCCCGGCTTCGCGCCGCTGCGCCGGACTCCGTCCGGCGGGTGCGGGGCGGGGCCGGTGGGGGTGGCCGGGGCCGGTGGGTCGGCTGCGGGTGGGTGGGCCGCTGCGCGGAGCCGGGGTCCCCTACCCGCCCTTCCACCGTTCCCCGGGCTCCGCCCGGACCCCAGTGCGCTCAAACGCCGCGCGGGCTGGATGCGCGCAGCGAATTCCAGCCCCGCCGGCGATTGAGGCGCGGGCGCGGTAGCGCCGTGCAGTGAGCCGCGCCGGCGACCGAGGCGAGAAGAGGTGAAGGGCGGGGAGGGGCAAGCCCCGCAGGGCCACGCCCCGGCCCCGCCCGGCACGGGCACGGGCACGCCCGACCGCCCCGCCCGGCACGGGCACGGCCACGCCCGACCGCCCCGCCCGGCACGGGCACGGGCACGCCCGACCGCCCGGCACGGGCACGGCCACGCCCGACCGCCCCGCCCGGCACGGGCACGGGCACGCCCGGCAAGCCCCGCGCGGCAGCGCACGGGCGGCCGCCGGTCAGGCCAGGGCGGCCCGCCACTCCGCGACCGCCGCCGCGGAGACCGGCCGGTCCCACCCGGAGGGACGGGCCGCGCCGCCGATGTGGAACGCGTCGATGCCCGCCTCCCGCAGCGCCGGCAGGTGCGACAGGGCCAGGCCGCCGCCGACCAGGATCCGCGGCCCGTACCCCGGCTCACCGCGCCGGCCCGCCGCGGCCTCCGCCAGCAGCACCGGGAGCCCGTCCGCGACGCCGGTCGCCGAGCCCGCCGTCAGGTACGTGTCCAGCCCCGGCAGGTCCGCGAGGGCCTTGCGCAGGCCGTCCCGGTCCGCCGCGCGGTCGATCGCCCGGTGGAAGGTCCAACGGCAGCCGTCCAGCTCCGCGAGCACCGCCTCGACCGCCTCGACGTCCGGGGTGCCGTCCGGGTGCAGGAAGCCGAGGACGAACTCCTCCGCGCCCTCGGCCCGCAGCCCCCGTGCCGTCTCGACCAGCACGGAGACGTCGCCCGCCGCGAACCCGTCCGACGTGCGGAGCATCACGCGCAGCGGGATGTCGACCGCCGCCCTGATCGCCGCGAAGGTCTCGCGCGGCGGGGTGAGCCCGTCGGCGGCGATGTCGGTGACCAGTTCGAGTCGGTCCGCTCCACCCGCCTGGGCGGCGACCGCGTCCTCCACGTCGAGGGCGATCACCTCCAGGAGCGCACGGTTGCTCATGTGATCCCATCCTTATGCCCATATGGAAAATAGGTCTAGTCCAATATCCAGGGTACGGGCCCCACGCCGCGCACCACCAGCAGAATCACGTCACCCGCACAATGTCCGCATGGACACGCCCGAGACGACGCCAGAGACGACGCCCGCGACGCCCGCGACGCCCGCGACAACGCCCGCGACGACGCCCGGCACCGCCGCGCTCCGCGCCCGCTGGGACGCCACCGCCACCGCCGCCGGCGCCACCCGCGACCCCGCCCCCTACGCCGACCGGCTCCTCGCCGCCTGGGCCGAGCCGCAGCGCCAATACCACACCACCACCCACCTGGCCGACGTACTCGCGCGGATCGACGTACTCGCCGGCCACGCCGCCGACCCCGCCGCCGTCGAGCTCGCCGCCTGGTTCCACGACGCCGTCTACCGCCCCGACCGCTCCGAGAACGAGGAGCGCAGCGCCGCCCTCGCCGAGCGCGCCCTGCCCGAGCTGGGCGTCGGACCGGCCCGCACCGCCGAGACCGCCCGCCTGGTACGGCTCACCGTCACCCACGACCCCGCCCCCGGCGACACCAACGGCGAGGCCCTCTGCGACGCCGACCTCGGTGTCCTCGCCGGCACCCCGGACGCGTACGCCGCCTACGCCGCCGCCGTCCGCGCCGAGTACGGCTTCGTCCCCGACGAGGCCTTCCGCACCGGCCGCGCCGCCGTGCTGCGGCAGCTCCTCGCCCTCCCCCGCCTCTTCCGCACCCCGTACGGCACCGCCCACTGGGAGGCCCCGGCCCGCCGCAACCTGGAGGCCGAGCTGGCCGCCCTGACCCGTCACCTGACCTGACATACGCGACGCCGGCCGGGAATGCGCCCCAGTTCGAGGAGGTTCGGGAAGAACATGCCCGCAGCCTCCGCAAGAACCCCGTCCCGTATGCCCGTGGCCGTCTACATCCTCGGCCTGTCCGTCTTCGCGCTCGGCACCAGCGAATTCATGCTGTCCGGCCTCCTCCCGCCCATCGCCGAGGACATGGGCGTCACCATCCCGCAGGCGGGCCTGCTGATATCCGCCTTCGCGATCGGCATGGTCGTCGGGGCCCCGCTGCTGGCCGTCGCCACCCTGCGCCTCCCGCGCCGCACCACCCTCATCTCCCTCATCAGCCTCTTCGGCCTCGGCCAGGTGGCGGGCGCGCTGGCACCCTCGTACGCGTTCCTCTTCGCCTCCCGCGTGGTGTCGGCCCTCGCCTGCGCCGGGTTCTGGGCCGTCGGCGCGGCCGTCGCCATCGCCATGGTCGACAAGGACCAGCGGGCCCGCGCCATGTCCGTCATGATCGGCGGCCTGTCCATCGCCAACGTCCTCGGCGTCCCGGCCGGCGCCTTCCTCGGCGAGCACCTCGGCTGGCGCTCCGCGTTCTGGTCGGTCGGCGCGGCCTCCGCCGTCGCCCTCGCCGGCATCCTGGCGCTGGTCCCGAAGATCCCGCTGCCCGACGAGAAGCCCCGCCTCGGCCGCGAGCTGCGCATCTACCGCGACCGCCAGGTGTGGCTGTCCATCGGCGTCACGGCCCTGGCCGCGGGCGGCGTCTTCTGCGCCTTCAGCTACCTGTCACCGCTGCTCACCGACGTCGCCGGACTGGACTCGAAGTGGGTGCCGTGGATCCTCGGCCTGTTCGGCGTCGGCGCGCTGATCGGCACCACCGTCGGCGGGCGGATCGCCGACGCGCACCTGTTCGGGGTGATGCTCTGGGGCATCACCGCCTCGACGGTGTTCCTCGGCGCCCTCACCGTGCTGGCCTCCAGCGCCGCCGCCGCGATCGCCCTGTCGTTCCTGCTCGGCGTCTCGGCGTTCTTCACCGCGCCGGCCCTGAACGCCCGGCTGTTCAACATCGCCGGCACCGCCCCCACCCTCGCCGGAGCCACCACCACCGCCGCGTTCAACCTCGGCAACACCGGCGGCCCCTGGCTCGGCGGCACGGTCATCGACGGCGGCTTCGGCTTCTCCTCCCCGGCGTGGGCGGGCGCGGCCATGACCGTCACCGCGCTCGCCCTCACCGCCCTCGCCCTCCGGCTGGAGCGGCGCACCTCGGCCGGTACGACCCGGGTCGTCGCCGGATCGGGACCGGGCTCCCGTGAGGTGCCGGCGGACGCCGTCAGCATGTGAGGGGGGAAGGAGGCGCCCCCTCCGGCACATCGCCCCGACAGCAGGAGAGGGGACGGCCGTTCAGGCCACGGGCGGGCGGCGGTGTTTCGGCCGTCGCAGGCCCGCCGCGGTGAGGCGGCGGACCAGCTCCTTGCTGCCGATCTCCACCGCGCCCGCCGCGACCGCGTCCGCGTAGCGGTGGGAGGGCACGTCGTAGTGGTCCCGCTCGAAGGCCCGCGGCGGGCAGCCGATGCCCGCCGCGAAGACGTGCAGCTCCTCGTACGAGACGTCGCTGACCAGGTGCGACCACAGGTGGCCGTGACCCGGCCAGACCGGCGGGTCGATGTACAGCGTCACCGGCGGCTCACCGGCCCGGGTGGAAGACGGGGCCGAGACCGCCGACGGCCGCCACCTTCACCCCGGCCTCCGAGCACACCCAGTGCGGGTCGGGCCCCAGCTCCGGTTCCACGTCCAGCGCGTGCGGGTCCCCGTGCGCGCAGACGGGACACAACGGCCAGCGCCCGTACTTCTCCAGCAGGGCGTCCTTCACGTCCTGCGCGACGAGTCCGGCGAGGTAGTCGAGTCCCTCCGGCCACTGCTCCACCCACCACCGGCGGTGCGTGACCGAGTCCTCGACGAGGGATACGACATCGGCATCGGCGACCTCACCGGCGGCGAGATCGGCGAGAACGAGCGCACGGGCGACATGCAGCGCCTGCTCCAGGGGGGTCGCGTGGTCCATGGGCTCATTTTGACCCCTCACCGCCCCAAAAGGGGAGGGGATCCCTCCCGCACCCGGCCCGGCGCCCCGCCAACCGGTCCCCGCCGGTGCACCATGGCTCCCACCGGACCGCCCCGGGCCGCAGCGCCCCCGCCCGCAGGAGCCCCGCCCATGACCGCGTACGCCGACCTCCGCGCCCAGCTCGACACCCTCACCACCGAGGCCTTCCGCCCCGAACTCGCGGAGATCGACCGGCTCCCGACCCTGGAGATCGCCCGGCTGATGAACGCCGAGGACGCCACCGTCCCGGCCGCCGTCGCCGCGCAGCTGGAGCCGATCGCCGCCGCCGTCGACGCCGTCGCCGAGCGGATGGCCCGCGGCGGCCGGCTCGTCTACGCGGGCGCGGGCACCGCCGGCCGGCTCGGCGTGCTGGACGCCAGCGAGTGCCCGCCCACCTTCAACACCGACCCCGCGCAGGTCATCGGCCTGATCGCGGGCGGCCCCGGTGCCCTGCTCAAGGCCGTCGAGGGCGCCGAGGACTCCCGGGAGCTGGCCGCCGAGGACCTCACCGCCCTCGGCCTGACCGCCGAGGACACCGTCGTCGGCGTCTCCGCCTCAGGCCGCACCCCGTACGCGATCGGCGCCGTCGCATACGCCCGTACGCGCGGCGCGCTCACCGTCGGCCTGTCCTGCAACCCCGGATCCGCCCTCGCCGCGGCCGCCGAGCACGGCATCGAGGTGGTCGTCGGCCCCGAGCTGCTCACCGGCTCCACCCGGCTGAAGGCCGGCACGGCGCAGAAGCTCGTACTGAACCTGATCTCGACGGTGACGATGATCCGCCTCGGCAAGACGTACGGGAACCTCATGGTCGACGTACGCGCCTCCAACGAGAAGCTGCGCGCCCGCTCGCGCCGCATCGTCGCCCTGGCCACCGGCGCCCCGGACGCCGAGATCGAAGCCGCGCTCACCGCCACCGGCGGCGAGGTCAAGAACGCCGTCCTCGTCCTCCTCGGCGGGGTGGACGGCCCCACCGCCGCCGGCCTCCTCAGCGCCGCCCGCGGCCACCTCCGCGAGGCGCTCGCCGCACTCCGCTGACCTCCGCCCGCCCCCACAGCAAGGCGACGTACCCATGCCCACTGACAAGAACCGCGCGACGGCCGCCGCGATCCTCCCGCTGGTCGGCGGCCCGGACAACATCGCCTCGGTCGCTCACTGCATGACCCGCCTGCGGATCGGCCTGCGCGACCGCTCCCTCGTCGACGACACGGCGCTCAGGGCGGTGCCGGGCGTCCTGGGCGTCGTCGAGGACGACACGTACCAGATCGTGCTGGGGCCGGGCGCGGTCGCCCGCGTCACGCCCGAGTTCGAGGCCCTGGTCGCCGGGGGACGTACGACGGCACCCGCGCGGCCCCTCACGGCGGCCACGGCCCGGCCGGTCACCGCGGCAGCGGACCGGCCCGCCCCGGCCGCGTCGCCGGCGCCCGTCACGGCGGAGGAACTGGCCGCCCGGGGCGCGGAGCTGAAGGAGGCCCGGAAGGCCCGCAACGCCACCCCGTTCAAGCTGTTCCTGCGCCGGATCGCCGCGGTCTTCGTCCCGCTGATCCCCGCTCTCATCGGCTGCGGGATCATCGCGGGCCTCGGCGGGCTCCTCGCCAACCTCGGCTGGGTCCCCGCGCTGGTCCCGGCGCTGACCGCGATCGGCTCCGGGTTCATGTCCCTGATCGCCGTCTTCGTCGGCCACAACACCGCCAAGGAGTTCGGCGGCACGCCCGTCCTCGGCGGGGCGGTCGCCGCCGTCGTCGTCTTCCCCGGCGTCGCGAAGATCGAGGCCTTCGGGCAGCACCTCTCCCCCGGCCAGGGCGGGGTCCTCGGCGCCCTCGCCGCCGCCCTGCTCGCGGTCCGCGTCGAACGGTGGTGCCGCCGCCGGGTCCCGGAGGCCCTGGACGTGCTGGTCACCCCCACCCTCACGGTGCTCGTCCCGGGCCTGGTCACCCTGTTCGGCCTGATGTACGTCGCGGGCGCGGTCTCCGCCGGCATCGGCACCTTCGCCGACCGGCTCCTCGCCACCGGCGGCGCCTTCGCCGGGATGGTGCTGGGCGGGCTCTTCCTCCCCCTGGTGATGCTCGGCCTGCACCAGGCCCTGATCCCCATCCACACCACCCTCATCGAGCGGTCCGGGTACACGGTCCTGCTGCCGATCCTCGCGATGGCGGGCGCGGGCCAGGTCGGCGCCGCCCTGGCGGTCTACTGCCGCCTCCCGCGCAACGGCTCGCTCCGCGCCACCATCAGGTCCGCGCTCCCGGCCGGCCTGCTGGGCATCGGGGAGCCGCTGATCTACGGGGTCTCGCTGCCGCTGGGCCGCCCCTTCGTCACCGCCTGCGTCGGCGGCGCGGCGGGCGGGGCCTTCATCGGCCTGTTCAACCAGCTGGGCGTGGCCTTCGGCTCCACCGCCATCGGCCCCTCGGGCTGGGCCCTGTTCCCCCTCCTCGACGGCACGTCGGGCATGGCGGCGACCGTCGCCGTCTACGCGGGCGGCCTGCTGACGGGCTACCTGACGGGTTTCCTGGCCACGTACTTCTTCGGCTTCACCCGCCAGATGCTGACGGACCTCGACACCGGACCCACCGCTCCCCGGCCACCGGCCACCGGCACCGGGGCGGCACAGGAACCGGCGCTCGCCTGAACCCTCACACCATCGGGCGAACCCGGCGCCATAGGACCAACACGCTCTGGCATATGCCCCTAGCGTGTGCGGCATCCGCACCCGAACGGAGCCGCGTATGACGATTCAGTCGATCCGGAAGTGGGCCCACGGGGCAGCATGGTGTCGAGGAGGCGACACCATGACCCCCAGCTTCGCCGAGCACCCGCAGATGACGGTCGAGGAGTTCGAGCAGATCGCCCGCACGGCGCCCGAGACGGTGACCCTTGAGTTCATCCAGGGAAAGCTTGAGGTCAAGCCCGTGCCTGACGGCGACCACGACGAGATCGTCATGTGGGTACTGCGGCACTGCATGCAGCAGCGCCCGGAGCTGGCCCTGTACCCGGAACGGGGGCTGGCCGTCGAGAAGTACCGCTCGGGACGCGCCCGGCCCGACGGCGTACTGGCGCCGGTCGGCACTTTCGCCGGTACGGGCGAGTGGGCCGATCCGGCGGGCGTACTGATGGTGCTGGAGGTGACCTCCCACGACGGCGACACCGACCGGCGCGACCGCAACGAGAAGCGCGACGGGTACGCGGCCGCCGGAATCCCCGTCTACCTGCTCATCGACCGCGACACCTGCGCCGTGACCGTCCACAGCGACCCCGGCACCGGCACATACCGCCAGAGCCCGTCCTTCCCGTACGGGGCCACCGTCAAGATCCCCGCCCCGGTCGGCATCACCCTCAACACCGAGTCCCTGAAGGACTTCACCCGCTGAGGGCGGCCGGACCTGCCACGCAGGCACCGCCAAGCCCACGCGCTGTTGTCGACCGGGAACCTCACCGCCACGCCCCCCGCATCACGTCCTGATCGCGCAGGTCGTCGAAGGCGCCCCCGTCCATCAGCTCCACGAAGCGACGCCGCCGTGCCGCCGCCACGCATTCCGCCGGCACTCCGTTGGCCGTCGTCCCCGGAATCTCCGCCGCCTCGGCAAACAGCGCATCATCCAGGTAATCTCCCCCGTCGGCCACGCCCCTCACCGCCCCGCCCCGCCGGCGGCCCGCAGGAACCCGGCCAGGTCCTCCACGGAGTACCCCAGCTTCGGCCCGCGCTCCGCCGCCATCAGCAGCAGCTGCCCCAGGATCTCCGCGCCCCAGCCGTCGCTCCCGTCCGCCGCCCACTCCTCCAGCCGCGCCATCCCCAGATCGGCGAACAGCAGCCCGTACCCCTCCCGCACCTCCGCGCAGGTCGCGGCGACCGCGTCCAGCAGCCGCGCCCCCGGCCGCTCGCACCGCAGCGCGAAGCACCCGCCCGCCTCCTCCGCCACGCACCCCTCGGGCGGCCGCGCCCGCAGCCCCTCGTAGCGCGCGTCGTCCGGGCCGGGGCAGTCGTCCACAGGCCTGTGGACCAGCGTGAACCGGTGCCACCCGGGCGGCGGGGGCGGCTGCGGCCGCCAGCCGGTGAGCCCGAAGGCCTCGTGTACGAGCGCGGTCGCCTCGTCCGCCGTGGCGGCCGTCCCCGCCTCGCGCCGCTCCCCGTCGTCCCCGACGGCGGTCCACGGCCCGTCGCCCCCGTCCCGCCACACCCGTACGGACAGCCCCGCGCCCTTGCGCCGCCAGCCGCCGTCCCCGCCCAGGACCGCGTCCAGCCCGCGCAGCCGCCACCCCAGCTCGAACGCGAACTGCGCCGCGTCCACCGCCTCGCTCACGCGCCCGCCCGCTCGTGCAGGACGGCGGCCAGCCGCAGGGCGGTGTCCAGGTTGCAGCGGCCGAGGTCCACCAGCGGCAGCCCGTACGTCCCCGCCGCCGAGACCCCGTCCACGTCCAGCGAGGGGAAGGTGACGCCGACCCCGGCGAGGGACTCCTTCAGCTGCCGCACGGCCTCCTCGGCCGCCCGCATCCGCTCCTGCGGGGTGAGCACCATGACATGTCACCTTTCTACTCTGAGTATTCAGCTCCTCTACACAGCGTGGCGGCGTCGGCGCTAGCCTTCAAGGTGGGCCACCGCATCAACCGCAGATGTTGGACCGGGAGTTGTCATGCCAGGTAAGAACCTCGACCCCGCCTCACCCCGCGCCCTCCTGGGCGCCGAACTCCGCGTAGCCCGCGAGCGCGCCACCATGAGCCAGGCCGCACTGGGCGAGAAGCTGTTCGTGAGCGGCTCGTACGTCGGCCAGATGGAGGCGGGCACGCGCCGGATCACCCTCGAACTCGCCAGCTCAATAGACGAGATCCTGAGGACCGGAGGATTCTTCGTCCGCAACTGCGGGGCGTCGACCAAAGCCAAACACCCTGACCACTTCCTGGCAGCAGCCGAAGCAGAGGGTATGGCGAAGACGATCCGGGACTACGCGCCACAGTCGATCCCAGGGCTACTCCAGACGGAGCAGTACGCGCGGGCGATCTGCCGCGCCTACCAACCGACAGCCCCCTCGCAGGACATCGACGAGCTGGTCGAAAGCAGGCTGGCTCGCGCCAAGCTCCTCACCGACCCAGCAACGCCCTTGTTGTGGTGCGTGTTCGACGAGGCTGTCCTCCGCCGCCAAGTTGGCAGCCGCGCAATCATGGCCGATGCCCTGCGCCACGCCCTGACTCTGATCCACTCACACAGGATCATCGTCCAGGTGATCCCGTTCAGCGCGGGCGCGCACGCAGGCATGATGGGGCTCCTCAAACTCATGTCGTTCGAAGACGCTCCGCCGCTCTCCTACGCTGAAGGCAACGGAACGGGCCAGTTGTTCGACGATCCGGCCACAGTCGCTCGCCACACTCTGATCTACGATCTACTGACGGCCAGCGCCCTATCACCTCGCGAATCACTGGCCATGATCGAGTCCGCGGTAAAGGATTACGAGCATGCCTGATTACGATCTCTCGACGGCCACGTGGCACAAGTCGAGCTACAGCGGCGGCGATGGCGGGGAGTGCCTGGAGATAGCGACCTGGCGCAAGTCGACCTACAGCGACGCCAGTGGCGGCAGCTGCGTCGAGATGGGCACCTGGCGCAAGTCCACCCACAGCGGAGGCAGCGGCGGCGACTGCGTCGAGGTCTGCGACGACCACGTCGACGTCGTCCCCGTCCGGGACTCCAAGGTCCCGGACGGTCCTCACCTCGTGTTCCGCGCGCCGGCCTGGGTCACCTTCGTCGCGGCGCTCTGACGGCCCGGCCCCGCGCGCTACTGCGGGGCCGCGCTGTTCGGCGGGGCGATGTCGAACGAACCGTGCGCACCCCACGCACCACTCGCACCGCCGCCGTCCCACCACTGCGACCGCACGGCGCCGTTGGGGCCGACCCAGAACACGTCCAGGTGGTTGTTGCGCTGGGCCACGGCGGCCACACCCGAACTCGCTGCGGCGGCGCCGGGAGCGGCGATGTTGAACGAACCGTGCGCGGCCCACGCACCACTCGCACCGCCGCCGTCCCACCACTGCGACCGCACCGAACCATCAGGACCCACCCAGAACACGTCCAGGTGGCTGTTCCGCTGCGACACGGCAGCCACGCCCGAACCCGTTGCGGCGGCACCCGGAGCGGCGATGTTGAACGAACCGTGCGCACCCCACGCACCACTCGCACCGCCACCGTCCCACCACTGCGACCGCACCGAACCATCAGGCCCCACCCAGAACACATCCAGATGCCCGTTCCGCTGCGACACGGCAGCCACACCCGAACCCGTCGCGGCGGCACCCGGAGCGGCGATGTTGAACGAACCGTGCGCACCCCACGCACCACTCGCGCCACCCCCGTCCCACCACTGCGACCGCACCGAACCATCAGGCCCCACCCAGAACACATCCAGATGCCCGTCCCGCTGCGACACGGCAGCCACACCCGAACCCGTCGCGGCGGCACCCGGAGCGGCGATATTGAACGAGCTGTGCGCACCCCACGCACCACTCGCGCCACCCCCGTCCCACCACTGCGACCGCACCGACCCATCGGGGCCGACCCAGAACACGTCCAGATGGCCGTTCCGCTGCGAGACGGCGGCAATGCCCGAACCGGTGGCAGCCGCGCCGGGCGGCGCGATGTTGAACGAACCGTGCGCACCCCACGCACCACTCGCACCGCCACCGTCCCACCACTGCGACCGCACGGAACCGTCGGGCCCGATCCAGAACACGTCCAGATGCCCGTTCCGCTGGGACACGGACGCGACGGCCGAACTCGGGACGGCACTGCCCGGAGCGGCGATGTTGAACGAACCGTGCGCACCCCACGCACCACTCGCTCCACCGCCGTCCCACCACTGCGACCGCACCGAACCGTCAGGACCCACCCAGAACACGTCCAGGTGACCGTCCCGCTGGGACACCGCACTCGTGCCGCGGAAGGGCAGGGTGGGCGCCTGAGGCGGTGGAACCGGTTGTGGAACCTGGCCGCCGGCCGGGATGGCCCGCTGGCCGGTGATGTTGCCCGCGGCGGCGTACCGGCACACCAGGATCCAGCCCGTGCCGTTCTTCGTCGGCACGCCCTCCGTCACACCGCAGCCGACCGCGGTGGTGGGCGACTGGGGGGACATCCACACCATCTGGGAGTAATGGCCCCACACCTTGTAGTTGTTGCCGTCGACGGGGGCGTTGCCATCGGCGTCGAACTTGGCCTTCTCGGCGATCCAGCTGTAGCTCACCGAGGGGTCCACCGCCATCAGGGGATTCACCGACGCGGTGGAGTTGAGGAGGTTCTCGCCCTCGTTGCCGTTCGTGGCACGGTCGCTGTGGTGGAGCCCACCGCCTTCGCTGGATGCCGGGTCGTCGGCCCACGCCTGCGCGTCGCAGGCCAGCTTGGGGCTCCACGTCAGGGAGACCAGGGCGAGCCCCGGGTTGTACTGCTGGAGGGCCACCCGCCGCGCGTCGTTGTGGGCGTCGACGAGTGCGTCGGCGTCGGCGGAGCTGATCTGCGAACCCGTGCCGGGCGGCGGGTCGGACGTGGGGCAGACGGGCGACTTCGCCGCGGTCGCGGGCGCCGCCGTGACGGGGGCGTACGCGAAGGCGGTCGACGTCGAGCCCATCATGACGAGGCCGCAGAGGAGGGCCGCGGCCGTTGCGAACGGGTTCGGTTTCATCGAATACCTCGATGGGATCGCACCGAAGGGCAGGGGCGCCGCCTGGATGCCGGGATGCGTGCCGCGGTCGTTCGCGCAGGCCATCAACCGGAGGTGGCGGTGAGATCAGTGTCGCCCATTCGGCCCCGACCCGCCCGTCCGGGCCCCGGCGCTCCGCCCCTCAGGCCCCCGCCTCGGGCGGCAGCAGGGCGAGCAGGGCCGCGCCGACCACCGCCCGGGGAGCCCGGGCGGGTCAGGACACCGCCTACGCCCGGTACACGCGCAGCTCCGGCACCTCGTACGACATCTCCGTCTGCTCCGCGCCCGGCGCCGGGTGGTACCTCCCGGCGGACACCGACAGGTTGACGATGAGGTACGCGTGCCAGCCGCGCCCCACGCCCCGCCCGTCGGAGAAGACGCGGGCACCGTTCACCCACCAGACGACCGACCTGCGGCCGAACTCCACCCTCAGGTCGACCCAGCCGCCGGGCCTGACCGTCGGGTCACGGTGGTAGCGGTGCGCCTCGCGGACGTGGTTGGACAGTTCGAGGAGGTCCGGGTTGTCGGGGTGGTACTCGAAGACGTCGATCTCCTGGCCGCCGTCCCGCCAGGTCCAGATCGCGGGCCAGGCCCCCGTCTCGGTGGGGAGCCGGACCCGGGCCTCCAGGACGTCACCGGTGCGGACCATGAACCCCTGGTCGCTGCCCTCGGTGGTGAGCAGTCCGGTGTCCCAGTTCCCGTCGGGGCGGCGGGTGGCGCGGAAGGTGCCGCTGCGGCTGTAGGCGGGGTCGGCGGTGAGGTGGTCGAGCTTGTTGTCGCCCGGGTTGACCGGGCCGCCGTCGGGATAGGCCCAGGAGCGGCCCGCCACCCACTGGGCGGTGGAGGTGAAGTCGGCGGTGAGGACGGGGGCGCCGCGCGGTGCGAACACCGGCAGGCCCCCGCCGCCCGCGGCGGGGAGGAGGCGGCCGGCCAGGCGGCGCAGCCATCCGGAGTGGTCCGATTCCATGAGGGTGTTCTGCCCACCGGGCGGCCCGACACCCGCATGTTCTCACTCAGAGTAATCATACGATTGCGCGGGCGGCCTCGACGAAGGCGCGGATCAGCTCGGGGGACTTCACCCCGCGCTCCCGCTCGACCCCGCTGGAGACGTCCACGCCCCAGGCGCCGGTGGCCGAGACCGCCTCCCCCACATTGCCCGGGGCGAGCCCGCCGGCCAGCAGCCAGCGGCCCTCCGGGGCCCTGAACTGCGCGGACCCCCAGTTCCAGGGCTTGCCGGAGCCGGGGTCCGGGGCGTCGATCAGCAGCAGGTCCTCGCCGTACTCACCGCAGCGCGCGACGTGCTCGGCGGTGGCCCGCAGCAGGGTCCGGCCGGGCGCGCGGAGTTCCTCGTAGTACTCGTGGCCCTCGTCGCCGTGCAGCTGCACCCCGCGCACGCCGCTCTCCTCCGCGAGCCGGCGCACCTCCTCCAGCGACTGCCCCCGGAACACCCCGACGGTGAGCACCCCGTCCGGCACCCGGGCGGCCAGCTCCCGCGCCACGTCGGCCCCGACGGTCCGAGGACTCCCGGGCGCGAGCACGAACCCGACGGCATCGGCCCCGGCGGCCACGGCCGCGTCGACGTCCTCGGGGGTCTTCAGCCCGCAGATCTTCACGAAGAGCTCGCTCATGCCCCCAGTCAACCAAAGCCCCCCAGACGGTGTTGCCCCGTCTCGGAACCCGGGCATGACACGCCCCCCGCCACTAGCCTGGGACGAGGCACACATTCAGGGCAGCACGCCGCGCGGAGGACGACGGTGACGATCATGACCGAGCGGGCCACACCGATAGAACATGCGGCGCTGCCAACGTTCGAGACGCTCCTGCGCGCCGTTGCGGAGATGGACACGCCAGACGGCTTCAAGGCCGAGCTCATCCGCGGGAAGATCGTCGTGTCGCCGTTTTCCAACCTGCGCTACTCGCGTCCCATGCGCCTCCTGCGCGGGCAGCTCCAGGCACACGCCCCCAAGGGACAGTTCGCCGACACCTCTCCATTCCTCTTCCGGTTCCCGGCAGCGGAGCGCGGCTACGGACCGGACCTGTACGTGGCGGATGAGGCAGCCTTCGAGGAGGACGGGCTGCACGCGGACGGGGCGTCGCTGTCGCTGGTCGGAGAGTTCACGTCCGTCTCCACCAAGGACGCCGACTGGAACGAGAAGCTGGAGGTGTACGGCTTGCTCGTCCCCATCCATCTGGTCGTCGACATGCAGGTCTCTGAGATCACCTGCTTCTGGGACCCCTCGCCGCACGGATACCGCTCCCGTACGACGGTGTCCTTCGGCGAGTCCCTGCAGATCCCGGACCCCTTCGGATTCACGCTCGACACCACCGGCTTCTAGCGGGCCGGGCGGTCCCCGAAACGCCCGAGGGCGGCACCCCCCGCATGGGGGGTGCCGCCCTCGTTCGAGAACAGCCGATCAGGCGGCCACGCCGCCCGGGGCTCAAGCCGCGAGAGTCCGAGCGCCCTGTCTGTGGAATGGGTGGTGGGCGGAGCCCACCACCACCCACCACCCTCCCCAACCGCCGCCCATACCAGGCCGGATGACGATCCGTGACCGGCTTGCCACGCAGGGCCATCAGGCCCTACCGTGCGGCTGGAAACGAAAATCGGCCCCCGCTGGTGCGCCAACACCGAACGAGGGCCTGACCAAACGAGATCGGAACAGCGATCCCCATGGATGACGCTCAGCTTAGTGCTGCCCCGCACCCCCTCGCCAAGCCCGGCTACGGCAAAATCGCCGCACCGGAGCAAGCGCCCCGCACCGCCCGCGACTTCGCGCACCTCCCGGCCCGGGAGGCGGCCGTCGCCGGGTACCTCGACCGCCTGCCCGACGGCGCCGACATCAGCGTGAAGACCCTCGCCGCCGTCCTGCCCCTGTGGGGCCAGTGCGCCCTGCGCACCGCCCTCAACCGGCTGGCCACCGCCGGGCACCTGCACCGGGTCCGGCAGCGGCTGCCCGGCCCGGTAACCCGCTGGGTCACCCGCACGTTCTTCTCCCGCACGGCCCGCGACGGCGCCTGGTGGGCCCGGTTCACCCAGAGGGATTCCCCCGCACCGACGGCCCCGCCGCCACCCTCACCGGTACCCCCGGCCCCGGCCGATGCCCCGGCCGACGCGTACGGCATCCTCTCCTCGCTCGGCCGCACCGCCCCCGCCCTGGCGCTGTCCAAGGCCGACTGCACGGCCCTCGCCCCGCTCCTGGTCCCCTGGCTGGCCCGGGGCGCCTCCCCCGACCGCATCCGGCTCGCCCTCACCGCCGGCCTGCCGCCCGTGGTCCACCACCCGGCGGCCCTGGTCCGCAAACGCCTGGAGTCCAAACTCCCCGCCGCACCACCCCACCCGGCCCCGGCCCTGCCGGAGGAAGCCTCACCCCCGGTCCGGGCCGAGTGCACCGAATGCCGAGCCCCCGGCCCGCCCGCCGCCTTCACCGACGGCCGCTGCCGCGCCTGCCGCGCCGAAGCCCCCCGCCCGCCGGTCTTCACCCCGGCCCTCACCCCGGCCGAGGTACGCGCCCACGCGACCCGCGTCCGCGAAAGGAACCGCCGATGACCAGTCCGCCGCTCCACCGGCGCCGAACCCGGGCACCATGGTGTCGAGGAGGCGACCCCATGACCCCCAGCACCGACGCGCACGCCCAGATGTCCCTGACGGACTTCGAGACGCTGGCCAGCCGCGCACCCGAGACCGTCACGCTCGAATTCATCAACGGAAAGCTCGGAGTCAAGCCGTTGCCCGATCAGCGCCACGGCGCCATCGTGATGTGGCTGCTGCGCCAGTGCATGCAGCAGCGCCCGGAGCTCGCCCTCTACCCCGAGCAGGGGCTGAAGGTGGAGAGCTACCGCACCGGACGGGCCCGCGCGGACGGCGCGCTCGCGCCGTACGACCACTACGCCGCCCAGGAGGGCGAGTGGGCGGATCCCGCCGGGACGCTGATGGTCGTGGAGGTCACGTCCTTCGACCCCGACACGGACCAGCGCGACCGGCACGAGAAGCGCGCCGCGTACGCCCAGGCGGGCATCCCGTTGTACCTCCTCGTCGACCGGGACGAGGACATGCTCACCGTCCACAGCGACCCCCAGGACGGCATGTACCGGCAGTCCGTGTCGTACGCCTACGGGGAAACGGTCACCCTGCCCGCCCCCGTGCGGATCACGCTGGACACCGAGAAGCTCAAGGACTACGCCCACTGAGCCCCCGCCCCCGGGAAACGCCCGAGGGCGGCACCCCCTCCGCCAGGAAGGGGTGCCGCCCTCGTTCGAGAACAGCCGATCAGCCAGGGGCCGATCAGAAGTCCATGTCACCGCCCGGCATGCCGCCCGGAGCGGCGGCGGCCTTCTCCGGCTTGTCGGCGATGACGGCCTCGGTGGTCAGGAAGAGCGCGGCGATGGACGCGGCGTTCTGCAGCGCGGAGCGCGTGACCTTCGCCGGGTCGATGATGCCCTCGGCGATCATGTCGACGTACTCGCCGGTCGCGGCGTTCAGACCGTGGCCGACGGCCAGGTTGCGCACCTTCTCGACGACGACGCCGCCCTCGAGACCACCGTTGACGGCGATCTGCTTCAGCGGGGCCTCCAGCGCGAGCTTCACGGCGTTGGCGCCGGTCGCCTCGTCACCGGTGAGCTCCAGCTTCTCGAAGACCGAGGAGGCCTGGAGCAGGGCCACGCCACCGCCGGCGACGATGCCCTCCTCGACGGCCGCCTTCGCGTTGCGAACGGCGTCCTCGATGCGGTGCTTGCGCTCCTTGAGCTCGACCTCGGTCGCGGCACCGGCCTTGATGACGGCCACGCCGCCGGCCAGCTTCGCGAGGCGCTCCTGGAGCTTCTCGCGGTCGTAGTCCGAGTCGGAGTTCTCGATCTCGGCGCGGATCTGGTTGACGCGGCCCTGGACCTGGTCGCTGTCACCGGCACCGTCGACGATGGTGGTCTCGTCCTTGGTGATGACGACCTTGCGGGCGCGGCCGAGCAGGTCGAGACCGGCGTTCTCCAGCTTGAGGCCGACCTCCTCGGAGATGACCGTGCCGCCCGTGAGGATGGCGATGTCGCCGAGCATGGCCTTGCGGCGGTCGCCGAAGCCCGGGGCCTTGACGGCGACGGACTTGAAGGTGCCGCGGATCTTGTTGACGACCAGGGTCGACAGGGCCTCGCCCTCGACGTCCTCGGCGATGATCAGCAGCGGCTTGCCGGACTGCATGACCTTCTCCAGGAGCGGCAGCAGGTCCTTGACCGAGCCGATCTTGGAGTTGACGATCAGGATGTACGGGTCGTCGAGGGACGCCTCCATACGCTCCATGTCGGTGGCGAAGTACGCCGAGATGTAGCCCTTGTCGAAGCGCATGCCCTCGGTGAGCTCCAGCTCCAGACCGAAGGTCTGGGACTCCTCGACGGTGATGACGCCTTCCTTGCCGACCTTGTCCATGGCCTCGGCGATGAGCTCGCCGATCTGGGTGTCGGCGGCGGAGATGGAGGCCGTGGAAGCGATCTGCTCCTTGGTCTCGACATCCTTGGCCTGGGCCAGCAGGGCGGCGGAGACGGCCTCGACGGCCTTCTCGATACCACGCTTGAGGGCCATCGGGTTGGCGCCGGCGGCGACGTTGCGCAGGCCCTCGCGGACGAGCGCCTGGGCGAGGACGGTCGCGGTGGTCGTACCGTCACCGGCGACGTCGTCCGTCTTCTTGGCGACTTCCTTGACCAGCTCGGCGCCGATCTTCTCGTACGGGTCCTCGAGCTCGATCTCCTTGGCGATGGAGACGCCGTCGTTGGTGATCGTGGGGGCGCCCCACTTCTTCTCAAGGACGACGTTGCGACCCTTGGGGCCAAGGGTGACCTTGACGGCGTCGGCGAGCTGGTTCATGCCACGCTCGAGACCGCGCCGGGCCTCCTCGTTGAACGCAATGATCTTGGCCATGTGAAGTGGTCCTCCCGGACAGGGGTGGATTGCTCCGGACCGCGCCCGCGCCCGCGACGGACGGCCTGCGGATCCGGCGGTTCCGTCCCGCCGGGTCCTGCGGGCCTCACCGGCCCGGTCCTCGTTTTAGTAGCACTCTCACCGGGAGAGTGCTAACGCAATGATTAGCACTCGACCCCCACGAGTGCAAGCGGCTTCAGGCAACACGCGGGTGACACGGCGGTGACGCGGGGCGACACGCAGGAGGGGCCCACATCCCTGTCCAGGATGTGGGCCCCTCGAGCGTCTGTGCGTGCGTCGGTGGCCGATCGCGTTCGCTCCGACTCAGCCGGCCGCGAGCTTGACCATGTCCGCCTGCGGACCCTTCTGGCCCTGCGAGATCTCGAACTCGACCCGCTGACCCTCTTCAAGGGTGCGGTATCCGTCCATCTGGATGGCGCTGTAGTGGACGAACACATCCGCACCACCGTCGACCGCGATGAAGCCGTAGCCCTTCTCCGCGTTGAACCACTTGACGGTGCCCTGAGCCATGCCTAACTCCCCTATTACTGGCCCTTGCGCGGGACCGCACTTCGCGGTCCCGGGTCAGAACTTGCGCCGGAACGCCTCGACCGCGGCTGAATGTATCCGCACCGGTGCTGTCTGCAACAGGTCAATCCGACGAGAAATCTGGACACGCGGAAACCTTGAAATAGGGTGAAAACTTGGCATATTCCAGGGCAACTCGGGCCAGACAAGCCTCACCAAAGGCCCAAAAGGAACGCGCATGTTGACTCAATGTCAACCATCCGTCGGCCCGCTCATATGCGGCGGGCAAGAACAGCGGAGGGGACTGCCCCAACTCTACCGCGCCCAATCAAGCAGAATTGCCCCCTCCGCTTTTAGCGGAGGGGGCAATTCTGATTTCAACGCGTCGTCCGGTCAGCCTCCGGCGACGGCCGGGATGATCGAGACGCCGGCGCCGTCCGGCGTCGCCGCCTGCAGGCCCCCCTCGAAGCGCACGTCGTCGTCGTTGACGTAGACGTTCACGAAGCGGCGCAGCTTGCCCTGGTCGTCCAGGACGCGCGCGGCGATGCCCGGGTGGTTCTTCTCCAGGGACTCGATGACCTCGGCGAGGGTCGCGCCCTCGGCCGGGACCTCGGCCTTGCCGCCGGTGTAGGTGCGCAGGATGGTGGGGATGCGGACGTTGACGCTCATGGCGCTACCGCCTTTCCGGATGTGTCAGGGGGGAAGAGTCAGGCCAGGCCGGCGGCGCGGAACGCGTCCAGGCTCGGGCGGATGGTGGCGGTCTGGCCACTGTCCGCGGCCACCGCCTCCAGGGTCTTGAGGCCGTCACCGGTGTTCAGGACCACGGTGGTCAGTGCCGGGTCGAGCTGCCCGTTCTCGATGAGCTTCTTCGTCACGCCGACGGTCACGCCGCCCGCGGTCTCGGCGAAGATGCCCTCGGTGCGCGCCAGGATCTTGATGGCCTCGACGACCTGCTCGTCGTTGACGTCCTCGACGTAGCCGCCGGTGCGCCGCGCGATGTCCAGGACGTACGGGCCGTCCGCCGGGTTGCCGATGGCCAGGGACTTGGCGATGGTGTTCGGCTTCTGCGGGCGGACCACGTCGTGGCCGGCCTTGAAGGCGGTGGACACCGGGGAGCAGCCCTCGGCCTGGGCGCCGAAGATCTTGTACGGCTTGTCCTCGACGAGGCCGAGCTTGATCAGCTCCTGGAGACCCTTGTCGATCTTCGTCAGCTGGGAGCCGGACGCGATCGGGATGACGATCTGGTCGGGCAGCTGCCAGCCGAGCTGCTCGCAGATCTCGTACGCCAGGGTCTTGGAGCCCTCGCCGTAGTAGGGGCGCAGGTTGACGTTGACGAAGCCCCAGCCCTCGCCCAGCGGGTCGCCGATGAGCTCGGAGCAGAAGCGGTTGACGTCGTCGTAGTTGCCCTCGATGCCGACGAGGTCGCCACCGTAGACACCGGCCATGACGACCTTGCCCTGCTCCAGGTCGTGCGGGATGAACACGCAGGAGCGGAAGCCGGCCCGGGCGGCCGCGGCGCCGACGGCGCCGGCCAGGTTGCCGGTGGAGGAGCAGGACAGGGTGGTGAAGCCGAAGGCGCGGGCGGCCTCGACGGCGATGGCCACGACGCGGTCCTTGAAGGAGTGCGTCGGGTTGCCGGAGTCGTCCTTGACGTAGAGCTTGCCGGTGACGCCCAGCTCCTTGGCCAGGTTCTCGGCGTCCACGAGCTTGGTGAAGCCGGGGTTCAGGTTCGGCTTGGAGGCCACGTCCACCGGGACGGGCAGCAGCGGCGCGTAGCGCCAGATGTTGTTCGGGCCGGCCTCGATCGCGGCGCGCAGGGCCTCCGGGTCGCCGAGCGGGAGCTCGTAGGCGACTTCCAGGGGGCCGAAGCACTCGACGCAGGCGAAGATGGGGCCGAGCTCGAAGCGGGTACCGCACTCGCGACAGGAAAGTCCGGTGGCGGGTCCGAGGTCGACAGAGGTGGCGACAGTCTGTGCAGCCATGATGGCGAGGCCCTTTCTCCTCATCTTCCCCATGGCGCACTTCGCCATGAGACGGAATTGGCACCTTCCCTAGCCGGGGCCTCGCGCTGGCGAGAACCGACTGGAGGGTTGCCGGGGCTTCAACGGGCCGTGTCCCTCTGCCCCTCTGGATGAGCGGTATGGCACCGGACACACGCGCTCTGTGGCGCGCCGGTGCGTTTGTGCGCGGGACCCCCGGCATGCGGTGGTCTCTCGCGTTGTTCAAGACTGTAACCGAAGGGACGGGTGGTTGAGACAGCCGTCCGAACCGCGAGATGGATCACAATTCGGCCCAAATCAGCCGAGTGCCGCAGAGTGCCGTAGAGACCGCGGAACCCGCGGAGAGAAGCGCAGGGAGTGCTGAGAGTGCTGGATGAGGTGGAGCGCTGGCTGGCAGACCGCTCCTGGTCCGCCGCCGACCGACCGCTCGACCAGCTGCTCGACCGGAAACGGGCGGCCGGGACGACGGTGAGCGTGGTGCTGCCCGCGCTCGACGAGGAGGCCACCGTCGGGGAGATCGTCGAGATCATCCGGCGCGACCTGATCGAGGCCCCGCCCGTCCCCCTGGTGGACGAGCTGGTGGTCGTCGACTCCGGCTCCACCGACCGTACGGCCGAGGTCGCGGCCAAGGCCGGCGCGCGGGTCGTCCACCGGGACGGGATCCTGCCCCGGATCCCGGCCCTGCCCGGCAAGGGCGAGGTGCTGTGGCGCTCCCTGCTCGCCACCACCGGGGACGTCGTCTGCTTCGTCGACGCCGACCTGCGGGACTTCGACTCCGCCTTCGTCTCCGGGATCGTCGGACCGCTGCTCACCGACCCCCAGGTGCAGTTCGTCAAGGCCATGTACGACCGCCCGCTCGGGGACGCCCCCGGCCAGGGCGGGCGCGTCACGGAGCTGGTCGCCCGCCCGCTCCTCAACCTCCACTGGCCCCAGCTGGCCGGCTTCGTCCAGCCGCTGGGCGGCGAGTACGCCGTACGCCGCTCCCTGCTGGAACGCCTGCCCTTCCCCGTCGGGTACGGGGTGGAGCTGGGCCTGCTGGTGGACGCGCTGCACACGGTCGGGCTGGACGCACTGGCCCAGGTGGACGTGGGGGTCCGGCTCCACCGGCACCAGGACGGGCAGGCGCTGGGCCGGATGGCCGCCGCGATCTACCGCACCGCGCAGCTGCGGCTCTCGCGCGGGCACCTGGTACGGCCGGAGCTGACGCAGTTCGAGCGGGGGCCGGACGGGTTCGTGCCGCGCACGTACGCCGTGGACACGGAGGAACGGCCGCCGATGGCCGAGATCGAGGAGTACGCCGTCCGGCGGGTGGCGTGAGGGACGCCCCGAGCCGGCCACGGCGTGACCAGCACGTGACGAACCGGACATTTCCCGGACGTTTGAGCGAGCGGGCCCCGGGCTAGGTTCGCGGCATGGCTTCTCAGGTACTCGTCGCCGCCAACCGCGGCCCGCTCTCGTACGCCCTCGCCGCCGACGGCACCCTCAGCGCCCGGCGCGGCGGAGGCGGCCTCGTCTCCGGCCTGTCCGCGGCGCTCGCGGCCCAGCCGGAGGCCCTGTGGATCTGCGCGGCCCTGTCCGAGGCCGACCGGGAGGCGGTCCGCCGGGGCGTCTCCGAACCCGGTGTCCGGATGCTGGACATCGATCCCGCCGTGTACGACGACGCGTACAACGGCATCGCGAACTCCGTGCTCTGGTTCACCCACCACCACCTGTACGACGTCCCCCGCGAACCCGTCTTCGACGCGGAATTCCGCCGGCGCTGGGACTCGTACACCGCCTACAACCGGGCCTTCGCCGAAGCCCTGGCCGAGGAGGCCGCCGAAGGTGCGTCCGTCCTGGTCCAGGACTACCACCTCGCCCTGGTCCCGGGAGCCCTCCGCGAACTCCGCCCCGACCTGCGGATCGCACACTTCACGCACACGCCGTGGGCGTCGCGGGAGTTCCTGGACATGCTCCCGGACGACATCAGGAAGGACCTGGTGTGGGGGATGCTGGGGGCGGACCGGCTGGGGTTCCACACGGAGACCTGGGCGCTCAACTTCGTCACCGGCGCCACCATGGACGACGAGCGCGGCATCGCGGACTCGTCCATCCCCCGGAACAGCAGCCCCGGGGTCAACCACCGCAGGATGACGGCGAACGGCTGGTACGGGGAGAAGCGGTTCACCACGGTGACCGCCTACCCCCTCGGGGTGGACGGCGACGACCTGCGGTCGCTCGCCCACCGGCCGGAGGTCGACGACAAGCTGGCCGCGCTGCGCGCGGAGGTCGGCGACCGCAAGACGATCGTCCGCGTGGACCGCACCGAACTGTCGAAGAACATCCTGCGCGGGCTGCTCGCCTACCGGGAGCTGCTGACCACCCACCCCGAGTGGCGGGGCCGCGTGGTCCACCTGGCGTCCGCCTACCCGTCCCGGCAGGACCTGAAGGTGTACCGGGACTACACGGAGGCCGTGCGCGAACTGGCCGAGGAGATCAACGCGGAGTTCGGCACGGAGGACTGGCAGCCGGTCCTCGTGTCCGTCCAGGACGACTTCGCCCGCTCCCTGGCCGCGTACCGGCTGGCCGACGTGGCCCTGATCAACCCCGTGCGCGACGGGATGAACCTGGTCGCGAAGGAGATCCCCGTGGTGTCGGAGGCGGGCTGCGCGCTGGTGCTGTCCACCGGGGCGGGGGCGTACGAGGAACTCCGCGAGGACGCCCTGACGGTCAACCCGTACGACGTCACGGCCACGGCCGCCGCCCTCCACGAGGCCCTCACGATGCCGGACGCGGAACGCGCCGAACGCACGAAGCGCCTGGCCGCATCCGCCACGGCCCTCCCCCCGGCGGCCTGGTTCGAAGCCCAGCTGGCGGCACTGCGGGGGTAGGTCGGCTCGCGGCGCGGGCCCGCCATCTCCCCCGCCCCCCGGGGCGGGGCGGTGGCTGCCCACCCGCCCCCGGGTGCGGGTGGGTGGGTGGGTGGGTGGGTGGGTGGGTGGGTGGGTGGGTGGGTGGGGAGCGGTGTTCTGGCTGGGCGGTCTCATAGCCGGTTTGGGGGTTTCCCGTCAGTCCCATCGTCCTTCCGTGTCGTGCCGGTCCCTCAAGGGCGCTCCCTTCGGTCGCGTCGCTACGCGATGTCGCTTCGCTCCACCCTTGACCGACCGACCCGCCCCGGAAAGCCGAAAGACTGCCGGGAAACCCCCAAAAGAACGGCACGGTCCAGAGGAGGAGGGGCGGGTTCTCTCAGCGGTCAGGCGACGGGGCCGGGCGTCGGCTGGCCGGGCATCCGGGCCCTCAAGAGCCGGGATCCCGGGCCGGGGGCGCGACTGTGCGCACGAGAGGTCGACCAGAGCGACCTCCGGAGCCCCCAGGCGCACCAGATCGCTACGCGCTCCTCATGTCTCAGCGTCCGACGACCGCCTTGGGCCGATACCCGCACCGAAATGTTGATCGGAGATGCCTCAGGGTCCGACAGGTCGTCTGGCCCACAGACGCGATGCGTCACGGAGGGGACTCCTCGATGAGGTAGGCGAGCCAACGCCTGATTGTCCAGGTGAGAGTCAAACCCTTCTGGAACGAGCGAGTCACCCGCCAGGGTGAGGACGCATTCGGTGCGCAAGTTCGTGCAAGTTCGGTGCATCCGATGGTGTCTGCGGAGCAAGCTTCCACACAGCGAACGTCAGCCCCGAGCGAGGAGGACACCATGGCTCTGCGGAAGCTTGGCAAGGACCCTGAGAGCAAGGACGGCGGCTCGCCCACGATCTACCTCGACGACGCCACGGACACGTACCTGGTGCAGGGGTTCAAGGTGACGGACGCGGAGCGCAGGCAACTGATGGACATCCCGGATCACGAAGATGTCATCGAGCTGCCGCGACGCATGGCGCAGTACTTCTTGGAGGTTAAGGGTGCCGATGGTCCCGTCGTTTGAGGAGCTCCTGGCTTCGACGGAGCACAGCGCGATCCATCTGGAGATGCGGGACGGCTACATGGAGTCCGACCCCAGCTTCGTCGCCTGGCAGCAGGGGTTTCGCGACCTGCCCGAGGACAACGACCCGGAGTTCCGCCCGTGGCTCAAGTGGGTTCGGAAGGCCACGGACAGGGGCGTCGCGATTCGGCGGGCCCGCGTGTTCTCCATTCCGGAATCGGACTACCTCCGCTTCGAACACCACGTCTCGGACGCCAACGTCAAGGCGGGAGAGCAGATCAGGTGGCTGGCCCGCCGCAACGCGACTGACATCGCTTTCCCGGGCAATGACTTCTGGGTGTTCGACAACAGGACTGTGCTCGTCCTGCACTTCGACGGGAACGGAGAGCCCGCTCCGGGGGAGTGGTTGGAGATGACAGAGGATCCGACGGTCCTCAAGCTGTGCACCAGCGCGTTCGAAGCCGTCTGGGACCGGGCGACACCGCACGCGGAGTACCAGCCCACCTAGCGCCTGTGAACACATCACCTTCATCGGCAGTCCAAGACGCCCGTGCTGCTCTCGGCAGACGGCTGCGAGAGATTCGCAAGCCGACCGGCCTGACAGCACGGGCGTTGGCCACGCGTGCCGGCTGGAGTGAGTCCAAGGCGTCTCGCATCGAGAACGGCAGGACGCCGCCCTCTGACCGAGACCTACTCGCCTACGTCACCATCTGCGGAGTCCCGGAGGAGTACGAAGACCTGCGTGCCACTGCCCACGGCATCGACGAGATGTACGTGGAGTGGAAGCGTTTGCAACACGCCGGCCTCAAGCACGGCCAAGAGGCCCATGTCCCGCTGTACGCCCGCACGAGCCGCTTCCGCATCTACGAGCCCGGCGTGATCCCGGGTCTCCTTCAGACGGCCGACTATGCGACCGCGATCATGAGCCGCATTGTCACGTTCAGGCAGATCCCGGACGATGTCGAGGCAGCGGTCAGGGTGCGCATGCGCCGCCAGCGCCACCTCCACGACACCCACCGGCGCTTTGGAATCGTCCTGGAGGAATCCGCGCTCCGCTCCCGCTTCGGCGGCCCCAGCGTGATGGCCGCACAGCTTGGACACCTGCTGCAAGTAGCTGCGTTGCCGAACGTCAGCCTTGGCGTGATCCCTATGACCGTCGAAAGGATCATGTGGCCCGTCGAAGGGTTCTGGATCTACGACGAGACCCAAGTGATCATCGAACTGGCAACCGCGCAGGTCACCGTGAAGCAGCCCAGCGAGATCGAGACGTACGCCCGCATGTTCGCTGAGCTGGCCAAACTGGCTTGCCATGGGCAGCCGGCCCGCGCCCTGATCGCGGAAGCCATCACCGCACTCGGGTGACTTCCCGCAAGCCCATGCAAGTTCATTGAGGCCACTTTGGCCCCGTCCCTACCGTCGTCAGCACACCCGGCGACTGGAAGGCGGATGGCATGGCAAGGGCGAAGACGAAGGCTCCGGACTGCGCGTTGGAGTACGTCGTGTACCGGCACGTCGAGTCGTGCCCCGGACCGGTAGCGGCGTGAGACGGCTCCCGGAGTACATGAAGCCCGAGGAGCGGCGAGAGCGCGCCTGGCGGTCCTTCCACGCCCGAAGACGGGAGGAGGTGAAGCCCATGTCCGACCCCGGAGACAAGTCCGGAAGCGCCGGCGGAGACCAGTTCCCGCCCCCACCGCAGTAGGCCCCCCAAGTGTCGAGAGAGAGGAAACCGACGTGACGACGATGCTGGAGACCCCCGTCGCCCTACGGCGCGGACGCGACCTCGTCAGTCCCGAGCTGTTCGAGCGGCTCGCCGCGTTCTGCGCCGACGAGTACGGATACGAGCGCGCGGTGGCCGACCGTGTGATGGACCAGGCCATCGCGTTCGTGTACGTCCTCGGCAGCGAGAAGGCGTATGACCTGGCGCCGAGCCAGCAGGTGGACCCGGGCTGGCACACCTTCATGCTCCACACCCAGGAATACGCCGACTGGTGCCAGGCCCAGTTCGGCTTCTTCGTACACCACGCTCCGAACTCCAAGGTCCGCACCAGGCCCCTGATGGTGTCCACGGCGGACCGGATCAAGGCGGCCGGGTTCGAGGTGGACGCGAGCCTGTGGGGCACGGCCGCCGAGTGCAACCAGTCCGCGTGCTGCGGGGACGGCCCCTGCTGCTGAACGACAGCGGTCCGGGCGTGGCTAAGGCGCCCGGACCGCACCATCCCAAGGGTTCCACTGATGAGCAGCAATGACGAGGGCCTGACCGGACGAGGCCGTGTCACCGTGTTCGCGATGTTCGGGGTCGTCTTCGGCTACGCCACCCACCACCTCGACGAACGGCGCATCGGTGACGTGGCCGTGGTCGGCCCCCTGACCCCCGGTGTCGAGTGGGGTCGGCTGTGGCGGATGGCCCGCACCTGCGGCCGCCCCACGGCCACGGACCACGAGCTGGCCCAATGGGTACTCACCCAAGCCACCCGCTCGTTCGTCTGCGGAAGCGACCGCATCGCCCAATTCCAAGAGCAGGACTGGAAGCTGGAGCCCGGCGGGAAACGCGTCACCTTCGATGCGGCCTACGCCAACCGAGACCACCTGTGGACCGGGAACCTCACCGTAGAAGGGGTCACCCCGGAACAAGTGGCCGAACAACCGACCATCTACCAAGCCTAGGAGGAGGCTTCCGATGAGTGAGCAGTACGAGTACGTCCCACACCGTCTCCTCCGCCTCCGGGTCCGCGACATCGCCTCCGGCGTCGAAGGCGAGCTGATGGCCGTCATCAACGAGAACGTCTCCGACTCCCTCGCCTACGAGCGCTGGGTGGAGCTCGCCTACATCCGAGGCGCCTCCGGCCGCGAGTTCACCACCGCCGTCACCAACGTCCAACCCGCCCACGACCAGCCCACGACGACCGCCAGACGCCGGGATCAGAGAAGCGCGTAGCGATCTGGCGCGCCCAACAGCTCCCTGGGCTGCCCGGATCAACCTCTGGTGCGGGTATCAGCCACAGACGGTCGCCGGACGCTGAGACGACAGGAGCGCGTAGCGATCTGGTGCGCCTGGGGGCTCCGGAGGTCGCTCTGATCAACCTCTCGTGCGGGTAGTCGCGCCCCCGGCCCGGAATCAGGGATCAAGAGGCCCGGATGCCCGGCCGGCCGACGCCCGGCCCCGTCGCCTCATCGCTGACACAGCCGTCCTTCGACCATGCACCGTGCCGTGCCCGGCCCCGTCGCCTCATCGCTGACACAGCCGTCCTTCGACCATGCACCGTGCCGTTCTTTTGGGGGCTTCCCGTCAGTCTTTCGGCTTTCCGGGGCGGGCCGGTCGGTCAAGGGTGGCCGAAGGCCATCGCGAAGCGACGCGACGAAGGAGCGCCCTTGAGGGACCGGCACGACACGGAAGGACGATGGGACTGACGGGAAACCCCCAAACCGGCTATGAGACCGCCCCGGCAGGACACCGCTCCCCCGCCCCCGGACCCGCAGACGGAGGCGGGTGGGCAGCTACCGACCCGCCCCCACCCCCTCGAGGGGGAGATAGCGGGCCCGCGCTGGGAGCCCTCACCCCCGCAGCGCCCCTGCCAGCTGCGCCAGGAACGCCGACACCGCCGCCGGGCCGGGGAGGACGAGGTCGGCTCGGGCGGCGAGTTCCGGGACTTCCGCCGAGCCGCTGCACACCAGGAGGCCCGGGAGGCCGTCGGCGCGGCGCTTCTCGACCGCCGAGTACGCCGCGAGGTCGCCCAGGTCGTCCCCCGCGTACAGGACGGCCTCGGCGCCGCGCTCCGTGAGGAACTCCGTCAGGGCGACGCCCTTGTCCATGCCCGGCGGGCGCAGCTCCAGGACGGCGCGGCCCGGCTCGACCATCAGCCCGTGGCGGGCCGCGAGCTCCGCGAGGGGTTCGCGGAGGGCGTCGAAGGCCGCCGCGGGGTCCTCGGCGCGGCGGGTGTGGACGGCGAGCGCCTGGCCCTTCTCCTCGATCCAGGTCCCGCGCCACGCACCGATGGCGTCGAGGAAGCCCGGCAGCTCCGCCCGTACGGCGGCGACGCCGGGGTGTTCGGCGGGGGCGCGGACGATGCCGGTGACGGCGTCCCAGCGCTCGGCTCCGTAGTGGCCGAGGACCACCAGGTGCTCCAGTCCGGGGACCCCGGCGAAGCCGCCGTGGCGTACGGCGACGCCGGCGGGCCGGCCGGTGACGACGGCCACGGCGTCGACCTGCGGGGCGAGCTCGGCGAGGGCCGGTACGGCGGAGGGGTGGGCGCGGGCCTGGTCGGGGTCGGGGACGATCTCGGCGAGGGTGCCGTCGAAGTCGAGGGCGATGACGGCTCTGCGGGGTGCGCGGAGAAGGGCTTCGAGTCCCTCGCGTCCGGCTGCGGTGGCGGGCACGGGCATCGGCGGCGGATCGTGCGGCTGGCTCCCCATACGGACGACCCTACCGGCGTGGCGCGGGCCCCGCCCAGGGTTCGCGGAGGCCGCTCCGGTCGGGCTCGGCCGGGCCCGGTGGATCCCGCCGCGGCCGGCCGCCGGCGCACCGGCGGGCGCCGCCCGGAGCCCTCTAGCGCCGCGCGCGCTGGGCCTCGCGGATGCGGCGGAGGCGGTTGACGGTGCCGGGGGCGTGGACGAGGGCGCGGGGGTCGTCCATGAGGGCGTTGAGCAGCTGGTAGTAGCGGACGGGGCTCAGCCCGAGCCCCTCGCGTATCGCACGCTCCTTGGCGCCGGGGCCGGGCCAGCTGCGCCCCTCGTACGCGAGTACGGCGGTCTCGGCGGCGGTCAGCGGCCCGGGGGACGCCTCCGCCGCCGCGCCGCCCGTGTCACCCGCCTGCCCGCCGTCCGTCACACGACAAGATTAACGCCGCCCACCGACACCGCCCCGGCCCGCCCCGACACCACCCCGGCCAGGCTCCCGGCCCGCTCCCGGGCCCCCGCTCCCGGCCCGCTCCCGGCCCGCTCCCGGCCCGCTCCCGGGCCGCTCCCGGGCCGCTCCCGGGCCGCTCCCGGGCCGCTCCCGGGCCGCTCCCGGGCCAGGATCCCGCCCCGCCCCCCCAAAGGGGTCAGTGCTCCCCGTCCGCCTTGCGCGCGGCCACGGCGATCTCCTCCAGGACCTTCGCGGGCTGTCCGCCCGGCTGTACGGCCTTGCCGATGTTCTGCTTGACGTCCTCGCTGACCCCGGCCCAGGACTTCTTGCCGACCGGGTAGAGCCGGGCGCTGGGGAGGGCCGTGAGGAAGGTCTTCAGCTGGGTGGCCGAGCCGCCGGTGGTGTTGGCCATGGCCCGGTAGCCGCTGGTGGTGACGGGCAGCAGGTCGTACTGGTTGGTGAAGGTGGTCACGTTCTTCGCGGAGAAGAGCTGGTCCAGGAACTTCCCGGATTCCTTCTTGTGGCCGTTCTTGAAGGCCATGACCCAGTCGGCGACGCCCATGGTGGAGTGGTCGGTGCCGTCGGCGGTCGGCATGGCCACCATGCCGAACTTCACGCCCTTGCCTGCGGCCTGCTTCAGCAGGGTCGGGTGCCCGTTGAGCATGCCGACCTCGCCGCGCGTGAAGGCGTCGAAGGCGGTCTGGCGGTCGAGCTTGCCCGGTTCGACGGGGCCGGTGAGCTGCTGGCCGACCATCTTGTCGCGGAGGAACTCCAGCGACTTGACGTTCTCCGCGGAGTCGATCGAGTACGCCTCCTCGTTGTCGGTGTAGCCGCCGCCGCCCGCGAGCAGCCACATCATCGTCTCGGCCTGGGCCTCCTCGCGGCCGAGCGGCAGCGCGAAGGGGGTCGGGACGTTGGCGGCCTTGAGCTTCTTGGCGGCGGCCTCGATGTCCGCCCAGCTCTTGGGCTGCCAGGGAGTGTTGCCGTCCTTGGGGATGATGCCGGCGTCGCCGAGGAGCTTGGTGTTGTAGAAGAGCAGCCGGGTGCTGGCCACGAAGGGCATCCCGTACTGGACCCGCTTGACCTTGCCCGCGTCGGCGAGCGGGGCGAGGAAGTCGGCCTCGGTGGTGACGGAGAGCAGCTCGTCGGCGGTGTAGAGCTTGCCGGCCTCGGCGTAGTCGGCGTAGGCGCCGATCTGGGCGATGTCGGGGGCCTTGCCGGCCTTGACCATCGCGGCGACCTTGGCGTCGACCTCCGACCAGGAGTAGACGCTGACCTCGACGTGGACGCCGGGGTTGTCCTTCTCGAAGGAGGTGGCGAGGTTCTTCCAGTAGCCGGCGGAGGAGTTCTGCGGATTGTCCCCGTAGTCGGCCGCCACGACCCGCAGGGTCACCTCGTTGTCCCCGGTGAGGCCGGACACGGTTCCACAGCCCGCCAGCGTCGCCACGGTCAGGCACAGCGCGGCGCCGGTCGCGGCCGGCCTCAGGTAACGGCCCTTCACAGTTCTTGATCCACCCCAGGTTGTACGTACGATCCGACGTAAGGTCTACACCACTTTGGCGGCTCCTCCACATCCGGAACGGGGCTTGTCGCGGACTGTGTCCGGACCGTGTCCGGTCGGGGGTCCGAATTTGTATGGCCAGTCAACAATCCCCTCCAATGGACTAGACCTTTCCCCGCCGAGCACGCGAGACTGTCTGCTGTGAAACCCGTGAAACACGTCATCGCCCTCGATGTGGGCGGCACCGGGATCAAGGCCGCCCTCATCGGGGCGGACGGCACCCTGCTGCACGAGGCACGCCGCGCCACCGGCCGCGAGCGGGGCCCCGAGGCCGTCGTCGAGACGATCCTGGACTTCGCCGCCGAGCTCCTCGACCTCGGCCGGGAACGCTTCGCCACGCCCGCCTCGGCCGCCGGCGTCGCCGTCCCCGGCATCGTCGACGCCGGGCGCGGCATCGCCGTGTACGCGGCGAACCTGGGCTGGCGGGACGTACCGATGCGCGACCTGCTCACCGCCCGCCTCGGCGGGATCCCGGTCGCCCTCGGCCACGACGTCCGCACGGGCGGACTCGCCGAAGGCCGCATCGGCGCGGGCCTGGGCGCCGAGCGCTTCCTCTTCGTCCCGCTCGGCACCGGCATCGCCGGAGCCATCGGCATCGCCGGCCGCATCGAGGCCGGCGCCCACGGCTACGCGGGCGAGATCGGGCACATCGTGGTCCGTCCCGGCGGCCCCGCCTGCGGCTGCGGCCAGCACGGCTGCCTGGAGACCCTCGCCTCCGCCTCCGCCGTCAGCCGCGCCTGGGCCACCGCCTCCGGCGACCCCGACGCCGACGCCGCCGACTGCGCCAAGGCCGTCGAGTCCGGCGACGCGGCCGCCCGCGAGGTCTGGCTGGCCGCCATCGGCGCCCTCGCCGACGGCCTGGTCACGGCGATCACCCTGCTGGACCCGAGCACGCTGATCATCGGTGGCGGGCTCGCCGAGGCGGGGGAAACCTTGTTCACACCACTGAGGACGGCCGTCGAGGAGCGCGTGACGTTCCAGCGGCTGCCCGAGATCGTTCCGGCTGCCCTCGGGGACACCGCCGGATGCCTGGGCGCGGGCCTGCTCGCCTGGGACCTACTCGCCACGGAGGTACCTGCCTGATGTCCGGAAGCGCACACAGCACCGTTCTCTCCGGCGCGAGGGTGGTGCTGCCCACCGGGATCGTGGCGGGCGGCCGCGTCATCGTCGAGGGCACCCGCGTCGCGGGCAGCGCCCCCGAGGACGCGACGGCCGTCGACCTATCCGGGCACTGGGTCGTCCCCGGCTTCGTGGACATGCACAACCACGGCGGCGGCGGCGCCTCCTTCACCTCCGGCACCGCCGAGGAGGTCCTCAAGGGCGTACGCACCCACCGCGAGCACGGCACCACCACCCTCGTCGCCTCCACCGTCACCGGCGACCTCGACGAACTGGCCCGCCGCGCCGGGCTGCTCGCCGAGCTCACCCAGCAGGGCGAGATCGCCGGCATCCACTTCGAGGGCCCCTTCATCAACCCCTGCCGCAAGGGCGCCCACAAGGCCGACCTGCTGCGCGACCCCGACCCGGCGGAGGTCCGCAAGCTGGTCGACGCCGCGCACGGCGCGGCCCGCATGGTCACCCTGGCCACCGAACTCCCCGGCGGGCTGGACTCCGTACGGCTGCTGGCCGAGCACGGGGTCATCGCCGCGATCGGCCACACCGACTCCACGTACGACCAGACCCGCCAGGCCATCGACGCCGGCGCGACCGTCGCCACCCACCTGTACAACGCCATGCCCGGCCTGGAGCACCGCGCTCCCGGCCCGATCGCGGCGCTGCTGGAGGACGAGCGGGTCACCGTCGAGCTGATCAACGACGGCACGCACCTGCACCCGGCGATGCTGGAACTGGCCTTCCACCACGCGGGCGCGCACCGCGTCGCGCTGATCACCGACGCCATGGACGCGGCAGGCTTCGGCGACGGCACCTACCACCTCGGCCCGCTGGAGGTGGAGGTCAAGGACGGCGTCGCCCGGCTCGTGGAGGGCGGCTCCATCGCCGGCTCCACGCTGACCCTGGACACCGCGTTCAAGCGGTCGGTGACGGTGGACCGGCTGCCCGTCGAATCCGTGGTCCAGGCGATCTCGGCCAACCCGGCCAAGCTTCTCGGCCTCTACGACGAGGTCGGCTCGCTGGAGCCCGGCAAGTACGCCGACCTGGTGGTCCTCGACGCCGCGTTCGACGTCAAGGGCGTCATGCGGCGCGGCGAATGGATCGTCAGCCCGCTGGGCTGAACCGGCCTTTCGACCGGCGCGAAAGGGGCGGCCCGTCCTCGGGACTGGGCTGGCCGCCCTCGATTTGGCATGATCCCGGCACACACCAAGACCGGGGCTGGCCATGATCCTCACCGTGACGCTCAACACCGCACTCGACGTCACCCACCGGGTGCCGCGAATGCTGCCGCACACCTCCCACCGGGTCACCGGTGTCACCGAACGCGCCGGCGGCAAGGGCCTGAACGTGGCCCGGGTGCTCGGCGCGCTCGGCGAGGCGGTCACGGCCACGGGCTTCGCGGGCGGCCCCGCCGGCCGGACCGTACGCGAACTCCTCGCCGGCGCCCCCGGAGTGGCCGACGCCCTCGTCCCCTGCGCGGGCACCACCCGGCGGACCCTGGCCGTCGTCGACGAGAGCACCGGCGACACCACCCAGTTCAACGAGCCCGGCCCGCAGATCTCCGCCGCCGAATGGGCCGCCTTCCTGGAGCGGTACGCCGAACTCCTCACCGGCGCCCGCGCGGTGGCCCTGTGCGGCAGCCTGCCCCCGGGCGTGCCGGTCGGCGCGTACGCGGTCCTCGTACGGGCGGCCCGCGCGGCCGGCCTCCCCGTGCTGCTCGACACCAGCGGCGAGGCCCTGCGCCGCGGGGTCGCCGCCCGGCCGGACATCATCAAGCCGAACGCGGCCGAACTGGCGGAGCTGACCGGCGCCCGCGACCCGTTCCCCGCCACCCGGGACGCCCGCCGCCGGGGCGCCCAGGCGGTGGTGACGTCCCTGGGCCCCGCCGGTCTGCTCGCCGCCACCCCCGAGGGCACCTGGGAGGCGGCCCCGCCCCGCCCGCTGCGCGGCAACCCCACCGGCGCGGGCGACTCCGCCGTCGCGGGCCTGCTCTCCGCCCTGACCCGGGGCCTGGACTGGCCCGAGCGCCTCACCCACGCGGTGGCCCTCTCCGCGGCCACCGTGCACGCCCCGACGGCGGGAGACTTCGACCCCCGCACCTACGAAGAGGTACGGGGGTCGGTGAAGGTGACGCCCTGCCAAGTGGGCCGGTAACCGGCTACAGCGCTACAGCGCTACAGCGGCTCCAGGGCTACAGCGGCTCCAGCCAGAGCTGATCGATGATGATCTCGCACTGGTTGCCGGTCTCGCAGGAGATCTTGACGGTGTTCGTACCCTTCTTCAGGTCCACGTTGGAGTGGGTGTACGTCCACTTGTCCCACTCGCCCGGCTTGGCGTTGGAGAAGTTGTTCATGTTTATCGGGCGCGTCTGCTGCTCGCCGTTGACCGTCAGCGTGGTGCTCGCGGCCTTGCCCGGCACCGCGTAACTGATCTTCAGCTTGTACTGGGACGTCTTCGGCACGTCCAGCGTCCAGGTCAGCGCCGCGCCCGTCTGGTTGAAGTTGCCGACGTACTGGCCGCCCGAGCTCTTGGAGCCGGTGACGCTGTTCTGGAGGGTCGCCCCACCGGTGAGGGCCATTCCGGCACCGGCGGCCTCCCCCTTGGGCAGCGGGGTCTTCGAGGGCTCCGGGGAACCGCTCGGGTCCGGGTCGGACTTCTTCGAGGGCGGCGCCGACTGGGTCGGGCCGGCCTGGTTCTTCCCGTCCTTGTCCTTGTCCTTGCCGAAGACCACGGCCGCGCCGATGCCGATGCCGACGGCCGCGACCACGGCGATCGCCGCGATCAGCAGGCCCCGGCGGCTGGAGCCGCCGCCGCGGCCACCGCCGCGGGGCGGGGTGGAACGGGGCGGCGCAGCCTGCGCGGACGGCTGCTGCGGGACGCCGTAGCCGTTCGCCTGGAGGGCTTCGGGCGCCTGGTACTGGGCCTGGTAGGCCTGCGGGGGCTGCTGCTGCGGGACGGCGCCGCGCTGGCCGCCGTACGTCCGCTCGCCGACCGTGCGCACCTGGTTGTACGAGGTCCGGGGGACGCCGGGCTGCGCGCCGGGCGGTCCGCCGGCCGTCGGGCCGGGGTAGCCGTATCCGCCGCCCTGACCGGGCGGGGTGGCTCCGGCGGCCTGGCCGTCCGCGTAGAGGTAGCCGAACGGGTCATCGTCCCCGGGCGGGTTCGCCCCACCGTGCGGGCCGTTGTTCGCGGGCGTCGTCATCGCAGGTCACTCCTTTCGACCCACGGGAGCCTACCCCGAACACGTGCGCACACGGGCGGCCAACGGGCTCAGCCGGCCCGCCGGTGCGCCTTGGAGCGGGACCTCTTCTCGATGTACATCCGCTGGTCGGCCGAGCGCAGCACCTCGTCCGCGGACATCCCGCAGCTGGCCCAGCCGATGCCGAAACTCGCTCCCACCCGCACCGCTCGGCCGTCGACCCGGATCGGCGGGATGATCGCGTTGCGCAGCCGGACGGCGAGGTCGGCGGCGTCGGCGGCGCCCAGGCCGTCGGCGAGGACGACGAACTCGTCACCACCCAGCCGGGCGACGGTGTCACCGTCCCTGACGCCCGTCGTCAGGCGCCGGGCCACCTCGATGAGGACGGCGTCGCCGGTGTGGTGGCCGAACCGGTCGTTGATCGACTTGAAGCCGTCGAGGTCGCAGAAGAGCACCGCGAGCCCCTTCGTGCCGTCGTCGACGTCCGTGGCGGGCGCCACCGTGTGCACGTGGTGGTCGTACGGGCCGTCCGGGCGGCCGGGGAGGGCGCCGGGGAAGTCGAAGGCGTCACCCGCCTGCCCGGCGGCGGGGGCGGCGGGGTGGCCGCCGTCGTACGCGTGGTGCTGCCCGTGGTGCTGCCCGTCGGCCGGAAAGCCGTGCTCGCCGGCACCACCCGCCTCGGGGCGGCCCTCGTACGCCGCGTCCAGTGCCTCGACCGCGCTGGCCCGTACGGACTGGGGGCGGCGGCACAGCCGCGCGCCGAGCCGGGAGCGCAGTTCGGCACTGTTGGGCAGGCCGGTGAGGGAGTCGTGGCTGGCCCGGTGCGCGAGCTGGAGCTCGTGCCGCTTGCGCTCCTCGATGTCCTCGACGTGCGTGAGCAGGAAGCGGGGGCCGTCCGCGGCGTCGGCGACCACCGAGTTGCGCAGCGAGACCCATACGTACGTGCCGTCGCGCCGCCCGAGGCGCAGTTCGGCGCGGCCGCCCTCGGCGGAGGTGCGCAGCAGGGTGCCGATGTCCTCGGGGTGGACGAGGTCGGAGAAGGAGTAGCGGCGCAGCACGGAGGCGGGCCGGCCCAGCAGGCGGCACAGGGCGTCGTTGGTGCGCAGCAGCCGGCCGTGCTGGTCGCCGCCCATCTCGGCGATGGCCATGCCGCTGGGCGCGTACTCGAAGGCCTGCCGGAACGACTCTTCACTCGCGCGCAGCGCCTGCTGCTCGCGCTCCAGCCGGACGAGGGCCCGCTGCATGTTCGCGCGCAGCCTCGCGTTGCTGATCGCAATGGCGGCCTGGAAGGCGTACATCTGGAGGGCTTCACGCCCCCACGCGCCGGGGCGGCGCCCGTTGCGCGGCCTGTCCACCGAAATGACACCCAGAAGTTCCCCGCCCGTCGCATACATGGGGGCGTAGAGCCGGTCCTCGGGGTGCCACTCGTCCAGGAAGCGGGGATCGGGGCCGTCGGTGTGCCACTGGGGGACGTCGTCCTCCATCAGGACCCAGCCCTCGGTGTGCGGGATGAAGCGCAGGCCGTCCCAGTCCTCGCCCATGGTCAGGCGGCGCTCCCAGGCGGGGCGTGAGCCGACGCGGCCGGTGATCAGGGCCTCGGCGGCGGGGTCTCCGGCGAAGGCCGCCACGACGAGATCCCCGTCAGGGCGTACGAGGTTGACACAGGCGAGTTCGTAGCCGAGTCCCCTGACGATGCCGTCCACGACGGTCTGCAGGGTGTCCGCCAGGCTCCGGGCCGTGTTGAGCTCGGCCACCACCTGGTGCAGCTGCCGCAGGGTCGCAAGACGGACGTACGGCTCCGACTCGGTCTCCATTGCTCGCTCTCCCCGAGACCTCGACAGCAACTCCAGGTTTGTCATCGGCGTTTCGTTGCGGTGTCCCGTCCACTGAATCACAGTGAGCTGTGCGGCAGGTACACAGGGTCAACAAATCTTGCCCTCTGTGACTCAAGTCACATGAGATGAAGAAGGGTGTGCTGAGGGAGGGGTGCGGAGTGGGAGCGCTCCCCCTCCTTCCCGGGAGCAAACGATACTCCGCGACCTAGTCCGAGGGGCGGGGGCGCGGCTCGGACCAGGGCCCGATGTGCGCCGCACGGGCGCGGGACTAGCGTTCGGTACGTGCCCCATACGACCCCCGTACACCCGGCCCCCGTACTCCCCACCCCCCATCCTGAGGGGGTGAGCAACGACGAGTTCCGGGCCGCCATGTCCCGGCTGGCGGCGGGCGTGTGCCTGATCACCGCGCACGAGCCGCCGCTGAGCGCGGAGGGACCGCGCGGCGAGGACGTCGGGATGACGGCCACCGCCTTCATGTCGGTCTCCCTGGACCCGCCGCTCGTCCTGGTCAGCGTGCGCGAGGGGTCCCGGATGGACGACCTGCTCGCCGAGCAGCCGCTGTGGGCGGTCTCCCTCCTCGCGGACAGCCAGCTCCAGGTGGCCGGCCGGTTCTCGATGAAGGCCCGGATCAGCGACCGGCTGCTGTTCGAGGGACTGCCGCACGTACGCGGCGCCCTGTCCGGCGCGCCGCTGCTGACGGGCGCGCTGGCCACCCTGGAGTGCCGCACCGAGTCCCGCGTCACGGCGGGTGACCACACCCTCGTCGTCGGCCGCGTCCTCGGCGCCGACCTGCCGGTCCCGGACGCGCCGCCGCTGACGTACTTCCGCGGCCGCTACCGCCACCTGGCCCCGTGACCGGGGTACGGCCGGCTACCAGTCGCGCGAGGTGCGGTTCCGCTTGGTCTCGCCGCGGGCCTTCTTCTCCCGCAGGCGCCGCTCGTTGATGCCCCGGGGGATCTTCGTCGCCCGGCGCGGCTTCGGCGGCGGGGCCGTGGCCTCCGCCAGCAGCGAGGCCAGCCGGACCAGCGCCATCTCCCGGTTGCGGAACTGGGAACGGTGCTCGGAGGCCCGTACCGTCACCACCCCGTCCACCAGCCGCGACGCGAGCCGCTCCAGCGCCCGCTCCTTCCACACGTCCGGCAGCGCCTTGGTCGCGGCCAGGTCGAACAGCAGCTCCACGCGCGAGTCGGAGGTGTTGACGTGCTGCCCGCCCGGCCCGGAGGAACGCGAGAAGCGCCAGGCGAGCTCCGCCTCGGGGAGCACGACGGAACCGCGGATGACATGGGGACCAGGCATGCCCCTATGATCGGCCCCCGCCCGCGCCGCCGTCACCCGCATTTCCGGGTCCTGGAACCTCCGCGCCCCCTCCCCGCGTTATGAAGGGCAGCGGTAACTTGACCTCACATAGCGGTCAAGCGTCGAGGAAGGACACCAGTCAAAATGGCAGTAAGCCTGTCCAAGGGCGGCAACGTCTCGCTCTCGAAGGAGGCCCCCGGCCTCAGCGCCGTCACGGTCGGCCTCGGCTGGGACGTGCGCACGACGACCGGTGTCGACTTCGACCTCGACGCCTCGGCCATCGCGGTCAACGCGATGGGCAAGGTCGTCTCCGACGGCCACTTCGTCTTCTTCAACAACAAGTCCACCCCGGACCAGACCATCGTCCACACCGGCGACAACCGCACGGGTGCGGGCGTGGGCGACGACGAGGCCATCAACGTCAACCTCGCGGGCCTCCCCGCCGACGTCGACAAGATCGTCTTCCCGGTCTCGATCTACGACGCCGAGACCCGCAGCCAGAACTTCGGCCAGGTCCGCAACGCCTACATCCGCGTCGTGAACCAGGCCGGCGGCGCCGAGATCGCCCGCTACGACCTCTCCGAGGACGCGGCCACCGAGACCGCCATGGTCTTCGGCGAGCTCTACCGCAACGGCGCCGAGTGGAAGTTCCGCGCGGTCGGCCAGGGCTACGCCTCCGGCCTCGTCGGCATCGCCCAGGACTTCGGCGTCAACGTCTGACCCGCGTCCCGACGGAGCGGAGCCCCCTCCCCGCCTCTTCGGGGAGGGGAGGGGGCTCCGCTGCCGTTCGGCTCCACGTGAACCGCGACGCACACCGGCCACCGGGGCCTACCCCTTGGGACGCCCCTCCCCGTACAGCCACACGTCCCACACCTTCTTCAGGTCGTGGCCCGTACGCCGCTCCGCGTACGCCGTGAAGTCCGCGGTGCTCGCGTTGCCGTACCGGTGGTCGGCGACCCAGCCGCGCACCAGGTCGAAGAACTTCTCGTCCCCCACCTCCTGCCGGATCCGGTGCAGGACCATCGCACCCCGGTAGTACACCGGCGAGTCGGAGACGTGGGCGGCATCGGGCGGGGCGGCGGGCGGGAACGCGGCCCAGTCCCCGCCGGCCTGGCCGTCGACCGAGGTGTCACCCGCCAGGAACGCCTCGAAACGGCGCTGCGCGCTGATCCCGCCCCGGTCCTCGGACCACAGCCACTCCGCGTACGTGGCGAAGCCCTCGTTGAGCCACATGTCCTTCCAGGACTTCGGCGAGACCGAGTTCCCGAACCACTGGTGGGCCAGCTCGTGCAGCACGAGCTCCTCGTCGGGCGCGCCCGAGTAGACGGGCTTGGTCTGCGTCTCCAGCGCGTACTCCATGGTCCCCGCGGGCATCACGATCGAACCGGCGGTGCCGAAGGGGTACGGGCCGAACTTGGCGCTGCCCCACTCCACGATCTCCGGCAGCCGCTTGAGCGCCGCCTCACTGCCCGCCGCCTCACCGGGAGCGACGGCGTCGTACACCTCGACCCCCGAGGGGGTCCGCCCGGTGGTCACCTTGAACTTCCCGATGGAGACGGTCGCCAGGTAGCTCGCCATCGGCTCCGGGCTGTGCCACGCGAACTCGGTCCGCCCGTCCCCCGCTTCCCGGCGGGAGCGCAGCTGCCCGTTGGACACGGCCTCGTACCCGTCCGGGACGGTGATCGTCACGTCGTACGAGGCCTTGTCGCTCGGGTGGTGGTTGCCGGGGAACCAGCCCATCGACCCCACCGGCTCGCCGACGGCGACCGCACCGTCCTCGGTGGTGATCCAGCCCTCGTGCGACCCGTCCGGATCGACGACCGGCTTCGGCCGCCCGGCGTAGTCGACCGTCGTACGGAAGACCTCGCCCTTCTTCAGGTCCTTGGCCGGGCGCACCGTCAGCTCGTTGCCGGTCCGGTTGTACCGGGCCCCCGCACCCTGCACGTCCACGCCCTCGACCTTCAGCCCGCTCAGGTCGAGGTTGAAGGAGCTGAGCCCCTGCTCGGCGCGGGCGGTGATGACGGCCGTGCCGTGCAGCAGGCCGTCGGCGGGGTCGTAGGCGAGGTCCAGCGCGTAGTGCTCGACCTGGTAGCCGCCGTTGCCCGCCCGGGGGAAGAACGGGTCCCGCAGCCCGGACGCACCGGGCCGCCCCTGCACCGTCGCGCCCGTACATCCCGTCGCGAGGACGAGCAGGGCGGTGACGGCGGGGACGGCCAGGCGCTTGAGTTCCACACACCGATCCTAAGGAGCGGAGGGAGCGGAACCTTACTGCTGGAGGGACTCCACACCGGCCTTGGCGAACTTCTCGTCCAGGTCGCCGCTCGGGGCGCCGGCCACGCCGATGCCGGCGACCGGGGCGCCGCTCGCCTGGACGGGGGCGCCGCCGCCGAGGAAGAGGGTGCCGGGGATGTCCTTCAGGTTCGGGGCCTGCGCGAGGCGGCCGGCGAGGACGGACGTCGGGGCGTTCCAGGACACGGCGGTGTAGGCCTTGCGCTGCGCCGACTCGTAGGACTGCGGGCCCGCACCGTCGCCGCGGAGGGTGACGATGGTGTTGCCGTTGCGGTCGACCACGGCGACGGTGACCTTCTGGTTCTCCTTCTCGGCGGCCTCCAGCGCGGCCTGCGCGGCGCGGGTGGCGGCACCGATGGTGAGGTGCGTGGAGGTAGTGAAGTTCTTGTCCGAGTCCTTCTTGGCCGGCGCGGCGGGGGTGGCGCTGGCGCTGACGGCGCCGAAGGTCCCGGCGCCGAGGACGACGGCGAGGGCGGTACCGGTGAGAACGCGGGTGCGGGTGTTCATTTCAGCTCCTGTGGGGTCGTCGGCTTGGCTCCCTCCAAGCCTCGCCCCGGACCCCGCCCCGGCCCGTCCCCGTACCGGCTGGGCCGTCCGACCGCACCGGCTGACCCGGGGGTCAACCGATCGGCCGATGCGCGTGGGCCGGCCGCCCGTTTACCTGGTCGGGGGCCCCACCCTGCGGGGCTGTCCCGTACCCGCCCTTCCACCGTTCCTCCCCCAGCTACCGCTGGGGGGACCCCCAGGGCTGCGCCCGGACCCCTTCCGGGGGCTCCGCCCCCACACGCCCGTCGCCTCGATCGCCGGCGGGGCTGGATCTTCCGGCCCCGCCGGCGATCGAGGCGACGGGCGCGGAGCGCCCGTACCGGGGTCAGGGGCGGAGCCCCGGGGAACGGGCGAAGGGCGGGTAGGGGACTCCGCACCGCGCAGCAGCCCGCCCCACCCGCACCCCGCCCGGCCAGGGCAACGGCCCGGCAGGGCAACCGCCCGGCAGGGCAACCGACCCGGCAGGGCAACGCCCCGACCGACCACCGCCCGGCCAGGGCAGAGGCCCGGCCAGGGCAACGGCAGTATGGATACCACCGCCCCACCCCCAGGAGCCACGCCGTGACCCGGCACCCCGCGACCGCACCGGACACCCGCACCCTCGCCACCGTCATGCACACGGCGTTCTTCCTCCTGCTCGGCGCGTCGGTGGCCCGCTTCCTGCTCCGCCACCCCGGCGAACCCCGCACCCCCTGGGTGATCTCCCTCAGCATCGCCCTGGCCCTGCTGTACGTCCTCGGCCCCGCCGTCGGCGCCACCCAGGCCGCCCACACCGCCCCCGCCACCGACCCGCCCGCCCCCACCCTGCGCCGCAGGCTCTGGCTCGGCCTCGTCGTCGCCACCTGGGTGGTCCTCGTCGTGCTCGCGCCGAGCTTCGCCTGGTGCGCCGTGCCGCTGTTCTTCACCGCCCTGCGCACCCTCCCCCCGCGCGCCGCCGTCGCCCTGGTCGCCGTACTCACCGTCTTCGTCGTCGCGGCCCAGATGAAGCTCTCCACCGCCTTCGACCCCAACCTGCTCCTGGCCCCGCCCGCCATCGCCGCCCTCGCCACGGCCGTCTTCGTCCACATGGAGCGCCAGGCCCGCGCCCAGCGCGCGCTGATCGACGACCTGATCCGCACCCGCCGGGAGCTCGCCGCCACCGAACGCCGCGAAGGCACCCTCGCCGAACGGCAGCGGCTGTCCATGGAGATCCACGACACCCTGGCCCAGCACCTGTCCAGCCAGCAGATGCTGCTCCAGGCCGCCGACCGCACCTGGGACAGCGACCCCGCCACCGCCCGCGCGCACGTCCGCACCGCCAACGGCATCGCGGCCCGCGGCCTCGCCGAGGCCCGCCGGCTGGTCCACGACCTGGCCCCGCCCGAGCTGGACAACGGCGCCGGCCTGGCCGAGGCCCTGCGCGCACTGGACGCCGGGCCCGGCGTCGAGGTCCGCTTCCACCTGGAGGGCGTACCCACCCCCCTCCCGGACCGCACCGAATCGGCCCTCCTGCGCATCGCCCAGGGCGCCCTGGCCAACGTCCGCGAGCACGCGCACGCGCACACCGCCGCCCTCACCCTGAGCTTCCTCGGCGACCAGGTGGTCCTGGACATCGCGGACGACGGGTCCGGCTTCACCGACGCCGCCCCCAACGCCGGCGGCGAACCCGGCCGGGGCCACGGCCTCCCGGCCATACGCGCCCGCGTGCGCCAGCTCGGCGGCACCCTGACCATCGAATCCACCCCCGGCGAGGGCACCGTCCTCTCCGCCTCTATCCCCCTGGAGCCCACGGGATGACGACGATCCTCCTCTGCGACGACCACGTGGTGGTCCGCGCCGGACTCCTCGCGCTCCTCGGCAGCGAGCCGGACATCGAGGTGCTCGGCGAGGCGGGCAGCGGTGAGGAGGCGGTCGCACTGGCCGCCAAGCTCCGCCCGGACGTGGTGCTGATGGACCTCCAGCTGGGCGAGGGCATCGACGGCGTCGAGGCCACCCGCCGCATCACGGCCCTCCCCGGCCCGCCGCACGTCCTGGTCCTCACCACGTACGACACGGACGCCGATATCACCCGGGCGATCGGCGCGGGCGCGACCGGGTACCTGCTGAAGGCGGAACGCCCGGAGGAGCTGTTCGCCGCCATCCACTCGGCGGCGGCCGGCCGCACCACGCTGTCCGCGCCCGTCGCGAGCCGGGTCATGGCCCACATGCGCGGCGCGTCACGGCCCACCCTCACCGACCGCGAACTCGACATCCTGGGCCAGCTCGCCCGGGGCCTGGGCAACCGCGACATCGCCCGCGCGCTGTTCATCAGCGAGGCCACGGTCAAGACCCACCTCGGCCGCATCTACGACAAGCTCGGCGTCGACACCCGCGCGGGCGCGGTGGCGGTGGCCAAGGAACAGCGCCTGCTGCCCTCCTAGGGCCTGTCCGCCCCTGATCCACCGGACAGGCCCTAGGGGGTGCCGGTGGCGGCACGCTCGGCCAGCCGCCGTTCCCACTCCTCCATCGACCGCCGCAGGGACTCGTTCACGAGCGTGAGCAGCTCGACGGAGGACTCGAAGCGCGCTCCCGCCGGGGTCGCGGCGCCGAGGATCTCGGCGCCGCGCCGCGACTCCGCCACGAGCACGTCGTTCATCCGGGCGGCTGCCAGCAGCGACCGCAGCCACAGCTCGTCGTCGATGGCGTAGCGCTCGCGGCGCGCGCCGGGGGTCCGTTCCCGCCGGAGCATCCCCTGCTGTTCGAGCCAGGTGACGGCGTGCGAGACGGACGCCGGGCTGACGTGGAGCCGCTCGACCAGTTCGGCGGCCGTGAGGGCTCCCGAGTCGGTGGTGTAGAGGCAGGCCAGCACCCTGGAGACCATCGGGGGCAGCCCCTGCTTGGCCAGCAGCCCGGTGAAGGAGTCGGTGAACTCCCGCACCGCCTGCGGGTCACGCCCGTGTCCGCCGTCCGCGGCCTGCGGCGCCGGGGGCCGTGCCGGCTGCTTGCCGCGGCGCGCACGGTCCCGGGTGGCGTCCTGCGCGCGCTCGGCCCCGTACTCCTCGGGCCCGCCGTTGCGGGTGACCTCACGCATGACGGTCGAGGCGGGCCGCCCCAGCCGGCGGCCGATCTCCGTGTATCCGAGGCCTTCGGCCAGCCACGCCGCGATGTTCCGGCGGTCCTCGCCGGTGAGCCGTCCTCCGGGCATCGGAACCCGCCTCCCCTCGTCGACACGCGCAGTATGCCCCCGCACCGAGCCCATTGCAATCCACCGCCGGGGCCCCATTGCATTCACCCCCACGGTCATTGCAATACACACCCTTCAACCCCCAATCCACAAGCCCAAACAGGCCGCGCAAGTTCGTTGACGGATCCATAAACGCAATGTAGCTTCGAGCGAGTTCAGCAGTTCCCAAACATTCACGGGGAGATCGACCATGGGACAGAGCAGCGGATTCTCCGAGGCGGGCCTGCGCAGGATGCGCGACGTCCTGACCCGGCACGTCGACTCGGGGAAGATCCCCGGAGTCGTCGCCCTCGTCAGCCGCGGCGCCGAGACGCACGTCGAGGCGATCGGTACGACGCACCACGACGGCGGCGCGCCGATGCGCCGCGACACGATCTTCCGGATGGCGTCCACGTCCAAGCCGGTCGCGATGGCCCCGGTGATGGCCCTCCTCGACGAGTGCGGCCTGCGCCTGGACGACCTGGTGGAGGAGTGGCTGCCCGAGCTCGCCGACCGCCAGGTCCTGACGCGGCCCGACGCCCCGCTCGACGAGACCGTGCCGGCGAAGCGGCCGATCACCGTCCGGGACCTGGTCACCTCCACCTTCGGGCTCGGCGTCGACCTGTCGACGTTCGGCTCCCCGATCCAGGTCGCCCTCCAGGAGAAGGCCGTCTTCAGCCAGGGCGTGGACCCGGCGCCCGAGCAGGACGAGTGGATGCGCCGCCTCGGCGAGCTCCCGCTGATGTACCAGCCCGGCGAGCAGTGGAGCTACCACATCAGCCACGACGTCCTCGGCGTGCTCGTCTCCCGGGTCACGTGCAAGCCGTTCGAGACGGTCCTGCGCGAGCGCGTCCTCGACCCGCTGGGCATGAAGGACACCGGCTTCCACGTCCCCGGCGACAAGATCGACCGGCTGCCCCCCTGCTACGCGCCCAACCCGATGACCGGCGAGTTCATGGTGTGGGACGAGGCCGAGGGCGGCCGCTACAGCCAGGCCCCGCAGTTCCAGTCCGGCGGCGGCGGCCTGGTCTCCACCGTCGACGACTACCACGCCTACTTCCGCATGCTCCTGAACCGGGGCACGCACGGCACCGAGCGCGTCCTGTCCCGGCCCGCCGTCGAGCTGATGACCACCAACAGCCTCACCGCCGAGCAGGAGAGCGCCCGCTCCGCCCTGGCCCGGGGCGCCGTCCACGTGTCCTTCGGCCAGGGCCAGCAGGGCGGCTGGGGCTTCGGCATGGCGGTCCGCACCTACCGCGGCGACTACGCACCCGTCGGCCAGTTCGGCTGGGACGGCGGCACCGGCACCTCGGTCTACGCCGACCCGCACAACCAGCTCACCGGCATCCTCCTGATGCAGGTGGGCCTGTCCACCCCGGCCCCGGCCCGAGTCATCCACGACTTCTGGACGACGACGTACCAGGCCCTGGACAACTAACCCACCCACCCCCGCCCGGCCAGGGCAACGGCAAGGGTCCGGATCCGGACAGTCCGCCCCGCTCTTCGGACAACCCCCCGCCGGACACCTGCCCCACCCCCCACCCCCAATGACACGCTCGGCCCCGCCGCCACCCCGGCCACCGCGAAGGAGCCCGCGTGTCACACCCCCACCGCCCCCGCCGCCCCCGCCGCCTCGCCCTCACCGCCGCCACCGCGGCCCTGCTCGGCGCGGCCGCCCTCACGACCACCACCCCCGCCACCGCAGCCGCCACCACCGCCGCCGCCACCCCCACCACGGCCACCGGCGGAGCCACGGGCGGAGCCACCGGCACCGGCCTCACCCAGTACTCCGGCACCGTCCCCCTCGGGACCACGTACACCGGCACCGCCTACCAGCTCCAGGACCCCACCCGCGGCGGCCAGCGCACCCTCGACGCCCTGAACCAGACCAACAACCCCGGCGTCCCCTTCAACGACGCCGACAACACCTGGGGCGACGGCACCCCCGACCACCGCCAGACCGCGGCCGCCGACGTCCACTACGCCACCGCCGTGACCTGGGACTTCTACAAGGCCGCCTTCAACCGCAACGGCGTCCGCGGCGACGGCGTAGGCACCACCTCCCGCGTCCACTACGGCAGCGGCTTCGGCAACGCCTTCTGGAGCGACAGCTGCGCCTGCGTCACCTACGGCGACGGCAGCACCCCCGGACGCCCGCCGACCTCCCTCGACGTCGTCGGCCACGAACTGGCCCACGGCCTGACCGCCTCCACCGCCCGCCTCGGCTACAGCGGCGAGCCCGGCGCCCTCAACGAGGGCACCTCGGACATCCTCGCCACCGCCGGCGAGTTCTTCGCGGAGAACAAGGCCGACCCCGGCGACTACCTCCTCGGCGAGCGCGTCTTCGACGGCCCGCCCCGCCGCATGGACCGCCCCAGCGCCGACGGCGTCTCCCGCGACTACTGGTCGTCCGACCTCGCCGGCCTCGACCCGCACTCCGCCTCCGGCCCCGCCCGCCACTTCTACTACCTCCTCGCCGAGGGCAGCGGCCCCAAGGTCATCGACGGCATCGCCTACGACTCCCCCACCCACGACGGCTCCCAGCTCCTCGGCATCGGCCGCGACAAGGCCACCCGCATCTGGTACCGGGCGCTGACCCTCTACATGCGCTCCACCACCAACTACGCCGGCGCCCGCACCGCCACCCTCCGCGCCGCGGCCGACCTCTACGGCCCCTCCGCGCCCGAGACCGCCCGCGTGGCCGCCGCCTGGACGGCCGTCAACGTCCGCTGACCCCACCCCGCAGCCCCCCGCGCCGGGAGAGGCGCACCCGTGACACCATCGGGAACGTGCTCGACATCGGCTACTCCCTCTCCCGGCGCTTCCCCGACCCCCCGCAGACCGACTACCGCTCCGCGGACGTCCACACCCTGCGCCACGACCTGTTCTGCGGCGACGTCTACCTCGCCGACACCGAAAAGGACACGGAAGTGTCCACAGCCTGGGGATGGGTACCCGTACTCGACTTCGCCTGGGCGCTGTGCGACATCGTCGAGCAGCTCGACGAAGACCCCCGCGGCAGTCGCTCCGCCAACCGCCAGTACGCCGAACTCGACTTCACCGAGTCCGCCGACCGCATGCTCTTCGAGCGCCGCTTCGGCTGGGTCGACGTCGAAGCCGACTGGATGGCCCCCGAGGAAGAACCCCTCACCTTCAGCCATCGCCTGCTGCGCCGCGAAGCCCGCGACTTCCTCCACGACCTGATCGCCGACCTCGTCGACATGCACGAGGGCCTCGGCGACAACCCGGTCATCTGGACGCTCCAGTCCCGCTTCCCCCGCGTACCCGCCTGATCGGCGCCCGCCCGACGGCCGACCGGGGCCGGTGTTGGATACCCTCTCCCGGTTGGTTTCGGACGTCGGCAGGTTCACAACTGCCTGATGGGGGACGGTTATCTTCATGAGCGGCACACATCCGGCCGAACTCTTCCAACCGCTCGGGCAGGACGACCCGGCCACCGTGGGCGGCTACCGGCTCAGCGCCGTCCTCGGCGCGGGCGGCATGGGCAAGGTCTACCTCTCGTACACGCTCGGCGGACGGCCCGTCGCCCTCAAGGTGATCCGGCCCGAGTTCAGCGAAGACCCCGAGTTCCGGCGGCGGTTCCAGCAGGAAGTGCGCGCCGCGCAGCGGGTGCAGGGGCTGTACACGGCACCCGTCATCGACTTCGACACCGACGGCGCGCAGCCCTGGCTGGCCACCGCATACGTACCGGGCCCCTCCCTCGCGCACGCCGTCTCCGGCCACGGCCGGCTGCCGCTGCGCAGCGTCCTGCTGCTGACCATCGGGGTCGCCGAGGCCCTGCACGTCATCCACGGCGCGGACATCGTCCACCGCGACCTGAAGCCGGCGAACGTGCTCCTCGCCTCCGACGGCCCCCGCGTCATCGACTTCGGCATCGCCCGCGCCGCCGACGCCACGTCCCTCACCAGCAGCGGCGTCAGCGTCGGCACGCCCGCCTTCATGGCGCCCGAGCAGGCCTCCACCGGTACGGTCACCGCCGCGACCGACATCTTCGCCCTCGGCCAGATCATCGCCTTCGCGGCGATCGGCGCGCCCGCGTACGGCGACGGGAACTCGCACGCGATCCTCTACCGCATCGTCCACGAGGACCCCGACCTCAGCGCCCTGCCCGCCGAGCTGAAGCCCCTCGTGACCCGCTGCCTCAGCCGCGACCCCGCCGGACGGCCCAGCCTCACCGAGATCATCGAGATGTGCCACGCGCTCTCCCCCGCGCCGCTGCGCCAGGGCGAGGACTGGCTCCCCAAGGCCGTCGCCGGTTCCATCACCGAACGCCTGCGGCTGCCCGAACCGGCCGGGACCCCGCCGCCGCAGCCCGCCGCCGCGCCCACCCCGACCGAACTCTCCGCGCCCCCGCAGCCGGCCACCGCCCCGGCGCGGCCCGCCCAGCCCGCCGCGTACCCGCTCCAGCCCCCGGCCCCGGCGTACGCGCCGACGCAGACGGCCCCGGCGGCCCCGGCGACGGCCCCGGGCTACCCCACCCCACCGCCCGGGTACCAGACGCCCCCGCCCGGCTACCAGACTCCGCCGCCCGGGTACCAGACCCCGCCGCCCGGCTACCCGGCCCCGGGCTACCCGACGCCGACGCCGCTCCACCAGCCGGCCGGCTACCCGCCCGTCCCGCAGAACTCGAAGCCCAAGGGCCGGATCATCGCCGGAGCCGTCATCGGCGCGATCATCGGCATCGCGGTCATCGTCTCCCTGCTGCCCGACGGCTCCGACAAGGGCAGGAAGAGCAGCGCCGGCAGCAGCGGCAGCAGCCGCGGCAACAGCGGGAACGCCACCGCCCCCAGCCCCGGAAGCTCCGGCTCCCAGAACGGCAACCAGAAGCGGCCCGACCCCGCCCCCGCCTCCTACCAGGGCATCAACATCACGGCCAACTACCAGGTGATGCTCGCCGACAACCCGCCGCGCCCGGTCACGGGCGGCAACAGCGGCGTCCTCTACAACGGCGGCGACTTCTACTACTACTACGACACCCTGTTCGGAGAGACGAAGGTCGGCACCGCCAACGGCAAGCTCGTCGTCCTGAACAACGCCCAGAAGGGCTCACTGGAGACCTGCCGCGCGGAGACCCGCTACACCGAGAAGATCGGCCTCGACCAGCTCACCGACGGCTCCGAGATCTGCGTGCTCAGCAACGCCGGGCACATCGCGGTGGCGACGTACCGCGGCAAGTCGGGCACGAAGGACGCGAGCAACTACATCACCGTGGACCTCACGGTCTGGCGCAACGCCGAGGAACCGAAGAAGCACTGACGCCGCCCCCGCACACCCGGCCCGTACGACCCCCGTCCGTACGGGCCGGACCCGTGCACCGCCCCCGCTACCCCACCACCCGCAGCCCCAGGTGCGCCGCCAGCGCCGGAGCCAGCTCGAACAGCTGCCCGGGACTGATCACCGCCCCCGCCAGTGACTCCACCCCCCGCGCGATGCCCAGCTCGGCGGCCCCCCGCAGGTCCACCTCCGCCAGCCGCGCCCCCGTCAGGTCCGCGCCCCGCACCACGCAGTCCCGGAACTCCACCCGCTCCAGCACCGCCCCGCCGAAGTCCGGCTCCACGAGCACGCACCCCTCGAACACCACGTCCCGCAGCCGCGCCGCCCGCAGGTTCAGGTAGTCGATCTTGCCGCCGCGTACGAGGACCCGCTCCAGCACCGCCCCGTGCAGCTGCACCCCGCCCAGCCGGGCCTCCACCAGCTCCACGTCCCGCAGCGAAGCCCCCGACAGGTCGGTCCCCACCCCCCGGACCCCCTCCAGCACCGAGTCCAGGAACCGCGCCTTCGCCAGCCCCGCCCCGTCCAGCCCGCACCGCCGCAGCGCGCAGTCCAGGAACCGCGCCCCGACGCCCTCCTGCCCCGCCAGATCCAGGTCCGCGAACTCCAGCCCGTCGTAATCCCCGTCCGGCTCCAGCCCACCGCCTTCCCACCCCGTCAGCTCCGGCAGCCGTACCTCCGGCCGCCGGGCCTCCTTCACCTTCGCCTGCCCGTTCCGCGCCATACGCACATCGTGGCCCACGGCACCGACAACGGCCCCGCTATCCCGCCCCACCCAGCCGCGCCAGCGCCCCGTCCGTCAGCCGGTACACCGACCACTCCTCCTGCGGCCGCGCACCCAGCGCCTCGTAGAACGCGATCGTCGGCGCGTTCCACTTCAGCACCGACCACTCCAGCCGCTCGTACCCGCGCTCCACGCACGTCCGCGCCAGCTCCGCCAGCAGCGCCTTCCCGTACCCGCCCCCGCGCACGCCCGGCCGTACGTACAGGTCCTCCAGGTAGATCCCGTGCACCCCGCGCCACGTCGAGAAGCTCAGGAACCACACCGAGAAGCCCGCCACCTCCCCGGAGTCCGTCTCCGCGATGTGCGCGAACACCGCCGGGCGCTCCCCGAACAGCGCCTCGCGCAACTGCTCCGGCGTCGCACGCGCCTCATGCGGCACCTTCTCGTACTCCGCCAACTCCCGGATCATGGAGTGGATTTCGGCAACATCGTCAACAACGGCAGCACGGATCATCCCGCCACCCTAGGCCGTGTCTTTCGGATCAGGCCGGGCCCCTCACCGCCCCAGCAGCAGCCCCGCCACCGCCACCTCACGGCGCGGCAGCCGCCGGCAGCCCTCCTCCACCTCCCACAGACAGTTCTGCAGCACCCGGCCCAGCGTCCACGCCCGCGCCCGCGCCCGGTCCGCCCCCAGCGCCTCCGTCAGCAGGTCGAACCGCCACCGCACGTCCCGCTCCCGGTACTCGTTCACCAGCGACGGCAGCAGCTCGAAACCCGGATCCCCGGCCAGCGGCTTCGGATCGATCGCCAGCCACGGCTCGCGCTCGCCCGCCAGCACGTTCCCGAAGTGCAGGTCCCAGTGCAGCAGCCGGTCACCCGGCTCCCCCGCCACCTCCGCCAGCGCCCCCGCACAGTCCCGCAGCACCCGCCGGTCCGCCGCCGAAGCCAGCCCGGCCGCCGCCCGCGGCACCCGCTCCAGCATCCCCGCCGCGATCCCCCCGAGCCCCCGCAGCCCCTCCGGCGCCGGCACCGCGCACAGCCGCGCCAGCAGCTCCCCGATCACCCCCACCGCCGCCCGCGCGTCCCGCCGCGCCAACCGCGACAGGGGCCGCTTCTCGTCCAGCCGCTCCAGCAGCAGCGTCCCCGTCGGCGCGTCGTACTCCAGCAGCCGTACGCTGCCCCGCCCGCCCCACGCGCGCAGCGCGAGCGGCTCCCCGACCGTCTCCTCGTCCGGGGTCAGCACCTTCAACGCCGCCGCCGTACCGTCCGCCCGCTCCACCGGCAGCACCACCGCCGTCATCCCGCGCATCCCCGGCCCGGTCACCCGCAGCCCCCAGCGCTCCAGGAACGCCTCCACCACCCGAACACCCCTTCCCGAACCGGTACGAACCCCGCGCCACCCTACGGCGGACGTCCCCGCCCGCACATCGCACATCCCGCCGCGCAACCGGGCCCCGGCCACGACATCCGGTACCTGGACACCCCCGCGCGACCCCGTGTAGCAACTCCCCCATGACGATCAACGGCGGTATCTCCTTCTGGTACGCGACCGACACGACGGCCCACCAGCCACCCCGGGCACCCCTCACCACCGACGCCACGGCAGACGTCGTCATCGTCGGCGGCGGCTACACCGGCCTGTGGACCGCCTACTACCTCAAGCGCGCCGCCCCCGACCTCCGCGTCACCGTCCTGGAGCAGAAGTTCTGCGGCTACGGCGCCTCCGGCCGCAACGGCGGCTGGCTCTACAACGGCATCGCCGGCCGCGACCGCTACGCCGCCCTGCACGGCCACGAAGCCGCCCGCCGCCTCCAGCACGCCATGAACGACACCGTCACCGAAGTCATCGACACCGCCGCCGAGGAGGGCATCGACGCCGACGTCCACCGCGGCGGAGTCCTCGAAGTCGCCCGCACCCCCGCCCAGCTCACCCGCCTCAAGGCCTTCCACACCGCCGAACTCTCCTTCGGCGAGACCGAGCGCGAGCTGTACGACGCCCCCGCCACCCGCGCCCGCATCGACATCGCCGACGCCGTCGGCTCCAGCTGGACCCCCCACGGCGCCCGCATCCACCCCCTCAAGCTCGTCCGCGGCCTGGCCGCCGCATGCGACCGCCTCGGCGTCGTGATCCACGAATCCACCCCGGTGACCGAGATCGCCCCCCGCCGCGCCGTCACCCCGTACGGCACCGTCCGCGCCCCGTACGTCCTGCGCTGCACCGAGGGCTTCACCGCCGCCCTCAAGGGCCAGAAGCGCACCTGGCTCCCCATGAACTCCTCGATGATCGTCACGGCCCCCCTGCCGCCCTCGGTCTGGGAGCAGCTGGGCTGGCAGGACGCCCCGCTCCTCGGCGACATGGCCCACGCCTACATGTACGCCCAGCGCACCGCCGACGACCGCATCGCGATCGGCGGCCGCGGGGTCCCGTACCGCTTCGGCTCCCGCACCGACAACGACGGCCGCACCCAGCCCGCCACCATCGCCGCCCTCACCACCCTCCTCACCACCTTCTTCCCGCTCCTCACGGGCACCCCGGTCACCCACGCCTGGTCCGGCGTCCTCGGCGTCCCCCGCGACTGGTGCGCCACGGTCACCCTGGACGCCACCACGGGCCTGGGCTGGGCCGGCGGCTACGTCGGCTCGGGCGTCGCCACCGCCAACCTCGCCGCCCGCACCCTGCGCGACCTGGTCCTCGGCGACCGCACGGAGCTGACCGCCCTCCCCTGGGTCCACCACCGCGTCCGCCGCTGGGAGCCGGAACCCTTCCGCTGGCTCGGCGTCCACGCCCTCTACGCCGCCTACCGCGAGGCGGACCGCCGCGAAGCCACCGCCCACCGCCCCACGACGACCCCCCTGGCCCGCCTGGCGAACCGCGTCTCGGGCCGCGACTGAGGCATACGAAAAGGCCCCGGGTGATCACCCGGGGCCTTTCGCTTCTGTACGCATCCCCTTGGTCGTTAACCCTCTGACCTGGGACGGAGCCGCCTGTCGGAATCGAACCGACGACCTCAAGATTACAAGTCAAGCGCTCTAGCCAACTGAGCTAAGGCGGCACAACACCACCCGCGACCTACTGCGCGTGGAGCCGCCATCACTCTACACAGCGCCCGATTCCCCGAGCCATCACATTGATCCGGCACCGGAACCCCGGACCGCCGCCCCCGTCCGCAATCCGGGCCGTCAGATTGCTGACAGGAGCCGTGCCGCGAGGTAGCGTCGGGCGGAGTCCAGTCGACTGGACTAGACCTTCCACTCGGATCGTCCGGCACGTTCCTGCCGGTAGAAGGGATTCACCACCATGGCTTCTGTCACCTTCGACAAGGCGACCCGCCTCTACCCGGGCGGCGACAAGCCCGCCGTCGACCAGCTGGAGCTGGAGATCGAGGACGGCGAGTTCCTCGTCCTCGTCGGCCCCTCCGGCTGCGGCAAGTCCACCTCCCTGCGCATGCTCGCGGGCCTGGAGGACGTCAACGGCGGCGCCATCCGCATCGGCGACCGCGACGTCACGCACCTGCCGCCCAAGGACCGGGACATCGCGATGGTGTTCCAGAACTACGCGCTGTACCCGCACATGTCGGTCGCCGACAACATGGGCTTCGCGCTCAAGATCGCCGGTGAGGACAAGGCCACCATCCGCCGCAAGGTGGAGGAGGCGGCGAAGATGCTGGACCTGACCCAGTACCTCGACCGCAAGCCGAAGGCGCTCTCCGGCGGCCAGCGCCAGCGCGTCGCCATGGGCCGGGCCATCGTGCGCAAGCCGCAGGTGTTCCTCATGGACGAGCCGCTGTCGAACCTCGACGCCAAGCTCCGCGTGTCCACCCGTACGCAGATCGCCGCGCTCCAGCGCGACCTCGGCATCACCACCGTGTACGTCACCCACGACCAGGTCGAGGCCATGACGATGGGCGACCGCGTGGCCGTGCTGAAGGACGGACTGCTCCAGCAGGTCGACACCCCGCGCAACATGTACGACCGGCCGGCGAACCTGTTCGTCGCCGGGTTCATCGGCTCGCCCGCCATGAACCTCGTCGAGGTGCCGATCACCGACGGCGGTGTGAAGTTCGGCGAGAGCGTGGTCCCGGTGTCGCGCGAGGCGCTGTCCGCCGCCGCCGACTCGGGCGACAGGACCGTCACCGTCGGCGTGCGCCCCGAGCACTTCGACATCGGCGACACCGGCGGCCTGACGATCACCGTGAACGTGGTCGAGGAGCTGGGCGCCGACGGGTACGTGTACGGCAGCCACGACGGCCAGGACATCGTGGTGCGCGTGAACGGCCGCCAGGTGCCCGAGAAGGGCTCCTCGCTGCACGTGGTGCCGCGTGCGGACGAGATCCATGTTTTCTCGACGTCTTCCGGTGCACGGCTGTCCAACTGAGTGACGGGCAGGGGCGTTCCGCCAAGGGGCGCCCCTGCCGCGGCAGTTGCGGGGGCCGGCTCCGCGAACCCCGCCAGACCGGGCCATTCGGCCGCACTCGTCAACCCTTAAATCGAAAAGCCACGTCGAACCATCCCCCGACCGGGTGACTAAATGTCGCCAAATCCTCACCGAGCGCTACTCTCGCCCTCGTGACCCACACTGCCCGCCGAATCGGCCGTTCCCTCGCCCTGGTCCTGCCCGTCGTCCTGGTGCTGTCCGGGACCCTCGCGGTCACCATGGTCCCCTGGGCGGACAACTCCTCCCAGATCCTGACCGCCTCCGCCGAGGACGTCTCCGTCCCGAAGAAGCCGGCCGCACCCCAGGACCTGCTGCGCGACAAGCTCCTCGGCGAGCTCCAGCAGGGCGAGCAGCCGGGCACCGTGCTCACGCACCTCCAGCAGGAGGTGAACGGACGGCCGTCGCTGGCGGAGCACTGCGTGAGCATCGCGCGGGCGCTGGGCCGGGCCGCCGTGGAGGCCTACGGGCCGACGAAGGCCCAGTCGTACGCGCGCCCCGTGTGCGACACCTCGTACGCGACCGGTGTCGCCTCGATGGGCTGACGGCCCGTCGCGCCTGCCCCGTCGGGGGCGGGGGCCGTCCCTACGCTGGCGGCCATGACCGAGATCGGCCCCGAACCACCCCAAACCACCGATGACGCGGCCGCGTTCCCGGCCCCTCCCACCCAGGCTGTCGTCCTGGCGGGCGGGCAGGGTTCGCGGCTGCGGCCGTATACGGACCACCGGCCGAAGCCGATGGTGGAGATCCCCGGTACCGGACTGCCCATCATCGGCCACCAGTTGGCGTGGCTGGCCGCCGAGGGGGTGACTGACGCGGTGGTGTCGTGCGGACATCTGGCGGAAGTGCTCCAGGAGTGGCTGGCGGAGGCCGTGCTGCCGTTGCGGGTGACGACGGTGGTGGAGGAGGAGCCGCTGGGGCGCGGGGGCGGGCTGAAGTTCGCGGCGCGGCGGCTGCCGCGTCCGGACGGGGCCTGGTACGCGACCAACGGGGACGTGTGGACGCGTTTTCCGCTGCGGGAGATGGCGGCGTTCCACGAGGAGCGGGAGGCGGTGGCGACGCTGGCGCTGGCGCGGCCGCGGATGCCGTGGGGGGTGGTGGAGACGAACGAGTTCGGGCAGGTGCTGGACTTCATCGAGGCTCCGCCGTCGCCTTATCCGATCAACGCCGGGGTGTACGTGTTCGCTCCCGGATTCGCCTCGCTGCTGCCGGACTTGGGGGACCACGAGCGGACGACGTTCCCGCGGCTGGCGCGGGAGCGGCGGCTGGCGGGCTTTCCGCTGCCGCAGGGGGCGTACTGGCGGGCGATCGACACGGCGAAGGACTTGACCGAGGCGGCAAGGGAGTTGGCGGCGCAGGGCGCCGTCTGAGCGGTTTCCGTGTTGCTACGTCACCACCGCGCCGCCACCGCGCCGCCGCCGCGCCGCCCCGTGCGGTCGGTGGCGGGCGGTCGGTGGCGTGCGGAAGGGCCCGGCGCGCCGTACGCGCGCCGGGCCCTCCGGTTCGGTGTGGGGGGGTCAGCCGAGGAGGCCGCCGACGAGGCCGGGCTTCTTGGCCGTGGTGTCCGTGCTGCTGCGGGTCCCGGAGGAGGTGGCCGGCGGCTGCTGGGGGCTGGACTGCTTGGGGGTGCTGCCGCGCGGGGTCTGGCTGCCGCCGGAGCTCTTGGTGGCGCTGGGCGCGGAGCCCGTCGTGGAGCTTTCCCGGGTCGGGGCGCTGCTGCCGGTGCGGCCGGACTTGGCGGCGGGCTCGGAGGGCGCTGCGGAGGGGGAGGCCTGCTTCGAGGGCTGCTGCTGCCTGCCGGGGGCGGACTGCTTGGCGGGGGCCTGCGGGAGCGGGCTGCCGGGGAGGTAGTTGCTGGGGGCCTGGCCGGGGCCGGGGACGGTGACGACGGTGGAGGAGCGGACGGCTCCGCCGAGGAGGGAGCCGATGAGGAGGGTGAGTCCGCAGACGACGGTGGCCATGACGGCTCCGCGCCGCAGGACGCGGCGGCGCAGCCGCCAGATCTCGGAGCGGGGGCCGAGGGTGCGCCAGGCCTCGCCGGTGAGGCGTGCGTCGAGGGAGTAGACGGGCGCGCCGGCGATGACCAGCGGGCTCCAGGCGGCGAGGTAGATGATGTCGGGGGCGTCGTAGGCGGGGACGGTCTTCCAGCTGACCGTCATGAGGAGGGCGGCGGAGAGCAGGGCGCCGATGCAGGCGGCGAAGCGCTGCCAGAGGCCGAAGACGGTCAGGACGCCGACGATGACCTGCAGGAAGGCGACGCTGAGGCCGGCTCCGACGGGGTGGGCGAGCGCGAAGTCGCGCAGGGGTTCGGCGAGGGCCCAGGGGTGCAGGGTCTGGAGCCAGGTGACCATGGAGCCGCGTTCGCCGCCGTCGAAGTAGACGGGGTCGCAGAGTTTGCCCATGCCGGCGTAGATGGAGATGAAGCCGAGGAAGACGCGCAGGGGGAGCAGGACGACGCCGAGGTTCATGCGGCGGCCGGGGTAGTAGGAGGCCTGGCCGCGGGCGTCGGGGGCGGGGCGCCGGCTGTCGGGGCCGGTGTCGGGGCCCGGGTGGTCGCCGTCGTGGGCGTCGTAGGGGTCGTACGGCTGGTAGGGCTCGCGCGGGAGGTCGCGTACGGCGGCGAGGGGGCGGGTCTCGTCGGGGTCGCCGTAGGTGCGCTGGCCGATGACGGTGGGGGTGGCGAGGGTGTCCTCGCCCAGGTCGTGTGCCAGGTCGACCCGGGGGATGGTCTGGGTGGCGGCTCCGCCGTCGTAGTCGTCGTGGCCGCGGCCTGCTTCGCGTACGGCCTGGAGGAGTCCTCCCATGGCCGCGCCGTCGCCGGGGGCGGACTTGCCGCTCCAGACGACGGGTGCGCGGCGGCGGGCGGCTCCGGCGGTCGCGACGGCGGCGGCGCCGAGGAGGGGCGCGCGGCCGGGGGCTTTCGCGGGCTTGGAACGCGCGCTCGGGCTCGGTGCGAGCCGCACGCGGAAGCTGGCGTGGTTGACGATGACCTGTGCGGGGTCGCACGGCACCTTGACCATGCTCAGCGCGGGCTGGTCGTCGAACCCTGACGTTCTGGTGTCCACACTCATCTAACCGAGTGATGAGTGTTTAGGACACTGCCTTGACACGAGGGATCTGTCCGAGACCCGTCAAGATCAAGTCGCCCCGCCCGTGACGGGCGGGGCGACACGCTCACGGGTCATGCCCCGTGGGCCAAGTGGATCAAGCGGCTGCGGCCGTCCGGGTCAGACGCGGCCGCGCTGGGCGCGCTTGCGGGCGGCCTCGTAGAGGACGACGCCGGCGGCGACACCGGCGTTGAGGGACTCGGCGCCGCCGGGCATCGGGATGCGGACGAGGTAGTCGCAGTTCTCGCCGACGAGGCGGCCGAGGCCCTTGCCCTCGGAGCCGACGACGATGACGACGGGGCCGGAGAGCGCGTCGAGGTCCTGGACCTCGTGGGTGCCCTCGGCGGCGAGGCCGACGACGGCGATGCCGGCCTTCTTGTAGTCCTGGAGGGCGCGCGTGAGGTTGGTGACGCGGGAGACCGGGGTGCGGGCGGCGGTGCCGGCGGAGGTCTTCCAGGCGCCGGCGGTCATGCCGGCGGCGCGGCGCTCGGGGATGACCACGCCGTGGCCGCCGAAGGCGGAGACGGAGCGGACGATCGCACCGAGGTTGCGGGGGTCGGTGACGCCGTCGAGGGCGACGATGAGGGGGTCCTCGCCGTTGTCGTGGGCGGCGTCGGTGAGGTCCTCGGGGTGCGCGTACTCGTACGGCGGGACCTGGAGGACCAGGCCCTGGTGGTTGAGCCCGTTGGTCATGCGGTCCAGCTCGGGGCGCGGGGCTTCCATCAGGTTGATGTTGCCGCGCTCGCCGGCGAGCTTGAGGGCCTCGCGGACGCGCTCGTCGTTGTCGATGAACTGCTGGACGTAGAGGGTGGTGGCGGGGACGCCGTCGCGCAGGGCCTCGAAGACCGGGTTGCGGCCGACGACCATCTCGCTGGTGCCCTTGGGGCCGCCGCGGCGGGGGGCCGGGCGGCGCTTGGCGGCCTGGCGGGCCATGGCGTTGGCGATGCGGTTCGCCTTGTGCTTCTTGCGGTCCTCGGCCTTGGGCGTGGGGCCCTTGCCCTCCAGGCCCTTGCGCCGCTGGCCACCGCTGCCGACCGTAGCGCCCTTCTTGTTGGACGTGCGGCGGTTCCTGCGCTGGCTGTTCCCGGCCATGACCTCTACCTGTTTTCGTTCGTGCTGCGATATGTACGTATGAAGAGTGTGCCGCCCGGAAGCCCGGGCGGCACAACACGGCTGGTCCGGGTGGGTCCGGATCAGCGGGGGCCGAGGGTCCAGCGCGGGCCGCTGGGGCTGTCCTCGATGACCAGACCCGACTGGTTCAGCTGGTCGCGGATGGCGTCGGCGGTCGCCCAGTCCTTGCGGGCGCGGGCGGACTCGCGCTGCTCCAGGACGAGGCGGACCAGGGTGTCGACGGCCCCGTGGAGGTCGTCGCCGCGGTCGTTCTCGCCGGCCCAGTGCGGGTCGAGCGGGTCCAGGCCGAGGACGCCGAGCATGGCACGCACCTCGGACAGGCGGGCGATCGCCTCGTCCTTGTCGTCCGCGGCGAGCGCGCTGTTGCCCTGGCGGACGGTGGTGTGGACGATGGCCAGCGCCTGCGGGACGCCCAGGTCGTCGTCCATCGCCTCGGCGAAGGCCGGCGGGACCTCGGCGGCGGCCTCGACGGGCCCGCCCGCCTTCTCGATGACGCGCTGGCAGAAGCCCTCGATGCGGGCGAAGGCGGACTCCGCCTCGCGCAGCGCCTCCTCGCTGTACTCGATCATCGACCGGTAGTGGGGGGTGCCGAGGTAGTAGCGCAGGACGATCGGGCGCCACTGCTTGAGCATCTCGGAGACGAGCACCGAGTTGCCGAGCGACTTCGACATCTTCTCGCCGGACATGGTGACCCAGGCGTTGTGCACCCAGTACTTCGCGAAGGAGTCGCCGAAGGCCTTGGCCTGGGCGATCTCGTTCTCGTGGTGCGGGAAGATCAGGTCGATCCCGCCGCCGTGGATGTCGAAGGCCTCGCCGAGGTACTTGTGCGCCATGGCGGAGCACTCCAGGTGCCAGCCGGGACGGCCGCGGCCCCAGGGGGTCTCCCAGGAGGGCTCGCCGGGCTTGACGGACTTCCACATGGCGAAGTCGCGCGGGTCGCGCTTGCCGGTCTCGCCCTCGCCGGAGGGCTGGAGCAGGTTGTCCAGCTCCTGGTTCGACAGCGCCAGGTAACCCGGGAAGGAGCGCACGTCGAAGTAGACGTTGCCCTCCGACTCGTACGCGTGGCCGCGCTCGATGAGCCCGCGCATCATCTCGATCATCTCGGGGACGTGGCCGGTGGCGCGCGGCTCGTACGTCGGCCGCAGGCAGCCGAGGGCGTCGTAGCCGGTGTTGAACGCCAGCTCGTTCTCGTAGCCGATGGACCACCAGGGGCGGCGCTGCTCGGCGGACTTCGCGATGATCTTGTCGTCGATGTCCGTGACGTTGCGGATGAACGTGACGTCGTAGCCGCGGTACGTGAACCAGCGGCGCATCATGTCGAAGTTGAGGCCCGAGCGGATGTGCCCGATGTGCGGGGCCGCCTGCACGGTCGCGCCACACAGGTAGATCGAGACGCAGCCCTGTTCGAGCGGGACGAAGTCGCGGATCTGCCGGGCGCTGGTGTCGTACAGGCGAATAGTCACGGCATCCAGGGTAGTGCGCCAGCGGCAGTGCCCCGCGACCGTTTGAGGCCGCCCGGACGGTTTGTTGCCGAAGAGGTGACCTCCGTAACGGGCGGCCCGTGGCCCCGGGCCGTACTCAGACGCGGTCCGTCCGGTAGACGAGGGCGGTGGCGATGGCGGCCAGGCCTTCGGCGCGGCCGGTGAGACCGAGTCCGTCGGTGGTGGTGCCGGAGACGGAGACGGGGGCGCCCGCCGCCGCCGCGAGCGCCTTCTGCGCTTCCTCGCGCCGCTTGCCGATCTTCGGGCGCACGCCGATCACCTGGATCGCGATGTTGCCGATCTCGAAGCCCTCGGCGCGGACGATCCGGGCGGCCTCCGCCAGGAGGGTGACCCCGGCGGCGCCGGACCACTCGGGGCGGGAGGTGCCGAAGTGCGCGCCGAGGTCGCCGACGCCTGCGGCGGAGAAGAGGGCGTCACAGGCGGCGTGGGCGGCGACGTCGCCGTCGGAGTGGCCGGCGAGGCCGTCCTCGCCCTCCCACAGCAGTCCGGCGCACCACAGCTCGCGGCCGGTCTCGAAGGCGTGGACGTCGGTGCCGATCCCGACGAGCGGGATCAGGGGCAGGTCAGTAGACATCGGAGGCCCTCCTGCGGGCGAGTACGGCCTCGGCGAGGACCAGGTCGAGCGGACGGGTGACCTTGAAGGCCTCTTCGTGGCCGGGGACGGTCACGACGGTGACCCCGGTGCGCTCCACCATGCCGGCGTCGTCGGTGGCGCCCTCGCCACTGACGGCGATGGCCTCGTGCGCGCGGAGCAGGGTGGCGAGGTCGAAGCCCTGCGGGGTCTGCACGGCGCGCAGCCGGGCCCGCTCGGGCGTGGCGACGACCGGCTCGGGGTCGCCGGGCGCGCCGGGCTCGACCTCCTTGACGGTGTCGGCCAGGGGCAGTGCGGGGACCACGGCGGGGGCTCCGTCGCGGACGGCCTCGACGACGGAGTCGACGGTGTCGACGGGGACCAGGGGGCGGGCCGCGTCGTGGATCAGTACGGAGGTGATGTCGGCGGGCAGGGCGGCCAGGCCGGCGCGCACGGACTCCTGGCGGGTGTCGCCGCCGGGGACGACCAGGATCTCGGTGCGGTCGGGCAGGGCGTGCTCGTCCAGGAGGTGGCGTACCTCGGCCGCGCCGTCGGGCGGGGCGACGACCACGACCAGGGCGACCGCGCGGGAGCGGGCCATGGCGCGGACGGCGTGGATCAGCATCGGGGTCCCGCCGAGGGCCCGCAGGGCCTTGGGGGCGCCGGGGCCGAGGCGTACCCCGCGGCCGGCGGCCGGGATCACCGCGGCGGTGCGGTGGGGGCGGGATTCGTCAGACATCAGTAGCTCCGAGCCAGGTTTGTGACTTCGGCCGACATGGGTATGGCCTTGGGCGTACCCCGGCTCCGGCCGGGGGCAGTGCCGGGTGCGACGCCCTCGCCCCTTCCGTGACGACCGGTCGAGCCGGCTGCCCGGACCCGGCACGCCAGTACGGGACCGTGCGGGTGCGCACACGCAGGGTACGGCGGGATGAACGCAGGGTACGGCCGTCAGGGTACGGCTGTACGACCCGGGGCCGGCTGGGCCGGGACCGGGTGAGGTGGTGCGACCGGGCGGGTGCGGTGCGGGTGCCCGGACGCAGACATGCCGCAGCGCCCGGCAACAGCCCTCTCGAAATGAGAGGGCGGGTCATCGGGCACCGCGGCACACTGTGGCCGGGTTCGTGCGTCAGGACGCAAGAACCTCGTCGAGGAGGGCCTCGGCCTTGTCCTCGTTGGTGTTCTCGGCGAGCGCGAGCTCGCTCACCAGGATCTGGCGCGCCTTCGCGAGCATGCGCTTCTCTCCTGCGGAGAGACCGCGCTCGCGCTCACGACGCCACAGGTCGCGCACCACTTCGGCGACCTTGATGACATCGCCAGAAGCGAGCTTCTCCAGATTTGCCTTGTAGCGACGGGACCAGTTCGTGGGCTCTTCTGCGTACGGTGCGCGGAGCACCTCGAAGACCCGGTCCAGCCCGTCCTGGCCGACTACGTCGCGAACGCCGACGAACTCTGCATTGTCCGCAGGCACACGAACCGTCAGGTCGCCCTGGGCGACCTTGAGCACCAAGTAGGTCTTGTCCACGCCTTTGATCTGGCGAGTTTCGATGGCCTCGATCAGCGCGGCCCCGTGATGGGGATAGACCACGGTGTCGCCAACCTTGAACGTCATGTGACAGGTACCCCTTCCGTGGCTATCCAGGGTAACACGAGAACTGACTGTTATGAATGGCGTTTTCGCAGGTCAGGGCACATCTCGGGGCTTGACAACAGCGACACGAACGTGCTGCGAAAGGGTTCCGGAGGGGGGTATTCGCAGGTCGGAGGCGCTGTGCGGACCGGGCGAAACGACCACGTTACACCTGGCGGACGCGGCCACGAGCGTGACGTACGTCCCGTTTTGCCGGGTTCCTGGACATGAAACGGAAGTACTCCGTTCGACTGGCGGCCACCCGTACACAGCAGGTTCAGGCCCAATCTGCAATTGATCACGCGGGCGCGTTCGAGGGAATCCCGGAATTGATCACGGGGCGCTCCCGGACCGGATAACGGAATGCAAGATCGCGGGACCGGTGCAGCGCGGTGTGCGCACTGCGGAGGGTCGGGTGCGGGGGCGGGGCGGCGGCTCGGTAACCTAAGCGCGCTGACACACCCTTAGGGCGGCTTTACCTCGGCCGCTCCGAGCCTGTACCCCGTCCCGTCCGTACGTCCAAGGAGTTGCCGCCGCCGTGAGCCGCAGCCTTCGACGCGGCGCTCTCGCCGCTACCGCCGTCGTGTTCTCCCTTGCATCGCTCGCAGCGTGCGGTGCGGGCAACGACGCGCAGACTCTCGAGATCAAGCCGGACAACGCCGCTGTCACCAAGGGCGACATCAAGATCCAGAACGCCCTGGTGATCACCAAGGGCGAGAAGGACAAGAAGGGGCCGGCCGCCGTCACGGCGACCGTCTTCAACTCCGGTACCAAGGCCCAGACCCTGGACGGGATCACCCTGAAGGGTGGCAAGTCCAAGGTGGTCCTGAAGCCCGCCGAGGGCTCCGGCAAGATCACCGTCCCCGCCGGCGGCTCCGTGGTGCTGGGCGGCAAGGGCAACGCCTCCGCCGTCATCGAGGGCGGCCGCGAGGCCGTCAAGAACGGCAACCTGCAGGACGTCGTCTTCCAGCTGAGCACCACGGGTGACGTGGAGCTGGGCGCGTACGTCGTCCCCGCCGCCGGCATGTACGCGGGCTACGGCCCGACCGAGGCCCCGGCCGCCGCCCCCGGCCCCGTCCCGTCCGGCACCCCCTCGGGCTCGGCCACCCCGGCCGCCTCCGGCTCCCCGGCCGCGTCGGGCTCCCCGGCCGCCGGCACCACCCCGTCGGGCGCCGCCTCGGGCGCCGCCTCGGCGTCGCCGTCGCGCAGCGCCGGCCACTGAGCGCAGCAGTACGAGGGAAGGGCCCCAGCCGCATCGCGGCTGGGGCCCTTCCCCGTGTCAGACCCCTCCGGCCGGCCGAGGCCCGCCCGTACGCCTACGGCCTACGGCCTACGGCTCGAACTTGTAGCCCAGGCCGCGGACCGTGACCAGGTAGCGCGGCGCGCCCGGGTCGGGCTCGATCTTGGCGCGGAGGCGCTTGACGTGGACGTCCAGGGTCTTGGTGTCGCCGACGTAGTCCGCGCCCCAGACCCGGTCGATGAGCTGCATGCGGGTCAGCACGCGGCCCGCGTTGCGCAGGAGCATCTCCAGCAGGTCGAACTCCTTCAGCGGGAGGTCGACCTTGCCCCCGGCGACGGTGACCACGTGCCGGTCCACGTCCATGCGTACGGGCCCGGCCTCCAGGGCCGCCGGGGTGACCTCCTCCGGCTCGCCGCGGCGGCGCAGGACCGCGCGGATGCGGGCGACCAGCTCCCGGGAGGAGAAGGGCTTCGTGACGTAGTCGTCGGCTCCTATCTCCAGCCCGACGACCTTGTCGATCTCGCTGTCCTTGGCGGTCACCATGATCACGGGGACGTTGGAGCGACCGCGCAGCTGCCGGCAGACCTCGGTGCCCGGCAGGCCGGGCAGCATCAGGTCCAGGAGGACGAGGTCGGCGCCGTTGCGCTCGAACTCGTCGAGCCCGTCGGGCCCCGTCGCGGCGATCGCGACCTCGAAGCCTTCCTTGCGGAGCATGTAGGACAGGGCGTCGCTGAAGGATTCCTCATCCTCGACGACGAGCACTCGGGTCACGGAAGGACCTCCGGGGCAGGAATGACTGGTTCTGGGTCAAGCTGGGGCTGGGGTCTGGCGGGTTCGGGGGCGGTCGCCGGGGCCGGCGCGGCCGCCTCGGGGAGTCGCAGGGTGAACGTGGAGCCCTGGCCCTCGGAGCTCCACACCGACACCTCCCCGCCGTGCGAGGCCGCCACGTGCTTCACGATCGCGAGGCCCAGCCCGGTTCCGCCCGTGGCGCGGGAGCGGGCCGGGTCCACGCGGTAGAAGCGCTCGAAGACGCGCTCGCGGTCCTTCTCCGGGATGCCTATGCCCTGGTCGGTCACGGCTATCTCGATCAAGTCTCCACCCGGCGCCGTCACCCGGCGCGCGGCGATGCCCACGCGGGTGCGGGCCGGGCTGTAGTTCACGGCGTTCTCCACCAGGTTCCCGAGGGCGGCGGCCAGCTGCCCCCGGTGTCCCCATACCCGCAGGTCGGCGGTACCGCCGGCGGCCATGGTGATCTGCTTGGAGGTGGCCGTGTGACGGCACCGGTCGATGGCCTCCGCCACCAGCGTGTCCACCCGTACGGGCTCGGCGTCCTCGAGTGCCTCGTCGTTCTGCACCCGGGAGAGGTCGATGAGCTCCTGTACGAGGTTGATCAGGCGGGTGGACTCGATCTGCATGCGGCCCGCGAAGCGGGTGACCGCCTCGGGGTCGTCGGCGGCGTCCATGACCGCCTCGGAGAGCAGGGAGATCGCGCCGACCGGGGTCTTCAGCTCGTGCGAGACGTTCGCGACGAAGTCGCGGCGCACCGCTTCGATGCGGCGGGCCTCGGTGAGGTCCTCGACCAGCAGCAGCACCAGGCGGGAGCCCAGCGGGGCGACGCGGGCGGAGACCGCGAGGGCCTCGCCCCGGCCGGTGCCGCGCCGGGGCAGGTCGAGCTCGATCTGGCGTATCTCTCCGTCCCGGCGGGTGTCGCGGGCCATGTGGAGCATCGGCTCCACGGCCAGCTTCCCGCCGCGGACCAGCCCGAGCGCGTACGCGGCCGAGCTGGCCTTGACCACCGCGTCGCCCTCGTCGAGGACGACGGCGGAGGAGCGGAGCACGGAGAGGACGGTGTCCACTCCGGGCGGGAGCACCGCGTTGATGTCGGGGCGCATGGAGCTCCGGGTGGGGCGGGCCTGGTCGCGCTCGCTCCAGCGGAACGCCAGCATGGCGATGACACCGGTGCAGAGACCGGCGATCGCAGCAGCTGCGGCGACCGCCGCGTTCACGTCCATGCCTCCAGGTTAAGCAGGCCCGCGGACACTTCCACAGCCGTTCGGGTGGCAGCTCGAACAGTCGTCGCCCAGAGTTCACCCTGGCGACGGGGTTGATTCATTTGTGGTGCCGGAGTCGGACGCGTTGGCGACCGAACGTGTAAACGTGGGGCCGAACACCCCGCACGAGCAGTAGCGAGCAGTAGGCAAGCAGGCCGGAGAGGGACATCATGCGCGACGCGTACCACGAGGAACTGGACTCCATCGGAGAAAGCCTGGTCGAGATGGCCCGGCTCGTCGGTTCCGCGATCGGGCGGGCCACGACCTCCATGCTGGACGCCGACCTGAAGCTCGCGGAGAGCGTCATCGCCGCGGACCAGAAGGTGGACGACCTCCAGCACGACCTGGAGGCGCGCGCCATCGCCCTGCTGGCCCGGCAGCAGCCGGTCGCCACCGACCTGCGCATCGTCGTCACCTCGCTGCGCATGAGCGCCGACCTGGAGCGCTCCGGCGACCTGGCGCAGCACGTGGCGAAGCTGGCCCGGCTGCGCTTCCCGGACACGGCGGTCCCGCGTGACCTGCACGCGACGATCCTGGAGATGGGGCAGTTGGCGCAGCGCCTGATGGCGAAGGCGGCCGAGGTCATCATCACGAAGGACGTGGACCTGGCGCTCCAGCTGGAGCAGGACGACGACGAGATGGACCAGCTGCACCGCACGCTGTTCCAGCACCTCATGGACGACCGCTGGAAGCACGGCATCGAGACGGCCGTCGACGTGACGCTGCTGGGCCGCTACTACGAGCGCTTCGCGGACCACGCGGTGTCGGTGGCGAAGCGCGTGGTGTACCTGGTGACGGGCGAGCACGCGGACGAGCTGCAGCAGCCGACGCAGGTCGAGGGCGTCTGAGCCCCTTCGCGCGGCACGCCCCAATGCGCCGTTGACGCGCCGGTGCGGCTGGGCATGAATGAGGCGAAGGCACCACGACTTCCCGTACGCCGCCTGCGAGGAGGCACCATGCCCGAAACCCCTGTCCCCATCACCCCGGAACAGGAGCAGCCGCCCCGCCCGGAGCCGCTGCGCCTCCCGCTGCTCGCGGCCTGCGGCTGCGGCTCGGGCTGCGGCTGCGGCTGCCAGTCCGGCGCCCCGTGCCAGTGCGGCGGCTGACCCGGCCGCCAAGCCGCGAGGGCCCCGTCCGGATCGGACGGGGCCCTCTGGCGTTCGTACGCGGGGTACGGCTGCGGGCTACTTCTTGCCCTGGTTCTTGACGGCTTCGATGGCGGCCGCGGCGGCGGTCGGGTCGAGGTAGGTGCCGCCCGGGTTGAGGGGCTTGAAGTCGGCGTCGAGCTCGTAGGAGAGCGGGATGCCGGTGGGGATGTTCAGGCCCGCGATGTCGGCGTCGGAGATGCCGTCCAGGTGCTTGACCAGGGCGCGGAGGCTGTTGCCGTGGGCGGCGACCAGGACGGTGCGGCCGTCGAGGAGGTCCGGGACGATCGCGTCGTACCAGTACGGCAGCATGCGGACGACGACGTCCTTGAGGCACTCGGTGCGCGGGCGCAGCTCCGGCGGGATGGAGGCGTAGCGCGGGTCCTCGGACTGGGAGAACTCGGTGCCGTCCTCGAGGGCCGGCGGCGGGGTGTCGTAGGAGCGGCGCCACAGCATGAACTGCTCCTCGCCGAACTCGGCGAGGGTCTGGGCCTTGTCCTTGCCCTGGAGGGCGCCGTAGTGGCGCTCGTTCAGGCGCCACGAGCGGTGCACGGGGATCCAGTGGCGGTCGGCGGCCTCCAGCGCGAGCTGGGAGGTGCGGATCGCGCGCTTCTGGAGCGAGGTGTGCACGACGTCGGGGAGCAGGCCGGCGTCCTTGAGCAGCTCACCGCCGCGGACCGCCTCCTTCTCGCCCTTCTCGTTGAGGTTGACGTCCACCCAGCCGGTGAACAGGTTCTTCGCGTTCCATTCGCTCTCGCCGTGGCGGAGGAGGATCAGCTTGTACGGTGCGTCGGCCATGCGTACGAGCCTAGTGGACGCCGCAGGGCGGCTGTGCGCCTCCGATTGACGGACGGCGTCAATCCAGTGGACGGCGGCGGGCCCTGTTCGTAATGTGCCAGCAGATCCAGTGGTACTTACATCATCGGGGGAATCCGTATGTCCGCTGCCAGTTTGAGACGGGCTGCCCGGGAGAGCGTCTCGGGGCTGCCGCGCGCGTTCTGGTGGCTGTGGGCCAGCACGCTGGTGAACCGGCTCGGGGCTTTCGTCGCGACGTTCATGACCTTGTACCTGACCCTGGACCGGGGCTATTCGGCCTCCTTCGCGGGTCTCGTGGTCGCCCTGCACGGCCTGGGCGGAGTGGTGTCCTCGCTGGCGGCGGGGGTGATGACGGACCGGCTGGGGCGGCGGCCGACGATGCTGGCGGCGAACGTGTCGACGGCGCTGTCGGTGGCGCTGCTGGGGTTCATGGAGCATCCGGCGGCGATCGCGGCGGTGGCGGGGCTGGTGGGCATGGCGTCGAACGCCTCGCGCCCGGCGGTCTCCGCGATGATGGCGGACATCGTCCCGCCCGAGGACCGGGTACGGGCCTTCGCGCTGAACTACTGGGCGATCAACCTGGGCTTCGGGATCAGCTCGGTGGTGGCGGGCGTGGTGGCGGAGTACAGCTACCTGGCCGGCTTCCTGGGCGAGGCGGCACTGACGCTGCTGTGCGCGGTGCTGGTGTTCGCGAAGCTGCCGGAGTCGCGTCCGGTGAAGGAGGAGGCCGAGAAGGGGACGGAGCCGGAGATCGGGCTGGGGACCGTGCTGCGGGACGGGCGGTTCATGGCGGTGGTCGGGCTGTCGTTCCTGATCTCGCTGATCTTCACGCAGGGTTCGGTGGGCCTGCCGGTGGCGATGGGCCAGGCGGGCTTCTCGCCCGGGGACTACGGGCTGGTCGTGGCGGCGAACGGGCTGCTGATCGTGCTGCTGCAGATCCCGGTGACGCGGTTCATCGAGCACCGCGACCCGGGCCGGCTGCTGGTGATCTCGGCGCTGCTGGCGGGGTACGGGTTCGCGATGACGGCGTTCGCGGGGTCGCTGTGGGCGTACGCGCTGACGGTGTGCGTGTGGACGCTGGCGGAGATCGTGAACTCGCCGACGCAGATGGGGCTGGTGGTGCGGCTGTCGCCGGTGCACGGGCGGGGGCGGTACCAGGGCATGTACACGATGTCGTGGGCGGTGGCGGCGCTGGTGGCTCCGCTGATGGCCGGGTTCGTGATCGACCGGTATGGGGCGGGGTGGCTGTGGGGGGCCACGGGTGTGCTGGGGACGGTGGCGGCGGTGGGGTACTGGCTGCTGATGCGGGGGCTTCCCGCGGGGGCCGCACCCGTGCCCGTCCCTGCGGCGAAGCCGGCGGTGGAGGCCGTCCCCGCCGAGGCCTAGCCGGCCGGGGGGCCGGTGTGGTGCCGGTGCGCCTTGACGGGCCGGTGCCGGTGGGCGGAGCGCGGGGCGGTGCCGGTGGGCGGGGCAGTGCCGCTGCGCGGGGCCGGTGGGCGGAGCGCGGGGCGGTGCCGCTGCGCGGGGCCGGTTCCCCTACCCGCCCTTCGCCCGTTCCCCGGGGCTGCGCCCCGGACCCCTTCCTGGGGGCTCCGCCCCCAGACCCTCCCCCAGCTACCGCTGGGAGGTGCCCCCAGCGCCTCAAACGCCGGCGGGGCTGAGGCGAGAACGGTTGAAGGGCGGGGAGGGGCCAGCCCCGCGCAGCGGCACACCACCCGCACCCGACCCACCGGCCCAGCCACCCAAACCGACCCCGCCCCGGCCCCGCCGGACGGAGTCCGGCGCAGCGGCGCGAAGCCGGGGAGGCCGCCCGCGGCCGAGCCGCGCGAGCGGCGCGTCAAGAAGGGGCGCGGCGCGTCAAGAATGCGTGGCGGGGCGGGTCAGGTGCTTGAAGGCGTCCAGGTTGCGGGTCGGTTCCCCGCGCGAGACGCGCCACTCGTACTCGCGCCGGATCGCGCTCGCGAAGCCGAGTTCCAGCAGGGTGTTGAAGGCGCCGTCCGCCGCCTCCAGGACGGTGCCCAGGAGGCGGTCCAGGTCCTCGGGGGTGATGACCGACAGGGGGAGCCGGGCCGTGAGGTAGACGTCGCCGAGCGGGTCCACCGCGTACGCCATCCCGTACAGCTTGAGGTTGCGCTCCAGCAGCCAGCGGTGGACGCCTGCCTCGTTCTCGTCGGGGTGGCGGATGACGAAGGCGTTGACCGACAGGGAGTGCCGGCCGATGCGGAGCGAGCACGTGGTGCTCAGCTTGCGGGTGCCGGGGAGCTGGACGACGTAGGTGCCCGGTTCGGGGCTCTCCCAGCTCAGCTCGGCGCCGGCCAGCGTGGACTCGATGATCGCGGCGGTGTCAGCCATGGTGGGAGCGTACGCGACGGCGATGATCATGCATGGCCGCGGTGTACACGTCGGCGGTGCCGCTGGCGGCGGTGTCCCAGCCGAAGAACTGCGCGTGCCGCGCGGCCTCGGCGCCCATCCGGTCCGTGAGGCCGGGGTCGTCGACGAAGCGGCGCAGCTCGCGGGCGTAGTCCACCGGGTCGTGGCCGGGTACGAGGATCCCCGTGACCCCGTCGTTGACGGCGACCGGCAGCCCGCCGACCTCCGCCGCGAGGACCGGCGTGCCGGTGGCCTGGGCTTCGATGGCGACGAGCCCGAAGGACTCGCTGTACGACGGCATGACCAGCACGGACGCGGCCCTGAACCAGTCGGCGAGGCCGTCCTGGGCCACCGGCGGGTGGAAGTGGACGAGGTCGGTGATGCCGAGCTTCGCCGCGAGCTTCTGCAGCCCCTCGGGCTTGGCGAGGCCGCTGCCGCTGGGGCCGCCGACGACGGGAACGAAGAGGCGGCGGCGCAGCGAGGGGTCGCGGTCGACGAGCTCGGCGACGGCGCGGAGCAGGATGTCGGGGGCCTTGAGGGGCTGGATGCGGCCGGCGAAGAGCGGGATCACGGCGTCCTGCGGCAGGCCGAGGCGGGCGCGGGCGGCGGCGCGGCCGTCGCCGGTGGTGAAGCGGTCGAGGTTGACGCCGGGGTGGACGACGGCGACCTTGCCGGGGTCGGCGTCGTAGTGGCGTACGAGTTCCTCGGCCTCTTCGGCGGTGTTGGCGATGAGCCGGTCGGCGGCGGCGACGATCTGGGTCTCGCCGATGACGCGGGCGGCGGGCTCGGGGGTGTCGCCCTCGGCGAGCGCGGCGTTCTTGACCTTGGCCATGGTGTGCATGGCGTGGACCAGCGGGACGCCCCAGCGTTCGGCGGCGAGCCAGCCGACGTGGCCGGAGAGCCAGTAGTGGGAGTGGACGAGGTCGTAGTAGCCGGGGCGGTGGCGGGCCCAGGCGTGCATGACGCCGTGGGTGAAGGCGCACAGCTGGGCGGGCAGCTCTTCCTTGGCGAGGCCTTCGTAGGGGCCGGCGTCGACGTGCCGTACGAGGACCCCGGGCGCGAGCTCGACCACGGGCGGCAGTCCGCCGGTGGTGGCGCGGGTGAAGACCTCGACCTCTATGTTGATCGCGGCGAGGCGCTTGGCGAGCTCGACGATGTAGACGTTCATGCCGCCGGCGTCGCCGGTGCCGGGCTGGTGCAGCGGTGAGGTGTGCACGCTGAGCATGGCCACGCGGCGGGGCTTGCGGTGGTGGCCGACGGCCGGGAGGCGCAGGCGGGGGGCGTCGGGGCGGGCGCCGCGGGCCGCGGCGATGCGGCCGCTGATGCTGCCGCCGAGACGGGACACGTACTGGCTCAAGGGAGCAGTTCCTCTCGCTCGGACGACGGTCGACGGTCCGCTGCGACCCGGTCTGGCGGCGGGTCGGCAGCGCCGGTGGGGCGGCATGGCTGCGGGAGCGCGGTCGGCGCCCTGCAAGGAGTGCAACCCCGATGGCGGTCCGCCGCATTCCGGGAGCCCGGAAGTTCCTGGCCGTTTGCCGGATTTTTATCTTGGCCGCGCGCTCCGCTTACGCTCGGCGCATGGTCTCCCGCAGCACTCCGCCGTCCCCGAAGCGCCCCGTGGGCACCGTGACGCGCGGGACGACGAACCCGAACCGGCTGCGCCGCATGGACCGCTGGATCGCCGCCGCGCACGGGGCGGCGCTGCGCCGGGCGGACGCGCCGGTGGCGGTGGACCTGGGGTACGGGGCCGCACCGTGGACGGCGGTGGAGCTGCTGGCGCGGCTGCGGGAGGCGGCGCCCGGGGTGCGGGTGGTCGGGATCGAGATCGAGCCAGCGCGGGTGGCGGGGGCGAAGCCGTACGAGCGGGAGGGGCTGAGCTTCCGGCACGGCGGCTTCGAGGTGCCGCTGGACGGTGGGGAGCGTCCGGCGCTGATCCGCGCGGCGAACGTGCTGCGGCAGTACGACGAGGAGCAGGTCGCGGAGGTGTGGCAGCGGCTGTGCGGCCGGCTGGCGCCGGGCGGGCTGCTGGTGGAGGGGACCTGCGACGAGATCGGCAGGCGGCACGTGTGGGTGGCGCTGGGGCCGGAGGGGCCGCGGACGGTGACGTTCGCGACGCGGCTGGGTTCGCTGGAGCGGCCGTCGGACCTGGCGGAGCGGCTGCCGAAGGCGTTGATCCACCGGAACGTGCCGGGTGAGCCGGTGTACGCGTTCCTGCGCGACTTCGACCGGGCGTGGGCGGCGGCGGCTCCGTACGCCTCGTACGGGGCGCGGCAGCGGTGGATCCGGACGGCGCGGGCGCTGGCCGCGGACTGGCCGCTGGCGGACGGTCCGGTGCGGTGGCGGCAGGGGGAACTGACGGTGCGGTGGGAGGCGTTGCGCCCGGCGGGGTGAAACTCACGTGGTGGGGAACCGGTGTCGGCGGCGGCCCGTTGAGTCGGCTGGGACGGTCGGGGTGTGGCCGGTCATGATCGGGGAGGCATCCGGAGGGTGTTGGAATTCACCGAGTCATGGCACCATCCCGGTGACAGTGCCAAGTTACTGATGAATAGTCAGATGTGATGTCCGGCCCGGTTTGCCTGTCTTGCCCGGGGACGTCGGTCTGACCCGGGGTGCCTGGGGGAGCCATGGGGACCGTGAAGCGAGCGTCGTCACGTCGGCAGGGAGCGTCCGCTCTCACACTGCTGTGCGCCATGGCGATACTGGCGGCCCCGGGGCTCGCGGGCACCGCGTACGCCGCTCCGGGCGCACCCTCGGCCCCCTCGGCTCCCTCCGCCCCCGCCGCGCCGGCGGCTCCCGCGCCCGAGCCGGGCGCCAAGTCCCTGGAGCAGGTCCGCAAGGAGATAGAGGACCTCTACCGGCAGGCCGGCACGGCGACGGACGCGTACAACCTCGCGGAGGGCGAGACGAAGGCGCAGTCCGAGCGGATCGTCCAGATCGCCAACCTGGTGGTGGCGGGCCAGGACCGGATCTCCTCCCTGAAGGACCGCGCGGGCGCCGCCGCCCGCGCCCAGTACCGCTCGGGCGGCCTGCCGCCGGGCGCGCGGCTGGCGTTGAGCGACAGCCCGGCCGACTTCCTGGACGGGTCGGGCCGGTTGCGGCAGGGCGAGAAGGCCACCACGGACCTGTTGTCCGAACTGAACCGCACACAGACGGACTTGGAGCGGTACGCCAAGGAAGCGGGCGCGCTCTGGCAGAAGATGGAGGACAACAGGGCCAAGAAGGAAGCCGCCAAGAAGGAGATCGAGGAGAAGATCAAGACGGCGGAGGCCCTGGAGAACAGGCTGGAGGCCGAGGAGAAGGCCCGGCTGATCCAGCTGGAGCAGGAAGCGCAGTACAAGGCGCAGACGGCGTGGCTGTCGTCGGGCGCGATGAAGGACGTCAACGGCGCCGCCACGGACGCGGGCAAGCGGGCCGTGCAGTGGGCCACCGCGCAGATGGGGAAGCCGTACGTCTGGGGCGCGACGGGCCCGGACTCCTTCGACTGCTCCGGACTGACCTCGCAGGCCTGGCTGGCGGCGGGGCGGGGGATCCCGCGCACCTCGCAGGAGCAGCTGCGGCTGCTGCCGAAGGTGGCGGTGAAGGACATGCGGCCGGGGGACCTCATCATCTACTTCGACGACGCGAGTCACGTCGGCATGTACGTCGGCGACGGCGCGATGGTCCACGCCCCGCGGCCGGGGCGCACGGTGACGATGGCGGGTGCGGGCTCGATGCCGATCAAGGCGGTGGTCCGCCCCGACGCGTAAGCCCTGGCCGGGCGGTGATCCGGACCCGGGGCCCTGCCGGCCCCGGGAACCCCGGGAACCCCGGGTCGGGGCTCCCGCCCCGGCTCCCGGTCCGGGCGCTCCGCGCCGGTGCGGCTCACCGCACGGCGCTACCGCGCCCGCGCCTCAAGCGCCGACGGGGCTGGAAGTGCGCTGCGCGCCCTCCAGCCCGCCAGGCGATGTCCGGCCCCGCCGGCAAATCCGGCCTCATCGGCGCTTGGGACGCCGGGGCACCTCCCAGCGTGGCTGGGGAAGGTTCTGGTGGCGGAGCCCCCAGGCCATCACGGCCCCCGCAACGGGGCGCAGCCCGTCACGGCACCGGGGTCCGGGACGGAACCCTGGGACGGCACAGGCTCGGAACCGGGGCCCGGCCGCGGCACGGCACCGGGGTCCGGGGCGGAGTCCTGGGGAACGGTGGAAGGGCGGGTAGGGGACGGCCCCGCGCAGCGGCAGCCACCACCGACGCCCCGCGCGGAGCGCACGGGCAGACACCGCACACCTCGGGATCGCGGAGCGCAGCGGGCAGGCGGCCACCCCGGCCGGGCCGGCACGGGCGCGGGTCGGGACACGGGCCGGGGCCAGGGGAAGGGGGGGCCGCCCGGGGGTCTCGGTGGGCGGGATGTCGGGCGGGCGGGCCGTGACGTTGGTCATCCCCCCGGCGCGGTTTTCCCCCGCGATAAGGGCATATGACGGCGGCCCTCCCCCGGCTCCCATTCCGCTCGCCCGTACCCGCCCGCTAGGGTCTGCCGCATGAGCGCACCTTCGGGGGGAGGCAAGGAACCGGAGACGATGCCCGTACCCGTACCGCGGCAGAGGGACACCCCGGCCACGGACAGCGGCCCCGCACCCCAGGCGTCGCTGACCCTGCTGGTGGTCGAGGACGACCCCGCGGGCGGCCTCACCGTCCCCGAGATCCTCGACGCCGACGGCCACCGGATCCGGATCCGCAGCGCCCGCAACCTCACCGAGGCCGCGCGGCTGCTCACCCCCGACGTGCACTGCGTACTGCTGGACCTGGCCCTGCCCGGCCCCGACGAGGACGGCCTCGGCGCCCTGCGCGAGGTGCTCCGCATCGCCCCGCGCCACGCCGTGCTCGTCCTGACCGGCGAGGCCGACGCCGACCGCGCCGCCGAGGCCGTACGCGTGGGCGCCCAGGACTTCCTCTACCGCGACGAGCTCGACGGCCGGCTGCTGAGCCGTGCCATCCGCTACGCCGTGGAGAGAAAGCGGGCGGACATCGCCCAGTACAAGCTTGCAGAATCGAAACTTCGCGCCCAGGAGAACGCCCGCCTGGAGCGCGGCCTGCTCCCCACTCCGCTCCTGGACGGCTCCGACCTCCGCTTCGCCGCCCGCTACCGCCCCGGCCGCAGCCGCGCCCTGCTCGGCGGCGACTTCTACGACACCGTCCGCACCCCCGACGGCACCGTCCACGCCATGATCGGCGACGTCTGCGGCCACGGCCCCGACGAGGCGGCCCTCGGCGTCGAGCTGCGCATCGCCTGGCGCGCCCTGACCCTGGCCGGGCTGTGCGGGGACGACCTGCTCGCCACCCTCCAGGAGGTCCTGGAGGTGGAGCGGCCCTGCGAGGAGATCTTCGCGACGTTGTGCACGGTGGACATCGCCCCGGACGGCCGCCGCGCGGGCCTGTGCCTGGCCGGGCACCCGGCCCCGCTGATATCCAGGCCGGGCAAGCCCGCGCGGCTCCTCCCGTACGAGAACAGCGGCCCGGCGCTCGGGCTGCTCCCCCGGGCGCGCTGGCCCCGCCGCCAGGTCGACCTGGGCGGCGCCTGGAGCCTGATGCTCTACACCGACGGGCTCATCGAGGGCCGGATCGGCAACGGCCGCGAGCGCCTCGGGCAGGACGGCATGGTGGAGATGATCAACCGCCACATCGAGCGCGGCCTGAGCGGCGAGGCGCTGCTGGAGGCGTCCGTCACCGAGGCCCGCCGCCTCAACGGGGGCGAGCTCACCGACGACGTCGCCGTGGTCCTTCTCTCCCGCGCGGCCGGATAGGAGCCGTCGGCTCAGCGGCCGCCGTTGTACGGCCCGTAGGGGCCGTCGCTGCTGCTGCCGCCGCGGCGCGGGCCGCCGCCCGAGACCTGCTTGAGGGCGGGGCGCACGTCGACGAAGAACACGATGCTCGCGACCAGGCCCGCGATCTGCAGGAACAGCATCCCGAGGAAGAAGTCCACGAGGACGGTCACCCCGAGGATGACCAGCCAGAAGGTCTTCGTCTGCTTTTCCGCGGCCCGGTAGGCGTCCTCGCGCGCCAGCAGCGCGAGGACGAACGCCACGACGGCGAGCGCCAGCATGGCGTAGCCCAGCAACGGGAGCACCCCGTTATCGAACCCCTGCATCAGCATCGTCTCGACCGCCTTCTCGCATCCGGCACCACTGACTCCACGCTACCGCCGGAGCCGCCTTCCCAAACGACAACGAACCGGGCACCCACCTGGTGCCCGGTCCGGAATCCGTTCGCTCAGGCCTCTTCGCCGGGCGTGGCGGCGGCCTTCTTGGCCGCGGCGCGCCGCGCGGCGGGCTTCTTCGCGGCGGGCTTCTCCTCGTCGGCGGCCTCCGCGGACGCCTCGGCCGGGGCGGGCTCCTGCGCGGGCTCCTTCGCCGGCTCCGGCTCCACGGCCCCGGCGATGTCCACGATCTCCTCGGCGACCTCGCCGCGCCAGGCCCGTACGGTCTGCTCACCGTGCTCGGCGACCTTGTCGTAGGTCTCCTTGGCCCGGACGGCGTACTCGGCGGCCACGCCGACGCCGCGCAGCGCGAGGTCCTGGGCGGTCTCGCCGAGCTTCTTCGGGTCGATCGAGCCGAGGACCTCGGTGACCCTGGCGGTGACGGCCTCCTGCACGGCCTTCGGGTCGGTGTTCTTCACGGCCTCGATGCGCGCGGGGGCCTCGGCGCGCAGCTGGTCGATGAGCGCGGGCACCTTCTTGGCCTGCTGGACGGCGAGGTCGGCCGTGCCGGCGGCGAAGTAGAGGGGGGTGGGGTCGGTGAGGGTCTTCTTCAGGTCATCGGCGATGGCCATGTGCGGGTCCTCCCGGATCACAGTCAATTCGTAGGGGGCATCGCGGCGTCGTCGCCGGCGCTCTCGCCGGGGGCCTCCTCGGCCTCCAGCGCGTTCTCCTTGCGGAACGCGTCGTAGATCTGGAGCAGCACCTGCTTCTGCCGCTCGTTGATCGACGGGTCGGAGAGGATGACGGCCCGCGTCTCCACCTCGTCCCGGTCCCGCTCGTCGAGGATCCCGGCCTGCACGTACAGCGTCTCCGCGGAGATCCGCAGCGCCTTGGCCAGCTGCTGGAGGATGTCCGCGCTCGGCTTGCGCAGCCCGCGCTCGATCTGGCTCAGGTACGGATTCGACACCCCCGCGGCTTCGGCCAGCTGCCGCAGCGAGAGCTGGGCCTGCCGCCGCTGGTCGCGGAGGTATTCGCCGAGGTTTCCGACGTTGAGCGATGCCATGCCCCGATCCTGCCGCACCCTGCTAACTATTGCAAGCGCTTGCTAGCAATAGCTCCCACCCCGGGTCCCACCCCCGGGCCCCACCCCGGGTACCCCGCCGGCTTCCGCCCCAACCGGTCCCGGCCGGTGCTAGCTTGCGGGCGTGGACCTCTTCTCACTGTCGTGGGCGGCGCTGCGCGCGGTGGTCGCCGGGCTCTCCGACGAGGACTTCGGGCAGCCGTCCGGCTGCCGGGGGTGGCTCGTGCGGGACCTGGTGTGCCATCTGGTCATCGACGCCCAGGACGTGCTGATCACCCTCGCCACGCCCTCCGACGCGGAGCCCACCCGGGACGCCGCGGGCTACTGGGAGGTCGGCGGGGATCCCGCCGAGGAGGACCCGCTCGACGCACTGACCGTCCGGCTGGCCGCCGCGTACGGGGAGCCCTGGCTGCTCAAGTTCCACCTCGACGACGTCGGTTCCGCCGCCGGACGCGCCGGCGCCCTCGCGGACCCCTCGGCCCGGGTCGGCACCCGCGACCAGGTGCTCACCGCCGGCGACTACCTGTCCGCGTACGTCCTGGAGTGGACGCTGCACCACCTCGACCTGGTCGCGCACCTCCCGCACGCCGCGCGGCCGCCCGCCGAGACCCTCGCCGGGGCCCGGGCGCTGCTGGAGCGGATCGCGGGGGCGGCGTTCCCGGCCCGGTTCTCCGACGAGGACGCCCTGCTGGTCGGCACCGGCCGGCGCGCCCCCACCGCGGCCGAGGCGGCCGCGCTCGCGGCACCCGGAGAGCTGGGCGCGCGGGTACCGCTCCTCCTCGGCTAGGCCGTCTCTTTCGGATCTTGTCGGCCTTGCCCGCGGTGGCTGGTGCCGTGCATGGCAAGGCGGAGGGGCGCCCGTGTACTGGACGCACTCGGGCGCTCCGACAACGCGGCCAAGTGCGGTGCCAGGCGCCGCGGGCCCCGACAAGATCCGAAAGAGCCGGCCCAGGCCGGCGGCACCCCCGGAGTACCCACCTTTTTGTGGGTACTTGGCGGGCGGACTCCGCCCGGCGATGCTGGTTCAGCGGCCGGGAGGAAGGGTTCAGGAAGCCGCGCGGCGGGACTCCGCCATGCGGTCCAGCCGCTGGTGTCCCCAGTCGGACAGGGGCGCCACCGCCTCCGCGAGTGCCCGGCCGAAGCCGGTCAGGGAGTACTCGGTCTTCAACGGCAGTACGTCGTGCACCTCGCGGTGCACGATCTCGTCGGCCTCCATCTCGCGGAGCGCCTGAGTCAGCACCTTCTCGCTGAGGCCCGGCATCCGCCGCCGCAGCTCACCGGGACGCTGGGGGCCGTCCTCCAGCATCCAGAGCAGGGACGTCTTCCACTTCCCGTCGATCACCGCCATCGCGGCGGTGACCCCGCAGACGTTCGGATCCTGTGCGCGGCTTCGCGTCATCTTCCCCGTCCCTCTCCTGCCGGTTCTTTTCTCGCATCACCCATGTTTCCACGGGAGTTGAATTCCTCATGCCTACGTCCACCCAGCAGCCCACCGTCACCGTGCTCGGCCTCGGCCCGATGGGCCGGGCCCTGGCGGGCGCCTTCCTCGACGCCGGGCTGCGCACCACCGTCTGGAACCGCACCCCCGGCCGCGGCCAGGACCTCGTCACACGGGGCGCCGTCGCCGCGGCGTCGGCGCAGGAGGCGGTCGCCGCCAGCGCGCTGACCGTGGTCTGCGTGGTCAACTACGACGCCGCCGACGCGATCCTGCGGCCCGAAGCCGTCACCGCCGCCCTCAAGGGCCGCACCCTGGTCAACCTGACCGCCGACACCCCCGACCGGGCCCGCGAAACCGGCGCCTGGGCCGCCGGCCACGGCATCCGCTACCTCGACGGCGCGATCATGACCCCGACCCCCACCATCGGCACCCCGGACGCGGTGTTCATCCACAGCGGCCCCGAGGACCTCTACCGCGAGCACCGGCCGGTGCTGGACGTCCTCGGCGGCACCCACACCCACCTCGGGGAGGACATCGGCCGGGCGGCCGCGTACGACATCGCCCTGCTGGACATCTTCTGGACCTCGATGGCCGGCTACGCCCACGCCCTGGCGGTGGCGAAGGCCGAGGGCGTCAGCGCCGGGGAACTGACCCCGTTCGCCAAGGGGATCGCGGTCATCCTGCCGCCGCTCTTCGAGGAGTTCGCCGCCGACGTGGACAGCGGCAGCTACTCCGGCCGGCTCAACCCGCTGACCTCGGGAGCCTCGTCCATGGCCCACATCATCCACGCCTCCGAGGCGCACGGCATCGACGCGTCCCTGATGCGCGCGACCGAGGGCCTGGCGCAGCGGGCGATCGCCCACGGCCACGGCGGCGACGGCTTCATCCGCATCGCCGAACTCCTCGGCAGGACGGCCGTGCCCGCGCGGGCCTGACGCCCCCGCACGGCTCCCGCACGGCCTCCGCACCACCCGCACAGCCCGCCGGGAAAAGAAAATCCCGGCGGGCTGTCACATCCGCGCGCGGCGGCGGGTCAAAGGGATGTCGCAGCAAGCGAGACCGCCCCGAAGGAGCCCCCGATGTCCACCACCGCCACCGTCTTCACCGTCATCGCCGCCGTCCTCGCCGTCTACTCCGCGGTCTCGCTCTACAGCCGCTCGAAGTACACCGTCGAGCCCCTCGTCCAGTACGGCGTCCCCCAGAGCTGGTGGAACTGGCTCGCCACCGCCAAGCTCGCCGGCGGCATCGGCCTCCTCGCCGGGTTCCTCGTCCCCGCCATCGGGATCGCCGCCGGCATCGGCCTGGTGCTGTACTTCGCCGGCGCCGTCATCACCACCCTGCGGGCCCGGGACTACGCCCACGTCGTCTTCCCGGTGATCTACTCCGCGCCGATGGCCGTCGCCCTCGCCCTGACCGTCTGAGGCCGGGGCGGGGCGGCGGCCCCGTCGCCTCAGCCCTCCAGGGCCGACAGGTCCAGCTCCTTGAGCCGGGCCAGGTCCGACAGCACGTCGATCGCCACGATCTTCCCGCCGACGACCGTGAAGGCCATCACGGCCACCGCGTTCGCCTTCGGTACGACGACCACCCCGGCCGCGCCGTTGATGAGCGCGGGCCGCACGAACGGCGTGAGCGCGCGGTAGCTCGCGGCCTGGCTCGCCACCTCCCGCGCACCGGTGAAGACCACCGTCCGCCGGCCGCCCGCACCCCCGTCGGAACGCAGCACCACGTCCGGGTCGAGCACCGCGACCAGCGCCTCGAACTCCCCGTCCCGCGCGGCGGCGAAGAACGCGTCCACCGCCTCCCGCTGACGGGCGAGGTCCGCGTCCGGCGCCGGGGCCTGCCCCTGCACCTTGCGGCGTGCGCGACTGGCGAGCTGCCGGGTCGCCGCGGCGGACTTCTCGATCAGCGGCGCGATCTCGTCGAACGGCACCGCGAACATGTCGTGCAGGACGAACGCCAGCCGCTCCGCCGGAGCCAGCGACTCCATCACCACCATCAGCGCCAGCCCCACCGAGTCGGCGAGCAGCACCTCCTGCTCGGGGTCGATCCGCCGCACGGGGCTGATCAGCGGGTCCGGGACCCGCGTCTCCAGCCGCTCGACCGGGTCCTCGCGCCGCGCCTCGCGCGAGCGCAGCAGGTTGAGGCATATCCGCGAGACCACCGTCGTCAGCCAGCCCCCGAGGTTCTCGACCTCGCTCACGTCGGTGCGGTCCAGCCGCAGCCAGGTCTCCTGGACGGCGTCGTCGGCCTCGCTGAGCGAGCCGAGCATCCGGTAGGAGACCGCCCTCAGATGGCTGCGGTGCTCCTCGAACAGCTCCGTCAGCGCAGACCCGCCGGCCTCGCCCACGGCCTCGGCCTCGTTCACGTCCACGTACGCCCCTCCCCTTGGTTCCTCAGGCAGCCGGAGCCGGCGCCCGTCCGATGACCACCGTCGCGTACAGCTCCTCCGAGCTGACCGCCCGCACCACGAGACCGCCCCCGGTCAGCGCGGACGCCGTCAGCGGCGCCTGCCTGGCACTGGTCTCGATCAGCAGGTGCCCGCCCGGCGCGAGCCACTCCAGCGCCTCCGCCGCGACCCGGCGGTGCACGTCCAGGCCGTCCGAGCCCCCGTCGAGGGAGACCAGCGGCTCGTGGTCGCGGGCCTCGGGCGGCATCAGCCCGATCTCCCCCGTCGGCACGTACGGGGCGTTGACCACCAGCACGTCCACCCGCCCCCGCAGCTCCGCCGGGAGCGCCGCGTACAGGTCGCCCTCCCACACCGCGCCGCCGTACGGGGCCACGTTGCGCCGCGCGTACGCCAGCGCCGCCGGGTCGATGTCGGCCGCGTGCAGCTCGACCCCGCCCGGGACCTGGGCCGCCACCGCCGCGCCGAGCGCGCCGACGCCGCAGCACAGGTCCAGCACCACGCCGCCGGGGCGGGCCAGCTCCACCGCCTCCTGGACCAGGAACTCCGTGCGCCTGCGCGGTACGAACGCCCCCGCGCCCACCTCCACGCGCAGTCCGCAGAACTCCGCCCAGCCGACGACGTGCTCCAGCGGTTCGCCGTCCACCCGGCGGGCGACCATGCCCGCGAGATGTCCGTCGTCGGTGGCGGCCGCGACCAGCAGGTCGGCCTCCTCCTCCGCGAAGACGCAGCCGGCGGCGCGCAGCCGTTCCACAATCGATGTCACGTAGCTCAATCCTCTTGGTTCTGCACAGCACCGGCATCCGGGGATGCCGGTGGCGACGATAGGCCCCCGACGGCGCCCGGACCCGGCCGGACGGCCGGGTCCGTCATGTCCCCCGCCCGTCCGGGCCTCAGAAGACGTCCGGGCACCACGGCCGGCGCGCGGTACGGAACACCGCGTCGGCCAGCGCGACGGCCCCCGGCTCCAGCTCGGCGACCCGGCCCAGCGCGGCCAGCCGCTCCGCCGACGCGTCGCCCAGGTACAGGGACCCCAGCGCGGACACGTCGAGCCGCACACCGGCCGGCTCCTCGGTACGCGTGCACGTCCCGGCGCCCGCGTCGAGCCGGTAGCGGCCGCCCGCCGGACCGGTGGGGTCGTCGACCTCCAGCACGAGCACCCCGGGCACCCCGTACGTCCGCGCGCCCAGCGCCCGTACGACGTCCAGGACGCGCACCCACAGGAAGTCGGCGGCCGACACCGGCCGGGCCGCCCGCGCGTCGGGCAGCAGCTCCGGCAGCAGGTCGTCGGGGGCGCGGTTGCCGGTGCGGACCTTCAGCACCCAGTCGATGGAACACAGGAAGTGCCACAGTGCCCGCTCGGCCTGCGGGGTGGCCGCGAGGAAGTCGACGACCTGGACGGTGGTCAGCGGGGTCTTCGCGTCCGTCCAGTGGTCGTCGGCCTGGTAGACGGCCAGCCCCGCCACCTCGCCGGCCGCGTCCCGGTACACGGCCTGCATCTTCTCCTTGTAGGGGCGGTGCGACATCTGCTCCAGGCCCGTCTTCAGGCTCCACCAGCGCGCGTTCCGGTCGACCATGCCGTGCCGGGAGGCCCGCAGCCGCTCGTGCAGGGCGGGCCCCACGCGCCGTACCTCGGCGATGTCGACGAGGTCGATCCGGCCGCCGTCGACCGGCGCCGGGCGGCTGCGGTCCAGGCCGGTGCGGGCGACGTCGACCTCCCACTCGGCGTGGACGGTCGCGGCGCCGTAGCCGTAGCGCCCGTAGATCGGGTACTCGGCGGCGACCAGGGTCGACAGGACGTCACCGCGCGCGTGGGCGGCGGCCAGTTCGGCCTCCATCATGCGCGTCAGCAGGCCCTGGCGGCGGTGGGTGGGCAGCACGGCGACGTTGGAAATCGCGCTGCTGCCGACGGCGGCGCCGCCGGGGACGGTCAGTTGCTGTGCGAAGGAGCGGAAGGTGGCGACGCACCGGCCGGTCTGCTTGTCGAAGGCCCCCTGCAGGCGCGCGAGGTCGTCGTTCGCGGCGCGCTGGGCGACATCGGATTCCGTCGGGGTGCCCGGGGTCAGGAAGCCCGTGTTCAGCGTGGCCAGCCAGGCGGGGAGTTCGGATGCGGCGATCGGCCGCACGTCAGCGCTCATGACCGGCCACGCTAACCGCCGCGCCCGGCACCGGTCGCCCCAATTTCGCCGCGGCCGGACCGCCGCCGGACCGCCGCCGACCCGCCGCCGGACCGTGCCCGGACGGCCCGCCCGGACCGCGCCCGCGCCCGCGCCTACGCCAGCAGGTCGTCCACCTGCGCCTCGCCCTCGCGGTAGCGACGCGTGATCTCCGCGCTGGAGTCGTCGGCCATCCGCTGGAGCTGCTGCCGGCGCCGCGAGACCTGCTGCTCGTAACGGACCAGCCGGCCCATCGCGTCGTGCAGCTCCCCGTCGGTGCGCGCCTCCAGGTCGGACAGCTCCACGTCGGACAGCATCTCCGCCGCCAGCAGCCGGAACTCCTCGTTGTGCGGGGTGCCGAGGGTGACGTGCCGGGCGGAGGCGCTGCGGGTCGACGGGGCGTCGGCGAGGATCTCCGAGAGCCGGTCCACCACCGGCGCCTCGGGGTCCGTACGGCGGGCCAGCTCGGCGCGCAGGATGTCGATGCGGCCCTGCAGGAGTCTGCGTACGTAACTCAGGTCGGCCTCGTCGCGCTGCGCGTCGCGCCGCATCGCGCGCAGCTCGGGCAGGCCGATGGCGGTGGCGGGGGTGGTCGGCCCCAGCGGCTCGCCGGTGCGCTGCGCGGGGGGCCACCCCGTGGTGCCCGCCGGGGTGTCCGGAGCGGGTGACGCGGGTGCAGGTGCGGAGGTACCAGAAGTGTTCATGACGTTGTATCCGTCCCCTCGACCGGTGCTGGGGGCACCGCCTGCGTGCATGGTGCCACTCTCCGTGGTGCGTACGCAGTCCCAGTCCACCCGATCGGCCCCGGACGGGTGCAAGCCTGGTACACAGGTGGTATGCGAGCAGTGGTGCAGAGGGTGGACGGCGCGAGCGTCGTGGTCGGCGGCGAGACGGTCGGCGAGATCGTCGGCGAGGGACTGTGCGTGCTGGTGGGGGTGACCCACGACGACACCCCGGAGAAGGCGGCGCTGCTGGCGCGCAAGCTGTGGTCCGTACGGATCCTGGAGGCGGAGAAGTCCTGCAGCGACGTGGACGCGCCGCTGCTGGTGATCTCCCAGTTCACGCTGTACGGGGACGCCCGCAAGGGCCGTCGCCCCACGTGGAACGCCGCCGCGCCCGGGCCGGTGGCCGAGCCGCTGGTCGACGAGGTCGTGGCGCAGCTTCGGGCGCTGGGCGCGACGGTGGCGACGGGCCGGTTCGGCGCGGACATGCGGGTCTCGCTGACGAACCACGGCCCGTTCACCATCGTCATCGACATCTGAGCCGCGGGGCTCCTACGGCGCTACGACGACCTCCTGCGCGGCAGCCGTGTTCCCGGCCAGCAGCGGGGCGTCGACCGGGACGTTCCGCTTGACCAGGGCCAGTGCGATCGGGCCGAGCTCGTGGTGGCGCACGGCGGTGGTGACGAAGCCGAGCTGGCGGCCGTCCTGCCCGTCCGCGGCCAGGCGTACGGGCGTCCCGTGCGCCGGGAGCAGCACCTCGGAGCCGTCCAGGTGCAGGAAGACCAGGCGGCGCGGGGGCTTCCCCAGGTTGTGGACGCGGGCCACCGTCTCCTGGCCCCGGTAGCAGCCCTTCTGGAGGTGGACGGCGGTGCCGATCCAGCCCAGCTCGTGCGGGATGGTGCGGTGGTCGGTCTCCGCGCCGACGCGCGGGCGGTGGGCCTCGACGCGCAGGGCCTCGTAGGCGAGGAGCCCGGCGGCGGGGCCGTGGGCGGCGGCGAAGGCCTCCAGCTGCGGGCGGGGCAGGAAGACGTCCCGGCCGTGCGCGGTCTCGCGTACGACGTGCTCCTTGCCGACCTCGGCGATGGAGCCGGCCGGGAGGTGGACGACGGCGAAGTCGTCCGTGCGGTCGGCGACTTCGACCCGGTAGAAGAACTTCATCGACTCCAGGTAGCCGAGGAGGGCCTCCTGGGTGCCGGGTTCGACGTGCGCCCAGACCGTCTCGCCGTCGTCGACGAGGTAGAGGGCGTGCTCGATGTGCCCGTTCGCGGAGAGGATCAGCGCCTCGGTGGCCTGTCCGGCGGGGAGGTCGCTGACGTGCTGGGTGAGCAGCAGGTGCAGCCAGGTCAGCCGGTCCGCTCCGGTGACGGTGACGACCCCGCGGTGGGAGAGGTCGACGAAGCCGCGGCCGTCGGCGAGGGCGCGCTGTTCGCCGTAGAGCTCTCCGTAGTGGGCGGCGACGCCCTCGTCACGGCCTTCGGCCGCTACGGCGCCGGGGAGATGGAGCAAGGGGCTGCTGGTCATGCCACCAGCCTACGACCCCGCTACGCGGAGCCCTCCTGGCGCTTGGCCGCCGCACACTTCTTGCAGAGCCCGAAGATCGCGAAGTGCTTCATGTCGGTCTCGAACCCGAAGGTGGCGCGCAGCTTCGCCGTGAACTCGTCGGCGATGTCCACGTCGGCCTCGATGACGCCGGTGCATTCCCGGCAGACGAGGTGGATGTGGTGGTGCCGGTCGGCGAGGTGGTAGGTGGGGGCTCCGTGCCCGAGGTGGGCGTGGGAGACCAGGCCGAGCTCCTCCAGGAGCTCCAGGGTCCGGTAGACGGTGGAGATGTTCACCCCGGAGGCCGTCTTGCGGACCTCCACGAGGATCTCGTCGGGGCTGGCGTGCTCCAGGGCGTCGACCGCTTCGAGCACGAGCTGGCGCTGCGGTGTCAGCCGGTAGCCGCGCTGCCGCAGATCGCTCTTCCAGTCGGTGGTCACCACCCGGCCAGTGTAAGCGCGGGAAGGGGGCCGCGGTCAGCCCGCGGCCCCCTTTCCGATTCCTGCCCGTGCCCCGCGGCCCGGCTCAGCGGAAGAAGGCGATGCCGTCTTCGGGGAGCTCGGGGAGGTTGCGCGCCATGTCGGCGATCTCCTCCGGGGTGACGACCTTCTTGAGCTGGGCCGACATGTACGGGCGCAGCTCGACGTCGGGGGTGGCCTTCTCGCCGACCCACATGAGGTCGCTCTTCACGTAGCCGTAGAGGCGCTTGCCGCCGCTGTACGGGCCGGACGCGGCCGTACGCGCGACCGCGTCGGTGACCAGGTCGATCTGGGGCTTCTGGTCGGCGAGCTCGCCGTACCAGACCTCCACGACGCCCTGGTCGCGGACCATGACGATCTCGACCTTGCGGTCCTTGTCGATGCGCCAGTAGCCCGACTCGGACTCCAGGGGGCGCACCTTCTCGCCCTCGGCGTCGAGCACCCAGGTGTGGGAGGTGTACTGGAGGAAGTCCCGGCCGTCGTGGCTGAAGACGACTTCCTGGCCGAAGTTGCACTTCTCCTCGCCGGGGAAGTCGAACACGCCGGCGCCTTCCCAGGTGCCGAGGAGGAAGGCGAGGGGGACGAGGCCCGGGTTCAGGTCGGACGGGATCTGGATCATGGTTGGCTGCTCAGGCGATCTGTGGGGAGGGGGTCCGGGGCGGTCGGCTGGGCGGATGCCTAGCGCTGACCCTGGTACAGCTTCTTGACGGCCAGACCGGTGAAGGCGAGGACGCCGACGCAGACCAGGACCAGCAGGGAGGTGAAGACTGCCTCAAGCACGGGGTGCTCCTCGGAGGATTCGGTGCGGGTGGACGGGGCCGGTCCCCAAGCCTACTGGGCCGGGGCCCGGCACACGGTGTGAGGTAGGCCGAAGCGGCTCCCGCCGCCGGGCCGTGTCTTCTGGATCAGGCCGGGCCCGGGAGACACGGCCTAGCCGAGCAGCTGCTGCTGCAGGATCACCGCCTGGTGGAGCGGTACGGCCCCGGCGGCGCCCTTGCGGGTCTGGAGGATCACGGCCTGGATGTCGCCCGACTGGACGCACCCGGCCCTGATCTGCTCGTCGCCGAAGGGGACGGCTTCCTGGAGGACGGTGACCCCGGTGGGGTCCGGGGCCGACTGGGCGACCCGGGCCCTGCCCCAGGCGTCATCCGTCTCGATGCGGTTGACACCGTTCAGGTTCATGTCGGGACCACAGCCCTCGAAGGTGTCCGCGAAGCCCGAGGCGTGGAAACGCAGCAGGTAGATCCGGGTGCGGGTGCCGTCGGGGGTGGTCCAGCCACGGCCGGTGATCTGACGCAGGCCGTTGTCGGTGAACCCCTGCTTCATCTTCACGCGCGCGGAGTCCTCGTACTCCTCCAGGAAGGTGTCCACGCTCACCACCGAGTCCTTCTCCAGCTTCAGACCGGTGTCCGGGGTGGAACCGAGCGGGGCGGGCAGGAGGAGCTGGGTGAGGGCGGCGTAGTGGATGCCGTCCTCGTTGTCCGTGGCGAAGGGCAGGGCCGCGCCGGCCGGCAGGGTGGGCTTGACCAGGGCCGGGTACGTCCAGCGGCCGTCACCCTTCGTGGACAGGCCGGGGACGTCGGTCCTCTCGGACTGGACGATCCCGAACGCGGCCCCCGTGCCGGCGGCGCCGAAGGCGAGGACGGCGGCGGTCCAGCGCAGCAGCGCGCGCAGCTTGCGGCGGTCCTTGGGCGCGGCGGCGGCCCCGGGCGCTCCGGGGACCGCCGGGCCCTCGGGGACCGCCGGGCCCTCGGGGACCGCCGGGCCCTCGGGGCCCTTCAGGTCCGGGTCCGCCGGGGCGGTGGCCGACTGCACCGGGGCAGGGCCGGCGGTGGTGTTCTGCTCGGTCACGCGGACTCCCCGGGGGACTTCAGGCGGGACAGCTGGTTCTTGAGGAAGTTGGCGGCCTCGAGCTTCGAGAAGCCGTCCTTCTTGGGCCCGTACGCGCGGAGGCTGACCAGCACGTCGCCCTGTACGGCCACGCAGTAGAGGGAATCGATCTTCGGCTCCTTCTCCTCGCCCACGGCCAGCAGGGAGCACTTGGCGTCCGGGTAGCCGTCCACCTTCGGCACGTCGCGGTCGTCGCCGGTGAGCTCGAGCAGCTTCTTGCTGACCTCCGAGAAGGCCCCCACGGCCCGCGAATCGGCCTGCATGATCCGGATCTCCACGACCATGCTGCCGCTGGTGGCCGCGTAGGTCCGGCCGGCCAGGCCCTTGAGCTTGAGATCGGCCAGCATGTCGTCGCGCTTCTTGCGCTGCGAGCCGGACAGCCCCTTGCGGGCCTCCTTGAAGCCCTCGACGGCCTTCTCGCCCGAGACGAAGAAGTCGTTCCCGTCACCGGCGAGGTCGGGCCCGAGCACGTACTCGGGGGGAAGCGGGAGCAGCTTCCCGGAGAGGGCGTTCGGGGGCACCGGCGCGGCGTTCCCGGTCTCGGGCAGCTTCGCGCCCGCCTCGGCCCAGTAGGCCGTCGGCGCGGTCCGGTCGGCCCCCGCGAGGACCGAGGACGCCCAAATCCCACCGCCCACGAGCAGGGCGGCGGCCACCGCACCGGCGGCCAGGGCGGTCCTCTTGCGGCGGGCCCCCTCGGGCACGGGACCGGCCGCCGCGGGGGCCTCGGGATCCGGAGCCCCCGGGCTCGCCACCCCGGCCTGCGGCTCGGCCGTCGCCTCGGACTCCGCCGGGCCCGTCGGGTCGGTCTGCGGCTCGGTCACAGTCGCTCCAGCTGTCGCTTGGCCAGGTCGAGGACGTCGCTCTCGGCGATCGCGCGGCCGCGCTTGTCGAAGTAGTAGATGTCCAGGACGACGTCACCCCGGCGGACCAGGGCGCGCCCCTGCCGCACCGGGAGGTATCCGGGCTCCTCGTGCGCCTTCGAGGCGACCCAGACGTGTCCGAGATCCGCCGGGACTCCGGGGACGGCCACGCCGTCGTTGCCCGCGTACTTCTCCTCCGGCATGTACGAGGCCTGCGACACCTGGTACCCGTCCGCGCCGGCGAAGTCGCGGAACTGCACGAGCCGGACCTCCACCAGGACGTCGCCCTGGGTCCAGACCCGGGTGGCGAGGCGCCGGAAGCCGTCCTTCACGTAGTCGCGCAGGGCGTAGTCCGACTTTTCGAAGGTCGTCGAGAAGGAGTCGAGGGTGTCGTACCCCTCGGCCTCGACCTTCGCGCCCGCCGGTGCCTCGATCAGGAGCTTCGCGAGGTCGTCGTCCGTCTTGTGCCAGCGGTTGGCGTTGATCGACTTGGCCGTCGTCGCGTCGTCCGGCGCCAGCGCCTTCGGCGCGTCGAGCTTCTGCTGCGCCAGCGGCGGGAGGGCCGTGGGCGGGCGGTGGTACTGGACGGCGTAGCCGGTGGCGGTGCCGACGACCGCACCCAGGACGAGGCCGGCGGCGATCAGCAGCGTCGTACGGCCGCGGCGGCGCGGGGCGGCACTGGTCGGAACCGAAGCATCCGGAATTGCCGATTTATTCGGCGGAATTTCCGGAGTGCCCGATTCCTGGGTTTCGTTTTCCAAGATGGTCCCCCCACAGGACTGGAGCCGCGGGGTCGTTCACCCGCACACATCCAAGACACCCTGGGACGGGGAGTCGTTGTACGCATCTTTATTACGCTTTTATATAGGCGACTTTCAGTCTTCCGGACGCCGCCGCTTTCCGTCCAGCTCGTCCCACCACTCGTCCGATTTCGGATCGCCCGAGGGGTCGTCCCACCAGCGGTCGTCCGGCCCCCGGCGGTTCGCCACCATCGCGGCGACCGGCGGAATCACCATGGCGACCACGCACAGCGCGACCGCCGCCTCGACCGAGAAGAGCCGCACGAAGGACCAGGCGGAGACGAAGAGGAACAGGCATCCGCCCATCAGCAGGAAATACGCCCGCCGGCGTCGCGCGTACATGTTTCCAGCGTAGGGCGGGCCCCTGCGAACACAAGGGCGGACGGCACGAAGGGCCGCACCCCGTTCCAGTGGCGTCCAACCCCCGGGGGTGCGGCCCTTCGGCCGGTTCAGCTGTCGGTCCGCCGCGGCGGACCTCGGTGTCAGACCGCGATGGCGACGTCCGTCACGCCGCCGGCCTCGGCGACGACGACGGCGCGGTCGGCCTGGGCACCCGGGACGAGCGCCCGCAGCGTCCAGGAGCCGGTGGCCGCGTAGAAGCGGAACTGACCCGTCGCGGAGGTGGGGACCTCGGCGGTGAACTCGCCGGTCGAGTCCAGCAGGCGGACGTAGCCGCTGATGGGCTCGCCGTCCTTGGTCACCTGGCCCTGGATCGCGGTCTCACCGGGCTTCAGCGTCGCGAGGTCGGGCCCGCCGATCTGTGCTCCACACATGTTCTCTGTCCTGTCCTAGAGAGGTTCTGCTGCTACGGGGCGGGCGTCGCGTGCCCGGCCGGGACTACTTGTTGGGGCCGAGCTCGATCGGCACGCCGACCAGCGAGCCGTACTCGGTCCAGGAGCCGTCGTAGTTCTTGACGTTCTCCTGGCCCAGGAGCTCGTGCAGCACGAACCACGTGAGCGCGGAGCGCTCGCCGATGCGGCAGTAGGCGATGGTGTCCTTCGCCAGGTCCACCTGCTCGGCCTCGTAGAGGGCGGTCAGCTCCTCGTCGGACTTGAAGGTGCCGTCGTCGTTGGCGTTCTTCGACCACGGGATGTTGCGGGCGCTCGGCACGTGGCCGGGGCGCTGCGACTGCTCCTGCGGGAGGTGGGCCGGGGCGAGCAGCTTGCCCGAGAACTCGTCGGGCGAACGCACGTCGACCAGGTTCAGGGAGCCGATCGCGGCCACGACGTCGTCGCGGAAGGCGCGGATCGAGGTGTCCTGGGCCTTGGCCTTGTACTCGGTGGCCGGGCGGTTCGGGACGTCCTTGCCGTCGACCAGGTCGCGGGAGTCGAGCTCCCACTTCTTGCGGCCGCCGTCGAGGAGCTTCACGTCCTGGTGGCCGTAGAGCTTGAAGTACCAGTAGGCGTAGGACGCGAACCAGTTGTTGTTGCCGCCGTAGAGGACGACGGTGTCGTCGTTGGAGATTCCCTTGGCGGAGAGGAGCTTCTCGAAGCCCTCCTGGTCCACGAAGTCGCGGCGGACCGGGTCCTGGAGGTCCTGCTTCCAGTCGATCCGGACGGCGTTGGTGATGTGGTTCTTGTCGTACGCGGACGTGTCCTCGTCCACCTCGACGATGACGACGTTGGCGTCGTTCAGGTGGGCTTCGACCCAGTCGGCGTCTACGAGGACGTCGCTGCGGCTCATGGTGTTCTCCTCCGGGGCAGTTGCGGCGGGGCTGTGCTGGGGCTGCTGCGAAGCGGGCTGTGCTGGTGCGTGCCGTTCCGGGTGCGGCTCTCGGGCCCTGCGCGGGGAGGCGTCAGGGGGGAGGAGGCTGGTGCGCGGCGGTGCGGTCACGCGGATGAAGGGCCGTCGGTCCGGCCGGCGGAGCGGAAGGCTCACACCTCACATGGAGCGACAGAGCATGGCGGCGACGCGACACAGGTCTACTGCCCGCCGCTTCGTGAGGTCCGCCTGCTGATGCTTCATAGCCATGGATCGTAGGGACGAACCGGCCGCCCTGTCACCGGCGTGTCATATGTCGAGACAGGATCGTCCGCATTTCGGGATGAGAAAGCCCCGGACGGCCTGCGCGAGGCCTTCCGGGGCTGGTCGTGCGGCCCGTCCTTCTGCGGATCGGACCGCTCCGTCTCACGATCCGGCCAGGGACACGTCCGAACCGCTCAGGGCGAGGTGCACACCGGACTCGTCCGAGGTCAGCGAGGAGAGCTTGAGCCCGGCCGGCAGGCCGTCGTCGATGCGCCGGTCGAAGTCGGTCCGCTTGCGCACCGCGCTCTCGATCCCGGGGATGCCCTCGCCCGGCACGGAGTCCGCCCGCACCCGGACGACCTTGGAGCCGCCCGACTCGACGAGGGCGACGGTGGACACCACGCTGCGGGTCATGGTCTTGCCGAGGAAGTCCAGGGTCGCGGTGACCTTCACCTTGTTCGGCGCCCCGCCGTAGGTCAGGACCACGCCGTTCTGGGAGGCCTTGGTGAGGTCCTCGTACGAGATCAGCGCGCTGCCCTCGGCCCGCTTGGCCGTACCGCCGTCGTAGCCCTCGTTCAGCTTCACCTCGTGGAACGAGGCCTTGAGCTCCGAGAGGCGCGTCTTGCGGCCGTCGGCGGTGACGTCGACGCCCCCGAGCTTCAGGTCGACCTGATCCAGGTCACGGCTGAGCGCCTGGGTCAGGAAGGGGAAGCCGTGGATCTCCACCTCGGCGCTGCCCGCGAGGCCCTGACGGGACTGGACCTGGTCGGCCAGCCGGTTCTCGGCGTAGCCGACCGCCCAGCGGTCGACGCCCACGAACAGGCCGCCCAGCACCACGCCGATGATCACCACGACACGTATGAAACGCACGTGCCCCTCCCCCAACTAGTCGGTACGTACGTTCTAGTGGACCATGGTCGGCCGTGAGGGCGGTGTCAGCGGCGCGGCTGCCGGACGGGACGTCAGCCCACCACCCGGCCCATCAGGTAGACGGCGGGGGCCGCGGCGGCCAGCGGCAGCGCGACACCGGCCGTCATGTGGACGAACTTCGACGGGTAGTCGTACGCGGCCACGCGCAGCCCGATCAGGGCGCACACCCCGGCCGCGAGGCCCACCAGGGCCCCGCCCGCGCCCAGCCCGGTCAGCCCGCCGACCGCGATGCCCGCACCGGCCGCGGCGGCCAGCGAGACGCCGACGGAGACCGGGGTGGGCAGCGGCAGGGCCCGCGCGAACACGGCGACCGCGACGGCGGCGGCACCGGTGGTCACCGGCTCCCCGTCCGCGGCGAGGAAGCCCGTGCAGACGATGGCCAGCGCGGCGGAGGCCACCGAGGCCATCAGCCCGTACATCCGCTCGTCGGGGTCCGCGTGGCTGCGCAGCTGGAGCACCAGCGTCAGCAGCACCCAGGCCCCGAGCGTGCCGATGATCGCGCCGGGGGCGTACGTACCGTCCAGCGCGAGCACCGCGCCGTCGGCGACGAGGGCTCCGGCGAAGGCCAGGACGATGCCCTGGCGGGCCGGCCACATGCCGTTGAGGCGGAACCATCCGGCCGCGGTGAGCCCCTGGAGGGCGATCAGCGGGACGAGCAGCGCCCACTGGCCGATCGCGGCGGCACCGGCCATCAGCACGCCGAGGGCGGCGGTGAGTATCGCCGACTGCGGACCGGGGTCGATGATCGGCGACCGGCCCTCGGCGCGGGCCTGGGCGGGGTCGACGGCACGCAGGGTGTTGCCGCCGAGGGTCGGCGGCGAGTACTCCGCGGACGGACCGGGCACGGCCGCCTGCGGCTGCGGCTGCCGCGGCTCCGACGGGACCGGGGGGAGGTACGCCGTCTGCGCGGCGGCGGAGGCGTCCGCGGCCCAGGCCTCGGGCGCGGGGGCATGCGGCTGCACGGGCGGCAGGTACGCGGTCTGCTCGGCGGCGGACCCCGCGGGCTCCCGCACGGGCGGCAGGTACGCCGTCTGCTCGGCCGCCCCCGCGGACTCCCGCACCGGCGGCAGGTACGCGGTCTGCTCGGCGGCGGAAGCGGCCGCGGGACCGGCGCCCTGCGGCTCGTCGCGGAACCAGCCGTCCGGCGCGGCGCCCTGCGGCTGCACGGGCGGCAGGTACGCCGTCTGCTCGGCCGCCCCCGCGGGCTCCCGCACGGGCGGCAGGTACGCCGTCTGCTCGGCGGCGGAAGCGGCCGCGGAGGGCGCACCGCCCCCGGTGGCGTCCGGCCACGGCACGGCCGGAGCCTGCGGCTGCTGGTGCTGGAAGTGCTGCTGCGGCTGCTGCGGCTGCGCCTGGGCCGGCTCCTCGCGGAACCAGCCGTCGGGCACGGCGGGCTGCTGCGGCTGCTGCTGCTGCGCCGGTACGGGCGGCAGGTACGCCGTCTGCGCGGCCGCGTCGGCGGACCAGCCGCCCTGCGCGGGGGCCTGCGGCTGCTCGTCGCGGAACCAGCCCTCGGGCGCCGCGGGCTGCTGCTGGGCCGGCACCGGCGGCAGGTACGCCGTCTCGGCGGCGGCCGCGGACGGCGCACCGCCCCCGGTGGCGTCCGGCCACGGCACGCCGCCGCCACCGGTCTGCCCCCACTGCCCCTGCGGAGCCGGCGCCGGGGCGGCCGGCTGGCCGGGCACCGAGCCCAGCGGCGGCTGCACCGGCTGGTACCCGGTCTCCCAGGTGTCGGCGTGCCAGGTCTGGGTGGCGTACGGGTCCTGCTCGGCGGCCTGCTGCTGCGGCTGCCGCTGTTGTTGCTGCTGCTGTTCTTCGGGAGTGCTCATCGGTTTCCGCTCACCCGCCCGCGAACGGCGGGAGCACCTCGACGGTGCCCCCCTCGGTCAGCAGGACGGCATCGTGCGGGCGCTTGCCCACGGGCTCGTCGTTCACGAGGAAGGAGCAGCGCTGCAGGACCCGGGTGAGTTCCCCCGGATGGCGGTCCCGCACGGCGTCGAGCGCCTCGGCCAGTGTGTGCGCCGAGTACGGCTCCTCCGCCGTCTCGGCCGCGGCTTTCGCCGCCGCCCAGTAGCGGATGGTTCCGGTTGCCACTGCAGCTCCTATCGGTCGGCTCCGTCGGCTCTCTACCGTCGGCCTCCATGATGACCCCTCCGGCCCGTCACCCCGGCGTGCCTCAGCGCGCCGTCCGTGCGCCCGGAGGCCCCGCAGGACCGGTCGGCGGACCGCTCGATCCGGCGAAACCAGGGCATACGCAGGAGGAAGGCGTGGCGCGAACCACAGAATGCGGTGCACGGCAGCCCTCGGCTCCGAAAGGGCCGGTGGGCTATTCTGGCGGCGTAGAGGATCCGGGCAACGTAGCCCCCGGGTCCTTTTGTGCTTTCAGCACGTTGAACGGACCGAGAACAGCGGTATCCGTCCGGACCCCAGGGCGCGGGGGCCGGACGGCATGCCAGGCAAGTCGTACGAAGCCGTACCACGCACGTCCTCGACGGGACCGAGGAGGAACCGACGTGATGGACCAGCGAAGCAAACAGGAGCACGGCCGCCCGAACCGGGCAGGTGGCCGGGCATGAGCTCTCTCCTCCTGTTGACCAATGCCCTGCAGCCGTCGACCGAGGTGCTGCCCGCACTCGGCCTCCTGCTGCACAACGTCCGGGTGGCCCCCGCCGAGGGCCCGGCCCTGGTGGACACCCCCGGCGCGGACGTGATCCTCGTCGACGGCCGCCGCGACCTGCCGCAGGTGCGGTCGCTGTGCCAGCTGCTGCGGTCCACCGGACCGGGCTGCCCGCTGATCCTGGTGGTGACCGAGGGCGGCCTCGCCGCCGTCACCGCGGACTGGGGCATCGACGACGTACTCCTCGACACCGCCGGCCCCGCCGAGGTCGAGGCACGGCTGCGGCTGGCCACCGGCCGCCAGCAGCTCGGCTCGGACGACTCCCCCATGGAGATCCGCAACGGCGACCTGTCGGTCGACGAGGCGACGTACAGCGCGAAGCTGAAGGGCCGGGTCCTCGACCTCACCTTCAAGGAGTTCGAGCTGCTGAAGTACCTCGCCCAGCACCCCGGCCGGGTCTTCACCCGCGCCCAGCTCCTCCAGGAGGTCTGGGGCTACGACTACTTCGGCGGCACCCGGACGGTCGACGTCCACGTACGGCGGCTGCGGGCCAAGCTCGGCCCCGAGCACGAGTCCCTGATCGGTACCGTGCGCAACGTCGGCTACCGCTTCGTCACCCCCGAGAAGGTGGAGCGCGCGGCCGCCGAAGCCGCCGCCAAGCAGGCCGCGGGGAAGGCCCCGGCGCAGGACGCGGACCGCACGAGCGGACCCGTAGCCCGTTCGGAGGAAGCTCCTGTGACCATCCAGTCGGCAAAACACCCTGCCCAGAGGTAGGTCACCCCGCGTAGACTTCCGCGCGTGGCCAAGGTGACGCGGGATGACGTAGCGCGACTTGCGGGTACTTCTACCGCCGTCGTGAGCTACGTCATCAACAACGGACCCCGGCCGGTCGCCCCGGCCACGCGCGAGCGTGTACTCGCCGCGATCAAGGAGCTGGGGTACCGGCCGGACCGCGTGGCCCAGGCCATGGCGTCACGCCGCACCGATCTCATAGGCATGATCGTCCCCGACGCCCGCCAGCCGTTCTTCGCGGAGATGGCGCACGCGGTCGAGCAGGCCGCCGCCGAGCGCGGAAAAATGGTCCTGGTCGGGAACTCCGACTACCGGGACGAGCGCGAGGTCCACTACCTGCGCGCCTTCCTCGGCATGCGGGTGTCGGGGCTGATCCTGGTCAGCCAGGGCATGAGCGAGCGCGCCGCCTCGGAGATCGACGCGTGGGACGCGCGGGTGGTGCTGCTGCACGAGCGTCCGGAGGCCATCGACGACGTCGCGGTCGTCACGGACGACATCGGCGGCGCGCAGCTCGCGACGCGGCACCTGCTGGAACACGGGCACGAGTACGTCGCCTGCATCGGCGGCATCGAGAACACCCCCTCGGTCGGCGACCCGGTCGCCGACCACGTCGAGGGCTGGCGCCGGGCCATGCTGGAGGCCGGGCGGTCGATCGAGGGCCGGCTCATCGAGGCCCCGTACAACCGCTACGACGCGTACCGGGTCGCCCTGGAGGTCCTGGCCCGGCCGGACCGGCCGACGGCGATCTTCTGCGCGACGGACGACCAGGCCATCGGCGTGCTGCGCGCCGCGCGCGAGCTGCGCATCGACGTCCCCGAGCAGCTGGCGGTGGCCGGCTTCGACGACGTCAAGGAGGCGGCCCTGACGGACCCGCCGCTGACCACGATCGCCTCGGACCGCCCGGCGATGGCCCGCGCGGCGGTGGACCTCGTCCTGGACGACGCCCTCCGCGTGGCCGGCTCCCGCCGCGAACGCCTCAAGCAGTTCCCGTCGGCCCTGGTGATCCGCCGCAGCTGCGGCTGCCGCTAGGCCCTGTCCGGGCGGTCTTCGCGGGCCCACGCCGCCCCAGGTCCTTATTTCGGGCATACGCGGTTCTGTCGGGCTTCTCAGCCGGGACTCAGAAAGCTCTCATGATCCGCGGACAGAGTCATCGACATGACCGAGAGCTTCCGCCGCGAAGGCGAGTACCCGCAGGAGAACGGCCCGGCCCGGAACGCGCCCTTCGGGGACGACTGGCAGCGGGGACGCGACCGGCTGGCCCAGGAGACGGGGGCCGCCGCCTACCCGCCGCCGCCCTCGTACCCGCCGGCCGCTCCGGCACCCGGCCGGCACGAGGCGCACCAGCCGCCGGCGACGGTCATCCAGGGCGAGACCGTCCCCGCCGGCGGCGGTAGTGGCAGCGGTGGCGGGTGGGACGCCTGGGGTTCCTCAGCCGCCGCCGGCCCCGCCGGCCCCGCGCACGCGGCCCGCGCCAAGCGCCCCGTCGCGCTGCTCGCAGCCGTCGCCCTCGCGGCGGCCGTGGTCGGCGGCGGGACGGCCGTCGCCGTGCAGCAGTTCCTCGGGCAGGCCGGCGCCCCCGTCGGCGCCGTGAGCGGCACCAACGTCTCGCAGTCCAGCAACGGCACCGTCTCCGGGGTCTCCGAGCAGGTCAGCCCGTCCGTCGTCCGCATCGACACCCGCACCGGCTCCGGCCAGGGCACCGGCTCCGGCTTCGTGCTCACCGCCGACGGCGAGATCGCCACCAACAACCACGTCGTCAGCGGCGCCTCCGAGATCCAGGTGACGATGAGCGACGGCAAGAAGTACAGCGCCAAGATCGTCGGGACCGACCCCGGCAAGGACCTCGCCCTCATCAAGCTCCAGGGGGCGAGCGGCCTCAAGCCCGCCAAGCTCGGCAACTCCGACCAGCTCAAGGTCGGCGACCAGGTCGTCGCCATCGGCTCCCCCGACCGCCTCACCGGCACCGTCACCAGCGGCATCGTCTCGGCGCTGAACCGCGAGGTGAACGTGCCGAAGTCCGAGGACCGCCGGCAGCAGACCCCGCAGCGGCAGCGCGGCGGCGGCTGGCCGTTCTCGTACGAAGGTCAGCAGTTCAACGGCGACACCGGCTCCGACACCACCTCGTACAAGGCCATCCAGACCGACGCCTCCCTCAACCCCGGCAACTCCGGCGGCGCGCTCGTCAACATGAACGGCGAGATCGTGGGAATGCCCTCCGCGATCTACTCCCCGTCCAGCGACGGCTCGAACGCCGGCAGCGTCGGCCTGGGCTTCGCCATCCCGGTCAACACGATCAAGGCCGACCTCGACTCCCTCCGCAAGGGCGGCAGCGGCGGCGCCGGGAACGCCAGCGGCAACGGCAACGGCGGCTCCGACAGCGGCGGCAACGGCTTCGGCATCTCCTTCTGACACCCTGGGACGTGCCCCGCGCACCGACCACCACCCCTGGGGGACCCCGTATGAACGCCGCCGAAGGCGACCCGCAGCGGATCCTCGTCGTCGACGACGAGCCGGCCGTACGCGAGGCCCTGCGCCGCAGCCTCGCCTTCGAGGGGTACGACGTACGCACCGCCGTCGACGGGCTCGACGCCCTCGACCAGGCGGCCGCGTACGCCCCCGACCTGATCGTCCTCGACATCCAGATGCCCCGGATGGACGGACTGACGGCCGCCCGCCGGCTGCGCGCCTCCGGCAGCGTCACCCCGGTGCTGATGCTGACTGCCCGCGACACCGTCGGCGACCGCGTCACCGGCCTCGACGCGGGCGCCGACGACTACCTCGTCAAGCCGTTCGAGCTCGACGAGCTCTTCGCCCGCGTCCGCGCGCTGCTGCGCCGCAGCTCCTACGCCGTCCCCGCCGCCGGTCCGGAACCGGCCGGGGACGCCCTCGCCTTCGGCGACCTGCGCATGGACCTCGCCACCCGCGAGGTCACCCGGGGCGGACGCCCCGTCGAGCTGACCCGGACGGAGTTCACGCTGCTGGAGATGTTCCTGGCGCACCCGCGCCAGGTGCTGACCCGCGAGCAGATCCTCAAGACGGTCTGGGGCTTCGACTTCGAGCCCAGCTCCAACTCCCTGGACGTGTACGTGATGTACCTGCGCCGCAAGACCGAGGCCGGCGGCGAACCGCGCCTGGTGCACACCGTCCGCGGGGTCGGGTACGTCCTGCGCGCCGGCGAGGGCGGGCCCGAATGACGGGTCCGGCCGCCAGGTTCCGGGCGCTGCCGCTGCGCTCCCGGCTGGCGCTGCTGGTCACCGTCGCGGTCGCGGTCGCCGTCGCGGCGGTCGCGGGGGTGTCCTGGGTGATGGTGCGGGCGCAGCTGAACGACCAGCTGAACCAGTCCCTGGTGGCCACCGACCCCAGCGAGCAGGTGCTCCGCACCCTGCGCGAGGGCTGCACGCTGCGCCCGCCCCCGAACCAGATGGACATCGCCGGGGACCTGAACGCGACCGTGCAGATCGTCACCCCCGAGGGGGGCCGCTGCTGGGTGAGCGGGCGGACGGACCTGCCCGCCACCCAGACCGACAAGGACGTCGCGGCGGGCCGCATCAGCGGCAGGCTGCACGACGCCACCACCGCCGACGGCGACAGGATGCGCGTCTACACGATCGGCCGGCGCCTCACCACCGGAGGAGCCACCTTCGGGATCTCCATCGCCAAGCCCCTCGCCGACATCGACAAGCCCCTGTCCACCCTGGCCTGGGTACTGCTCCTGGTCTCCGGCATAGGGGTCGTCGGCGCGGGCGCGGCCGGCCTGTGGGTGGCCCGTACGGGGCTGCGGCCCGTGGACGAGCTCACCGGTGTCGTCGAGCACGTAGCCCGCACCGAGGACCTCACGGTGCGGATCCCGGACGAGGGCGACGACGAGATCGCCCGCCTGTCACGGTCCTTCAACGCGATGACCGCCGCGCTCGCCTCCTCCCAGGAACGCCAGGCCCAGCTGATCGCGGACGCCGGGCACGAGCTGCGTACGCCGCTCACCTCGCTGCGCACCAACATCGAGCTGCTCGCGCGCAGCGAGGAGACCGGCCGCGCCATCCCGCCCGAGGACCGCAGGGAGCTGCTCGCCTCGGTCAAGGCGCAGATGACGGAGCTCGCCGCGCTGATCGGGGACCTCCAGGAGCTGTCCCGCCCGGACGCGGCCCCGCACGCCCCGCTCGGGGTGGTGGCCCTGCACGACATCGCCGCCTCGGCGCTGTCCCGGGCCCGGCTGCGCGGACCCGAGCTGCGGTTCGGCTCCGCCCTGGAGTCCTGGTACGTACGGGGTGAGGCGGCGGCGCTGGAGCGGGCGGTGGTCAACCTGCTGGACAACGCCGTGAAGTTCAGCCCGCCGGGCGGTGCGGTCGAGGTCTCGCTGCACGCGGGCGAGCTGACCGTACGCGACCACGGGCGGGGCATCCCGCCCGAGGACCTCCCGTACGTCTTCGAGCGGTTCTGGCGCTCCGAGTCCGCCCGCGCCCTGCCCGGCAGCGGGCTGGGCCTGTCCATCGTGGCCCGTACGGCCGCCCGCTCGGGCGGTACCGCCGAGCTGCGGGCGGCCCTGGACGGGGCGGGCGGCACGGAGGCGGTGCTGCGCATCCCGGGCGCTCCGACGCCGCCGCCGTCGGAGCAGCCGTCGACGCCGCGGTCAGTTGTGCCGGATCAGTGAGGCGACCAGGCCGGAGCGGGTGTTCGGGAAGTCCATCGGGACGATGCCGAGGCCCGTGCGGCCGGTGAGTTCGGCGCCGTCGACGAAGCCGTGGACCTGCGGGTTCAGCCGGTCGGAGTTCCAGCGCGGGGGCATGTACGCGGCGGTGCTGACGTAGTTGACGAAGAGCTTGCCGGGCTCCCGGACGGCCTTGCGGAAGTGGTCCTCGATGCGGACGCGCTTGGCGAAGGGCTCGGTGTTGTAGTCGTCCTGGATGGCGAACACGCCGCCGTCTCCGTAGCGCAGGCCGGGCAGGCCGGCGTTGTCGGCGAGGAGGACGACCTTGCCGCGGGCCTGCCCGAGGGCGGGCAGGGTGTCGGCGATCCGGAACAGCGGGCGCCAGCCGCGGTTGTCGAGGTAGTCGTCGAAGACGGCGCGGAAGGCGGCGTCGGAATCGGAGGAGTACTCCTGCTTGACGCGCATCAGCACCGTCTCCGAGGGGTGCGCGGCGAGGAAGCCCCGGCAGGCGGCCAGGACGTCGCCGAACATCAGGTCCTGGAAGAACGAGCCGTGGTGGATGGCGAACGAGCCGCCCGTGACCCGGCAGCGGACGTCGAGGAAGCGGATGCCGGAGTCGAGCTGCTGGGCGATGGAGGTGTTCTGGCAGGCGACGTAGAGGCCGCCCTTGGTGGCACCGGAGTCGTGGGTGCCGGGGATGGTCATCCGCTGGAGGGCGGTGGAGTCGGCGAGGCCGGCCATCCAGTCCTGGGTGCCGAGGGTCCTCGCGGAGGCGGGCGCCGCGGCCCCGAGTCCCAGGAGCGCGCCCGCGCCCACCGCCGCGGCGCCCGCGAGGAAGGCCCGCCGGTCCAGTGCCCCGCCCGTGGCCGTGGCCCCGGCCGCGCCCGTGCTCGTACCCGTAGCCGCGCCCGTACCGCTGCCCATGCCCATGCCCATGCCCATGCCCCGCCCCTTCGCCGACCTTGTGTCGGGACGGGATTATGGCGTGCGGGGCCGGCGTTTACTACCTGCCGGTAGCAGGCTCCTCCAGCAACTCCGCCATCCGGCGCAGCCCTTGGGCGAGCTCGGCCCCCGCCGGCGCCTGCTCGGGGTCGGTCAGGGCCTGCACCATCACCCCGCTCAGCAGCGCGAGGTGCACCGACCCGAGGGCGCGTACGTCCTCGTCCGTCACCGACTCCTCGGACACCCCGGCCAGGTGCGCGGCCACCATCCGCCGGGAGCGGCGCTGCCCCTCGGCCAGGATCGCCAGCAGCTCGGGCGAGGACTGGGCGTGCACGAAGGCCTCGATGTTGGCGATCCACAGCCAGCGCATGTCGAGGAAGTCGCGGATCTTGCGGTCCCAGGTGTCCGCGTACCGCTCGGCCGCCGTCCCGCCCTCCCCGGCGAGCCGGCCGGAGTCGGCGGCCCAGTCGTCCATCGCGGCGAACAGCGCCTGGTTGAGCAGCGCCTCGCGGGACCCGAAGTGGTAGCCGATCGCGGCCATGCTCACCTTCGCCGCCGAGGCGATGTCGCGCACGGTCGTGCGCGAGTAGCCCTTCTCCTCAAGGCAGCGGCGGGCGCCGGCCAGCAGGTCCTCGCGATTTCCCATGGTCCGGATGGTATCCGCGACCTCTCGGCAAGGGGTTGGGCAAGCGTGCAATACATATGTCTTGCACGCTTGCCCAAACGCTGGCAGAGTGATGCCCGCAACCACCGCAGGCAACGCGAACGGGGAGACACGAACCATGCGCGACACGCTGAGCATCGACGGCCGCACCCTCTCTTACCTGGACTTCGGCGGTACCGGCCGGCCGCTCCTCGCCCTCCACGGCGGCATGTCCGAAGCCGCGGCCTTCACCGGCCTCGCCGCCGCCCTGGGCGACCAGTGGCGCGTCATCGCCCCCGACCAGCGCGGCCACGGCGACTCCGACCGCGCCCCGCACTACCGCCGCGACGGGTACGTCGCCGACGCCGTCGCCCTCCTCGACCACCTCGGCCTCACCGAGCCCGTCACCGTCCTCGGCTACTCCCTCGGCGGCCTCAACGCCTACCACCTGGCCGCGGCCCACCCCGACCGGGTGGGCGCCCTGATCGGCGTCGACGCCACCGTGGCCATCGACATCCCCGCCGGCCCGCAGTGGTTCGACTTCCTCGGCGCCCTGCCCTACTCCGCGCCCACCCGCGAGGAGCTCCTCGCCGCCGTCGACCCGGCCGCCCTGCCGTTCGTCGCCGACGGGGTACGCCCGCTCGGCGAAGACAGTGGCTGGCGGCTGGCCTTCCACGGGCAGGACATGCTCGACTCCATCCACTCCTGCGCGGGCGACCACTGGAACACCTGGACCGCGAGCACCTGCCCCGCACTGCTCATCCACGGCCGCCAGAGCAAGGCGCTCCCCCAGGCCGTCGCCGACGCGATGGTCAGCCGGCGCCCGGGGACCTCGTACACGGCCCTGGAGGGCGACCACTTCGTGCCCTTCACGGACCCGGAGGGCTTCCACGCGGCGGTCGGCAAGTTCCTGGCGACCCTCTAGCCACACGCCGAGGGGGCGGCGGGCCGCCTTCGGCCCACCGCCCCCTCGGGACGTGCGTACTACTCGTACCGCTCGTACTACTTGACGACCGTGATGCGGTCCGCCGCCGGCGGGGCGATCGGGGCCGCCGCCGTCGACTTCGCCAGGTAGGCGTTGAAGGCGTCCAGGTCGGACGCGCCCACCAGCTTGTTCTTGTGCTCCTTCAGGACGGTGAACCCGTCGCCGCCGCCCGCGAGGAACTCGTTCATCACGACCCGGTAGGTCTTGGCGGGGTCGATCGCCGCGCCGTTCAGCTTCACCGAGTCCACGACGATGCGGTCCGCGCCCGTCTTCGTCATGTCCAGGGTGTAGGTGAAGCCCTTCGAGACCTGCAGGATCTTCGGGTTCGGGCCGTTGACCGTGCCGCTGACCTGCTGCTGCAGCGCGGTGATCAGCTGCGCGCCGGTCAGGTCCACGACGTTCATGAGGTTGTTGAACGGCTGGACCGTGTACGACTCGCCGTACGTCACGACACCGTCGCCCTCGCCACCCGCGGCCTTGTAGGCCAGATCGGCACGGATGCCGCCCGGGTTCATGATGGCCAGCTGCGCGCCGCCCTTGTCCGCCGGGGCCGTGGCCTCCAGCTGCGCGTCCGCGATCAGGTCACCGAGCGGCTTCTCCGGCGCCTCCGAGCCGCGGCCCGGGATGTCGGCCGAGATGTAGCCCATCGGACGGTTCGCCACCGGGGCGGCGAGCTCCTTCCAGCGGGTGATCAGCTCGGACATGTCCGCGGCCTTCGGCTGCTCGCGGCCGACGACCTTGTTCACCGGCTTCGGCGACGTGACCGGCGTACGGACGATGTCCTTCGTCGCCCGGTCGTACGTCAGCGTGGTGTCCGTGAACAGCCGGCCGTACGAGGCGGCCGAGGTGACCGTACGCGGGTTGCCCGCCGGGTCGGGGATGTTGCACGAGTACGCCTGGTGCGTGTGGCCCGTCACCAGCGCGTCGACCTTCGGGTCGACGTTCTTGGCGATGTCGACGATCGCACCCGAGATGCCCGCGCCGGCACCCGGCACGTCGCAGTCGTAGTTGTACGCGCCGCTCGCGGGCAGACCGCCCTCGTGGATCAGCGCCACGATCGACTTCACGCCCTGCTTGTTCAGCTCGGCCGCGTACTTGTTGATCGTCTCGACCTCGTCGCCGAACTTCAGGCCCTTGACGCCCTCGGCGGTGACGACGTCCGGAGTGCCCTCCAGGGTGACGCCGATGAAGCCGATCTTCACCTCACCCTTCTTCCAGATGAAGGTGGGCGACATCAGCGGACGCTTGGTCTTCTCGTCCGTCACGTTCGCGGCGAGGTACTGGAACTGCGCCCCGGTGAAGGTCTTGCCGTACTCGAAACAGCCTTCAGTCGGGTGACAACCGCCGTACGCCATCCGGCGCAGCTCGGTCTTGCCCTCGTCGAACTCGTGGTTGCCGACGCTCGACACATCGAGGTTCAGCTTGTTGAGCGCCTCGACGGTGGGCTCGTCGTGGAAGAGACCGGACAGCATCGGACTGCCGCCGATCATGTCACCGGCCGCGGCCGTGACGGAGTACTCGTGGCCCTTGCGGGCCTCGCGCAGGCTGGTGGCGAGGTACTCGACACCACCTGCGGGTATGGACTTGGTGGTGCCGTCTGCCTGACGTTCGCTCACGGTGCCGGACGAGCCCTGCGGGGGCTCCAGCGTGCCGTGGAAGTCGTTGAACGAGAGCATCTGTACGTCGACGGTCCGGCCCTTGGGAGGCGTACCGCCACCACTCGCGGCACCGGCCGGCAGTGCGGCGGCGACCAGCGCGCCGGCACCCGCCGTGAGGGCGAGAGCGCCGAAGGTCAACCGGCGGGCCGTACGGAGCCGTTGTGGCTTCGCTGACATTTATTCCCCTTTGTGGACAGCGAGACAACATTTGGGAGGTCCACGCAGCCTATGGTCAACGCGCGTAGCACGACAGGGGGTAGCGGGTTGCGAGCTGGTTACGCGCGGCCGTCGGGCGCTGCGCCGTAGGCTCGGAGCATGACTGACGCAGCAGCGGCCCTGGAGCCGGGACGGCAGATTGAGATCCTCGACGAGCTGACGGAGGAGCAGGCCGACTCCGTACTGGAGCTGATCGGAGAGGCGGCCCGCACCGACGGCACCACCGCCGTCTCCGAACAGGGCCGCCTCCAGCTGCGCGGCGGACCGCGCGAGGGGATCCGGCACTTCCTCCTCACCGACGGCGGGCGGCTGTGCGGGTACGGGCAGCTGGAGGACACGGACCCGGTGGAGGCCCCCGCCGCCGAACTCGTCATCCACCCCGCCCTGCGCGGCCGCGGCCACGGCCGGGCCCTGGGCACCGCCCTGCTGCACGCCTCCGGCAAGCGGATCCGGGTGTGGGCGCACGGCGGCAAGTCCGCCGCGCGGCACCTCGCGCAGGTACTCGGGCTGACCCTCTTCCGCGAACTGCGACAGCTGCGCCGCCCCCTGGGCCCCGACGCGCCGCCACTGCCCGAGGCTGCGCTCCCGGCCGGCGTCACCGTCCGCACCTTCGTCCCCGGGCAGGACGACACCGCCTGGCTCGCCGCCAACGCCGCCGCCTTCGCCCACCACCCGGAGCAGGGCGCGCTCACGCAGCGGGACCTGAACGACCGGATCGCGCAGCCGTGGTTCGACGCCAAGGGCTTCTTCCTCGCGGAGCGGGAGGGCGAACTGGTCGGCTTCCACTGGACGAAGGTCCACGCCGAGGAGCAGCTGGGCGAGGTGTACGTGGTCGGCGTCCGCCCGGGCGCCCAGGGCGGCGGCCTCGGCAAGGCCCTCACGGCGATCGGCCTGCGCCACCTGGCGGAGTCGGGCCTGCCGACGGCGATGCTGTACGTCGACGCGGACAACCCGGCGGCACTGGCGGTGTACGAGGGCCTGGGGTTCGCCACGCACGAGATCGACCTGATGTACCGCACGGAGAGCTGAGGCCGTCCGCCGCTCCGGGCCCGCTATCTCCCCCTCGAGGGGTGCGGGCCGGGCGGTGGCTGCCCACCCGCCTCCCCGTCTGCGGGCCGGTGGGGCGGGGAGCGGTATCCCCTTGGGCGGTCTCAGGGCTGGTTCGGGGGTTTCCCGTCAGTCCCATCGTCCTTCCGTGTCGTGCCGGTCCCTCAAGGGCGCTCCCTTCGGTCGCGTCACTTCGTGATCGCCTTCGGCGACCCTTGACCGACCGTCCCGCCCCGGAAAGCCGAAAGACTGACGGGAAGCCCCCAAAAGAACGGTCACGGGGGAGGGGAGGAGGGGCAGCCGTGTCAGCGATGAGGCGACGGGGCCGGGCCTTGGCCGGCCGGGCATCCGAGCCCGTGGATCCCGGATTCCGGGCCGGGGGCGCGACTATGCGCACGAGAGGTTGATCAGAGCGACCTGCGGCGCCTCCAGGCGCGCCAGATCGCTACGCGCTTCTCATTTATCAGCGTCCGGCGACCGTCCTGGGCTGATACCCGCACCAGAGGTTGATCAGAGCAGCTCAGGGAGCGGATGGGCGCGTGAGATCGCTACGCGCTTCTCTTGTCTCGGCGGCCGGCGGCCGTCCGGGGCTGGTCTGTGAGCAGTTGACGTCCGTCGTGGCTTCGCACGTGGGGGCTGTCGCCGTCGAGGGCGTCCAGGAGGCGGATGGCGTAGACCTCGGACATGCGCTCGGCCACCTCGTCGGGTGTGAGCCACTGGACTGCCGTGCTTTCGCCAGACACGCGTTCTGCGCCGCCGGAAGGCTTGCAGCGGAAGACCAGTGCCACCACTCCAGCCGTGATGTTCTTGTACACACCGGTGAGCCGGTCTACTTCCACGAGGATGCCGGTCTCCTCCAGCACCTCACGCCGCACGCCGTCCTCGGGGGTTTCGGCCAGCTCCAGCACTCCGCCCGGCAGCTCCCACGTCCCGTTGTCCGCTCGGCGGATGGCCAGCAGTCGGCCATCGTCACGCACCACTGCCCCGGCAACCGACACGGAATGACGTGGCGTTGACCTGTCCGACGGGACGCTGTTACTCATGTACATGAGCATAGGAGGAAGCGAAGGACTATGGGAGCAGCTGTAGGAGGAGGCAAGACCGTCCCTCGGTACTTGCAGATCGCCGAGGACATCGTCCAGCAGGTTCGCGCCGGCATCTTGAAGCCGGGAGAGCAGGTGCCCAGTGAGGCCGAGATGGTCGAGCGTTACGGGGTCTCGGGTGGGACCGTCCGCAAGGCGATGCTGGAGATCCGCGCCAGCGGTCTCGTGGACACCCGGCACGGCAAGGGCTCCTACGTAAAGGACCGTCCGCCGGTGCGCCACCGGTCATCGGACCGTTTCCGGCGCTCGTTCCGCCAGGGCGGCAAAGCCGCCTACCTCGCCGAATCTGAGCAGTCCGGGGCCACCGCGAAGGTCAGCGTCGTCTACATCGGGCCGGTCGAGGCCCCAGAGGCGATTGCTCAGCGTCTTGGCGTGGATGTGGGGACTCAGGTGCTAGCGCGCCGTCGCTTGTACTTCCGCAATGGCACTCCTGTGGAGACGGCGACGTCGTACCTGCCGTGGGACGTCGTGCGCGACATCCCGGAACTCTTCGCCGAGAACCCCGGAGGTGGCGGCATCTACGCCCGCCTCGAAGAACACGGCCACACCTTCGCCGAGTTCACAGAGACCCTGCAAGCGCGGCCTGCCGCGAAGGCCGAGGCATCGGAGCTGGCACTGAGCCCCGGCGCCACCGTGGTGCACCTGCTGAGGAACGCGGTCACGCAGACGGGCCGCGTCGTGGAGGTCTGCGACACCCTCATGGCAGCTGACCAGTTCGTTTTCGAGTTCCGCATCCCGGCAACCGACTGACGGCCACCACCCCATCCACAACCCGCTGTGACTTCACCTTCACAGCGGGTTGACTCATGTACAGGAGTCGGGTCATTCTCCTTCGTGTCACTCATGTACATGAGTGGAGGAGTTCAGCCTCTTTAGAGGAGTGGCCACCATGCGCCAGATTCCCGTCCGTTGGGCAGTAACGTCCTGCCTCACCGGCACCGACGACGACACCCTCTCGGTGAGGTCTCTCGCGGCAATCGAGCCGAGTTCGGAACTGCTCAACCGTGCACAGGCCGGCTGGGAGCGCTTCCTCAGCACCTTCGAGGCGGCGTCCGATGAATGAGCGCTACGAGTACGTCCCCCACCGACTGCTCCGCCGACGCGTCCGCGACATCGCCTCGGGCGTTGAGGGTGTGCTGATGGCCGTGATCAACGAGAACGTCTCCGACACCGGCATGGAGCGCTGGATGGAGCTCGCCTACATCAGGGGCGCCTCCGGCCGCGAGTTCACGACCGCCGTCGCCAACGTCGTGCCCGCCCCAGACCAGCCCCAGGCGGCCGCCGGCCGCCGAGACCAGAGAAGCGCGTAGCGATCTCACGCGCCTGTCCGCTTCCTGATCTGCTCTGATCAACCTGTGGTGCGGGTATCAGCCCCGGACGGCCGTCGGCCGCCGAGACGACAGGAGCGCGTAGCGATCTGGCGCGCCTGGAGGCGCCGCAGGTCGCTCTGATCAACCTCTCGTGCGCATACTCGCGCCCCCGGCCCGGAATCCGAGATCACGGGGCCGGATGCCCGGCCGGCCGACGCCCGGCCCCGTCGCCTCATCGCTGACACAGCCGCCCCTCCTCCCCTCCCCCGTGACCGTTCTTTTGGGGGCTTCCCGGCAGTCTTTCGGCTTTCCGGGGCGGGACGGTCGGTCAAGGGTCGCCGAAGGCGATCGCGTAGCGACGCGACCGCAGGGAGCGCCCTTGAGGGACCGGCACGACACGGAAGGACGATGGGACTGACGGGAAACCCCCAAACCGGCTCTGATCCCGTTCAAGGGGATCCGGCCCCCCGCCCCACCGGCCCGCAGACAAGGGGGCGGGTGGGCAGCCACCGCCCCGCCCTGCCCCGGCCCACCCCCTCGAGGGGGAGATAGCCGGCCCGCGCCGCAAGCCCCGTACCCCTGCCCACCCCCGCACCCACCCCCGTACCCACCCCCGCCCCGTGCACCAGGCGGAGACAGGAAGCCATACGCCATTAACCGGGCATTCAGACGCGCTTGCGAGTCTCCCGACATGCAGCCCCGACTCCGTCTGACGGCAGACACTTCCGACGCGCCTGTCCTGCCGCGTGCGCGGAAGAATGGAGTCATGAGCCACCAGCCCAGCGCAGGCCCCACCGAGGTCCCCGCCCAGCACACGTCTCACTCCTCCGCAACCGCAACCGCAGCCGCGACCGGAAGCGGAAGCGCAAGCGGCAGCCGCAGCGGCGACGCGAAGTCCCGCATCGGTTCCATAGCCGCCCACCGGCCCCACGCCACCCGCGTGACCGGGCACGTCGACCTCGATCCCGACCTCGACGCCGATCTGGACGCCTACGAGGACAAGGACGACACCGGCGAGCTCCCCGCGAACCGTTTCCTCGACCGGGAGCGCAGCTGGCTGGCCTTCAACGAGCGGGTGCTCGAACTCGCCGAGGACCCCGCGACCCCGCTGCTGGAGCGCGCCAACTTCCTGGCGATCTTCGCGAGCAACCTCGACGAGTTCTTCATGGTCCGCGTCGCCGGCCTCAAGCGCCGCATCGCGACCGGCGTCGCCACCCGTTCGGCCTCGGGCCTCCAGCCCCGTGAGGTGCTGGACCTGATCTGGACCCGCTCGCGCGAGCTCATGGCCCGGCACGCCGCGTGTTTCCAGCACGACATCTCCCCCCAGCTCGCGGAGGAGGGCGTCCACCTCATCCGGTGGCCCGACCTCACCGAGAAGGAGCAGGCCCGCCTCTTCACCCTGTTCCGCAACCAGATCTTCCCGGTGCTCACCCCGCTGGCCGTGGACCCCGCGCACCCGTTCCCGTACATCTCCGGCCTCTCCCTCAACCTGGCCGTGGTCGTACGCAACCCCGTCAGCGGCCACCGCCACTTCGCCCGGGTCAAGGTGCCGCCGATCCTCTCCCGCTTCCTGGAGGCCTCCCCGCAGCGCTACGTCCCCCTGGAGGACGTGATCGCCGCGCACCTGGAGGAGCTGTTCCCGGGCATGGAGGTGCTCGCGCACCACATGTTCCGCGTGACCCGCAACGAGGACCTGGAGGTCGAGGAGGACGACGCCGAGAACCTCCTCCAGGCCCTGGAGAAGGAGCTCATGCGGCGCCGCTTCGGCCCGCCCGTGCGCCTGGAGGTCGAGGAGTCCATCGACCCCGGCGTCCTGGACCTCCTCGTGCAGGAGCTCAAGGTCAACGCCGCCGAGGTGTACCCGCTGCCCGGCCCGCTCGACCTGACGGCCCTCTTCGGGATCGCCTCCCTGGACCGGCCCGAGCTGAAGTACCCGAAGTTCGTCGCCGGCACCCACCGTGACCTCGCCGAGGTGGAGTCCGCGTCCGCGCCGGACATCTTCGCCGCGCTGCGCGAACGGGACGTGCTGCTGCACCACCCGTACGACTCCTTCTCCACCTCCGTCCAGGCCTTCCTGGAGCAGGCCGCCGCCGACCCGGACGTCCTCGCGATCAAGCAGACGCTGTACCGCACGTCCGGCGACTCCCCCATAGTCGACGCGCTGATCGACGCCGCGGAGTCCGGCAAGCAGGTGCTCGTACTCGTCGAGATCAAGGCCCGCTTCGACGAGCAGGCCAACATCAAGTGGGCGCGCAAGCTGGAGGAGTCCGGCTGCCACGTCGTCTACGGGCTCGTCGGCCTCAAGACGCACTGCAAGCTCTCCCTCGTCGTCCGCCAGGAGGGCGACACCCTGCGCCGCTACAGCCACGTCGGCACCGGGAACTACCACCCCAAGACCGCCCGCCTGTACGAGGACCTCGGCCTGCTCACCGCCGACCCGCAGGTCGGCGCGGACCTGTCCGACCTCTTCAACCGGCTGTCCGGGTACTCCCGCCGCGAGACCTACCGCCGGCTGCTGACCGCACCCAAGTCCCTGCGCGACGGGCTGATCTCGCGCATCGACAAGGAGGCCGACCACCACCGGTCCGGCCGCCCGGCGTCGGTCCGGCTGAAGATGAACTCGATCGTCGACGAGGCCCTCATCGACTCCCTCTACCGGGCCTCCCAGGCGGGCGTCCCCATCGACATCTGGGTGCGCGGCATCTGCGCCGTACGCCCCGGCGTCCCCGGCCTGTCGGAGAACGTCCGGGTCCGCTCGATCCTCGGCCGCTTCCTGGAGCACTCCCGGGTCTTCGCCTTCGGCAACGGCGGCGAACCCGAGGTGTGGATCGGCAGCGCCGACATGATGCACCGCAACCTCGACCGCCGCATCGAGGCACTGGTCAGGGTCACCGACCCGGCCCACCGCGCGGCACTGGACCGGATGCTGGAGACCGGCATGTCCGACGCCACCTCCTCCTGGCACCTGGGCCCGGACGGCGAATGGACCCGGCACAGCACCGACGCCGAAGGCCAGCCGCTGCGGCACGTACAGGAGATGCTCATAGACGCCCGGAGGCGCCGGCGTGGCTCTGCCAAACCATGACGACCTGACCGCAGGTGACGTGCTCGGCGTGTACCTGCGCTCCCAGGCCACCGCTTTCCTGCGCGCGCTGCGCCTGCACGACGCGGGCGCGGCGGGCGGCTCCACCGCCGATTCGGCGGAGAGCAGCGAGGCGGCGTACGGCCTGCGGGGCGCGGCGCGCCGGATCGCCGGATCGTTGAGCACGTTCCGGGCGGTCACCGAGGCGCGCTGGGCGGACTCGCTGCGTACGGAGCTGGTCTGGCTGTCGTCCACGCTGGCCGACGAGCACGCGTACGCCGCCCGGCTGTCCCGGCTGATGGAGGCCCTTCAGCGGCTGTCGGGCTCCCCCGACCTGCCCTCCCCGCGGGGCGGGGCGGGCTCGTCGGGCGCCCTCACGGTGGGTTCGGCGCGGGCGGGTGCCCTGCTGGAGCGGCAGCTCACGCTGGCGCGCACCCGGGCGCACTCGGCCACCCTCCAGGCCCTCGGGTCGTCCCGCTTCCACGCGGTCGCGGACGCGGTGGCGGTGCTGGCCTCGGAGGTGCCGCTGGACCCGGTGGCGGCGCGGGGCCGGGTCGGGGACGTGCTGGAACCGCTGGCGGAGGTGACCGGGACCCGCCTCGCGGGGGCCGTCTCCGCCCTTCCCGCGGCGCAGGGCACCCCGTACGCGGCGCACGAGGACGCCTCCTGGCACGAGGTACGCCGGCTGCTGCGGGTGCACCGGTACGCGCGGGAGGCGCTGGGCGGGGACGTGGGCCGGCTCTCGGCGGCGGGCGAGGCGCTGGACCTGCACCGGGACGCCTCGGGGGCCGCCACCGCCTCCGCGACGGCCGCCCGCACCCCGCGGATCGCCCCGGCGACGGCGTACGCCCTGGGCGTGCTGCACGCCGACCAGCGCCACGCCGTGGAGGCGGCCCGCCTCTCGTTCCACCACATCTGGCACCCGGCCGCCGCCGTTCCCTAGTGCCGTGCCCGCCCTTCCACCGTTCCCCGGGGCTCTGTCCCGGATCCCCTGGGGGCTCCGCCCAGACCCCCGTGCCTCAAACGGGTTCGGGGCGCGGCCCCGGGGAAGGGGCGAGAGCGGGGCGGGGCACCGGCGGAATCCGGCCATCCCGCCCGGCCAGGGCAACGGCTCCGCGACGGTAACGGCGGTATAACGGGCGGATAACGCCCGATTGCGCCCGGGTACAAACCACCCCATCCGCACCGGGCCGTCCGCCATGGTTCACCCCCCGTTCACCAAGCGCGGTCGACCGCTTCACCTGTTCTGCCTAATTTCGGTAGCGCAGGGTGCGAGCCGATCGGGAGAACACGGCGCCGCACCACCACAGCCCCGTAGTCCTCTTCGCACGCCGCCCCGATACAGAAAGCGGCCGGCGGCCCCTCGGAAGGAACACCCGAAAGTGAAGCTTCAGCGCAAGAACCGGCTTCGTGCCTCCGCCCTCGGGGCTCTCGTCGTGTCCGGCGCCCTGGTCCTCACGGCGTGCGGTTCGGACGACAACACGAAGACCGGCGCCGACGGCACCACGAAGGCCTCGGCCCCGGCGCCCGGCGACATCAAGTGCGAAGGCGCCAAGGGCAAGCTCCTCGCCTCCGGCTCCTCCGCGCAGAAGAACGCGGTCGACCTGTGGGTGAAGAACTACATGGCCGCCTGCTCCGGCGTCGAGGTGAACTACAAGTCCTCCTCCTCCGGTGAGGGCATCGTCGCCTTCAACCAGGGCACCGTCGGTTTCGCCGGCTCGGACTCGGCGCTGAAGCCCGAGCAGGTCGAGGAGTCGAAGAAGGTCTGCACCGGCGGCCAGGGCATCAACCTGCCGATGGTCGGCGGCCCCATCGCCCTCGGCTTCAACGTCTCCGGCGTGGACAAGCTGAACCTCGACGCCGCCACGATCGCCAACATCTTCAACGACAAGATCAAGAAGTGGGACGACGAGGCGATCAAGAAGCTGAACCCCGGCGTCACGCTTCCCTCCACCGCCATCCAGGCCTTCCACCGCTCCGAGGACTCGGGCACCACCGAGAACCTGGGCAAGTACCTCAAGGCCGCCGCCCCTGACGCCTGGTCCTACGAGGCCTCCAAGAAGTGGCCGGCCCCCGGTGGCCAGGCCGCCTCCGGCTCCGCCGGTGTCGCCTCCCAGGTCAAGGCCGTCGACGGCGCGATCGGCTACTTCGAGCTCTCGTACGCCGCCTCGCAGAGCATCAAGACCGTCGACGTCAACACCGGCGCCGGCGCCCCGGTCAAGGCCACCCCGGAGAACGCCTCCAAGGCCATCGCCGCCGCCAAGATCGCCGGCACCGGCTCCGACCTGGCCCTGAAGCTCGACTACACCACCAAGGCCGAGGGCGCGTACCCGATCGTCCTGGTCACCTACGAGGTCGTCTGCGACAAGGGCAACAAGGCCGAGACCCTCGGCACCGTGAAGTCCTTCCTGGACTACACCTCCTCGGACGCGGGCCAGAAGGTCCTGACCGAGAACGGCTACGCGCCGATCCCGGCCGAGATCAACACCAAGGTCCGCGAAGTCATCAAGTCGCTCGCCTAGTCCCACCCTCCCGGCCCGGGCCGATCCTCTGCCGATCGGCCCGGGACCCGGGACCCTCCCCCACCACCCGGGGGAAATCCGGTGCACCGCCGCCAGGGGGCCCGCCCCCCACACAGACCGGAAAGACCATGGCTTCCACCACACCCACCCAGATAGACGCGGCTCCGCCGGTCTCCAAGAGCGGAAGGTCCACCGGACGCGCCGGTGACAAGATCTTCGCGGGGCTCTCCAAGGGCTCCGGCATCCTGCTCCTGGTGATCATGGCGTCGATCGCCGCCTTCCTCACCTACCGGGCCACCATCGCCCTGTCGAAGAACCAGGGGAACTTCCTCACCACCTTCGACTGGAACGCGTCGGCCAACCCCCCTGCCTTCGGCATCGCCGTCCTGCTCTTCGGCACCGTCGTCAGCTCGATCATCGCGATGGCCATCGCGGTTCCGATCGCCGTCGGCATCGCCCTGTTCATCTCGCACTACGCGCCGCGCAAGCTGGCCGCGCCCCTCGCCTACGTGGTCGACCTGCTGGCCGCCGTGCCGTCGATCATCTACGGCATCTGGGGCGCCCTCTTCCTGGTGCCGCAGCTGAACGGGCTGAACCTCTGGCTCGACGAGTACCTCGGCTGGACCTACGTCTTCGACAAGACCCAGGTCGGCGTCGCCCGCTCGCTCTTCACCGTCGGCATCCTGCTCGCGATCATGATCCTGCCGATCGTGACCAGCGTCAGCCGCGAGGTCTTCCTCCAGGTCCCGCGCATGAACGAGGAAGCCGCCCTGGCCCTCGGCGCGACCCGCTGGGAGGTCATCCGGATGTCGGTGCTGCCCTTCGGCCGCTCCGGCGTCATCTCCGCCTCGATGCTCGGCCTCGGCCGCGCCCTCGGCGAGACCATGGCCGTGGCCACCGTCCTCTCCCCGAGCTTCCTCATCTCGCTGCACGTCCTGAACCCGGGTGGCGGCACCTTCGCGCAGAACATCGCCGCGAAGTTCGACGAGGCCAACGAGTTCGGCCGTGACGCGCTCATCGCCTCCGGCCTGGTCCTCTTCCTGCTCACCCTGCTGGTCAACGGCGCAGCCCGCCTGATCATCGCCCGTCGCAAGGACTTCTCGGGGGCGAACGCCTGATGAGCCACGCACTCCAGGACCAGCGCCCCGTCCGGGCCCGCAAGTCCTCCTCCCCCGCCGGCCTGACCCGCGGCGGCCTGCCCCGCTGGGCGCCGGCCGGCACGGCCGTCGCCTCCGCCGTGCTCGGCACCGTCATCGGCCTCGTCTTCGACCTGCACAGCAAGGTCCAGTGGGGCCTGATCGCGGCCCTGCTGTTCGTCGGGATCACGTACACCTCCAGCGCGGTGATCGAGAACCGCCGCCAGGCCAAGGACCGCGTCGCGACCTCCGTCGTCTGGGTCTGCTTCGTCCTCGCGGTCGTCCCGCTGCTCTCGCTGATGATCACCACGGTCAGCCGCGGCATGAAGGTCCTCGACGGGGGCTTCCTGAGCCACTCCATGAACGGCGTGACCAGCTTCGAGCAGGGCGGCGGCGTCTACCACGCCCTCCTCGGCACGCTGGAGCAGGTCGGCCTCGCCACCCTGATCGCGGCGCCGATCGGCCTGCTGACCGCCGTCTACCTGGTCGAGTACGGCAAGGGCCGGCTCGCCAAGGCCGTCACCTTCTTCGTCGACGTGATGACCGGCATCCCCTCCATCGTCGCGGGCCTGTTCATCCTCACGACCTGGAACCTGATGCTCGGCTTCGGCCCCTCCGGCTTCGCCGGCGCGATGGCCCTGTCGATCCTGATGGTGCCGGTCGTGGTCCGCTCCACCGAGGAGATGCTCAAGCTCGTCCCGAACGAGCTGCGCGAGGCCGCCCTGGCCCTCGGCGTGCCGAAGTGGCGCGTGATCCTCAAGGTCGTGCTCCCCACCGCCATCGGCGGCATCTCCACCGGTGTCATGCTGGCCGTGGCACGCATCGCCGGCGAGACCGCCCCGATCATGCTGCTGGTCTTCGGCTCCCAGCTCATCAACGGCAACCCCTTCGAAGGCGCCCAGTCCTCGCTCCCCCTCTACATCTGGGAGCAGTACAAGGTCGGCAGTGAAGCCTCCTACGACCGGGCATGGGCCGCTGCGCTCGTCCTGATCGCCTTCGTCATGATCCTCAATCTGGTGGCCCGCGGCATCGCCCGCTGGAAGGCCCCGAAGACCGGTCGCTGAAGCGACCGAACGAAAGCGAAGTGACCCTCATGGCCAAGCGAATCGACGTCAGCGGCCTCTCCGCCTTCTACGGCACCCACAAGGCCATCGACGACATCTCGATGACCGTGGAACCCCGCTCCGTGACGGCCTTCATCGGCCCCTCCGGCTGCGGCAAGTCCACCTTCCTGCGCACCCTGAACCGCATGCACGAGGTCACCCCCGGCGGCCGCGTCGAGGGCAAGGTGCTGCTGGACGACGAGAACCTGTACGGCCCCGGCGTGGACCCGGTCGCGGTGCGCCGCACGGTCGGCATGGTCTTCCAGCGCCCGAACCCCTTCCCCACCATGTCGATCTTCGACAACGTGGCGGCGGGCCTGCGCCTGAACGGCAGCTACAAGAAGTCCGAGCTCACGGACGTAGTCGAGCGGTCCCTCAAGGGAGCCAACCTCTGGAACGAGGTCAAGGACCGCCTGAACAAGCCGGGCTCCGGCCTCTCCGGCGGCCAGCAGCAGCGCCTGTGCATCGCCCGCGCCATCGCGGTCGAGCCGCAGGTCCTGCTGATGGACGAGCCCTGCTCCGCCCTCGACCCGATCTCCACCCTCGCCATCGAGGACCTGATCGGGGAGCTGAAGGAGCGCTTCACGATCGTCATCGTGACGCACAACATGCAGCAGGCGGCCCGCGTCTCCGACCGCACCGCCTTCTTCAACCTCGCCGCCGTCGGCCAGCCGGGCAAGCTGGTCGAGATCGACGACACGGACCGGATCTTCTCCAACCCGTCCGTCCAGGCGACCGAGGACTACATCTCGGGCCGCTTCGGCTAGACGCCGAACCCCGCCTGGACGTCCTGCGGTGCTGCATGGCGGTGCCACCGCAGGACGAAAGAAAAGGGCCGGCTCCCCCTGGGTGGGGGGAGCCGGCCCGCTTTCGTACCGCGTCCGGGCGTCTAGACGAACGCCAGGTTCACGATCCAGAAGCTCACCGCAGCGACCAGGGCGGCCGCCGGCATCGTGATGAACCAGCCCAGGATGATGTTCTTGGCGACGCCCCAGCGGACCGCGTTCACCCGCTTGGTGGCACCGACACCCATGATCGCCGAGGTGATCACGTGGGTGGTGGAGATCGGCGCGTGGAAGAGGAACGCCGAGCCGAACATGATCGAGGCACCGGTGGTCTCCGCCGCGAAGCCCTGCGGCGGGTCCAGCTCGATGATCTTGCGGCCGAGCGTACGCATGATGCGCCAGCCACCCGCGTACGTACCCAGCGACAGCATCACGGCACAGGCGATCTTGACCCAGATCGGGATCGGGTCGCCCGAGTCCTGTACGTCGGCGATGACCAGGGCCATCACCACGATGCCCATCGTCTTCTGGGCGTCCTGGAGACCGTGGCCGAGCGCCATGCCCGCCGCCGAGACCGTCTGCGCGATACGGAAGCCGCGCTTGGCCTTGTGCGGGTTGGCCCGCCGGAACATCCACAGGATGACGACCATCACCAGGTAGCCGACGACCAGGCCGACGACGGGCGAGACGAACATCGGGATGACGACCTTCTCGACCACGCCCGACCAGATCACCTCGGTCCCGCCGGCCAGCGCCGCGCCCACCATGCCGCCGAACAGGGCGTGCGAGGAGGACGAGGGCAGACCGAAGTACCAGGTGATCAGGTTCCAGACGATCGCACCGATCAGGGCCGCGAACAGGATCCACATGCCCTTGTTGCCGTGCGGCGTCGCGATCAGGCCCTCACTGACCGTCTTGGCCACCCCGCTGCCGAGGAAGGCACCGGCCAGGTTCATCACGGCGGCCATCGCCAGCGCCGCGCGCGGCGTCAGGGCCCGCGTCGAGACGGAGGTCGCGATGGCGTTCGCGGAGTCGTGGAAGCCGTTCGTATAGGTGAAGCCGAGCGCGACACCGATGGTCACGACCAGCGCAAAGGTGTCCACGAGGTTCAGGACTCCTTGACGGCGATGGTCTCCACCGTGTTCGCGACGTGCTCGAACGCGTCGGCGGCCTCTTCGAGGACGTCGACGATCTGCTTGAGCTTCAGCACCTCGATGGCGTCGTACTTGCCGTTGAAGAGCTGGGCGAGCAGCTTGCGGTGGATCTGGTCGGCCTGGTTCTCGAGACGGTTGACCTCGATCCAGTACTCGGTGAGGTTCTCCATCGTCCGCAGGTGCGGCATGGCCTCGGCGGTCAGCTCGGCCGCCCGCGCCAGCACCTCGATCTGCTGCTCGACGCCCTTGGGCAGCTCCTCCACGTTGTAGAGGACGACCAGGTCGACCGCTTCCTCCATGAAGTCCATGATGTCGTCGAGCGACGAGGCGAGGCTGTAGATGTCCTCGCGGTCGAACGGCGTGATGAACGAGGAGTTCAGCTGGTGGAAGATCGCGTGGGTGGCGTCGTCCCCCGCGTGCTCCGCCGCTCGCATCCGCTCCGCGATCTCGGCCCGGGCGGAGGGATCCGCTCCGAGCAGTTCCATCAGGAGCTTGGAGCCCGTGACGATGTTGTCCGCGGATGCGGCGAACATGTCGTAGAAGCTCGTCTCCCTGGGGGTCAGACGAAATCGCACGTGAGGTCCTCGGGGTGCATTGGATTCGGTCAGGCTGATGCTAGGCGCATCCCCCGGCCACGGCTAACCGGCGGTTCCCCAGTGTCCTCCATCAGGCAGAGTGGGCGTTACGGACCCCTGTCCCCCCGGCCTGGGCGAAGTACCCTATACCCATGAGGGGTATAACCCCTCTTTCCGGACCACGGGAGGACCGATGACCACCATCGAGGCGGAGGGCTCCGGAGCCGTCCACGGCTACCACCACCAGAAGGACGAGCACCTCAAGCGGCTGCGCCGGATCGAGGGCCAGATCCGCGGCCTCCAGCGCCTCGTCGACGAGGACGTGTACTGCATCGACATACTCACGCAGGTCTCGGCCAGTACGAAGGCCCTCCAGTCCTTCGCCCTCCAGCTGCTGGAGGAGCACCTGCGCCACTGCGTCGCGGACGCCGCGGTCAAGGGCGGCACCGAGATCGACGCGAAGGTGGAGGAGGCCACGAAGGCCATCGCCCGCCTGCTGCGCAGCTGACGTCCGGACCGTCGGCGCCCCCGGACGCCGTCCGGGGGCTGAGCCCACGGAGGCTACGGACGCTACGGACAGACGCTCATCAGCACTTCGTCGATCCGGTCCTGACTCAGCCGGTCCTCGGCCGCCGCCGAGGCCGCGATGATCAGCTCACCGCACAGCTCGATCTCGGCGAGCGCCACGTGGTCCTGCACCGTCATGCCGCCTGCGGGAGTCACGCGTGTCACCTCTCTCTGCCGTCCTCGCCCGTCGGCGCTCGGCGTCCCAGCCTAGGGAGCGGGCCCCGCGCCGCGCATGACACGGATGGACCATTTCCGGATAGTGGGGCCATGGCCCGGAGGCACCGCTTCACCCCGCCCGGCCGGCTATTCGGCGATCTTCCCGGCGTAAATGTCCCCGCTTGCGGGCAATACGACGGTCACCGGAGTCCCGAACCCGTAGAGCAGCGTCGTCGAGGAGACATCGATCACGCCATTCTTGACGTAGGTGAAGCGGTGCCGGACCTTGCGCAGCCGGCCCTCCTCGTCGAGGTAGGCGTCGAACGGCACGCTGTCCTTGCTGAACCCTTTCGCCGCCGCCTCCAGGGCCCCCTTGATCCCCGGCGAGGCGCTCTGCGCGGCCCGCGCGATGTCCGTCGTACCCCGGTAGTGGCGCACTTTGGTGCCGGCCAGGTCGGTCTCGCCGACGTACGTCACCTCCTGCGCGCCCCGCAGCAGCTCGGCCGCGGCCACCGGATCGGTGGCGCCGCCGGTGACGAGGTTCCCGTCGGAGAGGGTGGTGGTGTCCAGCCGGACCCACTTGTCGTCGGGGACTCCGGCGCCCCGGTTCTTCATGTAGAGCGCGCCGGGGACGAGCAGCTCGGTGATGGGCCGGTGCTCGGGCTGTCCCTTCACGTCGGCGGGGAGCATCACCAGCAGCTGGCCCATCCGCTTGCGGAAGTCGACCCCGCCCTCGCCCCGGATGGTCACCCGGGTGCCGCCGGTGGCCATCTCCATGGCCGTACGGGTCTGCGCGCTCCCGGCCGCGGTCAGCGCGTCGGCGGCGCCGCGGACCGCGGCGGCCGGGTCGCCGGGCGGCCGGTCGTCGCGGGCGCCCTTCGCGCTGCCACCGCCCGGGCCGCTGCCTCTGCCGTCAGCGGTGCCCGTGCCGCTCGCCGCGCCGCACGCGCTGAGCGCCGCGACGGCGACCGCCGCACAGACGGCGAGCACCGCCTCACCCGCACGCCTTCTCCGTCGCCTGTGCTGGTGCACCACCATCGCCTGCCAACCCCCAACGCGTGACCGCTGTTTGCCCGAGGCCCCCACCCGCTCCGGTTAACGAGGTCCGGGGTTTCCCGTAACGGGCCGCCGAGTTCCGGGGGCCGTACCGGACGCGGCCGGACCCGGGTACCGTGGAGGGGTGGATCCGCACACCAAGGCGACTCCGGTTGCTCCGTTTACCGCTGTGCCCCTCCCGCGAGAACACGCGGAACCGGCTCAGCCGCCCGTCGGCCACTCCACCAGCACCGCGGAACGGGGCTCGTTCTGCCTGGCCGTGTGCAGCTGCGGCTGGACGGGGCCGGCGCGGCGCTCCCGCGACCTGGCCCGCAGGGACGCCGGCAGACACACAGCGGGATAGCCCGCCGCCCTTCCTCCTCCTCTTCTTCCTCCCCCTCCCCTCCTCCTTTCGGACGCCCCGGCTGGCCGGTGGCCCCGGGAGCGGTTGCGCTGGTTCCATGCCAGGTACCGCACGCTCCCTCGCCGCCCTCCTCTGGGCGCTGCTGCTCGTGCTCACCCCGGCCGCGACGGCCTGGGCCCGCCCGGTGGGTTCGGCGGACGGGCCGGCCGACGTGGCGTTGGCCATCGGGGTCACCACCGCGGCCGCCGTGGCGACCGGGCTGTGGCTGCGTTCCTGCTACCGCCGCGGTAGCGGTACGGAGACGGAGCATCCGGGCGGGGGCGGCGAGGGCGGCGACCCGTGACCCCGCGCCCCCGGCCGACGGCGGTGCGGCTGTGCTTCGGGGCGGCGGGCCTGTGCCTGCTGGTGGCGCTCCTGCTCGCGATCTGGAACCCGTAGGGGGTCGGGCTACGCGGCGAGGTCGCTCTCGGCCGGGCGCTGCGCCAGCTCGACGGGGCGGGCCACCACGCGCTCCCGGGCCCGTACGAGCACTCCGAACCGCGGTGACCGGGCGACGGCCCTGACCGCCGGGGTGAGCGCCGCCATGGCGAGCGGGGCGAGGAGCAGGACGACGGCGGTGCCGAGCGCGAAGCCCCCGATGACGTCGGTCGGGTAGTGCACGCCGAGGTACACCCGGCACAGCCCCTCGGCGAGGGCCAGCCCGATCCCGACGAGCCCGAGCCGGCGGTTGACGAGGAACACTCCGACGCCGAGGGCCATCCCGAGGGTGGCGTGGTCGCTGACGAAGGAGAACCCGGAGACCGGCGCACCCGCGCCGCCGAGCACTTCGAGGCCGTCGTGCTGGAGGAACGGCCGCGGCCGGGCGACGAATCCGCGCAGCGGCACGTTCACGAGGAGCGCGACGGCGGCTGCGAGGGGGGCCCACACGAGCGCGGCGAACGACTCGGCGGCGGTCGCCTCGTCCTGCCGCCTGACCCCGCGCCAGCACCACAGCACGAGCAGGACCATGGCCAGCGGCAGTCCGTACGAGCCGGCGAAGGTGACCGCCCGGTCGAACCAGCCGGGGGCGTGCCGGGAGAGGGAGTTGATCCCGTACAGCAGGCTGACATCCACGTTCGGCCCACCGGTCGTGAGTCCAGCCATGCGCCGCGGCCCCTTGCCTGCCCTAGGTCCCCTGCGGGCGCACGACGGTGTGCGCCCCCTTCAGCCCCCCAGCCGATCGACCCCCGTGTTCATGGAACGCCCGTTCTGCCTGGGACGTTCCACTCTCCACCGAATGATCACTCCAACGTTATCCAAGAGAGACTCATCGCCGCAGCTCAGGGCCTGCGCTTCACGGAGAGTCGCTAGGGCTTGGGAGTTGACGCCGACCGCTCCGGAAGGGCTTCGGCCCCCTCCTTGGTCACCCGGGTCGCTCCGAAGTAGTCAGGCGTGTCGATCTTGTCAAAACGGATGACCGCGCCGGTGAACGGGGCGTTGATCATGTAGCCGCCGCCCACGTACAGCCCGACGTGCCGGATCGCCCGAGAATTCGTCAGATCGTCTGAGAAGAAGACCAGATCACCGGGGAGCAGCTCCTCGCGCGAGGGGTGCGACCCGGCGTTGTACTGGTCGTTGGCCACGCGCGGCAGGTCGATGCCCACGCTCTCGTACGCCGCCTTGGTCAGCCCCGAACAGTCGAACCGCCCGTCCTGGTCGGGCGTCCCGTTGCCGCCCCACAGGTACGGGGTCCCGAGCTGCTTCTGCGCGAAATACACGGCCCCGGCCGCCTGCTGGGCCGGAGCGACCCGGCCGACGGGACGCGCGAAGCTCTTCTCCAGGGAGCGGATCGCCTTCACGTAGCCCTGGGTCTCGCTGATCGGGGGCACGCCTCCGGCCTTGATGACGCGGTAGGGCCCGGCGTTGTAGGCGGCGAGCATGTTGTCGGACCGGTCGCCCGGTACCTGCGCGACGTCCTTGGCGAGTTGGCAGTCGTACGTCGCCGCCGAGGGGATGGCGTCCTTGGGGTCCCAGATGTCCCGGTCGCCGTCACCGTCGCCGTCCACCCCGTACGTGGCCCACGTCTCCGGGATGAACTGGGCGATGCCCCGCGCGTCGGCATGGCTGAGCGCGTCGGGCTTCCAGTTGCTCTCGGTGTACAGCTGCGCCGCGAGCAGCGCCGGATTGAGGGCGGGGCAAAGGTTTCCCCACCTCTCCACCAGCGGCTGGTACACCGCCGGCACCGCACCCTTCACCAGCCCGACCGCGCCCCCTCTGGCGCCGCCCGCGATGCCCGCCGCCGCCGAATAGGTGCCGACGACCAGCAGCGCGACGAAGGTCAGGCACACGCCGATCCCGATCCCGCTTGCCACCCAGAACTTGCGCACCCGTCAACACTGCCTCATGCCGCGTCGCCTGACAGTGCATTCATCAGTCTGTCCCGGCACTATTTCACCGGAAAGCCGGTGCAGTAGACACTGCTGTACTCCTTGACCCCACGGACCCGGTAGACGAGCACGGTCCAGTCCCCGGGGTCGTTGGCGGTCGGAATCCCCGGGAACTTCTTGTGCGTCCCCTCGTTGTCCACGAGCTGCGTGGAGAAGTCGTCCGGGTAGGTCAGCTCCACCTCGCCGCCGGGACCCGGGTTCTTCAGGTCGACGGGCTTGCTGGCGTAGCCGATGCTGTGGTTGTAGTCGCGGACGAACTCGTAGGGCCGCTGCGTGCTCTCGTCGATCTCGTGCGGGGGCTTGACCCCGACGGAGATGGCGTAGGGGGCCTTCTCCGTGTTGTACATCTTCAGGAAGACACGGATCTTGACCTTGCCCGTGACCGTCCGCGCCGCCGGGTCGTCGGTGTCCACGGCGGAGACGGTCAGGAACTCCGCCCGCTCCTCGTTGGGCAGGTTGCAGCCGCCTGTGGCGGACCACAGGTCCCGGGACACCTTGTTCGGCTCGATGTGGTCGGGCACCGTCCCCGCCCCGCCGCCCTGCGCGGACGCGGACGGGCTCGGCGCCGGCTGCCCCGGAGCGGACGGCGCCGCCGTCGCGGGGCTCGCGTTCCCGCTCGGCGGAGCGGCCGCCCGCTGCCCTCCGTCGCCCTTGTCGCCCTTGTCGCCGTTGTTCTGGATCAGCAGGTACCCGCCCGTGACCAGGCCCCCCGCCACCAGCCCCGCGACGGCCGCCAAGGCCCAGCGCGGGGCCCGGCGCACCCCCGCGGCGGCCGGAGCCGGCGCAGGTGCCACCGCCGCCGGTGCGTACGTCGGCACGTAGCCGGCCTGCACCGCGGCGAGCCCCGGACCGATCGTCGACGGCAGCCCCGGCACCTGCGCCGCCCCGCCGCCGGCCGCCGTGAGCGCCGCGTACACCGGGTCGTCGACCAGCGCCGCGTCCACCGCGCAGCGCCGGATGACCTCGGCGAGGGCGGGCCGATCGGCCGGGTCCGTCGCCACGCAGGCCCTGATCAGCGCGGCGAGTTCCGGCTCCACGCCCTCGACGTCGATCTCGCCGTGGACCGCGCGGAAGTTCACCGCCGTCGGCTCGCCGGTGCCGTACGGGGCCCGGCCCGTGGCCGCGTACGCGATCGTGGCGCCCAGGGCGAAGACGTCCGCCGCGTTCGCCACCTCGCCGCGCAGCAGCACCTCGGGGGCCGTGTAGCCGGGGGTGCCCGGGGCGGTGCCGGCCTGCGTCAGGGCCGTCTCGGCCACGCCCTTGGCGATGCCGAAGTCGATGAGCTGCGGACCCTGCGCGCCGAGGATGACGTTCTGCGGCTTGAGGTCCCGGTGGGTGACCCCGTACGCGTGCACGCTCGCCAGGCCCTCGGCCAGCGCCGCGAAGAGCCTGCGGCAGGATCCGGCGGGCAGGGCCCCGAATCCGCCGACCGCGTGACTGAGCGTCGGCCCGGCCACGTACTCGGTGGCCAGCCAGTACGGCGGGGCGGCCAGCGAGGCATCGATCAGGTTCGCGGTGTACGCCGAGCGGACCGCGCGGACCGTCTCGGCCTCCCGGCGGAACCGCGCCAGTGCCTCCGGATGCCCGGTGATCTCTTCCTTGATGACCTTGATGGCCACCAGGCGGCCGCCGGGCGACCGCCCGAGGTACACCTGCCCCATGCCCCCGGCCCCCAGCCGGGCCAGCAGCGTCTGCGCGCCGATGTGGGCGGGGTCGGTCTGTCTCAGGGCCTCCATTCGGACGAGGGTGTCATACCGACTTCCGTGGCCGAAAAGGGGGTTGGACTCAGCGCTCGGCCACGAAGAGGCTCTGCGCGCCGCGCCCGATCGGCCCCTTCTCGTCGTGCAGGCGGGAGTCCGCGAGGCCGATCCCGGCGGCGTCGACGCTGGTGCGGGCCTCCACGCACACCCACTCCCCGACCGGATGGCGGTGCAGGTGAACGGTGAGGTCGCCGTTGACGAAGACGAACCGGCCGAAGTCCATCACCGCGCCGATCCCGTTCCCCGAGTCGGCCGCCACCAGCACCCGGTCCAGCGGCCGGACCTCCTCCCCCGCCACGAGCGGCACCCGCATCCGCATCCAGCAGGTACCCGGCCCCGGCTCGACGAAGGCCCCCTCCGTGAACCGGGTCTCCATCGAGGAGTGGTAGCCCGTCTCCCACGGCACGGGGAAGAACGGCGTCACCCCCACCTCCCCCGGCGGCGGCAGCACCGCACCCGGGACCACCGCCGGCACCGGCTCCGCGGCCACCCGGATCCGCAGCGCCCGCGCCAGCATCACCGGCGCCCCGCCCGCCGGGGCCAGGGCCGCCTCGACCACCTCGGTGCCGCGCCCGGACCGCAGCACCGAGGTGGTCACCTCCAGCTCCCCGATCGGCACCGGGCGCAGGATCTCGTACGTGATGCGGGCGATCCGCATGTCGGCCCGCGCACCCGGCCGCTCCTCGACGGCCCGCCCGAGCAGGGCGGCCGGCGGGCCGGCGTGCTGGGAGCCCGGGTCCCACGGCCCGCGCGTCGCCTCGGTGGCCAGGAAGCGGCCTTCGCCGAGCCGCTCGTAGAACCCGTCTTCAGCATCCATGGCGCCGCACGTTACCCACAGGTAACCCGATGCGCCAGACCTTCCGCCCGGCTCAGCGCGCGAAGCCCAGGCCCACCCCCAGCCCCACCAGCACCGACCCGATCGCCCGGTTCAGCGCCTTCTGCGCCTTCAGCATCCGCTCCCGCAGCCGCGAGTTGGAGAAGAACAGCGCCACCGCCCCGAACCACACCAGGTGCGCCGCCGCCATGAACAGCCCGTACCCCGCCTGCTGCCAGCCGGAGGTACCCGGGTCGACCACCTGCGTGAACGTCGACACCACGAACAGCGTGGTCTTCGGATTCAGCACATTCGTCAGGAACCCCGACCGCAGCGCCCCCAACCGCGTCAGCCCCGGCCCCGACTCCAGGTCCACGGTCAGCTCCGCCCGCGCCCGGAAGGTACGGATCCCGATCCACACCAGGTACGCCGCGCCCGCCAGCTTGATCGCCGTGAACAGGGCGGTCGACGAGGCGATCAGCAGCCCCACCCCGAGCATGGTGTACGACACGTGCACCAGCACCCCGGCCGCGACTCCCGCCGCCGCGAACAGACCCGTGGGCCGCCCGTACAGATAGCTGTTCCTGACCACCATCGCGAAGTCCGCACCGGGACTGATCACGGCGAGCAGGGTGATGACGGCAACTGCGATCACTTCTGTCATGCAGGGATGGTCCCCGCCCCCTCCCCGCGGATCAAGAGGCTCCGGTGACAATGGAGGGGTGTCCACCACCGCACTGCCCCTCCTCCAGGCCGACTGCTCGAACTGCTTCGCCCTGTGCTGCGTCGCCCTGCCCTTCGCCAAATCCGCCGACTTCGCCGTGAACAAGGCCGCCGGCACCCCCTGCAAGAACCTCCGGCAGGACTTCCGCTGCGGCATCCACACCCGGCTCCGCGACCACGGCTTCCAGGGCTGCACCGTCTTCGACTGCTTCGGCGCGGGACAGCAGATCTCCCAGGTCACCTTCGAGGGCCGCGACTGGCGCACCCACCCCGAGACGCGCGAGGCGATGTTCGAGGCCTTCCCGGTCATGCGGCAGCTGCACGAGCTGCTCTTCTACACCGCCGAGGCACTCACCCGCCCCGCGGCCGCCCCCGTCCACCCGGCCCTGCGCACCGCACTCGCCAAGACCGAGGCCCTCACCCGCGCCGACGCCGCCACGCTCGCCGCCCTCGACGTCCCGGCCCTGCGCCAGGAGATCAACGCCCTGCTCCTCAAGACGAGCGAACTGGTCCGCGCCAAGGCCCCCGGCCGCAAGAAGAACCACCGCGGCGCCGACCTGATGGGCGCCCGCCTCTCCGGCGCCGACCTCCGCGGAGCCAACCTGCGCGGCGCCTACCTGATCGCCGCCGACCTCAGACGCGCCGACCTGCGCGGAGCCGACCTGATCGGCACGGACTTCCGCGACGCCGACCTGCGCGGAGCCGACCTGCGCGACACCCTCTTCCTCACCCAGGCCCAGGTCAACGCCGCCCGCGGCACCCCCGACACCCGCATCCCGCCCCACCTCACCCGCCCCGCCCACTGGGCCGCGTAACTCCCCGTCATCGGCAGGACGGCCCACCCCTCCGGCGCCCGCCCGGCGCCCATGCGCCCCTCACGCCTCCGTACGCTCCCCCACTGCCCCGGCCTCCCCCTATTAGCCCGAACGGCCGCCCCTCACACGGCCCCGCGCACGCCGGGCCGACAATCATTGCCCGGGGTCACCACCCGTGATACACAGAGTGACCTGCTCAGGGTGCGCATACGGGGCGCGGGCCGAGAGAACGGGTAAAGAGACCGGCCAAGTCGGCGACGGCGCCGGTTTCATCAGGGAAGATAGTGCGTGACCCCTGCCGTCGGGCACGGGCTACCGGAACTACCCATACGGGGCGGTGAGTTACATGATCCTGGCAGCCGAAAAGGGCGACATCACCACCATCATCGGCGGAATCGCCCCGAACTGGGGGCCGTTCGGCAGTCTCGGCAACGAAGCGAAGGTCATGATCGAGGTGGTCATGGCCGTCGCGATCCTCCTCTGCCTCGGCATCGCCATCTGGGGCGCCGCCAAGCAGCGCATCGGCGCGACCGCCCTGCGCGACACCTTCAGCGCGGAACAGGGCAAGGGCCTGATCGTGGCCGGCCTCACCGGAGTCTTCATCATCGGCTCCCTCGGCACCCTCTTCACGATCGTCTACGGGATGGCCGTCTAGCCGGACCGCAGCACCCGGCCGCACCCTGATGAGGAATCACCACACCGCGCCTGAGCGGGAACGAGCGCTACCGTCGTACGACGCGGAGGGGGCGGACACGCAATGAGCAACGACGACCAGTACGGCGGCGGCAGCGGCCACGCCGAGGTCGGCGGCACGGGCCAGACCCGCACCCGGCTCCCGGACCCGCCCTCCGACCCGTACGGCGCCCCCCGCCGCACCCCCCGCGCCTCCCGCGGCCTGATCACGGTGGTCGGGGTGGTGGTCCTGCTCCTCGCCGCCATCGCGTTCGCGAACCGCTCGGGCGACACCCCGGACACCACCACCTCGGACAAGGCCCCGGACACCACCTCAACGGCCCCCACGGGCACCGCCCCGGTCACCACCAAAACGGCCGGCATCCCCAAGGGCTTCGCCCACGACGAACAGGGAGCACAGTCGGCGGCCGCCAACTACGCGGTGGCACTGGGCTCGGACGGCATGTTCGACGCCGCCCGCAGGAAGGCGATCGCCCAAGCCGTCTACACGCCCGACACCTCAGCGGTACGCCTGGCCGAACTCGACCGTCTCTACTCCGACCCGGGGTTCCTCGGGCGGATCGGCCTGGAGGCCGGAGGCAAGGCACCCAAGGGCATGGTGTTCGTCTCCCGCACGAACCCGGCCGGCACCAAGATCGAAAAGATCGACGGTGACACCGCGACCGTATCCGTCTGGTCCTCGTCCCTCTTCGGCCTCGCCGGCGAGGGGTCCAAGACCCCGGTCTCCGAGGGCTGGTACACGTACACGGTCGAACTCCGGTGGGTCAACAACGACTGGTGGATCTCGAACTTCACGCAGAAGGACGGCCCGACCCCGGTCGGCCGCGACCAGAGGGCCTCATCAGCCGAGGACATGTCCGCAGCCGTGTCGCAGTTCGGAGGCCTCACCTATGCGCGCTGACATCCGCCGCGGCATGTCCGTCACCGGCGTAGTCGCAGCCATCCACACCGCCCTCCTGCTCCTGGCGACCCGTGCGATGGCAGCACCTTCCCCGCCCCCCAGCACTCAGGCGACGCCCGGGGCAACCCCCGGAGCGACCGCCACGGGAACACCACAGGCCACCAACAACCCCTGCGAGCTCATCAAGGCTCCGGCACGGGACTACTGCGAGAACGGCAACGGCCCTGCGTCCAGCGGCGCGCCGCGCACCGGCCTGACCCCGGGCGACCCCGGCACCGACGCCATCAACCCCCTCGCCTCCCTGGCGAAAGGCTGCGCCGACGCCGCCTCCTGGATCGTCGGCAAGCTCAGCGAAGCGGTGAAGGGCACCGCCAACGTCGACTTCACCAACCCCGCCTTCCTCCAGCAGTACGCCGTCGTCTTCGCCGCCTCCACCGTCCTCACCCTCGTCCTGTGGCTGCTGGCCGTCGCCAAGCGCGCCATCCGCGGCGTCCCCCTCAGCACCGCCCTCTCCGAAGCCATCGGCTTCCTCTGGCTGACCGTCCTCGCCTCCGCCTTCACCCCGCTGATCCTCTACACCGTCGTCTCCGCCACCGACGGCATCACCGAGGTCATCGCCTCCGCCACCGGCAGCCAGACCGACGTCTTCTTCGGCTCCTTCGCCGAGGCCCTCAAAAAGGGCGAGGACATCGGCGGCGGCCCGATCATGCTGATCGTCGTCGCCCTCGTCACCGTCCTCGCCGCCGGAGTCCTCTGGCTGGAGCTCGTCATCCGCGCCGCCCTGCTCTACGTCGGCGCCCTCCTCGGCACCGTCGTCTACGCCGGACTCGTCGACCGCAACATGTGGGGCCACGTCCGCCGCTGGGCCGGCATCATGATCGCCGTCATCCTCGTGAAGCCGGTCATCGTGATCGTCCTCGGCCTCGCCGGAGCCCTCGCCGGCGACAAGGGCCCCAACGCCTTCTCCGCCGTCGTCTCCGGCCTCGCCATCATCCTCCTGGCGATCTTCGCCTCCGCGATGATCTACCGCTTCGTCCCCGGCTTCGGCGACGAGATCGCCTCAGCCCGCTCCAACCGCAAGCAGGCCACCGACGGCGCCCAGGCCGCAGCCGTCATCAGCTCCCCGGCCTCCCTCGTCTCCCAGGGCATCAAGACCCACAGCAGCCGCGGCGGCGCACACCGCGCGAGCGGCGGCACCGGCGGCGGCGACGCCAACCAGATCTCCGGAGGCATGGCCGCCCACAGCAGCCGCCGTTCCGGCAGCGGGTCCAGCGGCGGAAATGTCCCCTCCGCCGCGCCCCCGCCCCGCACTGGCTCGAGTACGAGGAACACAGGAGGTGACGGGCGTTGACGACCCAGTCCCACCAGATCCACCCGGTCGCGCCCCGCCGCACGTATCTCATCGGCCGGGCCCGGCCGAACGCGATCGTCGGCAAGAACCGCGAAACCGGCGAAATCGCACTGATCATCACCGGCGCCTTCTTCGGCATGATGAGCGGACTGCTCGTCCCCGACCTCACCCTCCGCATCGTGAGCCTCGTCGGCTTCCCGCTGCTCGCCCTCGCCGCCGTGTACGTCCCCTACAAGGGCCGCACCTTCTACCGGTGGTTCGAGATCAGCCGCAGCTACAAGCGCACCCTGCGGCGCGGTACGACGTACCGCTCGGGCGCCGTCGAAGCCGGCACCCGCGCCGTCGACGGCCGCGAGGTCGAGGTCGGCCCGCCCCCCGGCATCGGCCGCATCAACTGGCTCGCCGCCCCCTTCGGCCCCGACGAGATCGCCGTCCTCCTCCACGCCGACCGCAGAACCGTCACGGCCACCATCGAGATCGAGGGCCCCGGCGTCGGCCTGCGCGACAGCGAGGACCAGGAAGCCCTCGTCGACCGCTTCGGCACCCTCCTCAAGCACGTCGCCAACGGCGACGGCTTCGTCACCCGCCTCCAGATGCTCGCCCGCACCCTCCCCGCCGACCCCGACGCCCACGCCAAGGACGTCGCCCAGCGCGGCGACGCCACCGCCCCCGTCTGGCTCCGCGACTCCTACGAGCAGCTCCAGTCGATGGTCTCCACCTCCTCGGAGCAGCACCGCGCCTACCTCGTCGCCTGCATGCACTACACCCGCGAGCTCGCCGCCGAGGCCAACACCATCGCCCGCGCCGGCAGCACCAAGGGCCGCAAGCTCGACCGCGACGCGGGCCTCGCCATCGTCATGGCCCGCGAGCTCACCGACATCTGCGCCCGCCTCGCCGAAGCCGACATCCGCGTCCGCCAGCCCCTCGGCCAGGGACGCCTGTCCTCCCTCGTGCACTCCATGTACGATCCGGACCACCCCATCGACCACATCCAGGCCATGACCAAGCGCAACGCCTGGCCCGCAGAGCTCGACGCCGTGGAGCCCACCTACCTCCAGGCCAAGACCCGCGAATCCTCCACCCGAGCCCCCTGGTGCCACGCCACCGCCTGGGTGAAGGAATGGCCGATGACCCCGGTCGGCGTGAACTTCCTCGCCCCCCTCCTCGTCCACACCCCGGACGTCATCCGCACCGTCGCCGTCACCATGGACCTCGAACCCACCGAGATCGCCATCGAGCGCATGCTCACCGAGAAGACCAACGACGAGGCCGACGCCTCCCGCGCCGCCAAGATGAACCGCACCGTCGACCCCCGCGACATCGCCGCCCACGGCCGCCTCGACCAGAGGGGTGAAGATCTCGCCAGCGGCGCTGCCGGAGTCAACCTCGTCGGGTACATCACGGTGTCCTCGCGCTCACCCGAAGCCCTCGCCCGCGACAAGCGCACCATCCGCGCCTCCGCCGGCAAGTCCTACCTGAAGCTCGAATGGTGCGACCGCGAGCACCACCGCGCCTTCGTCAACACCCTGCCGTTCGCCACCGGCATCCGACGCTAGCGGGAAGGAAGAGCCGCCATGCGAGATCCCATGTCCGCGCTGACGGACGCCTTCACCAGCTTCCTCTTCGGCAAGGTCGAGACCACCCGCCTGCCCGTACGCACCTCCACCGGCCAGGCCCAGGCCGTCTACCTGCCCACCGCCGCCCCCGGCCTCGGCGACTCCGGCGTGATCATCGGCCGGGAGGTCTACAGCGGCAAGGGCTACATCTACGACCCCTTCCAGCTCTACGGCCAGCAGCTCCCCGCCCCCCACTGGCTGGTCCTCGGCGAATCCGGCAACGGCAAGTCCGCCCTGGAGAAGACGTACGTCCTGCGCCAGCTCCGCTTCCGCGACCGCCAGGTCGTCGTCCTCGACGCCCAGGGCGAGGACGGCGTGGGCGAGTGGAACCTCATCGCCCAGCAGCTGGGGATAACCCCCATCCGCCTGGATCCCATCGCCGCCAACGACGACGGGATCCGCCTCAACCCCCTCGACCCGGCGATCACCACGACCGGACAGCTCGCGCTGCTCCGCACCATCATCGAAGTCGCCATGGGCCACGGCCTCGACGAACGCGCCGGCTTCGCCCTCAAGGTCGCCCACGCCTACGTCGTCGACACCATCCGGGACCGCCAGCCCGTCCTCACCGACATCGTCGAACAGCTCCGCCACCCCGAAGCCGAATCGGCACTGGCCATGAACGTCGACATAGACGACGTCCGGGCCTGGGGCCTCGACGTGGCCCTCGTCCTCGACCGCCTCGTCGACGGCGACCTGCGCGGCATGTTCGACGGCCCCACGACCGTCGGCATCGACCTCGACGCCCCGCTGATCGTCTTCGACCTCTCCCACATCGACCGCAACTCCATCGCCATGCCCATCCTCATGGCGATCGTCGGCGTGTGGCTGGAACACACCTGGATCCGGCCGGACCGCAAGAAGCGCATCTTCCTCGTCGAAGAGGCCTGGCACATCATCAACAGCCCCTTCGTCGCCCAGCTCTTCCAGCGCCTCCTGAAGTTCGGCCGCCGCCTCGGCCTGTCCTTCGTCGCCGTCGTCCACCACCTCTCCGACGTCGTCGACGGCGCCGCCGCACGCGAGGCCGCCGCCATCCTCAAAATGGCCTCCACCCGCACCATCTACGCCCAGAAGGCCGACGAGGCCCGCGCCACCGGCCGCGTACTCGGCCTCCCGCGCTGGGCCGTCGAAATCATCCCGACCCTCACCCCCGGCATCGCCGTCTGGGACGTCAACGGCAACGTCCAGGTCGTCAAACACCTGATCACCGAGACCGAACGCCCCCTCGTCTACACCGACCGCGCGATGACCGAGTCCTCCACCCCGCAGCAGCTCCCCGACGACCTGCTCGCCGCCGAACTCGAAGCGGAGGAACGAGCCCTGTACATCGAACGCCAGCGGGGCTCCGGCCCCGGATCAGCGACCACGGTGGCCTGACCATGCCCGACGCGAGACGTACGGAGCCCCCGGCGCGAGCCGGCGGCATCCCCGACGGGGTACTCGTCGGCCTCCTGGCCTTCCTCCTCGGCCTCGCCGTCCTGGTCTGGTCGGCCACCGGCCTCGCGGCCCTCTTCACGAAGGGCGCCTGGCCGGCCACCGTCACCTTCACCCGCACCCCGGGGGCCGTCCGCGCCCTGATAACGCAACCCCACGACATCCCCGGCGCCTGGCCCGACACGGACCCGGCGGCACTCTCCGGGTGGGGCCTGTTCTGGGGCCTGTTCATCAGCCAGCTCCTGGTCCTGCTGGTCCTGACGATCTTCACCATGGGCGTCGTGGCCCGAACGAAAGCCCGCCGCATCCGAGCCAGGCAGCAGCAGCAGCAGGCGACGGCCGAGGCCGACCCGGCGGACCCCGCCCCGCCCGCACCCCGGAGGCAGCCCCAAGCCGAACCTCCGGCACAGGCACCGGCACCGGCACCGACGGCGGCAGCAGCGGCAGCGGCAGCGGCACCGGACGAGGACCGGACCCCGCTCCCCGGCCCGCCGCGCGCAGCGCCCCCGGCACACGCCCCGGCCGCGGCAACGGCCCCCTCCGCCGCGCACGCCCCCGTCTCCGCACACGCACCGGCAGCCGGCACCCCACCCCGCAAGCCGAGTCCAGCCCGCTACACCTCCCTCGGCGACACCCCCTCCCCCGCCAAGGACGCCTACCGCTACGGCTTCGGCTACGCCCCGGCGAGGTCCGCCGCCACCTCCCCAGCCCCCCGCCTCGCCTACGCCGACCCGGCCGAACGCCACCGCCTCGCCGCCAACGCCCTCGCGGCCGCGGAGGGTGCCGCCCTGGTGGTCACGTCCTCCCCCGCCCTATGGGCGGAAACCAAGGACGCCCGGGCGAAACTCGGGCCGGTCCTCCTCTACGACCCCTCGCACCTGTGCGACACCCCGGCCCGCATGCACTGGAACCCCTCCGACGGCTGCGCCGACCGGGACACCGCCGCCGCCCGCGCGGCCGCCCTGCTGGCCCCCGTACGCCCCCAGGCCCGCCTGGACAGCGCACTCGCCGACACCGCCGAAACCCTTCTGCGCAGCTGGCTCCAGGCGGCCGCCCTCGACGGCCTGCCGTTCAAGCAGCTGGCCCGCTGGGCGCAGGGCAACGGCGCCCAGGACCCCGTCCGCACCCTGCGCACCCACCCCCAGGCGGCCCCCGGCGCGGCCGGCGAACTCGAAAGCGCCCTCACCGCCCACCCCGAACGCCGCGAACAGGCCCAGCACCTGACGGCCCGCGCCCTGTCCTGCCTGACCTCGATCCACATCCGCGAGGCCTGCAACCCGAACCGTACGGATTCCCTCACCCTGGCATCGTTCGCCGCCGAAGGGGGCACCCTCTACGTGATGGGTGAACCCCTGGAGGACCCTCGCACCCACCCGGGTGCGATGCCCCTCCTCACCGCACTCGCCGCAGACGTGGTCGAGCACGGCCGCCGCATGGCCGCACGGTCATCCCACGGCCGGCTCGACCCACCACTGACCCTGGTCCTGGAGGACGTGGCGGCCGTCGCCCCCGTCCCCCAGCTCCCGGACCTCCTCCAGGACGAGGCCCTCCCCCTCCTGGCCCTCTGCCGCAGCCGCGAACAGGCCCGCTCCCGCTGGCCGCACGCCCGCTTCGACGACTGAGCCGGAGAACCAGGGAACCCGGGAACCGGGGAACCGGAGAACCGGAGAACCGCTACGGGCGGCCGAGGACGTACTCGTGCTCCTCGGCCCCCGACTCCAGCCCCACCACGCGCCCGCTCGCCTCGAACCCGAACCGCCGGTAGAAGGCCGCCGCCCGCAGGTTCTCCTCGTGCACGAAGAGCCGTACGCGTTCCGCCGCCGGCGCCTCCAGCCCACGGGCCCACTCCACCGCGGCCGTGAACAGGGCCTCCGCCAGCCCCGCGCCCCGCGCCCCGGCCCGTACGTACACCCCGACCACATGCGCCTGGGTCTTCTCCACCGGCAGGCCGAAGAAGTCGGTGGTCCCCGCCTCCTCGACCAGCACCGTCACGGACCCGTCCCACTCCCCGCCGGGTCCCTCGGCGATGAACTGCCGCGCGGCCCGCCCGTGCGAGGCCCCCCGCGCCCGGTCCTGCCAGAACCCGTCCGGCCGCTCCTCGGCCTGCTCCAGCGTCTCCAGGAACGCCACCGGCGCCGCCGGATCCCGCAGGGCGTCCAGCCTCAACGCCTTGACCTGCTGCCACTCTTCGGCCCGTACGGCCCGCACAACGTACTGATCCATAATCCGGGATCCTAACCACCCGCTTGATGCACACTGCATCCATGCATCCGCACGCCCGGGCCCTCGCCCACGTCAGCGCCCTCTCCTCCGGCCCACCGCTGGACCTGACCCTCTCGGTCACGCTCAACTTCCACCCGGACCGCGTCACTGAGGACCGGCCGATCCTCACGGCGCTGGCCGAGGAGGGCGTCTACCGCTCCCAGTTCGTCACGGGCACCAGTAACGGCGGCCTCACCGCCCGCCCGGGCGGTGCCCGCTGGCAGTGGGAGAGCCGCATCTTCGGAGGCGCCTACGACGACGCCCCCGCCGAGGAACGCCCCGTGTACGGCGCCCTCAACTTCCGCCGCGACCCGGCCGGCGCCGCCCCCCGCTTCGGCTCGGCGCACTTCCGCCTCCGCCCGGAGACCCGGGCCCGCACCACGTTCTGCTACCCGGACAGCTACCTGGAACCCGAGCACTTCGGGGTCGCCGACCGCATGGCGCTGATCCCCCTGGCGCTGGCCGACGACCAGGACGCCCTGGACGACTACATCGAGGCCCAGGTCCACACCCCGGTACGGCTGGACCACGACGTCGAGGCCCTCGTACTGGACCCCAGCTACCGCGGCACCGAGGTCGAGGCCGCCGCCGCGAAGCTGCCCTGCCCCACGGAATGGCACCCCGGCTACCGCCTCACGGTGGCCGAACTCCGCCGGCACCCCGACTACCGCGGTCAGGACTTCGTCGACCTCGGCACCGCCATCGCCGAAGCGGACGTCCTCACCCCGCGCATCCTCGGCGAAGCCGCACGCACGGGCCGCTACGACGAGCAGGCCCTGAAACGCGTCTGGCACTACGTCGCCCGCTTCGGCTCGGCCACTCGCGCATAAAGCTCTGTAAGGCCCGTAAACGCAGAAAAGCCCCGCACCATAAGGTGCGGGGCTTTCCCACAATGATTGTTCGGCGGCGTCCTACTCTCCCACAGGGTCCCCCCT